>CAYLKV010000005.1:105101-105304 GCA_964384545.1 uncultured Proteiniphilum sp.
ACCAACTGAATATGGGCTACTTACATCAGATGGAAAGTATGGATTTGGTATAGCTAAATCAGTAATGAAATAAATAGTGTTATTCAAGAATCATTATCTCAACCTTTCTAAAATCTACAGGATGACCTTCACTCTGAAGAGAGATTGTTCCTTTTGACAGCATTTTATCCCCATTATTGAGTTCTATAAGCTTTTTGTATGTG
>CAYLKV010000006.1:0-9566 GCA_964384545.1 uncultured Proteiniphilum sp.
CTCAACAGAGATGAGGTGAAATTGTATCTCGATACCAGAAAAAAGCAGGAGTTTAATGTTATTATGGCTGTTGCACTTGCCGAGCTGAATGGTTTGCGCGAGCCTAACAGATATGGCTCTGTTCCTTTTAAGGATCTTGAATCTTTGGAATGGGCCACTACTCCGGGTAACAATCCTAATGTTGAGGGTGAGTATGACTATTGGGATCATGTTGATTTTGTGGTGAAAGAGGCTGCGAAGAGGGGGTTGTATATTGGACTTCTTCCCACTTGGGGTGATAAAGTGGCGAGTTTGTGGGGTGAAGGCCCGAGGATATTTAAGAATAACCCGGATGCTGCCTATACCTACGCCAAGAGGCTGGCTGAGAGATATAGGGATGATTGGAATATAGTTTGGATATTGGGTGGCGACCGTCAGGCTGTTTATGAGAGTGATGGTAAAAAACATGACGATAGGCCGGTTTGGCGTGCTATGGCAAAAGCGATTGAGGAGACATATAATGGTGATGTTTTTATAACTTATCACACTTCATCGCCTGCAACCACTGCCTTTTTCCCAAATGAGGATTGGCTTGATATGCATTCGTTGCAGAGTAGTCATGGCAACCGCGCTGCTAAAGCTTGGGATGTTATAAGTGAGGGACTTAAAGTGAAGCCTCATCGTCCGATGATGGATTTGGAGCCTTGTTATGAGGATCATCCTGTTAATATTTGGGATGGAAAATGGACAAGAGAGAGTCGCGGTTTCTTTAGCGATTATGATGTGAGGGCTCGAACTTACAGGGGTGTTTTTGCAGGTGGTGCGGGTGCTGCATACGGTCATTGTCAGGTGTGGCAGTTTTATAATCCCGAATCCAAAAATACTCCTGTATCGATTGGTGATACTATTATTGGGTGGAAAAAGGGTATTGAGTCGGTTGGCGCTTATCAGGTTCGCCATTTAAAGAGATTGATGCTTTCTCACTCTGATTTCGACAGGATTGAGGATAATTCGCTGATTGTTTCGGATAGAGGTAAGGATTATACCGACCTGATTATTGCAACCCGAAACCGTAAGGGCAGTTACGCTTTGATATATCTTCCTCAGTCTAAACCTATTGATATCGACCTTGATAAACTGATGGCGGGTCGCAAAAAGGTATCTTGGTTTAATCCCGCAAACGGGAAGTATCATAAAATTAGAAAAAGTTTCAAAACAGGTGTTCAGACTTTTACTCCTCCTAATGAAAAACAGAAGGATTGGGTTCTTGTGGTTGATGTGAGATAAACAGGTAATTTATTACTTAAAGATAACCAATCTGCTCTCTAATAAATCTAAATATTTTGATTGATTTTCAAGAGAAAGGAATGATCGCTTTATCTCATTCTTCAATTTACCCTCTGATTTAACAAAACGAACAAAACTATTTTCAATTTGTTTTTCATTTAATTGAAACTTTTTACCTAAATGGATAAAGTCGGTTTTTGAAAGCTTCCTTTTTTTACCATTGATAGTCAATGCCATCTCTTCGGTATCTTCCGGGATATGTAAATAAACATTTAATAAATCATATGCCGGAGACAGATCCCATTTCTCGTTGTTCTGAATTAAAGAGAAATTCTTTAAATGCATATCATTATTACCGGTAAGATAGCTGAATACAGTAACCTCAAATAACCTCAATAAATCTAGCAGTGTGTTGGATGTATAATCGGCAACCGCTTTGCCTATTTTTTCCATTGAGCTTTTATATTTATCAAATGCTTCTAATATTTGTAACATATCTAACATATGGATTTTTTCTAATGTTTCAGTTCGATCTATCCTTTTTGTTATATATGAAAGCTCTCCTGTTTTCAAATGTATTAATGAAGATTGTACCACACTAATTCCACAAATCTGAGCCATCCTCATAGTAAGATGCTCGTTTTCGGGCATTTGAGAAAATGTTTCATTTGGTGGTTTGAGAATAAAATTTCCTCCCAATGCTCCTATAATTGTTAATCTACCGTTGTCTTTAAGAAAATCTGTTATTAATCCTAAGGATAATTTGGGTTGTACTCCCGGAACAGTGACAGAGTTTTCTACAACCTCTTTGGCTAATTTTGCAATCTCATGCATTGAATAGTCTAAATCCGGAGGTTGTGGTGTTCCGAAAAATTTTATACAACAAGATGAATGGAAATCATCATTTATATTCAAATCTTCATAACAATATAGACATTTTCTACTCATTGACTTCATTTTCTATATTAATTACACTGACAGCACCAATACAATTTTTACAACAAGCTAATAACAACCCCATTCTATCGTTTGGATTTAACTTCCAGCTTTTTGAGGCTATGTCTAACAACCATCCTTCTGGAATCAATCCATCAAAAAAAGGAAATAATCTGTTACTACGATATACTTTATTTGATACTGGCATTGTAAAAACTACAGCTTGATTTGGGAAACTTTGTATATATTCATAATCATATGCAAATAGATATTCACCATCATCTGATTCCGTTATAATTCCAGCTAAATTATTTTTATAAAACACTTTACCTTGTCTCATTCTTCAATTTCTTTATGATTGACCGGGGCTAATTTATTTCCAAACATCATCAATACTTGATTAACTTTAGTCAAGCTAAGATTCTCTTTTCCTTGCTCCATTTTTCGTATTACAGTTAGGGCTACTCCTGCTTTATCAGCAAACTCCTCCTGAGTTAGACCTGCTTCCTTGCGTTTCATTTTTATGAACTTAGATATACTTGTAGCCATAATTATATGCATTTGCATTTATTTTGGGCAAATATACAGATTTATATTTAAAAGCATATAATTAAAGAGATTTATTTTACTTTATATGTAAATAGATATAGTTTATCTAGGGATTGGGTTCTTGTGGTTGATGTGAGATAAACAAAACAAAAAAACATTATCTTTGAGTTTCATACTCCTTAATTGTTAATTCAAAAATTATGAAACTTTATAGTCTGCTTTTTGCGTTTTTAATTTTCCTTGGTTTGCAGTCGCTTGATGCTCAGATTAGAATTGGTATAGATGGTCTTTCGCACGATCATGTTCATGGCATTCTAAGCAATTACAAGAAGAGAACTGATATTGTTATTGTGGGTATTGCTGAGCCTAACAAGAAGAGGGCGAAGGCATTGGCCGACAGATATGGGTTTGATATGAGTATTGTGTATGACGATTTGCAGACGATGGTTGAGAAGACTAAACCGCAGGGGGTGGTTGCTTTTAACTCAATATATGATCACCTGAAGAGTGTTGAGGTGTGTGCACCAAAAGGTATTCATGTGATGGTAGAGAAACCTCTGGCTGTA
This sequence comes from uncultured Proteiniphilum sp., assembly GCA_964384545.1. Lineage (GTDB taxonomy): Bacteria > Bacteroidota > Bacteroidia > Bacteroidales > Dysgonomonadaceae > Proteiniphilum. The sequence continues at coordinate 3,318 of CAYLKV010000006.1, forward strand.
AGTGTTGAGCATGCTCAGAAGATGGAGAAACTGGCGAGGGAGAATAATATTCACCTGCTTACGAACTACGAAACATCGTGGTACCCTACCCTTTATAAGGCTTTTGATATGGCTGTTGCTAATAATGTTATTGGCGACATCAACAAGGTTTGGATAAATGATGGGCACAAGGGTCCGGTTGAGATTGGCTGCTCTGAGGAGTTTCTTGAATGGCTAACCGATCCTGTTTTGAATGGTGGTGGTGCTGTAACAGATTTTGGATGCTATGGTGCAAATATTATGACATGGCTGATGCAGAATGAGGTGCCGGAAACTGTAACTGCTGTTATTCAGACTATAAAGCCGGATGTGTACCCTAAGGTGGATGATCAGGCTACAATTATTCTTACCTACCCTAATGCTCAGGCGGTTATTCAGGCGTCGTGGAACTGGCCGGTGGACAGGAAGGATCTTACAATATATGGAAAAGAGGGTTATATTGAGGCTCCTAATCAGAATAATTTGGAGTATAGATTGACTCGCAACTCGCCAAAAGAGGAGGTGAAGGTGACCGATTTTCCTCTTGTAACTAATGAGCCTTTTAACTATTTCGCAAGGGTTATAAGCGGCGAAATTGTGGTTAGTGATAAGGATCTTGCCTCTCTAGAAAATAATGTGATTGTTGTGAAGATTTTGGAGGCTGCCAAAAAGAGTGCTGCTGAAGGAAGAGTGATTGAATTGAAATAATTAGTGCTGTTTGATAAAGAGCGGTCGCCCAATTAATGGGTGGCCATTTTTTTTTATATTGAATATGATTATTTTTTGTATTTTTTGTTTTTTTGTATTTTTATAAAATATTTTTATAAATTTGCGATATAAGTTGCCAAGAAACCGAGCCTTAACATTTTGAATATATGCTATGAAACGAGTACTTATATTCTTCCTTTTTGCTGTTGCAGCATTCACATTCCCATTTGAATTGGCTGCCAAAAAAGATTTGTACCGCAGTTTTGATGATCCTTGTGCTCCCAAAAACTTTGTGACTAAAGGGATGCCGTGGGACGAGAGCAAAACTGATGAGATCAAACTTGATAATGGTATTACACCACTGATTCCCGAGCCGTTACCATCTATAGAAAATTTGTCGTTGTTTGACTATAAAGCTGCCGTTTCGGTTGCTTTTGAGGGTTTGCGACTGGTTTATGGTACTTTGCCGGAAGATCAGGCTAAGAAATTTGAGCAGGCTTGGGCGCCGATTTTCGACTATCCATCGCAGCCAATTATCGACTATCTTAATAAGCTTAATCCTCTTATTAGTCAGTTTCTTGCTGTTCGTGAGACCTATTTGAGAACTTTTGCTGCAGTTCAGCTTGTGATGCTTGATGCTGCAACTGCTGTGGAATGGGATGATCAGGAGGCATTTAACAGTGCTGTATTTGAGGCAAATCTGCATAATAGTAGTCTGGAGTCGCTAAATGCAGCAATGTTGGAGCTTGCAAACCGAATAGAACAACTGGGCAATCCTCCTAATCCTTTTGATGCTAAATGTGAGGCTAACAGGCGATACAGACGCATATTTGAGGATGATGAAGAGGAGGTTTATCTAGGTGAAACATGGATTGGAACCAGAAGAAGCGACTATCAGGTGACGGGACTGGATGAGCTGAAGGAGGCTTTGTTAAGGTATCTGTTTAAGGTTAAGGTTAATCAGAAGGATTACTATTTTGCTGTTGAACTTATTGAATCTGACCCCTGCAGTGATGAGGAGATGGAGGCGGATGAGGCTTGTTTGACGAGTGTTAAGGTGGAGCAGCTTGATTTGCCTGTTTCAATTAACCAAAAGCCTGATATTACTTCAGAGGGTGATTTTGTTGCCTATTTTCCGAAAGTGCCGGTGGTGATGATTTCAAAACTAACCTTCGACTATTTCAGATTGCGTGAGTTCTCGTCTGTAACAGAGGATGATATGAAAGATCCCGGTCTGGTTGCTGACAAGGAGGCTTATCGTGCTGCCTGTAATAATTACGGTACTCGTATAATGCGAAGCGGCTTTTTCTTTCAGACAGCTATTGAGTGGTCGGCAGCAAATAGATGGAAACAATATTCCTTCTCTGAAAATGGTGTGATTCCGGATGATGCTTTAGCCGATTTTGAGGAGGCTGTTAGAGACAATATCAGAGCTGATATTGCTGCAAGGAGTAAATCGAAGAAACAGCGTAAGGAGGATGAGAAGAACAGTCAACTCGCAAAAGAGGCTGAAGAAAGATCTTCAAGAGAAAAGATGGTGCAGGATTCACTGGAGCTCGAAAGACAGTCGAAGGAGGAATCTATTGCTTCTCGCAGGGAGATTATAGAATCTATTCGTGAAAACATAGAGAGAGAAAGGGATTATAAGCAAAGGGCTTCTGAAAGATTGTCACAGGCTAAGTCTCCTCAGGAGGCTGCCTCCATCAGAAAAGAGATGGCAGATATAGATATGCGCATTTTGTCTTTGCAGAGTAGCATGCAGACTGAAGAGGATGTTGTGGCAACACTTCAGACAGGTGAGCTGGTGGTTACTCGTACACAGTATCAGGATTTTGTGCGCAACAAGATGATTAGAGATATGTATATTGATGCTGCACGCCGAGATGCCACCCGAAGAGCAAGTTATATTGTGGATCACCAGATTAATCGCCTTCCACCGGAGCAAAGGGCAACTGCCCGCAGGGTGGCACAAAATGTGATTACAGGTGAGGTGCTGGTATCGGGAAATGTGGAAAAGGTGCAATCTTTGGCACTTGCACTGAATAAGCAGTTGCAGGGATCGGGTGAATATGAGCATGCAATGGCTACGGTTGATATAATTGATTCTGAAGAGAATGAATTTCTGGCGCAGTCGGTTATAATGGCTGCCGGTGCCGTGAGTGTTGGTATGGGATCTAGTGCTCTTGCCGGTGCATATGGTGCTGAAGCGGCGGCAACTATATATGGAACAAAAGCTTTGGGTGCTATTTATGGAGGTGTGACAGGTTATTTTATTGGAGGGCCTAAAGAGGCGGTTTTTCAGGCGGCTAACTTTTGGTCGCCCGCAACAGGCGGCATGGCCTCTTTTGTGAAGGGTTATTACGAGGCAGGAGAAAAAAAGGGAGCTACAACTTCTTCTCAGATTTGGGAGGGTGTGAAGAGTGGAGGTACTGATTACTTTTTAGGGAAGGTGTTTGAAACAGGTGTTTCGGCAGTGTCGAAAGGGGCTTCTGTTATATTTGGTAAGGAAAGCCGTCTGTTTAAACCTCTGATTAAGACCCCGTCGCAACGCTCGAAAGAGCTGTTAGATCAGATACGCACATCACGAGTTAAACTGGAGGCTGAGGATGCTGTGAAATCATTTAACCAATTAAATCAGGAACTTAAGGTTTTGCAATTGGATGAGGTGGCAAATGCAGCGCAGATAAATAGTTTGAAGAGTGAATTGAACCAGCTGGCAGCTTCAATGAATGCCGATTATCATGCTAAATGGCTATTTAAATACAAGGCTGACAGGGGGTTAAGGAATAGCTTCGACCGTTTGGTGCAGGAGAATTATGATGTGATGATTCCTAAGATGGCTGAATCATTGAGGGCAAAGGGTTATGACATGTCAGATATTAAGTTCAGACAGTTCAGGAATGCATCAAGTGGAGGCACTTCGAGTATGGATCTCGACCTTGCACCGGTATCGGCAACCACAGGTAATGAGCCTGAATTTTTCATGAAGAATGGTAAAAAAGTGGATGCGCTTGAGTTTATGCAGGATGCGCAGCAGGCAATGAATCAGAACTATTACGATATATTTCATATCAGTGCCAAGCAGTCGGATATGAATCTTACCACATCGATGCATGCTGAGGCATTCTCTACTCCTAAACTTTTGGTTGAGGATGTTGATTTTTCTAACCTGTCGGCTGAAGATGTGAAAAGTATTGGAAAGGTGTTGGATGTGAAGGTGACATCAATTGAAAATAATCAGAGAATGACCAATACTACTAAGTTGCAGGCAAAGTGCAGGGAAGCAAATAAGGAGATTGAAAATATGCTGCTTAAGAAGCTGGAACAGGATATCGCAGCTGCTAAACCGGGCAGTAGTGAGTATATACAGAAACAAGAAGATCTGAAATATTGGAAAAATATGGGTGCTAAACTGAATCAAATTGGCACACAGACCAACGATCCGATGGAGATAATGAGGTTGAACAGGGAGATTTCGCATGAAACCGGAGGTAGAGATGCTACTCAGGTGGTTAACGATTTGATAAATAAATTTGGATTTATCAAAAATTGAAAAAAATAGTTACTAAGAATAAAATATTATTTATCTTAGATTCTTGAAAACTCAATTATTGTGTAAAAGGAGAGAAATTATATTAAATATTAACAAAAAAGATAATCTTACTGAATTATGGGATTAACAACCATTATTATTATTGTACCGCTATTAATTATTCTATTATGGTTTGTTGCTACTTACAACAGACTAACCAGATTGCGAAATGATGCTGAAAATGCTTTTGCAAGTGTTGATGTTTACCTGAAGAAGAGATTTGACCTGATTCCTAATCTTGTGGCTGCTGTTCAGCAATATATGGGTCACGAGAAGAGTGTGTTGACTGAGATTACTGCTCTCAGAAGCAGGGCTTTGCAACCGGGTGTGACCGGCGATGAGATGATTGATATCAACAATAAAATGAATAGGGCGCTGCATAGTGTTAATGTTGCAGTGGAGAATTATCCCGACCTTAAATCGAGCACTAACTTCCTGCAGTTGCAAGCTTCACTGAATGAAGTGGAAGAGCAATTATCAGCTGCGAGGAGAGCCTATAATGCTACAATATTGGCTTTTAACAATGGTGTTGAGCTGTTTCCATCGAACCTGGTTGCTTCAATACGCAATTTTATAAGAAAGCCTTTCCTTGAAACTCCGGAAGCGGAAAGGGCAAATGTTGATGTTAAATCGTTGTTTAAATAGCAGGAATGAAAACTGAGAGTGAATTCAGAACTTATTACAGGGATACACTTGAGCCTCTGCTACATGATCTGAATAAACTGCGACTTGGTACTCGTGCAAAAAACATGAGACTGACTCTTCTGTTTATACTGTTTCTTATAATTCTTTTTTCTGTTGGTTTTTTTGTGAACCGGATGATTTATGGTGTTTGGTTCACGGAGAGTAAGGCTAATGTTCCAATTATTATTTGTGCGATTGTTACTATTTTGACAATCTTATACTACTTTGGGGCAATTCATGCAAACAAAAGAAAATTTGTTATTCGCTATAAGAATGATATAATTGGTTCAATTGTAAAGTTCATTGATGAGAGTTTAAAATATAGTGCTGAAGAGTATATTCCGATTCAGGAGTTTATTGCATCGAAACTCTTTTATCAGAGACCAGACAGATATAATGGTGATGATTTTGTAAATGGTACTATCGACAAGACTCAGATTGCCTTCTCGGAGATTCATGCTGCATATAAAACGGTGACCACCGACAGTAATGGTAAAACAACTGAGAAATGGATTCCTATATTTGATGGGATGTTTTTTAAGGCGGACTTCAACAAGGATTTCAAAGGGGAATATTTTGTGTTGCCTGATACTGCTGAGAGGATGTTTGGCCGGACAGGAATCTTTTTTCAGAGTGCAAACAGACGTTATGGCGAGCTGGTCCACCTGGAGGATCCGGAGTTTGAGAAGGAGTTTGTGGTGTATGGTTCCGACCAGGTAGAGGCTCGCTACATCTTGTCGACAGCTTTAATGAGGAGGTTGCTTGATTTTCAGAGGCGTACAGGTAAGAGAATATATATATCGTTTGTGAAATCATCTATTTATATAGGTATTCCATACCGCAAAAAACTGCTTGAACCAAATTACTACTCATCGCTGCTGTCGGAAGATAAAACAACTGAATATTTTCAGGATTTGGAGATGGTTATTGCTATTGCTTCAGAATTGAATCTCAATACCCGCATATGGAGTAAGCAGTAGTTACAGTAGTTGGTAATCTACAACTTCCGTAGATCCTACTCCTCCTTTATATCTGCTTATTTTGCAAAGTATTTTTACTTTCTGCCCTATAATATGGTTGTTGTCTTTTAAGTTGAGATCTTTATAGAGTGGAGATTCAATATCTATATTGGCAATTTCGATTGGAAATATTTGATCCGGTTCGGTTATTGTGATGTTGTCTGATAATATTATACTTTTATCACTGCCTGTAAGTGTGGGATCTGTTTCAACTGCACGTGTATTGGA
>CAYLKV010000006.1:9666-24774 GCA_964384545.1 uncultured Proteiniphilum sp.
TTGTGGTTCCTGCTGAGTGAGATCTATCGGAAATGTGTACTCTGTGATATCTGTTCTGTAAGGGTAGTATGCGATAAAATCGATCTTTTGTCCGGTTGTTGGATATAGTATATCTTTCTCTGCTGCAATGAAACGGGCCACCTCTCCTGCTGTTTGATTTATAAATTTGAGGTTGCTGTAGTTGTTGTAGAGCGACTCATCTTTTAAATCTTCTCCTGTTTTGATGGCAAATATTCCTATCTGATCGCCTGAATGCCAGGTGGTGCCTGTTGCTCTTGTTTGTATTATATCTTTTGAAGGATTGGCTATTGTGCTTGTGAATGTGGCGTTATAACTGTTTGCAGGTGGTGGGTTAATAGTATCTTCAGAATTACAAGAGGCGAATGTTAATCCTATTGCCGTTATTAAGAGTGCTTGTTGTTGTTTTCTGATAAGGTTGTTGGTTCTTGAAAAGATTCTCAGTTTTGAATTGAATTTTTGCTCGTTTTTTCTTTTGATTGTAAACATTTCTCTAAATTTTATATTAATAATAAGTGAACTTTAGTATTAAGCCGGTTAAATTATCTGGTTTATAGATAGTTAATATTTATCTGCTAAATTAGCCATTTTGTATTGATAAAACAAATACTTTCAAAACCTTACCTAAAATATATTGATTTTCAGCCTGTTCGGTTAATCAAGTTTAAAGAATATTAATGCTACAAACTATTATAATTCCACAGTTGTTATACATCTTGAATTTATAAATGTGTACTTTGTGTTATTTCTAGTTTTATGTTTTTAGTTAATCACTCTACTTAATATTTCTGAGGGTGTTTTTACTTTCCACTCTCAGGAATTTTAAATAATTACTCTGAGGGCACAAATTTGGTCAATGATAAATGATAAAAATCGGAACGATTAAAAAGCGCCCTCAGAGTCGATTTTTATTTAAAACTAATGCGCGTAAATTTAGTTTGAAGTGGCTCCATAGTTAAGGTGTTACGTTTTTTAAACCGCTGCTTTTTTTTAAAAGTGGCGGTACTTATTGTGGTAATATTACACTAAAAAGTTCAAAATAAACTTTATATACACTATAGTGGTTGTTCTATAAGCGATTTATTCTTATTTTTGCATCCTACAATTTAAAATTTAGAGATTATGAAGAGACTCTACAAATATATAATAGTTGCAGTTAGTCTATTGGCAATCGTTTCTTGCAGTGGTTCTAAGAATGTTGCATATATTAAATATGCCGGTGAGATTGATCTATCCGGTTATATGCAGACAACTCCATTGTATGATGCACAGATTTTACCTAAGGATCTGCTTACTATCACTGTGGTAGCTACAGACCCCGAGGCTGTGAAGCCTTTTAACCTCACTGTGCCTGCTTTGACTACCGGTACAAGTACCTACTCTCAGCCTGCATTGCAGAAATATTTGGTAGATAATAACGGACAGATTAACTTTCCCGTTATTGGTATGATTACACTGAGTGGACTGACCAAGAGGGAGGCAGAACAGAAAATTACAGGCTTGCTGTTAAGATATTTGAAGGAACCTCCTGTGGTAACAGTGAGCTTTGTTAATTATAAGATTTCGGTGTTGGGTGAGGTGGCCCGCCCTAATACTTTTACTATTATGAATGAGAAGGTCAACATATTTGAAGCTCTTGCAATGGCCGGTGATATGACTATTTATGGCAAGCGTGACAATGTGAAGATTATTAGAGAGGATGCTAGTGGAAATCAGCATGTTATTGTTTTAAATTTAAATGATCCTACAGTAATCTATTCACCCTTTTATTTCTTGCAACAGAATGATGTTGTGTATGTTGAGCCTAACAAGACTAAAGCTAAAAGTTCGGAGATTGGTAGTGCTACCAGTCTGTGGATTTCAGGAACTTCAATTTTGATTTCACTTGCGGGCCTGTTGGTTAACATATTAATGAAGTAAACTCATTTCTCATTAGTTTGTTAATAATATAGCTATTGAATATTTTAATTTACAATACAAATTTCACTAAATGACTGATTTGAATTCCGTGCATAATGCGGAAAACAGAGATCTCCCTGAGGGCGAGACAATATCTATAATAGAAATAGTGATGCGATTTGCACGTTACTGGAAATGGTTTGTGCTTAGTATCGCAGTAGCTTTGGTTATAGTGTTTTTATACCTGAGATATACAACTCCGGTTTATAATGTTACAGCTAGTATTGTGCTTAAGGATGCAAAAGCTCAGCGATTTGAGCCAACCATTGGAGGAATGGATGGATTGCAGCTAGGAAATCTTGGTGCTGTGACTAACATCGAAAATGAGATTTATATCTTAAAGAGCCGCTCAATAATTCGTAATGTAATTAACAGACTTAATCTGCACACTTCATATATTGTGAGTGGCAGAATTAAGAGTACCGACAATTACAAGGAGAGCTCTGTGGTTGTAAGTATGGCTCAAAACGACTTGGACGAACTGAAAAGTAATATCTCTTTTGTGATGACAACAAATAAGAGTAATGGCACTGTAACAGTTTCGGGTCTTTTAAATGACAAAATGAGTGTTGATACTGTATTTACAACATTGCCGGCATTGATGCCTACTCCCGAAGGAATTATAAGTTTTACCAGACGTCCGGAAAAGAGTTTTGAAGACAGTGAGATGAATGTGATTATTATGCACCCAAATGCTGTAATAGGACATTATAGGAGTAACCTATCTGTGCAACAGGCATCGAAACAGGCATCGGTTCTTGATCTTTCGATAAATACACCATACCCCGAAAAGGGTAAAGACTTTCTTAATATGCTGGTTGAGGTGTATAACAACGAAACTATTGAGGATAATAAGATGGAGGCTTTTAACACTCAAACGTTTATAAATGATCGTATTGCAATTATTGATGCTGAACTGAGTGATGCAGAAAGAAGTGTTGAGGATTATAAGCAACAGGAGGGTTTAAGCGATTTACAGATAGACCTTCAGCGAAATATGCAGATGGGAAGCCAGTATGAGCAGCAGCTTGTACAGGTGGAGACCCAGCTGAATGTTGTGAACTCGTTGAGTGAATATGTGAATAATACCGGTAATCTAAATAAGACTATTCCTACGAATGTGGGAGTGGAAGATCCTAACCTTGCGGCAACTACGAGCGAGTATAACAGACTGGTTCTGGAACGTGAGCGTCTGTCGCAAAGTATGACTGCCGACAACCCTGCTATGAAGAGACTAGAGGATCAGATTAGTGGATTGAGAGAGAATATTAACTCTTCAATCAGTAGTGTTCAGAAGGGATTAAATATTAAACGCCGCGATGCTCGTAATCAGGCTAATATTTATGGTGGCCGTATTGGTGTTATGCCAACTCAGGAGAGAGAGTTTATGGAGCTTTCGCGTGAACAGCAGATTAAGGCTAGTTTGTTTTTGATGTTGCTGCAGAAACGTGAGGAGAATGCGCTTGAACTGGCTGCTACGGCCAACAGTGCAAAGGTGCTGGATGAGGCTGTTACTGAAAGTCAGGTTTCGCCAAGAAGAATGATTCTGCTGCTGGCTGCTTTGATGCTTGGAATATTGATTCCGGCCGGTATTATATATCTGTTGGATATGCTGCAGTATAAACTGCGTACAAGGGCTGATGTTGACAGACTTAGCAATGTGCCTGTTTTGGGTGAGATTCCTAAACATGATGAGGGCATAGAGGTTGTGGTTGAGGAGAACGAGACTAAGCCTATTGATGAGGCTTTCAGAATGGCTCGTACAAACTTGCTACTCACTTTAGGCTCTGATAATAAGGTGGTTTCATTTACTTCTACAGTTTCGGGTGAGGGTAAGACCTTTGTTGCTATAAATTTGTCGCTTAGTACTGCAATTTTGAATAAAAAGGTGCTGCTTGTTGGTCTCGACCTGAGGGTGCCCAGATTGAAAGAGTATATGAATCTTGATTCAAAGGATGGTATTACAAGCTATCTGTCGGGGTTTGAAAAGAATATTAATAATCTTATTTTACCATCGGGTTTGCATCCAAACCTATTTGTATTGCCTGCGGGACCGATTCCGCCTAACCCGGCTGAACTTCTTTCACGTAATTCGCTTGATGATGCAATTGAGAAGCTGAAAGAGGAGTTTGACTATATCTTTATTGATACTGCACCGTCGGCACTTGTAACAGATACTTTGGTGATGAACAGGGTTGCTGATGCAACTGTTTATGTTTGCAGAATGGATTTCTCAAGCAAGGGTAACATTAGATTTGCAAATAGGATGATGGCTGAGAATAAGCTGAAGAATATGCTTCTTGTAATTAATGAAGTTGCTGAATTCCACCATGGTTACGGTTACGGTTATGGATATGGTTATGGATACGGTTATGGATATGGAGGTAAGAATAAAAAGAAGATTCACAAATAATAAATGACTAATTTGTTAAATTGATAAAAGCAGGGTTTTGAACCCTGCTTTTATTATTTCTTACGACTAAACCAACTTTTTTTCTTTTCTACCGGCATTGCTGAGTTGCCGTGCATAAGAGCAAGTGGGTTTGGATGTCCTGCATCCATCGCTTTAATTACATTATAAATTACACCCCAGTCGGGCAACCCCCCAAGGTTTCTGTCGTCGATAAAAAGATCGCATTTCAACTTGCGGGAATATTCTGACTTCTCAATTGTCTCACCTCGGTAATTTTCATTTTCAGCATAAAAGCTCAATCCTCTCTCGGCACAATAGTCGAGTGCCTCTTGCAATAACTCTCCACGACGAACGGTCCACAATATAATCTTGTGCCCATCTTTTTGTATCTCTAGCAAAGTTTCTATTGCAAATGGAATGGGACTCCCAATTTTTGGATATTCATGCTTGACTATAGTTCCATCGAAATCTACGGCTATTATCATAATCTGTATCTGATTTGTATATTTACAAAGATACAAATTTTATAACATCATCCACGTACTACTCCCTCTATTATCTGGCGATTCGACAGCTCTTTAAGAATTGCATAATCTTTATACTTTTTAGCTCTTTTGCCGTGTGCCAGTCTGTAAACATTACGAGTTGTTGTATTGAATTTTAATGCTATTTCTCTATAGTCCTTTTTATTTTGAGAAAAAAGAAGATATTTAAAAAAAACAATCATAATTATATTTACTAATTCTTAATACCTAAAAATTTGTAGGAAAACGACATTCAAAATGCAAAGATAAGACATTATTTGATTTTTAATAATGTTTGTATAAATTTGTCAATAATAACAACAATAATAATAATAAAGAGGTTAAATACCTACGTGCTTAAGTTATAATTTAATATATCTTTGTAAATATTGGGCATAGATTTAATTTATAAATACTAATGAAAGACTTATAATGATGAGAATTTTACTGAAGAGCTCTGTTATTTTTATACTTATTTTAGTTTCATTGGCAGGAGAAAAGCTGTTTTCTCAGCAAAGTCGTGTAATGAAGTTTGAAGAGCTGAAACCGCAACTGAATAATCCTGATGTTTCGTTTAGATCTGCACCTCTCTGGGTGTGGAATACAAAGGTAACTTATGCTGATATCAACCGTATGCTTGCTGAGCTGAAGGAGCAGGGTTTTGGTGGGGCTTTTGTGCATCCGCGACCGGGATTGATTACTGAATATCTTTCTGATGAGTGGTTCGATCTTTATAAATATACGCTTGAGGCGGCCAAAAAGCTTGGGCTTGAAATTTGGATTTATGATGAGAACTCCTACCCTAGCGGTTTTGCAGGGGGATTGGTGCCGGATCAGATGCCGGAGTCTTATAATCAGGGTACCGGACTGGCTTTGACTAAGGTTAAACTGTTGCCTGAAAATGTGAAGGATTACTATCTATGTCTGGCTAAGGTTGATGGTTCTTACAGGGATATAACTTCGGAATTAAATAACTATATAGAGATTGAGGGGGATTATTATCTCTACTCTAAAACATATCAGGGAAAATCGAGCTGGTATGGCGGACATAGTTATGTTGACCTGCTTTATCCGGGTGTAACCGAGAAGTTTATGGAGATTACAATGGGTGCTTATGAGAAGCATCTTGGGGATAAATTGGGTAGTGAGATTAAAGGTATCTTTACTGATGAGCCGCAGATTGCCGGTACCGGCGGTATTAGATGGAACCCCTATTTTTTTGATCTCTTTGAGAAGCAGTGGGGTTATGATTTGAAGAGTGTGATGCCACTGCTTTGGGAGATGGAGGGCGACTGGAAACGGGTACGCCACAATTATATGGAGAGTCTGACTCAGATGTTTATAGATAGTTGGGCTAAGCCTTGGTTTGAATATACGGAGAAAAAAGGGCTGATTTGGACCGGTCACTACTGGGAGCATGGATGGCCTGATATGTCGCATGGGGGCGATAATATGGCGATGTATGCGTGGCACCAGATGCCGGGTATTGATATGTTGTTTAATCAGTTTAACGATTCTCATCCGCAGGCTCAGTTTGGGAATGTGAGGTCGGTGAAGGAGCTTAGCAGTGTTGCAAATCAGATGGGTTATGTGAGGACGCTGAGCGAGACTTATGGCGGTGGCGGCTGGGATGTGACTTTTAAGGATTTGAAGAGGTTGGGCGACTGGGAGTATGCGCTTGGTGTGAATTTTATGAATCAGCATCTCTCGCATATGACGATAACCGGTGCTCGTAAGTATGATTATCCTCCTGAATTTAATGCTATATCGCCTTGGTTTAGCAGTTACAAGTGGCAGAACGACTATTTTGCGCGCCTATCGATGTTGCTGAGTCAGGGTGAGCAGATGAATGACATTCTTGTTCTTGAGCCTACTACCTCAGGGTGGCTCTACTTCTCTTATGTTGCGGGTCACCCAAGACTGATGGAGATGGGGAATAACTTTCAGAAATTTGTAACTACTCTCGAGAAGAGTCAGGTTGAATATGATTTGGGCTCGGAAAATATTATTAAGGATAATGGGAAGATTGCGAATGGGTCGCTTGTTGTAGGCAGAAGGGCTTACTCAAGGGTTGTGATTCCGCCTATGACTGAGAACTTAAACCGTGCCACTTTCGAGTTGTTGAAGGGGTTTGTTTCTAGTGGCGGGCAACTGATTCTGTTTGCTGAACCTACTTTGGTTGATGGTGTGGAGTGCAGTGAGCTTAAGAGTTTCTTGAATGAGAACAGATCTTCTATTAAGTTTTATTCTGAGGATGAATTGAGTGAAGCCATAAATATGTTGTTGCAGAATGATATTATCAGCTTTAGTGATATTGAGAGTAACAATCTGTTTCATCACAGAAGGAGTTATGAAGATGGTGAATTGCTATTTATTGTGAATTCGTCGCTTACAGAATATGCTAAATGCAATGTTTCGGTGAAGGGAAAATTGGTGACTAAAATTGATGGTGACAGTGGTAATCTTCTTGCTTACAATTTTGTGAAGGATGGTGATTATGTGGCAACTGAGATTAATCTTGCTCCGGCGGAGAGTTTGATTTTGTTTTATGAAAATGGGGAGAGTGCAGCGAAAACGTCAACAAACAGTGTGAGTGAGAGAGTGAGTGTGAGTAGTGTACCCTCGACTAAAATTTTGAAGGCTGAACCGGTGATGGTGAACAGGTATGAATTTGCTGCATCGAGCAATCTGAAAATTGAGAGGATGAGGGATAATGTGTTGAATGTTGATTTCTGCTCTGTGAGTGTTGATGGGGAGCTGCTGAAAAATGGTGATGGTGATACTAAACTTTATACTGTTGAGGCTTCTATTATTCTTTACAGAAGATTTGGTATGGTTAACCCGTGGAATCATGCTATTCAGTTTAGACAGGATATTGTTGAGAGAGATACTTTTACAACCGGTAACATAAAGATAAAATATGAGTTTGCAATTGAGGATGATTTGAAACTTAAGGGTTTGAAGAGTGATGCTATGAAGCTTGTTGCTGAGCAGCCGGAGTTGTGGAGTGTGAAGATTAATGGTAGAGAGGTGAATGTAAACAGTGGTGAACATTGGCTTGATGCTCACTTTGGTGTTTACAATATTGGCAAATATGTTACTAAGGGTGTGAATATTGTGGAGCTGAGTCGACCAAAAATGAGCATCTATGCTGAGATTGCACCGGTTTATATTTTGGGTGATTTTGGTGTTAAATCTGTTTCGGAAGGTTTTGTTGTGAAGTCTGCTGAAGAGCTGAAAACGGGAAGCTGGAGAAAGCAGGCTATTCCGTTCTATTCGTGGGATATATCTTACAGCAAGAATTATAAGATTAAGGATACAAAAAAGAGATATTTGCTTCAGCTTAAGGAGTGGAATGGAACTGTTGCTGAACTGTTTGTGAATGACAAAAAGGTTGGTATAATTGCTTATGAACCTTATAGTTTCGACTTAACAGATCACTTGAAAAAGGGGAACAACAGGGTTGAGGTGAGAGTGGTTGGCAGTTTGAAGAACTTGCTTGGTCCGCACTACAGGGATGATAGAGGGATTGCGGGTCCCGGTCACTGGAATGCTGTGCATAAACAAAAGAGTGGTGATGAGTACAATATGATAGATTATGGATTGATGGAGGATTTTGTGGTTTATACAAATTAGGGATTCAAATTTTAGGATTCAAATTAAATTAATATGGTATGAAGTCTGTAAAAACAGGTAGACTGGGGTTGATCTTTTCTGTGATGATGTTGATATCGTTGGCTGTCAGCTCGCAGAATATCAGAGAGATGATGAGGAATTTTGCCTCTCCACCCGATATTGCTAAGCCGGGTGTTTATTGGTATTTTATGGATGGAAACATAAATGAGGAGTCGATTACAAAGGATCTTGAATCGATGAGCGAGGCCGGCATTGGCAATTTGATGTTTTTGGAGGTGAATGTTGGTGTACCGCGAGGGAATGTAGATTTTTTTAGTGAGGAGTGGCAGAGATTGTTTGCTCATGCGGTGAAAGAGGCTGAGAGACTGGGCATTGAGATATCGATGGGTCTTGGTCCGGGATGGACAGGAAGTGGTGGTCCGTGGGTAAAGCCAATGGAGTCGATGCAACATATTGTGTGTGATACGGTTATTGTGAAGGGTGGAAAAATTATCGACACTACCCTGCCGGTTCCTGCTCCCAAAAGGCCCTATTTTGGACTGCCGGCCGAACTTCAAAAGGATTGGGAGGAGTTTTACAGAGATATTGCTGTGCTGGCATTCAGATCTTTTGAGAAGAAGGATTCTCTTTTAGATATTGATGAGAAGGCGCTGTATTATCGTCCACCATATACTTCTGCACCAGGTGTGAGGCCCTATTTTGTGGCGAATGATACTTTTCCTCCTCTAATGGGTGAGGCGATTAAATGGGATGAGGTTATCGAGTTGACTGAGAATATGGACAAAGAGGGTCGACTGGTTTGGGATGCTCCTGAGGGTGAATGGGTTGTAATGAGATTTGTGAGTCGAAACAATGGTGCGCAAACACGACCTGCACCGATACCGGGACTGGGATTTGAGTCGGATAAGTTTGATAAGAAGGCGCTGAATAATCATTTGGACTATTTTATTGGTAGTCTGTTGAAGAGGACCGGGTTTCCCGATAGGAAAAAAAAGGGTGGTTTGAAGAGGCTGCACATGGATAGTTGGGAGATGGGGGCGCAGAACTGGAGTTGGAACTTCAGGTATGATTTTATAAGAAAGAGGGGGTACGACCCCTTGCCATTCTATCCGGTGGTGTCGGGGATGATTGTTGAGAACAGGGAGGTTAGTGAGCGTTTCTTGTGGGATTTGCGACAGACTGCACAGGAGCTTGTTCTGGAGAATCATGCTCAGCATGCAAGGATTTATGCGAAGAAGAATAATCTCGATTTCTCAATTGAACCTTATGATATGAATCCGACGGCCGACCTTGAACTGGGGGCGATTGCGGATATTCCAATGGGTGAATTTTGGAGTAAGGGGTATGGTTTTAATGCGGCTTTCAGCTGTATAGAGGCAACTTCGATTGGACATATTAATGGGAGTGCGATTATTGCTGCTGAGGCGTTTACGAGTGATCCGGGTGAGGGCTGGAGGCAGCATCCTGAGGTGATGAAGAATCAGGGGGATTGGGCTTTTGCTACCGGTATAAACAGGTTTGTATATCACACTTTTCAGAATCAGTTTCTGGCAGATTCACTTAGACCGGGTGCCACAATGGGGCCGTATGGTGTGCATTGGGACAGGAATCAGACTTGGTGGCCAATGGTTGGTGCTTATCACAGCTATGTGTCTAGATGTCAATATATTTTGCAGCAGGGAACAACCGTTGCTGATATTCTGTATCTGACTCCGGAGGGTGCACCACATATTTTTGTACCGCCTGTTTCTGCAATGACCGGTAATGATACTATTCCCGACAGGAGGGGCTATAATTTTGATGGCTGTTCTCCCGGTCAGCTCGAACTTGCTCTTGTGAAGGATGGAAAGATTGTTTTTCCGGGTGGTGGTGAGTATAAAATTATGGTTCTGCCTCTTGTAAAGACAATGACCCCTGAGCTGTTGGAACAGATTGAATCGCTAATAAAAGATGGTGCTGTGGTGATGGGTATTCCTCCGGTGAAATCGCCCGGCTTGGCAAATTATCCTAAAAGTGATGCCCGGGTGAATGAGATGGCGCAGAAGATTTGGGGCAACTCATATCTGAATGACAGCTGCACTGTAAATAATTATGGCAATGGTAAGATAATAAGCGGTAGGATTCTGGAACAGAGGGCCGACAAGCTCTATCCTCACTACGATTTGGTGAGTGATGTGTTGAAGAAGATGGATGTTGTTAATGATTTTGAGGAGTTGAGTGAGTCGATAAGATATACTCACAAAACTTCAATTCATTGGGAGATCTATTTTGTTTCGAACAGAACAAATTTGCCTATTGAGGTGGAGTGCCGTTTCAGGTCGGGGCAGGAGAATGCATCTCTTTGGGATCCGATTACAGGAAAGACTTATAGGTTGGACAAGCTGATATTCAACGATAATGTTTGGAAATCGAAACTGAAGTTTGAACCTTATCAGAGCTATTTTATCGTTTTTGATAAGAGGAGTTTGGAAAATATTGAAAACTCACAAATTACAGGGAATTCGAGGAGATCTCAGAATTTGCGAAGATTGGAGAATAGACGCAATTTAACCATCTCTGACTATTCCTTTTTCAGTGAGGAGAGTTTGGTAATGACCATTAAAGGGAAGTGGGATGTGAAGTTCAACACTAAGTTTGGTGGTCCCGAACGTGCTGTTTTTGAGCAGTTGAGCGATTGGTCTCTGAATGATGATGAGGGGATTAAGTACTATTCGGGAATAGCAACCTACAGCAATATTTTTGATATGCCGAAAGGTGTTTCTCTTGAGGAGGAAAGGTTTATTATCGACCTTGGCAATGTGAAGAATCTCGCAAGGGTTGTGCTTAATGGTCAGGAGGTTGGCACACTTTGGACCTACCCATGGAAGCTTGATATTACTGATAAACTGGTGGAGAAGGATAACCGGTTGGTGATTGAGGTGGCTAATTTGTGGGTGAACAGGTTGGTGGGCGACCTCAATTTGAAGGCTCAGGGGAAAAAGGGTTATACTTTTACAACTTATAATCCGTATGATGCTAAGTCGCCATTGAAACCATCGGGATTGCTGGGTCCGGTTACAATAAAGAAGATTTTATAGCCGCTGCTCCATTTTACTAAGTAGTTTTATCATTTTACTAAGTTTAATTTTAGTTAACTTAATGTACATTTGCTAATTAAATTATTCAGAAAATATCATATATAGTGGTAAATCTATTAACATTGAAATAATAATCGATAAAATATATCTTTTTAAAAGAAGTTTAATACTCAATTGAAAACTTAAAAAATGATGAGAAACAAAAGTATGTACCTGTTAACACTATTACTTTTCCTTTTTAATTTGTCGTGCCTTGAAAGTGGTTTGGAGGCTGATTTTGTAAGTCCCCCCGATGACATTCAAACGAGTGTTTACTGGTACTGGATTTCTGATAATATATCTGAAGAGGGTGCAGTAAGAGATTTGCAGGCAATGAAGAAAGCAGGGATCAACCGTGCTTTTATTGGCAATATAGGTATTAATGATCTGCCTTATGGTGATGTGAAAATTTTGAGTGAAGAGTGGTGGAAAATTATGCATACTGCATTGAAAACTGCAACTGAGCTTAATATTGAGATAGGAATTTTTAACTCTCCGGGATGGAGTCAATCGGGTGGCCCATGGATTAAACCGGAGGAGTCGATGAGATATCTTGCCTCATCTAAACAGACTGTTATGGGTCCGGGAAAGATGGAAATTCAATTGACTAAGCCTACTGAATTCTTTCAAGATGTGAAAGTTATCGCTTTACCCAACAAGATGGGTGAAGATATGGTATTGAGCAGCAAAAACAGCTCTATCTCTTCTAACCCAAGAGTTGCTGAATTGAACAGAATTATTGATGGTGATGATTCTACAGGGGTTGATTTTCCTGAGGGTGGAAAGATGGAGATTACACTTAAATCGGCTAAACCGTTTACTGCAAGAAGTTTGACTATTCAGATTAATAAGGTTGCAATTAATGCTCCTGCACTACTTGAAGCTAAGGGTGAAAACAATGAGTACAAGGCTGTTAAAGCATTTATGATTAACAGATCGAACGCTGCACTTAACGTGGGTTTTGATCCTTATGCTCCTGTTACCGTTTCGTTTGATGATGTTACTGCAACTGAGTTCAGGCTAACAATAAACAATGTGCCTATGCATGCAGGATTGGCTGAGGTTACTTTAAGCTCACTGCCTAAGGTTGAGAGATATAGTGAAAAGACTTTGGCGAAAATGCATCCGACCCCACTACCATACTGGGATGCTTATTTGTGGGAAGAGCAGAAAGAGCCTAATGGTGAAGGTTTGATATATAATGAAAATGAGATTATAGATGTTACCCATCTGTTGTCGGAAGATGGTATTCTGACTTGGGAAGTTCCTGAGGGTGAATGGACTATATTGAGAATGGGTATGGCGCCGACTAATGTTACAAACGGTCCTGCATCGCCTGAGGCTACCGGTCTTGAGGTGGATAAGATGAGTAAAAAGTGGGTTGCTGAACATTTCGACAGGTTTATTGGTGAGATTTTAAGACGTATTCCTGAAGCGGACAGAAAGACATTTAAGGTTGTTGTACAGGACAGTTATGAGACCGGTGGACAAAACTTTACTGATGAGTTTCTTGAAGAGTTTGAAGCTAGATATGGTTATAGCGCAATTACTTATCTACCGGTATTTAATGGTTTTGTAGTTAATAGTCAGCTTGAATCGGATCGCTTTTTATGGGATATAAGAAGATTGATTGCCGACAAGGTTGCTTATGATTATGTGGGCGGGTTAAGAGATATTAGCCATAAATATGGATTAAGAACTTGGCTGGAGAATTATGGCCATTGGGGTTTCCCGAGTGAATTTTTGATGTATGGCGGTCAGTCTGACGAAATTGGAGGTGAGTATTGGAGTGAGGGTGAATTGGGTAATATTGAGAATAGGGCTGCAACTTCGGCTGGTCATATTTATGGTAAAACAAAGATTTCGGCTGAGTCGAATACATCGGGTGGACCGGCATATTCTCGTTTTCCTGCAATGATGAAACAGCGCACCGACAGATTCTTTGCTGAGGGTATAAATAATACTCTTCTGCATGTTTATATTATGCAACCTTATGAGGATAAGAATCCCGGGGTTAATGCATGGTTTGGAAATGAGTTTGACAGGAAAAATATTTGGTTCTCGCAGATGGATCTGTTTACAGCTTATCTTAAGAGAGCTAATTTGATGCTGCAGCAGGGTTTGAATGTTGCTGATGTTGCATACTTTATTGGTGAGGATGCGCCAAAAATGACCGGTGTTACTGATCCTGCTCTTCCTGTGGGTTATCAGTTTGATTATATTAATGCTGAGGTTATTGTGAGGGATATGTATGTTGAGAATGGGTTGCTCACTCTGCCTCACGGAACTCAATATAGGGTTTTGGTACTTCCTAAACAGAAGACAATGACTCCTGAAGTACTTGAGAAGGTTAAGTCGCTGGTTGAAGCGGGAGCTGTGGTTGTTGGTCCAGCACCTTCATATTCACCAAGTCTTAAGAATCAACCTGTTGCTGACGAAAGGATTAAAGAGATGGCAGCTGAATTATGGGGTAGTGTTGATGGAGTTAATGTGAAGAATGGCACTTATGGCAAGGGGCAGATTATGGATGGATTGACGATGAGAGAGGTGTTTAATATTATCGATTTGAAACCTGATTGTATGCTTCCTGAAGATAACTCTGTTCATTATGGTCACAGATCTTTAAGCGATGGTACTGAGATCTATTTCTTGTCGAATCAGGCTAATAAGGAGAAGATTATATATCCTGAGTTTAGGGTTACCGGAAAGCAACCTGAATTGTGGAATGCGGTAGATGGAACAACAAGAAAATTGCCGGCATTCGACATAAAAGAGAGGTCGACAATGGTTCCGATTAAGCTTGCGGCTTACGAAAGTGCATTTATTGTATTTAGAAAAGAAACTGAAAACAGCTCTCTTAAAGAGATAACTGATAATTATCCTTCACAAAATGTGGTTGAGAAACTTGAAGGTCCGTGGATGGTAAGTTTTGAGGCTTCGAGAAGGGGACCGGCTGAGGCGGTTAAGTTTGAATCGCTGTACGACTGGACTACATCTTCTGACGACAGAATTAAATATTATTCGGGTGAGGCGACTTACAAAATCGATTTTAACCTTGCTGAGATAAAGGATGATGAGAACTATATCATCGACCTGGGAAGACTAACTGCAATGGCGAAGGTGTATGTTAATGATAAATATGCCGGTGGTGCCTGGACATCGCCCTATAGCGTAGATATTACTGATTATGTGAAGAGTGGCGCTAACAGTGTGTCTGTAACAGTTGTAAACAACTGGATGAACAGAATTATTGGTGATATGAAAATGCCTACAGATCAGCGTGAAACATGGTATTTAGTGAATCCATATAATGAGCAGTCGCGTTTGCAACCTTCGGGACTGTTTGGACCGGTTGAAATTAAGTCGATTAAATATTAAAAAGTAGAACTAATTTATGTTTAACGTTCTGTTGGTTCTGAATTAAATAATTTATAAGATTTGG
>CAYLKV010000006.1:24874-32585 GCA_964384545.1 uncultured Proteiniphilum sp.
CTTATCAGGTGGAGATTTACTCTAATGAAAATGGGGAGAAGGTTTGGGATTCCGGCAGGACTGCATCAGATAAGAGTCAGGGTGTGCAGCTTGCAGTTGATGGACTGAAACCGGGTGTTAAATATATGTGGAGAGCTCGCGTTTGGGACAAAAATGAAAGAGTATCTGAATGGAGTGAAAAGGAAAGTTTTAGGCTTGCTCCTGTTGATATTGAAAAGGGTATAAACTGGATTGGTGCTATAAGACGTGAGGACTCGAATCTGCCTGAAGGAAGAAATTATCATGGTTTATCGTTGACCTCTGAAGCGGGTAAAAAATGGCAGGAGACTAATCCTCTTTCGAAAAGGAGTATCTACCTTAGGAAGGAGTTTGTGAGTAATAAGAAGGTGAAGGATGCTATCATATATGTAAGCGGATTGGGTCATTATGAGCTGACGCTTAATGGTGAAAAGTTGGGCGATTCGCAGTTTGATCCGATGTGGAGCGATTATGACAAAACTGTATATTATAGTGCTTATGATGTGACTGATGCTCTTAAAAAGAAGAATGCATTGGGTATATTATTGGGTAATGGTTTTTATAATGAGCAGGGTGGCAGATATGTAAAGATGCAGGTTAGTTTTGGCCCTCCTACTCTATTTTTTAAGATGGTTGTGACCTACAAGGATGGAACCACTGAAGAGGTTGTTTCTGATAACTCGTGGAAATATTCGCTTAGCCCACTTGTGTATAACGATATGTATGGTGGTGAGGATTATGATGCGCGACTTGAACAGCCGGGTTGGGATAAGAACGGTTTTGATGATTCGGAATGGAATCCGGTTGTTATTCAGGAGGCTCCAAAAGGTAAGCTGATTGCACAGACCACTTTCCCTATTAAGGTGATGGAGAAATTCTCGGCACAAACGGTAACGCAGGTGGGTGATGCTTATGTTTATGATATGGGACAGAATCTATCCGGTTTCCCAAAAATTAAGGTTAAGGGTAACGCAGGTGATAAAGTGAGATTGCTTTTGGCTGAAAATATTAATAGTGATGGCACTGTTAACCAGTCGCAGACCGGCACACCCTACTATTTTGAATATACCCTTAAAGGTGGTGGTGAAGAGGTGTGGCAGCCTAGATATTCATATTACGGATATAGGTATATTCAGGTTGAGGAGACGAAGGCTTCTGAAAACAGTGATAGATTGGTGAAGGATATTGAATCGCTTTTTGTGTACAATTCTAATCCTTTGTCATCGACTTTCTCAAGTTCGAATGATATCTTTAATAATACACACCGACTGATTGTGAATGCGATTAAGAGTAATATGCATGCAGTGTTTACTGATTGTCCGCATCGTGAGAAGTTGGGCTGGCTTGAGCAGATTCATCTAAATGGTCCGGGGCTGTTTTATAATTTCAACCTGTCGACTTTCGCTCATAAGGTTATGAGGGATATTAGGGATTCGCAGCTTGAGAATGGATTGGTAACTGATATAGCTCCTGAATATGTGATTTTTAATGGTGGATTCAGAGATTCTCCTGAGTGGGGTGGCGCCTCTGTTGTTTTTCCATTTATGTATTACCAATATTATGGTGACAACTCGCTGATAATTGACTATTACGATGTTATGAAGAGGTATGTTGATTATTTATCGACTACTGCTACCGATCATATTGTTTCGCATGGGTTGGGCGACTGGTGCGACTACAGGGAGGACAAACCTTATGGTCCTTCACAAAATACTCCGATTGCTATCTCGGCAACTACTCATTATTATATGTTTATAGATTTTCTGATTCAGGCTGCTGAGATAACCGACAATAGTGAGGATGTGAAATTTTATTCTCAGCTTAAAAGTGATGTGAAGAATTCGTTTAATAGTAAGTTCTTTAACAAAGAGGATAAGAATTATGGCACAGGCAGTCAGGCTTCTAACTCTATGCCTCTGTTTGCAGGTATGGTGGAAGAGGAGAACAAACAGGCTGTATTGGATAATCTGGTGAAGAATATTGAGAGCAGAAATTATAGACTTTCTACCGGTGATGTGGGTAACAGATATCTATTTCAAACTTTGGCTGATAATGGGTTGAATGATGTTATGTATAAGATGCACAACCATTATGAAGTGCCGGGATATGGCTTCCAGCTTCAGTTTGGTGCAACTACGCTGACAGAATTGTGGGATCCTAGAGCGGGTGCTTCGTGGAACCATTTTATGATGGGTCAGATTGAGGAGTGGTTCTTTAAATCACTTGCAGGTATTCAGTCGGAAGGCAACAGTGGGTATAAGAATATAATTATTGCACCGCAACCGGTTGAGGATTTGACATATGTGAATGCTTCGTACAACTCTTTGTATGGCACTATAAGTGTGGATTGGAAAATTGTTGATAGTAATATTACTCTTAATGTTTCGATTCCGCATAATTGCACAGCTAAGATTTATTTGCCTCGTACTGATGAGGTTAAAGAAGTGGGTAGTGGAAGTCACACTTATACTTATGAATTAAAATAGGACTAAATTTCTGAATAGAACTAAATTTCTGAACAGGACTAACTTTCTGATGTGAAATATAACTAAATAGTATAACTAAATAGCAGGATTAAGAAACTAACTAAAAGATCAATATAATGTATAAATCATTTCTAATTGTAGCGATTTCGTTTTTGGGCTTACTTGTTTATGGTCAGAACCCGGTGGGTCTGCAGACTGATTATCTGGAGAATCCGATTGGTTTGGATAATAATAAACCGAGGTTGGCATGGAAGATTGATGATAGCAGACAGGGGGCTAAACAGCTGGCCTATAGGCTGGTTGTGGGGGTCGACTCAGAGATTGTCGGCTCTGTGAAAGGAGCTGAAACTGCTACAGGAAATGGCATTATTTGGGATAGTGGTAAGGTGAGCTCTGATGTTCAGCTGGTGCCTTATGGTGGTAAAGATCTTGTTCCATATACAAAATATTACTGGAAGGTGATAATATGGGATGAGAATGGAAATGATTCCGGCTCTGAAGTTCAGTCGTTTGAGACCGGAATGATGGGTACAGGAAACTGGCAGGGTAACTGGATAAGCGACGGAAGGGATATCAATTATAAACAGGCTCCTCTGTTCCGCAAGAAGTTTAAGGTTGATAAGGAGATTGAGTCGGCTCGCGTATATATTGCTGTAGCAGGGCTTTACGAACTGCATGTTAATGGTGAGAGGATTGGCGATCACAGATTGGATCCGATGTATACCAATTTTGATAAAAGAAATCTGTATGTGACTTACGATATAACTGATCAGTTGCAGAAGGGTGATAATGCTGTTGGTGTGATTCTTGGAAATGGCTGGTATAACCATCAGTCGATTGCTGTTTGGGATTTCGAAAGGGCTCCATGGCGTAACAGACCTACTTTTTGCCTCGACCTGAAAATTAAATATAGTGATGGTAGTGAACAGACTGTTTATACCGACTTATCGTGGAGAAAGACTGATGGTCCTGTTGTATTTAATAGTATTTATACGGGTGAACATTACGATGCCCGCAGGGAGATTGAGGGTTGGAGCAAACCTGATTTTGATGATTCGAAATGGAATGGGGTTGGACTTCGTCAGGCTCCTTCTAAAAATGTGACTGCTCAGCAGGTGAGACCAATTAGAAATGTGTTGCCTGTTCCGGCTGTTAAAGTGACTAAGTTTAATGATTCTACATATCTGTACGACTTCGGCCGTAATATGGCCGGTGTGACAAAAATTAATGTTCAGGGTGAAGAGGGTACTGTGCTGAAGATTAAGCATGGTGAGAGATTGGGTGAAAATGGACTCGTGGACCTGTCGAATATTGATGTTTATTTCCGTGGTGATAAAGAGCTTGATCCTTTTCAGACTGATATTCTTACTTTGAGTGGCAGGGAGGATGAGTTTATGGCTCGTTTTAATTATAAGGGTTTTAGATATGCTGAGGTTACATCGAACAATCCTATCGACTTGGATATTAGTAGCATGACGGCCTACTTTATGCATAGTGATGTGCCTGCAAGGGGTAGTATTAAGACATCGAGTGAGCTTATTAATAAATTGTGGTGGGCTACTAACAATGCTTATCTATCGAATTTAATGGGTTATCCTACAGATTGTCCTCAGCGTGAGAAGAATGGATGGACCGGTGATGGTCATTTTGCTATTGAGACTGCGCTTTATAATTTTGATGGTATTACTGTTTATGAGAAATGGCTTGCGGATCATCGTGATGAACAGCAGCCTAATGGCGTTTTACCTGATATAATTCCGACAGGTGGATGGGGTTACGGTACTGCTAACGGGCTGGACTGGACTAGTACAATTGCGATAATTCCTTGGGAGATCTATAGATTTTATGGTGACACCAAATTGCTGGCTGATACTTATGAGAATATTAAGCGATATGTTGATTATGTTGACAGAACTAGTCCTGAGGGTTTAACTTCTTGGGGACGTGGTGACTGGGTGCCGGTGAAGTCTCGTTCTAATCTTGAACTTACATCTTCTGTTTATTTCTATGTTGATGCTAGAATCTTGGCTAATGCTGCTATGATTTTTGGAAAAGAGGATGATTATAATTATTACTCAGCTTTGGCTGATAAGATTAAGAATGCTATCAATAAGAAGTATCTGAATTATGAAACCGGTATCTATGCTAGTGGAACGCAAACCGAACTTAGTGTTCCGCTTCATTGGAAGGTGGTACCGGAGGATATGGTTGCAAAGGTTGCGGCTAACTTGGCTGAAGAGGTGAGAAAGACAAACTTCCATCTTGATGTTGGAGTATTGGGTGCTAAAGCTCTACTGAATGCTTTGAGTGATAATGGTTATGCGGATGTGGCTTATAAGGTTGCTGCTCAGGATACTTTCCCATCGTGGGGATGGTGGATTGTGAATGGTGCCACTACCCTACTGGAGAACTGGGATGTGAAGGCTTCGCGTGATATTTCTGATAATCATATGATGTTTGGTGAGATTGGTGCTTGGTTCTTTAAGGGTCTGGGGGGTATCTATCCGGATGCTGCAGCTCCTGGTTTTAAGCATATTGTATTGAGACCTTACTTTGAAAAGAGTCTGAAAGAGTTTCGTGCTGATTTTAATTCTCCTTATGGTACTATTGTATCTGACTGGAAATGGATAAACAAAAACACTCTTTCTTATAATGTTGTTATCCCGGCAAACAGTTATGCTACTTTCTTTATTCCTGATAATGCGACTATTGATAAGTTTGAGACTAAAGGTAATAATATAGTTCTTGAAGCCGGAACCTATACATTTAAGATTAAAACTAAAGGTAAATAGTAATTGAATTAATTTTATTTATATGAGGCTGAAGAATTTCTTTTTATACAAATCGGTTTTAATGACTGCAATATTTTTTATTGCAGCTACGATGGGATGTACTTCTAAAGGTGCTTTGAGTGTTGATGATTTGAAGAGTGAGAACTTGACTAATCCACTGGGTATTAACACTAATCGGCCTCACTTTAGCTGGATAAACAGTTCAACTGAACAGGGTGCGGCTCAATCGGCTTATCAGATTTTGGTTGCTTCTGATATTAGTAAGTTGAATGAAAAGAGTTCGGATTTCTGGAACTCCGGCAAGATATCATCTTCTGAAAGTGTTCTTGTTGAGTATGCCGGTAAAGAGCTTAAATCGGGAGTACACCTTTATTGGAAAGTGAGGGTTTGGAACGGAAAAGATGAGGTGTCTAAATGGAGTGAGCCTGCAAGATTTAGTGTTGGTTTTTTGGAAAATTATAACCGGGATGCTTCATATTTAGGGCTTAAAGTTGCTAATGGCAAGGGATTTGATTCGGCTCCTCAATTTAGAAAACAGTTTAAATTAGATAAGATTAATAGGAAATCGGCCTACCTGCTGCATGTTAACTCTCTTGGTTATCATGAGATTTATGTTAATGGCAAGAAGGTTGATGATAAGGTTTTGGTGCCCGCTGTGGCTCAGTTTAATAAACGCTCGCAGATTATTACTTATGATGTGAGTGAGTATCTTAATAAGGGAGAAAACAATTTAATTGTGTGGCTGGGAAGCGGTTGGTATAAACCCGGTTTGCCCGGTGTTGTGGGTGAAGGACCGGTTTTTAAGGCTCAGCTTG
This sequence comes from uncultured Proteiniphilum sp., assembly GCA_964384545.1. Classification (GTDB taxonomy): domain Bacteria; phylum Bacteroidota; class Bacteroidia; order Bacteroidales; family Dysgonomonadaceae; genus Proteiniphilum. The sequence continues at coordinate 30,986 of CAYLKV010000006.1, forward strand.
ATAAGGTTGTTGGTGATGAAATTGAAAAGATTTTAGTTAGTGATAATACTTGGACTGCACGCGAAAGCGAATATAGTAGTGTTGGTAACTGGCGTCCGAGAGGTTTTGGCGGAGAAATTATAAAAGGAAATGTTGAACTGAGAAGTATGGCTTTTGTTTCTCCTGATGAGTTAACCTGGAGCAATGTTACTATTACAGATATTCCTGAGCATGCAGCTACTCCTCAGATGGTAGAGCCTAACAGAGTTAAAAATACTATTTCGGCTGTTTCAACTCATAGGGTCGACGAGAATACTCACCTGGTTGATATGGGTACTACAATTTCGGGTTGGTTTGAAATTACTTTCACAGATTTGAAGAAGGATCAGGAGATTGTGATGGAATATTCTGATCATTTGACCGACAAAGGTGATATTTTCCCCCAGGGACAGATTGACAGATATTTTGCATCGGGTGAAGGCACTGAACACTTTATAAATAAGTTTAATTATCATGGTTTTAGATATGTTAAAATAAAGAATCTTGAGAATGAACCTCAGATTGATAAAATAAAAGCTCACTTTATTCATACCGATTTCGAGGAGGCTTCATCTTTTGTATCTTCTGATGAAGATTTGAATAAGATTCATGACATGATATTCTACACCCTTAAGAATGTTGGGCTTGGAGGTTATCTTGTTGATTGTCCGCAGATTGAAAGATTGGGTTATGGAGGTGACGGAAATGCATCTACACCGACTGCTCAAACGATGTTTAATCTCTCTCCTCTTTACAGTAACTGGCTTCAGGCATGGGGTGATGTGATTCGTGAGGATGGAAGTATGCCTCATACTGCTCCGAATCCTTATGGTGCTGGTGGCGGTCCGTATTGGTGCGGTTTTATAATTTCTGCTTCATGGAACAGTTATTTGAACTATGGTGATACAAGGTTTTTGGAAAGATATTATCCTGTAATGCTGAAATGGCTTGAGTATGTTGATTTTCATACTAAGGATGGATTGCTTAAGAGATGGCCGGATACTGATTACAGAGGTTGGTATTTGGGAGATTGGGCAACTCCAGACGGTGTGGGTAATCCTCTTCATTCTGATGAGAGGTCGGTTGACCTGGTAAACAACAGTTATATTTCTATCTGTCTTGCTCAGATGGAAAAGATTGCCGAAGTGCTTGGAAAAGATAGCGATAAGCAGATTTTCGCGGAGAAGAGAAGTGCATTGAACAAGCTTATTCATGAAACTTTCTTTGATGCTGAAAAGGGTTACTACTCTACAGGATCGCAAATAGATATCATATTCCCGATGCTAGCGGATATTACTCCGAAAGAGATGCAGGGTGAGTTGACTAAGGTTTTGATTGATAAGACAAACAGTGAATATAATGGTCACTTAAATACTGGTCTTGTTGGTATTCCTGTTATGATGGAATGGGCTGCTAAAGCTGATGAGCCTGATTTTATCTATTCTATGCTTAAGAAAAGATCATACCCTGGATATCTTTATATGATTGACAACGGGGCAAATACTACCTGGGAGCATTGGAATGGTGAAAGAAGTCGAATTCATAACTGCTTTAATGGTGTTGGTCAGTGGTTTTATCAAGC
>CAYLKV010000006.1:32685-94520 GCA_964384545.1 uncultured Proteiniphilum sp.
CTAGTGGAAGACACTCAGTTGAACTTGATTATAAATAACCTAATGAACAGACACAAAAAAATATTTTCAATAATTGCTCTTTCTGCCTTTTCAGTTTTGATGGTAGGTGCTCAGGGTAAAGTGAATAACACTATTGGTAAATTACTAAATACACAAGATAAATTAGTCAACGCTTCTAAAGTGGTGATTAATGGTTATTCAGGTGAGAAGCTTTACGCATCCTACAATAACAGGATTATGGCTCAGGATATTGATAGGTTAGTTGAACCTTTTAATCATAAAGATGAGCACAGTTGTTGGCAGGGTGAGTTTTGGGGTAAGTGGTTTACTTCTGCAGTTTTAGCTTATAAATATAATCCGACTCCTGAATTGGCTGCAAAGTTAAAAGCTGCTGTTGATGGTTTGATAAAAACACAGACTTCTGAGGGTTACATTGGTAATTATGCTCCGGAAAGCAGACTTCAGGCTTGGGATATATGGGGAAGAAAATATTGTATGCTGGGACTGATTTCCTATTATGATATTTCAAACGATAAAACCGCATTGGAAGCGGCTGAAAAAGAGGCCAGTTTTCTAATGAAGGAGTTGAACGATAAAAGTTTGAATATTGTAGAGATGGGTAATCATAGAGGTATGGCTGCATCATCTGTACTTGAACCAATTTGTCAGCTTTACACAAGAACAGGAAAGAATGTTTATCTTGAATTTGCTATAGAGATTGTGCGTCAGTGGGAAAGTCCAAAAGGTCCGCAATTAATATCAAAAGCTGATGTTCCGGTGGGAAGCCGTTTCCCGAAACCTGAAACCAATTGGTATGGTTGGGAACAGGGACAAAAAGCTTACGAAATGATGTCGTGTTATGAGGGTTTGATTGAGCTTTATCGTATTACCGGAAATGAGAACTTTAAAGTGGCAGCTGAAAAGACATGGCAAAGTATAAATGATAGTGAGATTAATATTGCCGGCTCTGGCTCTGCAATGGAGGCTTGGTTTTCGGGAAAAGAGAAGCAGACAGCTCCAATTGCTCATTATCAGGAGACTTGTGTGACAGTGACCTGGATAAAATTCAATCAGCAGCTGCTTAGGTTGACCGGTGATGCTAAATATGCTGATGCGATTGAAAAGACATATTATAATGCGCTGCTTGGTGCTATGAAGCCAGATGGTTCAGACTGGGCAAAATATACTCCATTATCGGGTCAGCGACTTGAGGGTTCTGAGCAGTGTGGAATGGGGTTGAACTGCTGTAATGCAAGTGGGCCAAGAGGTCTTTTTACTATTCCTCTAACTGCTGTAATGAAATCTGATAAAGGGGTTTATGTAAATTTCTATATAGAAGGGTTATACAATGTTGAATCGCCCAAGAAGAATAATGTTGTTATTAAACAGAGCACAGATTATCCGGTTTCGGGTAATATAAATTTAGAAATAGAGATGAAGGGTAAGGAGAAGATGGATATCGATCTGAGAATCCCTTCGTGGAGCACTGAATACAAAGTATTTGTTAATAATGAAACAGTTAGTACAACAGGTGATACTGCTCCAGGAAAATATCTTACTTTAAACCGTGAATGGAAGAATAACGATAAGATTACAATTGAGTTTGAGATGAAGGGTAAACTGCACAGAATGGGTGAACTTCCGGAGTATGTTGCAATTACTCGTGGTCCTATTGTGCTTTCGAGAGATGAGCGACTAGGTGATCCTGCCTTGGAAGCGGTGCTCTCTCCTATTGCTGATGAAAATGGAAATATTGAACTCAATTACGAAAAACCTTCTGATAGTGAAATGTGGATGCAGTACTCTGCTCAATTTGTTCCTGAATCATATACAGAACAGGGTTCTGGGGCAATTAAAGTGCAGCTTTGCGATTATGCTTCTGCAGGAAATAGATCTGACAGCTTTCCTTTCTTTAAGGTTTGGATGCCTCAACTTCATAATCCTAGAAATTAATTTATACAATGAGAACAAAAAACTTATTTAGTTATACTGCATCGGTTTTAATTGCTCTGTTTATAACAACTTCTTGCATGAATAGCGCAAATAGTAGTGTTAAACCTACTAATCTGACCGTAGAATATCTTACAAATCCAAAAGGGTTGGATATTAAGCATCCTCGATTCAGCTGGATCCTGGAGCCTACAAAGAAAAATGATTATGGTCAAAAACAAACAGCTTTTCGTATTCTTGTGGCATCGAGCACCAAACTATTAAAAGCTGACGAGGCTGATATTTGGGATACCGGCTGGGTGTCGTCTGATAATATGCAACTGATTAAATTTGATGGTAAAAGTTTGCAATCTGATCATACTTACTACTGGAAAGTGGCTGTGAAGGATGAGAATGGAAATGAGTCGGATTTAAGCAAAACTGCTGAGTGGAGCACCGGCTTATTCGAAAAGAATGATTGGAGTGCAAAATGGATTGGTACCGGCGAATCCTATAATCCTGCTGAGGGTGGAAACAAGATGCAGGATCCATGGTTCAGAAAAAATATCGTTCTCGACTCCAAACCTTCGAGAGCTACTCTTTTTGTGGCTTCTGTTGGTTATCATGAGGTTTATGTGAATGGCAAAAAAATTGATGATCATGTTCTTGCTCCGGCAGCGACTGATCACACTCAGCGTGCTCGCTATATCGCTTATGATATTGCTCCTCAGCTTAAAAAGGGCAACAATGTGATTGCTTTATGGCTTGGAACCGGATGGTCTATTTTTGCTCCATATGCAACTGATGAAAAGCCTCGTGCTCCTATTGCAATTGCTCAGGCTGATTTATATAATAGTGCCGGAGAGGTGATGATGCGCGTTGGGACTGATGATAGTTGGAAAACATATCCTAGTCCTAACAGATTGATTGGTAATTGGGGCTTTGGCGTTGGTGGTTATGGTGGCGAATTTTGGAATGCTAATAATGAAGTTGATGGTTGGAATCTTGCTAGTTTTGATGACAGCAGTTGGAAAAATGCTATAATACTTACTCCCGATTTAACTATCTCGGCACAAACAGTTGAGCCTAACAGATTATTGAAGGAGATAACTCCTGTTAGTATCGAAAGCCGTGAAGATGGATCTTACCGTGTTGATATGGGAGTTAACTTTGCAGGATGGACCAAAATTAAAGTTAAGGGTAACCCTGGAGATACAATTCGTTTTATGTACTCTGAGAGAGAGAAGGATGATATGACTTTTGCTCTTAATAGTGCTTATGTATTGGATGAAAAGGGTGAAGGAACTTTTGAGAATAGATTTAATTATATGTCGGGTAGATGGATTACAATTCGTGGTGTTACATCAGCTCCCGCATTAGAAGATATTAAGGGATGGATGGTTCGCACTGATTTTAAGAGTGTAACCAATTTTGAATGTTCAGATTCTTTACAGAATTGGATATATAATACTGTTAAATGGACATTTGAGAATCTATCTTTAGGTGGAATTATTGTTGACTGCCCTCAACGTGAGAGATTTGGATATGGAGGTGATGCTCATGCTACTTCTGAGACTGGTTTACTAAACTTTAAACTGGGTGCATTTTATACGAAGTGGATGGAGGACTGGCGAGATGTTCAGGGTACTGAGCCAATGGTGGGCAATATGAATGACCCGGGATGGGCAAGAAAACATGAGGGAAGCGGAAGATATCTTGGAGGTGGCATACTACCACAAACTGCGCCTACTTATCATGGTGGTGGTGGCCCTGCTTGGGGTGGTATCGTGGTAACTTTGCCTTGGTTTATTTATCAATATAATGGTGATACTGATATTTTAGAGCAGAATTTGGAGTTGATTAATGGATGGCTTGAGTTCTTATACTCAAATACTGAAGACAATATGCTTAAGAGATATGGTGGAAGATGGGATTTCTTGGGCGACTGGTTATGGCCGGGTGCTACATCACAAGGTATGAATAACAATAATGACGAGAACATATTCTTCAACAACTGTTATTACGTTTATAATCTGAGAACTGCAAGCAAAATTGCAAAAGTTATAGGTAGAGAATCGTTGGCCGAAGAGTGGAGCAATAGGGCTAACTTAACATCTGAAGCGCTGCATGCAAAATATTATCATGAAGGTGAATTTAACTATTCAGATAAAACTATGCGTAGTCTTACAGCAGCTCTTTACGGTGATATTATGCCAACTGAATTGCGCCCACAAATAATGAAAAGCCTTGAGAATGAGATCTTGATTAATAAAAATGGTCATATAGATGTAGGTATCACAGGGGGAGCAATGCTGTTTAAAGTACTTAGGGAAGAGTGTCGTGATGATTTGGTTTACTCAATGACTTCGCAGACTACTTATCCCAGCTGGGGATTAATGAAGGAGAGTGGAGCAACTACTATTTGGGAGATGTGGGAAAAGGATCTTCCGGGACACTCGCTTCTTCACAGCTCATATCTTTATCCCGGTGCATGGTATATTGATGGTGTTGCAGGTATAAAACAAGACAATAATGTGCCGGGCTACAGAAATTTTGTAGTTCGTATACCAAAACTAACCGAGTCGCAGGTTTCATGGGCAAAGGCTGATTTCGACTCTCCTGCAGGTCTAATTAAATCGTATTGGAAACGTGAAGGTTCATCTCTTCAGCTTAATGTAACTGTTCCGCCTAACTGTATTGCTACTGTTTGGTTTCCTAATGAAGGTAAGAAAGTTAGCGAAAATAGTGGTTTGGCTAGACAAATTGGTGAACAGGATGGATATCTCCTTTATGAAGTTGAAGCCGGAAGTTATCAATTTAAGAATTGATCTATAAATTAGAGCTAAAACGTAATCTAAAATAATCTGATTAATTAATTTAATTAAAAAACAGAATAATGAAAAAGAAAGCAATTTTAATGACACTATTGCTAACCCTAATTTTAGGTTTGGGAAGTTGTGCAAGTGAGACAATCAGTATAGTTTCACCTCAGGTTGAAATGCAGGCTAACCCTCAGGGTATAACCTCGAAAACACCTCGTTTCTCATGGCAAATTGGTTCTACTTTGCCAAATGTGCAGCAGCAATCATACCAGATTCAGGTAGCTGCTAGTGAAATGGACCTAAAACAGGGTACTAACCTTTTATGGGACACCGGTATTGTGTCTAGCGACGAGTCATTATTCATTCCTTATGAAGGAAAATTACTCGAATCGGGTAAAGAGTACTTTTGGAATGTGAAAGCTACTACAAATAAGGGTGAAACCAAATGGAGTAAGATTAACAGATGGTCGATGGCACTGTTTACAGATGCCGAATGGAAAGGTAAATGGATTGGTGAGAATGAACTATCTAATCCGGGAGAGACAGCACAAAGAGAAACAAGACTTGCTGCTCGTTACTTGCGTAAACCTTTTGATGTTGACAAAAAAATTAAACGTGCCGTTTTATATATCTCAGGTCTTGGTGTATATGAAGCTTTCGTAAATGGAGATCGTGTATCGGATGATGTACTTTCTCCTACTGTTTCGTGGTACCCAAAAAAGGTATATTATAATGTTTATGATATTACTTCTTTATTAAAGAATAAGGATAACATTCTTGCTGTAAAATTGGGTAACGGTAGATATTTTGGAATGAGAGAATCAAGCACACAGGTTTTTGGCCTTCCTCGTCTATTGGCACAAATTAATATTGAATATGCAGACGGTACTTCTGATGTTGTTATAAGCGATGAATCATGGAAAGTATCTTCTAAAGGTCCGATTGTTGCAAACAATGAATTTGATGGTGAAGAGTATGATGCTAAACTAGATTGGGATGGTTGGAACTGGAAAGGTTTTGACGATAGCAGTTGGAAACAGGCTGATATTATGGAAAACCCGGGCGGACAACTAGTTGCTCAGCCAAATCCTAATATTAAAGTTCAGGAAGAGATCTCTCCGGTTTCTATTACAAAGAATTCAGAAGGTAAATATATTCTGGATATGGGACAGAACATGGTTGGATGGATTAAAATCAACAACTTGAAGGGTGTAAAAGATCAACCTGTAACTATGCGTTTTGCAGAAACTCTTAAAGAGGATGGAACTCTTTATATGGATAACCTAAGAAGTGCAAAGGTTACAGACATTTATACTCCTCGTGAGGATGGCAACTTCAGCTGGGAACCATCATTTGTATTTCATGGATTCCGTTTTGTAGAAGTATCAGGTTTAGATTTTGAACCTCAATTAAGCAACTTTATAGGAAGGGTTGTTTATGATGCTATGGAAACAACCGGTATGTTTGAGACTAACAATGAGATTATTAATAAAACATTTAAGAATGCTTATTGGGGAATCAGAGGAAATTATAGAGGTATGCCAACCGATTGTCCTCAGCGCGATGAACGTCAGGGATGGCTTGGCGACCGTGCAACAGGCTGTTTCGGAGAAGCTTTTGTATTTAATAATTCTAACCTTTATAGTAAGTGGTTACAGGATATTGAAGATTCACAAAGTCCCGAAGGAAGTATATCTGTTGTTTCCCCAAGATACTGGACAATTTATCATGATGATGTAACATGGCCTTCTGCGTTCTTCTATGGAGCTAAGATGTTATGGAAACAATATGGGGACATAGAGCCTATAAGAAAACATTATGGTGCAATGAGAAAATACATAGTAAGAGTTCAGTACAATACAATGCAGGACTATATTATGACTAAAGATGCTTATGGTGACTGGTGTATGCCTCCTGAATCACAAGAACTTATACACTCTCAGGATCCTGCCCGTAAAACAGCAGGCCCGGTATTAAGTACTTCTGTTTATTATGATCTTCTGAACTTAATGTGTGAATTTGCTGAACTTACAGGAAATGGCGATGATATTCCTCAATATCAAGAACTTGCAGCAAGCGTTAAAGAAGCATATAATAACAAATACTTTAAAGCTGACTCCGGATTCTATGATAATAATACTGTTACTGCTAACATGTTGTCGTTAAGACTTGGATTGGTGCCTGAAGGTAGAGAACAGGAAGTATTTAAAAATATTGTTGAAAAGACTGAAGTTGATTTTGGAGGTCATGTTAGCACCGGAGTCCTAGGAATTCAGCATTTAATGCGTGGTCTGACCGAATATAACAGCGTAGATCTTGCTTATAAGATTGCTACTAACCGCACATACCCAAGTTGGGGATATATGATTGATAAGGGCGCAACTACTATATGGGAGCTTTGGAATGGCGATACAGCTAATCCTGCAATGAACTCTGCAAACCATGTTATGTTGCTTGGCGACCTGCTTATTTGGTATTATGAAGACTTGGCAGGTATTAAAAACCATCCTGAAAGTATAGCATTCAAGAAACTAATTATGGAGCCTAAATTTCCTGAAGGTTTAACACATGTTGCTGCTAGTTACAACTCTGTAAGAGGTGAGATAAAGAGTGAGTGGAATAAGGTTGATGGAAAGTTCGTATGGAACATTACTATTCCTGCAAATTCATCAGCTGTAGTTCGCTTACCAATTGATTTTAATATTGCAACACCGGAAGGTGAAGGTGTACTAAAAGTATTATCAACTAATAATGTAACTGAAATAGAATTAGGGTCTGGCTCCTACCAATTAGAAGGGAAATTATAATTATCAATCTTCATTTATAAATCTACCATGAGTGGCATCCTCGGCAAGTTTATATGCTTGTAGAGGATGCTTTTTTTATAAGCATTTTCGATATCTGTTTTCTTAAAAAAGGTATTGTATAATCAATTGATTTTTATCCGATAACTCCTTTATTTTAGGCTAATTCACATTATATTTGTTTTAAAAGTCATTTTTCTTAATATTTATTTTTTTTATATATATTTTTTTATTAAAATTGCGATACAAACATGCTGTCGATATCAATAAGGTAAGCTATTATAACATTTAATACAAATTATCTGCTTAATATATGATTGTATTTTTTCATTTTAAATCTATTTCAACATTTTTATTATAATAACCATACATATTATTTATATATAATTTTCCTTTTTATCTTTAAAACCAAATCTTGTAATTAAAAATCTCACATATATATTTAATCAATTTTTTTAACTTAACCTAAATGTCAATAACAAATGTATGAACAAAGAATTATTTAAGAATCACATGTTTAAAAGAACATGTTGGCTATTTTTCTCATGTTTTATACTTCTTCTTTCGTGTGAAAAGAATGATGATGTAAAAAAAATTGGGGAAGAATATGACCCCAGTAAGCCTGTTGAGTTAACCAGCTTCTACCCCGATTCCGGAATATATCTGGAACAGGTAATGCTACAAGGTAAGAACTTTGGTGTTGACCCGGAACAAATTAGAGTTTACTTTAACAACAAAAAAGCAGCTGTTATAGGATCAACAGGAGACCGTATGTATGTACTTGCACCTAGATTACCAGGTGACACCTGTGTTATTACTGTTGCTATTGGCAACGATTCACTTTCTTACAATGATACTTTTCGATACTTTTCGTCTGTTACTGTAAATACGATTGCAGGAAACGGTAACCAACTTGATTTTAGAGACGGGGACTTAACTCAATCAATTTTACAACCAAGATATATATGTGTAGATGGAGAGGATAATGTTTTTATAACTACAAGAGGTCCATATGAATTTGGAGGAGAGAATGGAGTTATGAATATTGTTCGAATAGATGAAGAAAATAATGAGTTAATAACAATTGCCAGAGATATTACAGCAAATATTCCAGCTGTAGATTTAGAAACCGGAATAATTACAGTACTAACTGAATCTACTGTTGGATCTTTTTTCACTTTAGACCCTAAAGAGATGTGGGCTCCAAGGTTTAGAGAAATGAAATGGCCACCCGATGGAGACAGACCTGCTGAAGGATATAAACATTCGATAGTAGTAAATCCTGTAGATGGTTATATTTACACAAGATATTATCATGGCCATATAGTTAGAATGGATCCGAGAACATATGAAGTGGAAACTATATTTAAAACAGAGCAAGGTGATAGCTATGGTCTGACATTCACTCCTAATGAACCAAACATACTCTATATATCTTTTTGGGGTAATTCAGGAAATAATGCAAATAGCATTTGCAGTATAGATGTTTCTGATCCTACAAACACATTTAAAAAACTTTCTGGCTCTACAAGTGGAGGCCACAGAGACGGAGAGTTGGCTGTTGCTCAATTTAGAAATCCAAGTCAGATATACAGTGACGCAGACGGCAATATCTATGTTGCAGATTGTAGCAATCACTGTATTAGAAGAATAACTCCAGAAAAGATGGTTGAAACAGTATTAGGTATGCCCGGTACTTCAGGCTGGAGAGATGGTGGTAAAGATGAAGCTCTCTTTAATTTACCAAGAGGATTAGGTATCAGTAAAGATGGTTCAATTTATGTTGCGGATTTAGGGAATGCGCGAGTAAGAAAATTATCAATTAATTAATACTTAAATAGATGTATGCCTATCTATAAGCATACATATACTTATACTATAATAAACACTGAATTATAATATTATAACTTAAACTAGATGAAACGCGTAACATGTATACTATGGATACTCTTATCTAGCTATTTATTACTTCCTGCTCAACAAAGCACTTATATCATGGAAGGGATAGTCTATGATGATATGAATACGCCTTTACCGGGAGTAACTGTATATCTAAGAGATAAAATTAGTGTTGGTACAACAACAAATACTGATGGTGAGTTTAGTATCAGAGCAAGCAGAGGTGATATGATTGTATTTACCTTTGTAGGTTATGAACGAATAGAATATTTGGTAACACAAGAGGAAAAAGACTTAGAGATCACTTTTTCTGAAATAGCTCAAGAGCTTGATGAAGTTATTGTAACGGGACTTGGTAGCCAACGTAAAATATCTACTGTTGCTGCTGTAAGTAGTGTGGATGTGGGCGAATTACAAACACCCACATCTTCTGTTGCTAACTTGCTTGGAGGTCGTGTGGCCGGTGTGATATCGATGCAGACTAGTGGTGAACCCGGAAGAAACATTTCGGAGTTCTGGATTCGTGGCATTGGAACTTTTGGGGCTAATGCCAGTGCACTTGTTTTAATTGATGGATTGGAAGGAAATATAAACACAATAGACCCTGCAGATATTGAGAGTTTCTCTGTATTAAAGGATGCCTCGGCTACAGCTGTATATGGTGTTAGAGGGGCTAATGGAGTTGTACTTGTAACAACAAAAAGGGGACAATCTGACAAACTTTCTATAACCGGACGTGCCAACTTCTCAATTTCACGTTTAAATAGGGTGCCTGAATATCTTCGAGCATATGATTACGCTCGTCTTGCAAATGAAGCAAGAATAGTTAGAGGCGATGCTCCAATTTACTCTGATGTAGAGCTTGATATTATTAATGATGGATCTGATCCTGACCTATACCCTGATATTAGCTGGCAAGATGAAGTTCTAAGAGATCACGCTCTTACTCAGTCATATTATGTAAGTGCAAGAGGGGGAGCCAGAGTAGCCAGATACTTCCTAAGTTTGGGAACAACAAATGAAACTGCAGCTTATAATTATGATAAAGAGAGTGTTTATGCTGCCAATACCGGGTATAACACTTATAATTACCGTGCAAATATAGACCTAGAGCTTTCTCCAACTACAACTCTATATTTTGGTACTGATGGATTTCTATCAATACAAAATAACCCCGGTGTTGCAAGTACCGATTATATTTGGTATGCTCAGTCTAACCTAAACCCATTGCTGCTTCCGATAAAATATTCTAATGGTCAGCTACCGGCCTCAACAGCAGGTGCATCTCTTAGATCTCCTCTTGTAATGATTAATCATATGGGACGAAGAAGTGACCAGCAATATAAGGGTAAATTTACATTGGCAGTAGATCAAAATCTATCTATGATATTAGATGGATTGAAGTTAAAAATGCAGGGTGCATACGATTTATATAGTAACTTTAATGAAGGAAGATATATTCAACCTGCGCTATTTCATGCAGTTGGACGTGATCAATATGGAAAACTAATCACTATTGAACGTGTAAAAGAAGGAGGTATTTCATATTCAAGAGGTACTAATCAATTTAGAAAATATCACTTTGAAAGTACTCTAAACTATGATAAAGTTATTGATGACGATCATCGTGCTTCCGCTTTAATATATTACTACTTAAGTGATCAAAAATGGGCAAGTGAAAGTACAAATAACTTAAGCGCTATACCACTACGCTATCAAGGTGTGTCTAGTAGATTCACATATGGTTTCAAGGATACTTATATGATTGACTTCAACTTTGGTTACACGGGATCTGAAAACTTCCAGCCCGGCAGACAGTATGGTTTCTTCCCTTCTGTAGCTTTAGGTTGGGTGCCTTCAAACTATAGTTTCATTCAGGATAATCTTCCATGGCTGAGTTTCTTGAAATTTAGAGGCTCTTATGGAACTGTAGGTAACGACAGAATCAGTTCACGTAGATTTCCATATCTAACAATGGTTCGTAGAGGCTCATCAAGTCCTTGGGGATCGGCCGGTGTTGAAAGTATAACTGAATCAACTATTGGCGCTGATAACCTACAGTGGGAAAAGGCAATTAAGGGTAATATTGGTATAGAGGCCAATTTATTAGATGATAAATTTCAACTTGTATTTGATATGTTTAACGACCAGAGAGATGGTATCTTTATGGAACGTGTTCAAATACCGGACTATGCAGGATTGATAACAATGCCTTATGGTAATGTAGGTAAGATGAAAAGTTATGGTGCGGATGGAAATATAACTTTCAACCACGAGATTAGTAAGGATATGTCTTTTACTTTACGTTCTAACTTTACATATTCTAAGAACAATGTACAGAATTGGGAAGAGGCGAATCCTAAATATCCATATCAGGAAGCATCTGATTATCCTTACGGAACTATTAGGGGTTACCAATCGATTGGGTTATTTAAGGATTGGGATGACGTAAGAAACAGCCCTGCACAATTTGGAACATTAATGCCTGGTGATATTAAATATCGCGATGTTAATGGTGATGGTGTTATTAATTCAGATGACAGAGTTCCTTTATCTTATAGCACTTACCCTCTTATGATGTACGGTTTTGGTGGGGAATTTAGATATAAACAATTCACTTTAGGTGTACTATTTAAAGGTACAGGTAAAACAGACTATTTCCACGTTGGATATAGTGGAAATGGCACAGGATATATTCCATTCTATCAAGGAATAAATGGTAATGTTTTGAAAATTGCAAATGACCCTAAAAGCCGTTGGATACCTGCAGAATACGCAGTTGCAAATGGTATTGATCCATCTTTAGCTGAAAATCCAAATGCACGTTTCCCAAGATTAACTTATGGTTATAATGAAAACAATTCTCAATTATCTGATTTCTGGAGAGGCGATGCTAGATATTTAAGACTACAAGAAGTAACTATCAACTATAATTACAGAAGTTCTTTCTTACAAAGGATTAAAATTCAGTCTATAGACTTTCAATTAGTTGGAAACAACTTGTTATTATGGGATAATGTTAAAATATTTGACCCTGAACAAGCACAACGCAATGGAGAGGTTTATCCTATACCTACTACCTACACTTTGCAAATGTACATCAACTTGTAATTTTAAGAATTATGAAAATATTCGATAATAATAAATCAAAAAAAATAACACATCAAATTACTTCACTTGTGACAGTATTATTGTTGATGTCTTATTTTTCATCATGTAAAGACCTCCTTAGCGTAGATAACTATTTTAGCGATGAGCTGAAACTTGATTCTGTATTTGCTCAAACTCGTTATGTTGAAGCTTATATGTGGGGTGCAGCAGGTTTGTTTCCCGATGAGGGGAATTTATTAAATGGCAGTCACACACCGGGACCTCTTGCAACAGATGAAGCTTTCACCAGCTTTTTCACTTCAAACGGATATAATGGTATGCGATTTGTTATAGGTGAAATAAATGCCAACTCAATGCACTCATTTCAAGGAGTATGGGGTAATATGTATAGAATAATTCGCAAATGTAACACAATTTTAGAACGTATTGATGAAGCTAAAGATATGACTACAAAAGAGCGTTTTGAAATTATTGGTTACACTAAATTTATGAGAGCTTATGCATATTACAATATTCTTATGGATTTTGGACCTCCAATTATTCTGGGTGATAAAATTATAGAGTCTAATACCTCTTTAGAACAATATGATCGCCATAGAAGCACTTACGATGAAGCTGTTGAGTATATTTGTAATGAATTTGAGAGTGCTGCCGAATATTTACCGCTTTCTGCTCCATTAATGGATTTCGGATTACCTACAAAAGGTGCTGCATATGGTTTAATTGCGCGTGTTAGATTAATTCATGCCAGTCCACTTTATAATGGTGGCAGTGTTGCAAGAACATTCTTTGGAAACTGGACACGATCTGTTGATGGTGCACAATATGTTTCTCAAACATACGACGAAAAACGCTGGGCTTTAGCTGCGGCTGCTGCTAAGCGCGTAATGGACATGCAATCATCGGGTGGTACTATGTATCGACTATTCACTGTTCAGTCAGACTCTGAAACGCCTGCTCTTCCGGAAGGTGTTACTTCTGATCCTGATTACTATGAGCCTTGGCCTGTAGGAGCTGCCGGAATTGATCCATACAGATCATACTCTGAAATGTTTAATGGTGAGGCTGTTATACCTGTTAATCCTGAGTATGTATGGGGTAGAAGGAGTAGTGCAATAACTGAAAATACCCGTATGTCATTTCCACAAAGAATTGATGGATGGAACGGAATGTGTGTAACTCAGAAAGTTATTGATGCATATGCAATGGTTGATGGTAACACTATTTATAACTCAAGCGAGCAATATCCTTACAGTGAGACCGGCTTCTCAACAAATGCTAAAACATTTTCCGGATATCGATTAAATGCAGGTGTACACAACATGTATGTAAATCGTGAGGCTCGCTTTTATGCATCTGTAGGCTTTAGCGAATGTTTTTGGCCTATGACATCTTCTACCTCGTCGGGTTATTATAATCAAACAATAGCATATTATTTCAACTCTCCTAATGGTAAAGGTGGTGTAACAACAGCACAAGACTATCCTATTACAGGATATGTTTTAAAGAAATTTATTCATCCATCAGATTCTTGGGGTGGAACAAATGCAAGACGTATGGATAAAGGTTTCCCAATTATTCGTTATGCTGAAATTCTTCTATCTTATGCTGAAGCGTTAAATAATCTGAGTACAACTCATACAGTTGAATTAGGTGGAGAATCTCAAACTTATTCACGAGATATGAATGAGATTAAAAATGCATTCAATCAAGTACGTCATCGTGCCGGTCTGCCTGGTATTACCGGTACAGAAGATGCTTCTACAATACAGGAAAAGATTCAAGATGAGAGATTCATTGAATTTTTATTTGAAAACCGAAGATTTTATGATGTAAGACGATGGGGTATTTATGAGAGTGTAGAAAGTGTTCCTATTAGGGGAATGAATGTAGAAGGGACAAAAGAGGTATTTTATAGTAAAGTTATACCTAACACTTCTCGTATAGGTTCTCGTATAGTTAATAAACGACTAAACTGGCTTCCAATTCCATTGAAAGAAGTAAGATTATTAAAATCTTTAGATCAAAACCCGGGTTGGGAAGAATAAGAAAAAAATTACAGATATGAAAAGAGCATATATAATGTATAAAAACAAAAATAATAGAGTAGAAAGAACGATTTCTAAAAAACAAATATTAAACGTTTCTCTATTTACTCTATCACTGCTTTTCATTACTTTATCATGTAATAGAGACGAAGTTTTTGAGCGGGAGCAATACAAAAATGTATTTGCATTGATAAGTGAAAGCAATAATGTGTCACGTAAATTTCATCGATTAGGAGAAGAATCAATTGGTTTTGTATCTGCCTCTTTGGGCGGTACAAATCCAACAACTAAGGATATCGATGTAATGCTTGTTGAAGATAAATCTTTATTGGATGCTTTTAATAGAACAAACTACGATACAGATGTATCCAAGTATGGCAAACTTCTTCCAGTTAGTAAGTATAATATTGATTCTTATCAATTTAGAATTAACTCTGGTGAGATTAGCGGAAGATTACCTATTAGAATCAGACCCGATGGATTGTCTCCTGATACATCTTACTATATATCTTTAAGAGTTGATTCTCACTCGGCTTATGAGATAAATCCAGAAAAAAGCTTTTTACTTTATCAGGTAAGAACTAAGAACTTTTTTGCTGAGTCAGGTGGCAACACAAGCTACTCAATGAGAGCAAAGCTAAGAGTTCAAGGCTCTTCTAGTGAACTTGAAATGCCGGGTTCAAAGATAATGCAACCAATTAGTGTTAACAAAGTTCGTATTATGGCAGGTAACGAAACATATGAGCCTAATGTTAACAAATTCAATAAATTCGCAATTTTAGTAGAGGTAAAAGAAAACAATAAAGTCGAAATTACACCTTATGGAAATATTGAAGTTCATCAAGTAGATGGAGATTCTGATTTCCCCAATATCTTTAAAATTGAGGATGATGGTTTTAAGACATACAAGACTTTTCTTCTTAGGTATAACTACAAAAATGGTAATACTTTCTATGAATTTAAGGAAGAGCTAAGACTTGAGTTTGATGAGGATGAAGAAGATAACTAATAAAATTATATTGGAAATGACATCTAAATTTATAAAATATAGCTTAAGCGTCCTGTTTCTACTGCAGTTAGCAGGATGCGATGATTATGCCGAGAAAACAGTTGATAGTTACATCTATTTGAATCATTCTTCGGTCTCGCTTTTTGTTGGAGAATCTATACAACTTACAGCTAGTCCCACAGATGGTACTCATCAATATACATGGACATCCGAAGATCCATCAGTTGCAACTGTTTCCTCAAACGGATTAGTTGAAGTGGTTGGTGAAGGATTCACAAATATTATTGTAAAAAGCAATGGTCTTTCTACAAAGATGGAACTAAATGCTACAATTAGAATACCACTTGAAGAGGTTATTATTAGTGAAACTTCAATGGATCTTTATGTGGGAAATAAGAGAACTGTATTTGTAACCCTTTTACCGGAGAATGCAAATGATGTTCCTCCATATTCATGGAAAACAGAAGATCCTAATATTGCAACTGTAAGTGAAGGTGGCGAGATTACTGCTGTTAATGAAGGTGTTACCTATATAGTTTATAAGATTGGCAATTTTGAGAAGAGAATTAAAGTGGATGCTGCTACAACTCGTCCATTTAAGGGTCCTCATATCTTATCTGCACAGGCTCCTTATGTACTAATGGCGGCAAACTTCGACTTGGGAGGTCAAGGTAATGCATTCTATGATGCTGATACAGGTGACTCATCTGGCCAGAATGGTAATTATAGAGTTAGCAACGGAGATAATAACAGTACTGCTGTCGACATTGAAGGATATGGAAGCAATATTGGTTGGACTAACTCCGGTGAGTGGCTAATATATACCATTGAAGTTGTTGATGCAGGAGAATATAAGGTTGATGTACAAGTTGCAGCACCATCTGCCAGCACATTCCATATAGAGCTGAATGGGGTAAATGTAACAGGTACAATTAACACCCCCAATACAGGTGGGTGGGGAGCTTTCCAATGGGTTATAACCCCTGAAAATAAGCTAACTCTTAACCTTACTGAAGGAAAACATAAAATAAAATATTACTTCGAGGGTGGTCACAACTACAAATCACTGAGATTCACTAAGAAATAGAAGAGTATAATTTTCGGCTAACCGGTTGTAAAATCATGTGAGGCGTCCTCTACAAACTTAACAAATTTGTAGAGGATGCTTTTTTTATATAGACTGCAGAACCACTATTTACATCAATTGTGTGTGAAATAATAATCATGATAATTCAAGTATAATTTGGTCATCTCATTTATAATGCTATAATGTGTTGTTTTAAATTAAAATGAGTTTCAAAATAGGATAATTCAAGAACTAATGTACATATCCTATATTATAATTATTTTGAAGTATTAAAAATTAAATATTATATAATCATGAAAAACAAGTGTTTGTCTATTATTTTTGTCAGTTTGTTATTAATTAATTGCGAGGGTGTACCGGCCGATTGGAGTAAAGAGGAGTTTAGAGTTAATTTCAATGCCCGTATAAATGGGATTACAACACGAGCATCTGACAATAATTGGCATAAGAGTGATGAAATTGGAGTATATATGAAAGATGTTGATAAACCTCTTGATGGAAATACCAAACATAATAATGCTAAATATTTAAACCAGAATGGGAGCAATCAATTTACACCTGCTTCTGAATCTGATGCATTATATTTCCCAAGTAAGGGTCAAGGAGTGGATTTTATTGCATATTATCCTTATAAGAAGGAGATAATTGACTTTAAATACAATATAGATATATCTTCTCAGACAAATCTGCCCGATATCGATTTTATGTACTCAAATAATGCATCTAATATTAGTAAGGATAATGGTGATGTAAACCTTACTTTCTCACATCAGCTATGCAAGATTGTTATAAACTTAAGTGGATATGCCGATTTAAACCTGAGTGACCTGAGAGTTGTAATAACAAATATTGCTACAAAAGCGCAGTATGATCTTAGTAGCGGCTTACTGCAAAACATTTCCGGCTACAGTGATTTAGAACTGAATGTCAATAGTAATGGAGAACCAATTGAAGCAATTATTTTGCCGGAAAATGATCTTTCTCAAAAAGATATTTGGTTAATATTTGATGGTGAAGAGAGTGTTGTATTTAGATACTCATTGGGAGGAGATAGAGATATAACTTCATTCAAAAAATCGACTCTCTACACTTATAATATCTCCTTAAATGCCAATGATGTTGCTAAGGGAGTTGAAGGGAGTATTAACGATTGGCAAGTGGGGCCTGCTGTTGATGTAGTTGCTGTGCAGACAGATCAAACACCTCCATCTATTAAAGGTTCTAAATCGGCTCCATACACAATTGCAGAAGCTCAATTAATGGAAGGGAAAAAAGGAGTCTGGATAAATGGTTATATTATTGGCAGTTTTACAGGCACAGGGGTAAAAAGTTATACTCCCGAACCTGCATCTGCTAAACGTACTGTAGTTGCCCTGGCAGACAGATCAAATGAGACTGATATAGATGCAATATTTCCGGTTGAACTGCCTGCCGGTAAACTAAGAGATGAAGTTAATCTTTTGGATAATCCCTATAATCTGGGTAAAAGAATAAATATTAAGGGTGATATCGAAAAATATTATTCTGCTCCAGGCTTAAAGAATCCTAAAGAGTTTACTTTTTCCACTTTTTAAGTGCACGTGCAATTGCTTCATCAACAATAGGTTGCATTATAGCATAACCAGCTTTATTTGGATGCACACCATCTCCAGAAAGCTCTTTAGGTAGACCATTTCTTTCATCGGCCAGAGCTGTGAAATAGTCGCAATAGATTGCTCCATTTTTTTTGGCGTACTCTTTAATTCGTCTGTTAAGTTCGATAATTTTAGGAGCTGGTTCTAAACCTGTGCGCCATGGATAATCATAAACAGGGAGTACTGAACATAGCACAACAACAATTCCGTTTGCCTGTGCTATCTCAGTCATTGAGTGTATATTATCCTCTATCATCTCAAGTGTTGATGGTCCTGTATTACCTGCTATATCATTTGTACCTGCAAGTATTACTACAACTTTTGGGTTAAGGTCAACAACATCCTGACGAAAACGAATCAGCATCTGAGGAGTAGTTTGTCCACCTATCCCTCTATTAATATAGTTCTTCTCCGGAGCAAAAAATTCAGGCATCTGCTCAATCCAACCCTGTGTTATGGAGTTTCCCATAAAAACCACTCTGTTATCGCTCTTTATTGCTGGAGCAAGTTTCTCATTAGCCTCTTTAAATCGATTAAGATTTGGCCAGTCTTGAGCCATTGCACTCAATATAAATGCTATCATAATAGAAGCAATTAGTATTAGTTTCCTCATAATTTTGAATATTTATAATGTGAATAAATTTTGTCAAAAATAGTTATAATTCAGCACTTCAAAAAATTGTTTATCGACTGAAAACTGTTCTCTGTCGATAATTTCAACTAAAAAAACTAAAAACGAAAAAGTAGTTTATCGGTATAATTCAAAAAATAGCTACATTTAAAGAATCTTTGCACAGAATTATGAATAAAAGAACTAAGATTATCGTATTTGTAACCATTGCTATTCTAATATTGGGAATGGTTTTTTTTCCTAAAATTAAAAGGATGCTGGCAACCGGAAATGAGGCCGGTCCTAAACTATCACAAATGGGACCAAGAGGAGGTGCCAGGTCGGAACTGGTTGTTACGGCTACAGTGCTTAAACCACAAGTACTTAACAATATGTTTAGAATTACCGGTGTATTGCTGCCGGATGAGGAAGTTGACCTAACCTTTGAATCGTCGGGAAAAATCACCAACATTAATTTCGAAGAGGGTACTTTTGTCAATAAGGGAACACTGCTTGCCAAGGTAAATGATGCTCCGTTGCAGGCAGAACTTAAAAAACTGGAGACTCAATTACCGTTGGCAGAAGATAGGCTATTTCGTCAACAGACACTGTTGGAGAAAGATGCAATAAGCCAGGAAACCTATCAATCGGTTTCAACTCAGCTAGAGACCCTTAAAGCTGAAATTGAGCTTGTTAAGGCACGTATTTCTCAGACTGAACTAAGAGCTCCATTTAGTGGTGTAATTGGTTTACGTCAGGTGAGTGAGGGTGCTTATGCATCTCCAAATGTGGTTATCGCTAACCTTACAAAAATCTCTCCGCTTAAGATAGAGTTCTCAATTACCCAGAATTTCGTAAACTACATAAGACCCGGTAGTGAAATATCGTTTAATGTGGAAAATGATCTGGAGCAGTTAAATGCAACAGTATATGCTGTGGAGTCTAAGCTCGACTTAAACACTCTAAGTTTGTTTGCACGTGCAAGATATGATAATAGCGACGGAAAAATTAAGCCGGGGCAGTCTGCTAGCATCCGAATAAAGCTAGATCAGATTGAAAATGCAATTGTGATACCAAGTATTTCAAGTATAAAAGAGATGGGACGCGATATTGCCTATGTCTACAAAAATGGTATTGCACAAGAGGTTGAGGTAATAACTGGAATGCGCACAGCATCTTCTGTTGAGATTGTTAGTGGACTTAATATTGGTGATACTCTACTTACTACAGGTGTTATGCAGCTTAGAACCGGAATGCCTGTACGTATAGATCGTATGATAGAAAATACTGCAGATTAAAATTATGAATTTATCGGAATTAAGTATAAGGCGACCGGTTTTAGCCACTGTAATAATACTCATTATCATTATATTTGGTATTATCGGTTATTCAAGTCTACCTGTTCGTGAATACCCAAACGTCGACAACCCAATAATTTCAGTACAGGTCTCCTATCCCGGTGCAAATGCCGAGGTAATTGAGAACCAGATAACTGAACCGTTGGAACAGCAGATAAATGGTATTCCGGGGATCCGCTCATTAATTAGCCGAAGCAGTCAGGGCAGTTCTCGTATTACAGTTGAGTTTGAACTCAGTATAGATATGGAGACTGCAGCAAATGATGTGAGAGATAAAGTTTCTATTGCACAAAGATATTTGCCAAGAGATGCCGACCCTCCAACAGTTGCTAAAGCCGATGCCGACTCCGACCCAATTATGCAGATAACTGTACAGAGTCCTACTCGCTCAATGTTAGAGCTTTCTGAAATTGCCGACCTTACAGTAAAAGAGCGTTTACAGACCATACAAAATGTTAGTGCGGTAGAAATTTGGGGTGAGTATCGTTATGCCATGCGTTTATGGCTAGATCCAATTAAAATGGCCTCTTTTAATATCACTCCTATGGATGTTAAAAGTGCGCTCGACAGAGAGAATGTTGAACTCCCCGCCGGAAGTATTGAAGGAGACCAGATTTCGCAGTCGATTCGCACAATGGGACTTATGGAGACTCCAGAAGAGTTCAACAATCTTATTCTTAAAGAAGATGATTTTCGTATTGTAAGGTTTAGAGATGTTGGTTATGCAGAACTTGATGCTGCCGACAGACAAAATATACTTAGCAGAAACGGCACTCCAATGGTTAGTGCAGTTATCATCCCTCAACCTGGAGCAAACCATATAAATATTGCCGACGAGGTGAAACTTCGTATAGAGCAGATGCAGAAGGACTTACCGGAAGATGTTGTGCTTGATGTAGCTTTCGATAATACCAAGTTCATCAGAGCATCAATTAAAGAAGTTGAAGAGACTGTATTGGTAGCATTTATACTTGTTGTACTTATTATATTCTTCTTCCTCAGAAACTTAAGAGTAACATTAATACCTACTGTTGTTATTCCTATCTCACTTATTGGTATATTCTTTGTGATGTACCTTGCAGGATTCTCAATCAACGTATTATCGATGTTGGCGATTGTATTGGCAGTGGGACTTGTTGTGGATGATGCAATTGTTGTAGTTGAAAACATTTATCAAAAGGTAGAGAATGGAATGGACTCTGTGGAGGCATCGATTGTTGGCTCTAAGGAAATTTTCTTTGCGGTTGTATCAACGACTATTACACTTATAGCCATATTCTTCCCGATTGTTTTTCTTGAGGGTATGACAGGACGACTCTTTAGAGAATTTAGTATTGTTATATCGGGGGCTGTTTTAATTTCATCATTTGTTGCTTTGTCGTTTGTTCCAATGCTATCATCTAAACTTTTGAAGACCAAAAGAAAGAAGAGCAGGTTTTACGAAGTTACCGAAGTTATGTTTGAAGGCATGAATAACATATACAAAAAGGGATTAACTTCATTCTTGAATATAAAATGGTTTGTATTTCCTATTGTTATTGTTTCGGCTATATTAATTGTAGTTTTATGGGGAGTAATTCCGGACGAGATGGCACCATTAGAAGACCGCTCACAAATTACAATTAGAAGTTCTGCTCCCGAAGGTGCAACATATGAATTTATTAGAGATTATACCGATATAATATCAGATATTGCCGACTCAGTAGCATATGATAAGGAGTCGAATATCACAATGATAAGAGGTGGATTCGGTATGGTTCGAATTGTATTAAAAGATATGAAAGATCGCGATCGCTCACAGATGGAGATTGCAAATCAGATCTCTACAGCTGTTAGAAACGAAAATGCAGCTAGAGCATTTGTTCAGCAGCAATCGACATTTGGCGGACGTCGTGCCGGTATGCCTATTCAGTATGTACTTCAGGCTCCAAATATCGAGAAGCTACAGGAGTTTATCCCTCCATTCCTCGAAAGGATGAATGCAAGTCCATATTTCCAGATGGCCGATGTGGACCTTAAATTCACTAAACCGGAAACTCGAATTAACATTGATAGAGATAAGGCTGCACTTCTGGGTGTGAGCACAAGAGATATCGGTCAGACTTTGCAATATGCATTAAGTGGACAGCGTATGGGCTACTTCTATATGAATGGTAAGCAGTACCAGATACTTGGAGAGATAAACCGTCAGCAACGCAATACTCCTGTCGACCTTCGAACCATTTACATCAAAAACAACACAGGTAAAATGATCCAGATGGATAACCTGGTGAAGCTTGAAGAGTCTGTTGCACCGCCACAACTATTCCGATACAACCGTTTCAACTCGGCAACACTAACTGCAGCACT
Source organism: uncultured Proteiniphilum sp. (assembly GCA_964384545.1). Lineage (GTDB taxonomy): Bacteria > Bacteroidota > Bacteroidia > Bacteroidales > Dysgonomonadaceae > Proteiniphilum. The sequence continues at coordinate 55,346 of CAYLKV010000006.1, forward strand.
TGCTCCCGGATATTCTCTGGGTGAGGGACTCGAAGAGATGGATCGCATAGCTGCTGATGTACTTGACGAATCATTCAGAACAGCACTTGAGGGTGAATCAAGGAACTTCCGTGAAAGTTCATCGAGCCTTCTGTTTGCATTTGGATTAGCAATTTTACTTATCTTCCTTGTAATGGCTGCTCAGTTTGAGAGTTTCAAAGATCCTTTTGTTATCATGTTTACTGTTCCTCTTGCTCTATTTGGTGCACTGCTCTTTATGTGGATATTTGGCATAACGATGAATATATATAGTCAGATTGGTATTATAATGCTTATCGGACTAGTAACAAAGAATGGTATTCTTATTGTGGAGTTTGCCAATCAGCGTCAGAATGCAGGTGTAGAGAAGGGAGTTGCTATTATAGAGGCTGCAATTCAGAGACTTCGCCCAATTCTTATGACAAGTAGCTCTACAATTCTTGGTTTGATTCCACTTGCTCTTGCTTCAGGTGAAGGTGCAAACGGTCGTGTTGCCATGGGTACCGCAGTTATTGGTGGATTGCTAATCTCTACATTCCTCACACTATTCCTTATTCCTGCAATGTATATCTATTTGTCTACCGACCGCAAATCGAAAAACAAGAATAGTAATGGTGAAATTCTTTTAGAAGGAAACGAGGCTTAAACAATATTCATTCAATACAAAGACATTAATTTAAACATAGAATAATGAGACTTTTTATTCAGATAAAAAGAAAAAAGATAGCTTCGGCAATAGTTATATTATTTACGGCAACTGTAACAGCTCAAGTTCAGAAACCGGCAGATGTCAAAACCTTTCTCAATCTTCAGGAGTGTATCGAAATAGGAATTGAGAATAATTTCGACCTTCAGATTGCACGCAATGAGGAGCTCATTTCTGATAATAATGTGACTCTTGGAAATGCAGGATTTCTTCCAAGTGCAAGTCTCAGCTCCGGTTATAACATCCGCAACAGCAACAGCAATCAGTTACCAATGGAGGGAGGCGATGCTATTGAAAACCGCAACTCAAACACAAATACGCTAGATGCAAGTGTGAACCTCAACTGGACTCTCTTCGAAGGTTTTAGAGTTCAAACTAACTATAAAAGGCTTCAGGAGCTGCAAACGGTAGGCGAATTATATACTCGTCTTGAAATTGAGAATCTTGTTGCTGATATTACTGCTGAATATTACAACTATGTACAGCAACAGATAAGGTTGGGCAATTTCGAGTATGCCGTTTCGCTATCAAAAGAGCGTCTTCGTATTGTGGAAGCGCGCTATCAGGTAGGTTCATTATCGCGACTCGATCTGCAACAGGCAAAGGTCGATTTTAATGCCGACAGCTCAAGACTTATTCAACAATATGAAATTGTAAATCGCTCTCGCATAAAGCTAAACGACCTTATGAGTGTTGATGTTGATATGAATTTTATGGCTGCCGATACAACCATTTTATTCAATACGTCGTTGCTAAAAGATGATCTGTTTAACAGAACTATGGAGCAAAATACATTCCTTCAACTCAGTGAAACCAATCTTACACTTAGCGAACTTGAGTTGAAAAATCTGAAAAGCAGAAATTATCCTTATTTGCGACTGAACACAGGGTATGGTTTCACTCACTACGATTATAACACGGGTAATTTCGAAAAGCAACGCAACTGGGGACCGAACGTTGGTGTAACTATTGGATATACTCTGTTCGACGGATTTAACCGTAGTCGCGAACAGAAAAACCAAAAGATTGTAGTAAAAAATAGAGAACTTGAGGTTCAAAGAGATAAGTTGTCAATTGAGAGCGACTTCGCTAATATGTGGATGGCTTACCAGAATAATATAGAACTTACCAAGTTAGAGGTAGAAAGTCTTGAAAATGCCGAAATCAACTACGAAATTGCAATGGAAAGATATAGAATTGGCGACCTCTCAGGACTTGAACTTCGTGAAGCACAAAACAGTCTTCTTGAAGCAGAGCAGAGATTGCTTACAGCACAATACAATACCAAGCTATACGAAATATCACTTATGCAAATAAGTGGAAATATAACCTCCTTTTTGAAGTAAGTGATAATAAAACTATGTTGTTTTTCCATTTGAAAAGTCTGGGCAATGCTCAGACTTTTTTATTGCCTCGACCTTAAACTCAACCTTATCTCAATAAACGCACTTTAAATAGGGACAAGATTGGGCTTAGGGATATATTGGGTGAACTGCCGGTTAAGAGTATGTAGTGAGTAAATCTTACTTTATCGTTTAATTTATTCTAAAATTCAGTGATAAATTTATCATAGGCCACCATTTTAAGACTCCTTCCTGCTCCAATACCTATATATGGTTTGATTTTATTACCCATACCCAGCTCTCCGAAATAGGTACCAACGCTGTTTGGAGTAATCACTAAATCCTTAAACTGAAATTCTGGTCTCGCTCCGAGTTGTTCAGAGATTTCTTGGGAATCATTTACATAGCCGTTTGAAGTGGCTCTGTTTTTACCTAAATAGAACCCTGCTGTAAGACAAAAAATACTATTATTAATGGGATGATAATCAAACATCATTTTAAAGTTTGGGAGTGCAACCTTCAAATCGACTAGTTGTGCAGTTGTTGTAGCGCTGTAACCACTATATTCAACATCAACATCAAATTATGCCACATCCTGTTGGCTATAGTTAAAATAATCGTATCCAACCCTTAATTTTAAATTGGGAAAAAGAGAAGTCGCTACCTGTATTCCAGCACCATATAGCCCTGCATTTAAGCCGATACTCCAGCTGTCAAATATACCTTGTTGCGCTTTTCCGGAAAGCGAAATGAGTGCAAACATTAAAAAACTACGTGTGTTTTTTTCACAGGGAAGTGTTTTAAAATTCGTTCTCGGAATAAAAATTTTGTAGCAAAACTATCATAATATCGTGAAAATTATAATTCTTAATTATTTATTTTTCGGATTTAAATTATTAAACTACCTAATATTACTTCAATAATTATCAAATGAATAATTGAAAAAAGAAGTTATTATTAATATTTATTTGGTTTTATTTACTCATATTGCTAACTTTGATACTTAAGGATAAATTCATTTTAAACCAGTTTGCACAGTAAGTTAATCAGTTTAACCTAGACTTGAATTTAAAAAAAGTTTATTTCATTTTGAATATGAAAAAGATACAAGTTGCCTGTGCTATTATAATATTAGAAGAGAAAATATTAGTTGTTCAAAGAAGTGATACTATGTCATTACCTCTAAAATGGGAATTTCCCGGAGGTAAAATTGAAAGTGGTGAATCAGATGAAGAATGTATTAAAAGAGAGATTATTGAAGAGCTCAATATAAAAATTGAATTGATATCCAGATTAACTCCTTCTAGATATAATTATCCAGATTTTCAAATTGAGTTAATCCCATTTTTAGCAAAATATATAGATGGTGTTATAAAATTAGCAGAGCATAAAAAATATCTATTACTCAAGAAGTATGAACTATCAGATTTGGACTGGGCAGAAGCAGACATACCAATTCTAAATGAATATTTAAATTTATGACTGAGGGGATTTACGAAGAGTTAGTTACTCAACTTGTTAATTCAAAAATTGAAAATATAGATAGGGATAAATTCTATATTGAGAAAGTGCAAATTGACAAATCTGAAGCTGCGGATATTTTATCTAAACACCTGTCTCATACCATCAAAAGAGCTCTTCTACAAGTTAAAGGGGATAATCCTATAGAGTTACAGATAAAAGTAGCCAATAAAATAATTCAATTTTTAAAGGAACAACTTAAAGGAGAAAACTTTGATGACAATTTGGTTGATATTAATGGAAGGATACTTAAAGCAGTTTTCTCAAAAATAGATGCTCACTTTACAGACTTTGATCTTCACCTAAAAGAAATAACTCCATATACAAGATTGACTCATAGCGAATTGTTTACTGGTGGTAACGTTGGTTTGTCTTTGGAAAGTGAATTAAAAAAAGAGATTTTATCATCAAACGCAATAGATCTATTAGTGTCGTTCATTAAATTTAAAGGGATTATTATTTTAAAAAGAGAACTTGAGGAATTTACTAAAAGAGGTGGAATGCTTAGAGTAATCACTACAACCTATATGGGTGCTTCAGATTACAAAGCTATACAACTACTGTCTGAATTGGATAACACTCAAGTAAAAATATCATACAATTCTGGGAATGAAAGACTCCATGCAAAAGCATATCTATTTAAAAGAAAAACAGGTTTTCATACTGGGTACATTGGATCTTCGAACTTTTCACGTTCTGCATTAACAGATGGTTTAGAGTGGAATCTAAAGATAACTACAAAAGAAGTCAGTCACATAATTGATAAATTCCAAAAAACATTCGATTCATATTGGCAAAGTGAAGACTTTGAATTGTTTGAGAAAAATATCCATAAAAATAAATTAATTGAATCTTTAAATCGAGGGAAAAATAGAGTGGAGTCTCAAATAAACAAGAGTTTTTTTGATATAAAACCATATCCATTTCAAGAGGAAATATTAGAAAAACTAGAGGTAGAAAGGTGCATACACAATAGATATAGGAATCTAATTGTAGCAGCAACTGGTACTGGTAAGACTATTATTTCTGCATTCGATTACAAAAAATTTAAAAACAAGAACAAATCATCGAAGCTTCTATTCTTATCACATAGAAAAGAAATTCTTGAACAATCTATTTATACATTTAGGGGAGTATTAAAAGATAATAATTTTGGAGAATTATGGTTTGGAGGCGCCATTCCAAGTTCTTATGAAAATGTATTTGCCTCTGTCCAGACAATGAATAATCAATTGATTGAATTACATTTATCATCAAACTATTTTGACTATATTATAATAGATGAATGTCACCACTTAACTGCAAGTAGTTATAGAGGAATAATTGAGTATTTTAAGCCAAAAGTACTGCTGGGTTTAACTGCTACACCAGAGAGAATGGATGGGGGAGATATTCAAGAAGATTTTCATAATCGAATATCAGCAGAAATAAGACTACCAGAAGCTCTGAATCGTAAACTACTTTCTCCATTTCAATATTTTGGAATTACAGATAGTGTAGATTTATCTAAAGCAAGATGGGAAAGAGGTAGATATGTTGCGAGTGAGCTTTCTTCAATTTATACGGCAAATGACAGAAGGGTAAGTGAAATAATAGATGCTTTGAAAAAATACACCAAAGACGAACAAGATGTTCGAGCTTTAGGATTTTGTGTTTCAATGGATCATGCAAAGTATATGGCAGAAAAATTTTGTCTTGCAGGGTTTAAAGCAAAATATTTAACAAGCAATCACAATATTGATAGAGACATTTTAAGAAAACAATTATTAAATAAGGAGATAAACTATCTGTTTGTCGTAGATATTTTTAATGAAGGAGTTGATATTAAAGAAATTGACACTGTTATTTTTTTAAGACCTACAGAAAGTTTAACAATTTTCCTTCAGCAATTAGGTAGAGGACTTCGCTTAGCTGACAATAAAGAATGTTTGACAGTTTTGGATTTTGTAGGAAATGCAAGATCAGAATATAACTTTGAAAATAAGTTTAGAGCATTAATAGGAAAAACAACAACTACAGTTTCTAAGGAAATTGAAGCCAATTTTCCACATCTGCCTTTGGGCTGTTCTATTGTACTTGAAAAGAAAGCAAAAGAGATCATAATTAAGAATATAAAAGCTGCAACATCTCACCATAGGAATAAAATCATTCAAAAAATAAAATCTTTTCAACATGAAACAACTCTAGATTTAAACTTAAAAAACTTCATTAACTTCTACAATATTCCTCTACAACTTATTTATGAAAGAGGTGGTTGGAAAAGATTGTGTCAGGCAGCAGGAAAATTGGATGATTTCATTTCTATAAATGAAGTAGCTATTGTTAAGGCTATTTCAGATAGATGGCTTTCAACCTATTCTTATAGTTATTATAAATTCATTCTCAAAATAGCAAAATTAAATTTTCAAATAAATATAAATGAATATAACGAAGAACAACAGTTAATGTTAACAATGTTGCATTACGATATTTGGCTGAATGCCAATGGGTTCAACTCCCTAGAGGAAAGCATACGTGCAATTGGCAATAATAAGATTATGGTTGATGAAATAGTGGAATTTATTGAACTGAGATTAGACAACTTTAATTTCAAAGAAATAAATTTAGAACTACCTTATATTCAACCATTAAAAATACATTCACGCTACACTAGAGACCAAATTTTAGTTGCATTTAGAGAAAACACTTTTGAAAATAAATCTTCATCAAGAGAAGGAGTTGTAGAAAATAACAGCATGAATACCGAATTGCTTTTTATAACACTCAATAAATCGGAAGAAGATTATTCACCTACAACAATGTATGATGATTATGCGATAAATGAAACATTATTTCACTGGCAAAGTCAAAACTCTGCAAGTCCGGAAACAACAAAAGGAAAATCTTATATAGAACATAAAGAAAAAGGCAAAAGAATTATGCTATTTGTTAGAGAAAAGGACAAAGATGAATTCAAAAAAACAATGGGATATGTTTTTCTTGGAGAAGGAAATATAATAGACTATTACGGAGCCAAACCAATGAGTATAGTGTGGGAATTAAATGAGCCTATCCCTAGCTTTTTATGGAATGATGTAGCAAAGTTGAGGGTTGGGTAATTATCAAAAAATAAAATTAATTAATTATTTAAACTTATCTTTGAATATATAATCAGTAACAATGCTTAATAAATTAGCACCAATGATAAAAAGAATATTTTCTGCAATAACTGTTATTCTAACAACTTATCTATTAATCTCATGTAGTCTAACAGATAAAGTAGATTCATTCAGTGGTAATGATATACCCATTAGCATACCTTTTGCAGGTAATTCATATGTTACAGAGCCTGCTGGTTCCGGATTGATAGATAACTATAGTGGAAAATTCAGTAAAGAGTGGACAGATGAGAATATTATAATAAGCTCATATTTTAGAGTTGGCGCTGCGGGTGAGTTAAATATCGGTTTTGAAGGTAACAATAAAAGTGGTTCAAGTATATTACGCTTCACGATAGATGGAAAAAATTATGATGTGAAAATTGCAGGTGACACAACTTCGCTTTATAGCATTGCTACAATTAATAAATCAGCTCCCGGGTATGTAAAAGTAGATATTAAGGGTATCTCTAAAACTGGAGATTCATTTGGTGAAATCAGTCACTTCAGAATTGGTGGATCTGCAACAGCTGCTGACAACTACTTCGTTACTGAAGAGAAAATGAAGGAAAGCGAACATAACTGCTACTTCTTTAGAAGAGGTGCATCAATTCATTATTCATATGCACTGCCTGATACTGATGTTAAATATTTCTACAATGAAATTGTTGTACCTGAAGAGAGTGCAGTAAACAGCACCTACTTTATGATGAATGGATTTTCGCAAGGGTATATGGGAATTCAACAGATTGCTGATGATGACAGAAGGGTGCTATTCTCGGTGTGGAGCCCCTACTCTACTGACAACCCTAATGATATACCTGAAAATATGCGCATTAAACTACTTCGTAAAGGAAAAGATGTTACAGTGGGAGAATTTGGTAATGAGGGCAGTGGAGGACAAAGCTGGCTTCACTACTCTTGGGAACCCGGTGTAACTTATAAAGCATTGGTAAGTGTTGAGCCCGATGGCAAGGGTAATACAACTTACACAGCTTACCTTTATGCTGATGATGAGTGGAAGTTGATTGCATCTTTCCTTCGCCCACAAACAGATACATACTACAAAGGGGCACACTCATTCTTAGAAAACTTCCACCCTACTCGCTCAATATTCACTCGTTCTGTTTATTTTAAAAATCAATGGGCGTATACAGTATCAGGTGAATGGGAAGAGCTGTTAGACGCCAAATTTACTGTTGATGCTACTGGTAATGCAGGGATGAGATACGACTATTTTGGTGAGCTTGATGAAGAAAGCAACAGTTTTGTTTTACGAAGTTTCGGTTTCTTTGATGATCACACAGATTATGGTACAACTTTTAAAAGAAAATCCAGTTCGGAGGGTGCTCCTAACATTGATTTTAAGATGTTGGAGAGTATACCATCGGTTGAGTAGGTTGGAAATTGGGGTAGATTGTTCTACCCCTCCACATACCTTTTAAAATTATCTAATATTGATTGCCAGCCCTGTTTCTGATGCTCAACAGAGTTTTGGCTTTCGGCATCGAATTTTATTTTTACTTCTGTGCTGCCATTGTCGCTGCTGAAATATATCTCCACTAATCGGTTATCATCTAACAAATAGGCTAATTTCTTATATTCAACTACTTCGATATAGGTTGCGGAGAAATCGAACCCAAAACTGCCATCTTTCGCCTCCATTCGAGCAAGAAATTTGCCTCCTATCCTGATATCATTTATTGCACTTGGGCAATGCCATAATGGATGGGCAAAATTCCATTTGGTGATATGATATGGATTGTTGTAATACTCCCACACTTTTGTAAGGTCGGCATTAATATGATTTTGAATCGTTATTTTAGTTACTTCCATATGATTTATTTTATAGTTATGAGTTAGATTATTTACCAAAGCTTGGTGTTTTCTACTTTCTTATACACATTTTATGGTTGAATTGATTGACTATTATCTTATAATTTAAACATAAATTGAGATACAAAGTTTTTTAGAATTCCTATACTTTGATAAGATTATCAGATACTTCTGAAAGATATTAATCGTTTTATAGATTATGCTAAAGGTAATTTTATAAGATTCAGACTAATTTTTAGAAGTGTTCTGAAAAATATAGATTATTTAAGCTAACTATAGCTAATAGGAAATATTTATGTTAATTAACAATACAGTTTTGCTTCTTAACAATTATAACCCTATTTTTGTGCACGTACACTTTTAGATTTATTATAAAACACTCCTTTTAATCAGGCACAGTTTTAAATGATTATTAAAAGTTATTTATTTGGCTTGTATTGTGTACGTACACTTTAGATATTGAACTATTTATTTTAAAATATTTTTTTATATGATTTACTTTTTTTTATAAAAAGCATTTGAAAGACAATTGTTGTGTACGTGCACTTTAATTGTTTTAACAACAAAATAGGAACAGAATTTAAACAGGTGAAAATTTGACTACGAAATATTAAGCATAATTTATAATTAAAAAGAACAAGTTGACAAAAAAATATTAATGAGAACTAATTTATTGAATTTTATAAATTAAATTAAACACTTTACATGAAAAAGCAAATTCAATTAATTCTATTTTTATTGCTTCTGTTATCTCCTATGTTGGTTTTAGCACAGGAGCAAGTGGTGGTAAGAGGTCAGGTTACTGAAGGTGAAACCGGTGAACCATTACCTGGTGCAACAATTGTAATAGAAAATTCAACAAGAGGTGTAACAACAGATATAGATGGCTCTTTTGAAATTAGAGTTACTCCATCTGAGAAGTTGGTATTTTCTTTTTTGGGAATGAAATCACAAACAATTGAAGTTGGAACACAGAGACAGATAAATGTTGCTCTATATCCAATTACCAGTGAACTTGACGAAGTTACCATTGTTGCCTTTGGAACACAAAAGAAAGAGAGTGTTGTATCTTCAATCTCTACCGTGAAAGTAGCAGATATAAAGGTCCCATCCTCTAACCTTACAACTGCTTTTGCAGGTAGGGTGGCAGGTCTTATTTCTTATCAGACAACAGGTGAACCGGGAGCTGATAATGCTGAGTTTTTTGTTCGTGGTGTCTCTTCTTTCGAAGGATCCAGATCATCTCCATTGATTCTTATTGATGGTTTTGAAGCTACATCTAACGACTTGGCACGTTTGCAACCGGATGATATTGAGAGTTTCTCCGTAATGAAAGATGCCACTGCAACTGTTCTTTATGGTGCGAGAGGTGCTAATGGTATCCTTATTGTTAACACAAAATCGGGTAATGAGGGTAAGCTTAAAATTAATGCCAGATTTGACATGAACGTGGCTACTCCTACTCGTGTGAAGGAGGTTTTGGATGGTGTTTCTTATATGCGTATGTATAATGAAGCACAAATTAGCCGTAACCCTGAAGCTGTTCCTTTTTATAGTGAACAGAAAATACAATCGACTATGCGTGGAGATGATCCAATGATTTATCCTAACATTAACTGGTATGAAGAATTGTTCAACACATCTACTGTAAATACAAAGGCTAACATTAATATTTCGGGTGGTGGTAAAGCTGCTACTTATTATGTTGCAGCAGGTTTCGACCATGATAACGGATTGTTGAAGGTTGCTGAAATGAATAACTTTAACAACAATATTAGTATTAGCCGTGTACACGTACGTAATAATGTTATTCTTAATTTATCACCTACTACTAAGTTAGATACTCGTATTCAGGGTAGATTTGAGAAATATAATGGTCCTTCGGTATCTGCAAACGAAATATATAATATGGTAATGAGTGCAAACCCTGTTGATCACCCTGTTATCTACAGAGCTGATGAGGATCATATGCATGCAGACCACATTCTTTTTGGTAATACTTTTAACAACGACCAGCAGATGAAGAGAAATCCTTTTGCTGAAATGGTTAGAGGTTATGAACAGAGGAATGAAAACAGAATTTTGGCTCAGGCATCTTTAATCCAAGATCTTGATATGATTACTGAAGGCTTGAAAATGCAGGTTAAAGTTTCGGCTCAAACATGGAACATAAGTTCAGGTACAAGATCTTATACCCCATTCTATTATGGATTGGAAAGCTATAATATTGTTACCGGAGTACATTCTCTTTATGCATTGAATCCAACTAACACAAACTATAAACTTGGAAATGTGAGTCCAAATAACGACTCGGATGCACTTTTTAATGGTGAACTTCGTTTCAACTGGGAAAGAGATTTCAATAAACATTCACTGGGAGCAATGCTTGTTTCTATGATTAGTGAAAAGTTATTGACTAACGGTAGAAATAATTCGATTTACGAAACATTACCTGAAAGAAACTTAGGTGTATCTGGTAGAGGTACCTATGGATATGACTCTAGATATTTCATGGAATTTGCTTTTGGTTATAATGGTTCTGAAAAGTTTGACAGCGACAGAGCATTTGGTTTCTTCCCTTCTGTTGGTTTAGGATGGGTAGTTTCTAATGAACCATTCTGGAAAATTAACGATAAAATAATTAGTAATACTAAACTTAGATTATCTTGGGGACAGGTTGGTAATGATATGCTAGACGGTCGTGGTGGTCGTTTCTTTTATCTTTCTTCTTATAACAGAGGTGGCGGATCATACACATTTGGCTCTGACTTTCTAAATTCATACTCAGGATATAGTATTTCAAGTTATGCAAATGCTGATATTTCTTGGGAGGTTTCTACTAAATACAATGTTGGACTTGAACTTGGATTATTAAAAAACCAAGCTATAAGAATTCAGGCCGACTATTTTGTTGACCAGCGCGATAACATTTATGAAGCAAGAAATAACTACCCACACAGTGCAGGGTTAGAAGTTGCTATCAAGACAAATTCTGGTAGAATTCGTTCTAATGGTGTTGATATTTCTATGGATGTTGAACGTAGTTTCAGTAAAGATTTTTGGATTACCGGTCGTGGTACATTCACTCATGCAGTTAATAAGATTCTGCAAAAAGATGAACCTAACTACAGGGACTCTTATCGTAGTCAGATAGGTTATTCTACAACCCAAAGATGGGGTTTGGTTGCAGAGCGTCTGTTTGTAGATCAGCTTGAAATTGAAAGTTCTCCAATTCAGTTTGATGGTAACTATTTACCTGGTGATATTAAATATAAAGATATTAATGGCGACGGTGTAATCAACTCTGAAGACCAGGTGCCAATGGGTTTTCCAACATCACCGCAAATTCAGTATGGTTTTGGTATGTCGACTGGATATAAGAAGTTCGACTTCTCTTTCTTCTTCCAGGGTAATGCTAATGTATCTTTCTTTATAAACTCTGGTTCTGGTGACGGTATTGCTCCTTTTGTAAATCGCAGAAATGCGTTGCAAATTGTTGCTCGCGACTATTGGAGTGAAACTAATCCAAATGTACATGCATTTTGGCCAAGATTATCTATTACAAATGTTTCAAACAATACTCAACAATCATCTTGGTGGTTGCGTAATAACTCATTCTTGAGATTGAAAACAGTTGAAATGGGTTATAACATTACATCAATGAAAAATATTGGAATTGAAAATTTAAGACTCTATTTTACTGGTGAAAATTTCTTCTTACTAAGTCAGTTCAAATTGTGGGATCCTGAACAAGGAAGTAATGGTATGGGATATCCTTTAACTAGAAAGTATAACTTCGGACTTCAGGTATCATTTTAATAATCACTTTTAATAAACAACGAAATGAAAAATATATTTATATTTTTACTAATAATAGCCTTTACGGCACCATCCTGTAATGAATATTTAAATGTGGTTCCTGACGAAGCAGAAACGTTAGAAAGTCTATATGCTACACGCGAAAGTGCATGGGATGGACTAGCTAAGATTTATAGCTATTTACCAAATATTACTGATGCCGATCTTTCACCATGGTTATTGGGTGATGAATATTTTGGCCGTAAGGATTGGGACACAAACAATAATAAGTATATGTCAATTAGAATAATGAGAGGACTTCAGAACGAAGAGAGTCCAATCTTAGGATATTGGTCAGGTACACGTGGTGGAAATAAATTATATGAAGCTATCAGACAGTGTAATATCTTTATTGATCATATTCATCTACCCAAAAATATGGATGAATCTGAAAGAGAGGACTGGAAAGCACAAGCTATGTTTTTAAAAGCATATTATCACTTCTTGCTGATGCAGCAATATGGTCCAATTGTTATTCGCGACAAGAGTATTTCATTAGATGCTCCTAAAGAAGAATTATATCTGAATCGTTCTAAATTGGAAGATTGCTTTGACTATGTTATCAGAACTATGAATGAAGCAATACCTAATCTTAAGGATCAGGCGCTTACTGAATATGCAGGTCAGATAGACAGGGTTGGAGCAATGGCAATTAAAGCTAGAGTTTTACTTTTTAGAGCTAGCCCTTTCTATAACGGAAATAGTGATTATTACGAATCCTTCTTAGATTTTGATGGTGAACCATTTTTCCCAATGGAGTATGATGCAGAGAAATGGAAAGATGTTATTGATGCTTGTAATGAAGCAATTGAATTAAGTAACTTTTATAATAAGGGTCTGTTTAAATTCGAAGGTGAGCCATATCTGTTTGACAGAGATGCTTTTACAGTTAATAATGAAAAAATGCAGACTCTTTATGATTTAAGATTATTAATTACAACACCTTGGAATAAAGAGCTGCTTTGGGGATATTCTAATTTAAGATCAAGTAATGGAGATGGAGGTTGGAATACAGGTAGAAATGCTATCTATGGTAGAACACAAATTCGTTTCTGGACAATAATGCAGTCGGCCATGGGTGCTTTTACTGGTTATGCCGGTGACAATGATGATGTTGAGAACTTTGCAAATCAGCATCTTGGTGCAACTTATGCAATGGCCGAAAGATACTACACTAAAAATGGTCTTCCAATTAGTGAAGATAGTGAATTTAATGAAGACTTTAAGTATTATCAGTATGCGATACCTAAAGCTGATGATCCTGAATATGCTCAGTGGGCCGGCTATCTGCAACCTGATATGGAAACAATCTATTTGTATATGAATAGAGAGCCAAGATTCTATGCTAACTTAGGTATTAACGGTGGTTATTGGCGCGGACATTATTTTCTGATTCCTTTTAATCCTTATTTAAGTACTTCTGGTACAACACCAATTCCAAGAGGTGATTCAGGTGGTATTCTATATCCTTTTGGAGGAAGAGAATCGTGGAGAAAAAAAAGTGATTTCTTGGAAACTTGTATTGGAATTCAGAAATTTGTGCATCCTGAATCATATTCAGGTAACTGGACAAGAATTCAACGCAGTCCTTTCCCTATTATTCGTTATGCAGATCTTCTTTTAATGAAAGCTGAAGCAATAAACGAATATTATGGACCAACTCAGGATGCATTAAATGCAATTAATGAAGTTCGTCAAAGAGCTGGTATTCCAACAGTTGAAGAAGCATGGGGTTCTGGAGGTAAAGCTAAGAATCCTGGAAAACACTTAACTAAAGATGGATTCCGTGAAATAGTTCTTCAGGAAAGAGGTATTGAATTTGCATTTGAGGGTAGTAGATTCTGGGATATGCTAAGATATAAAAGAGCACCTAAAGAATTTTCTAAACCTGTATATGGTTGGAACTCTAATGCAACTGATATTGGTAGCCAAATGGGTATGGGACCTGAATTGAAACAGATTCGTAATTTTACAATTACTGATTGTTTATGGCCAATTAGTATTGGTGAACTAAATATTCAAGGTACTTTAAAACAAAATCCTGGATGGAGATAATGATAAACAATTGTTGACTATTAATACAAAACAATATGAAGATTTTTGAACATTTATTTATAGCTTTTTTCGCGGTATTAATGCTATATGCATGCCAGGAAGAGGGACGATTTGAAATTAATGATAACGACAAGACTGTTCCGGGTGTTCCAGTGGTTACCGGCGTTAAGCCTTTGAGTGGAGGAGCCAGGATATATTATAATGTACCAAATGATGAACAGTTATTGCAGATAGTAGCTGAGATAAAAGCTTCAAATGGTAAAATATTTAAGTTTTCTGCCTCCTATTTCAAAGACTCATTAGATGTATGGGGATTAGGAGAAAATAGAGAGTACACTTTTAATATTTGGGCAGAAACAAGAGCTGGTGTAAGATCCGCTTTGGTTCCTGTTACAGTAACTCCTAATACAGCAAGTATTTGGCATGTAAAAGATGCAATTGTAGTGAACCCGGGTTTTGGAGGTTTAATTCTAGACTGGAAAAACCCGGAGGTGCAGACTGTTAATGTATTTGTTGATTTAGATTTCATGATGAACGGTGAAAAAAAAGAGCTTGGATTGGTTTATTCATCAAATGCAGACTCAGTTCATCAGGTTATTCCTGATTTACCTGCCGGAGAGAATGTTAATGTAAGTATAAGAGTTGAAGACATTTATGGAAACACTACCGACAAAATAGTGAAGAATGAAATTAAGTTGTTGAGTGACACTAAGATCCCAAAAAAGGATATCAATGGAAACGCAAAATGGATACTACCTAAAACTAACGACTCTATCGACTGGATTCCGATGTGTTTTGGTGATGGTGCTAATGGTAGACTTGAAAGAGTTATTGACGACTTGATTGACTTTAAGGATGGCTCTACAGCAGCATCTAATAATTATATGCACGCAGCAAATATGGGCAGGACTGGTGTTCCCGGAGTTTTGATGGGTAATATTTGGAATTTGATTATCGACTTAGGTGATTACTGGCATATTAGTAGAGTTGTTACTCATCAACGCTGGGATTATACTATATCAGCTCCAAGAAGTAATCTGTATCAGGGTGAAAATGTTGGTCGCTATGCATTATGGGTATTAGACGAAGATCTACCCGGTGATAGAGTATGGGATATTTATGGTGAAGAGGTAAGTGGTACATGGGTAAAAATTTCAGAACATTATGTTCCAATACCTGTTGGACTGGCTGCTATTGAGTATGTACCCCTTGGGGTTAAAGGTGATGAGGCTTATATGTTCCCACAGAAGCCTGGTTATACAAAACCTGTTCGTTGGTTCCGTTACGAAGCACTTTCTGGAATTAACTCTGTAAATAATGTTCCATATTCATCTACAGATTCTAATTGCTTATCAGAAATTACTTTGTATGGATTGCCAGCCGGCAGTGTAGATGAAGGAGATATTATTAGATAGATCTTTTTAAATTTTGAATTTTATGAAAAAAAATATATTCTTTTTTATAGTTTTATTAATAGGCATATCTTCGTGTGTCTCAGGGTATGATAATATTGAAGATTTTGCTCAATCTGAAACTGTTTACCCAGGTAAATTTGATACAATAGCCGTATCAATTGGATACAACAGAGTAGAATTAGATCTGTTTAAGGCAAACTTTGAATTAGTAGATAATATGCTTGTTAGGAAAGAAGTGCCTCTCTCTTCAGATCAGATTAGATTAGGAAAAGCTGTAAGGACTGTTGTAGAGGTTGAAGGTGAAGATGAACCTCGTGTATGGGATAAGATAATGTCGAGAGTAAGTATCGACGGTCTGAATAAGAGTAAATTGTATCGTTTTAAAGTTTATACAGAAGATGAATTTGGTAACAAGTCTGTTGCACAAGAAGCAGCAGAGGTGCCTTTTACTGATGTAGATCTTGAAGTATATGATGAAATTCCTAATCCTAAGATATCCCCTTCTCCATTTTCTTCTACATTAAGTTGGTTGAATTTTTCAAATCCTTTGATGACTTATGCAGGAATGAGATATGAATATCTCGATCAGGACAATGAATTGAGAAAAGGTTCATTGGATGCAGATGATGAGTTAAACTTCTTTATGCAAAATCTAAAAGGGGAAACTAATTATACGGTTGATGTATATGTGAGAGTTATGCCATTTAGAGGTGAGGCTCAGATTATTGATACTATCGATTTCAAACGGACATATACAACAACTACTTTAAATGAAGATACATATAGAGAATGGTGTAGAGATAAGTACAGAAAAGTTCAAACTATAGGATGGACAAAAGGTGCAACTGTTTTTTGGGATGTAGAATCTGATCCTACTCAGATATTCTCTGTAGTTGAATATACCGATTATACTGATCCTGATAATCCTGTTCCTGCATCAGTTGTTGCTCAAAGATCTGAGACTATATCAATATTGCCTGGTGCAAGACCTGGTGATTCAATATCGATTCACTCTATTTATCAGCCACCTGGCTCAATTGTTGAAATTCCTACAGATAACAAACAGTTCAAGACAATGGCATTAGCTTACGATATGATAGATATTAACCGTACATTCTGGAAAAATATCTACACTTCTGTTCAACCTGCAACTGATGGCAACCCACAAAATGGTAAACCTTTTCAGGATGCATTATATGATGGAGCCGATTTGAATATAAGCTCTAAGCTTTCTATGGCTAAGCCAAGCAAGAATTCAGGAGGTTCAAATAACTCTGCAGGTGGTGGTAGAACTGTATATTTTGTTCTGGATATGGGATATGAAACTACATTTAACTCTTTCTACTGGATTCACAGAACTCCTTCCGGTGATGGTCAAGGTTTGATGTGGTGGGGTGTTAAGTTATATGGATGCAATGAGTATCTTGGACTTAGACAATTCCTTAACCCGGTTAGTGCTGCCAACGATCCTGATGATTCTGATTGGCAATTGATTAAGGAAGTAAACTTTGGAGAGAATGAAAATGGTGTATTATTCCCAAATAACAAACCTCCATTGCAATATAGCCCAACATATGCTCCAACATTTCACGGCAGACAAACTCCTGTTTACAATCTTCCGGAAGTTACCTACAGATATGTAAAGGTTGAACTTACAAGGTATGATTTAGTAAACAACAGTAACGTGGGTGTAAGATCATTCAATTTATGTTATAAACCAAGATAGTATTTGAATCAATAAATTTATCATTATAATGAAACGTAATTCAATTATTTTATTACTCTTCTTTTTCACTATCTCTGCATTTTCTCAGGAAGCATTGAATACACTTACTAAGAAAGAGCAGAAGCAGGGCTGGAAACTACTGTTTAACGGTCAAAATCTTGAGGGATGGACTTCTGTAGGTAAGAATGTGCCTCCAAATGCCGGTTGGTATGTGAAAGATGGTATTCTTACTGTTATGTCTCAGGAAGGAAAAAGAGGTGGTGATATCATTACAACTGATGAGTATAGCGATTTTGAGTTAAAGTTGGACTTTAGATTGCAAGAGGGCAGCAATAGCGGAATTAAATACTTCTTCAATAGATATGAAAAAGGAGGATGGTTAGGTTTGGAATATCAATTACTTGATGATGACGTGCATCCTGATGGTAAGCTTGGTATAAACGGTAATCGTAAAACAGCCTCTTTGTATGATATGATGCCTCCTTCATCTAAGAAGAAAATGAATCCGGTTGGTGAGTGGAATTCAGCGAGAATAGTTGCTAAAGGAACAAAAGTAACCCATTACATAAATGGGAAGAAAGTTTTGACTTTTGATAGAAAAAGTAATGAATATCAAAAAGCTTTACAAACTAGTAAGTATATCAATTCGGTTCCATCATTTGGAGATGTAGAAAAGGGTTACATCTTAATTCAGGATCATGGTGATGTGGTTTCTTTCAAAAATATAAAAGTAAGAACATTATGAATACTAAAAACATGTATAGAAGAGATTTTCTTAAAACTGCTGCTGCAAGTAGTGTAGGCTTAGCTTTCGGAACTTCTGCTGCTTTTAGTGCAAAAAGCTATAGCAACATTATTGGAGCAAACGACAGAATTAATATGGCTGTAATGGGCACTAACGGTAGAGGTGCAGGTATGGCACAGAACTTTGCCCGTCAGAATAATGTTGTAATGCGCTATATCTGTGATGTTGAGGATAAAGCAATTACTAAAGGTATTGCTGCAATTGAAAAAGCAGGAGGGAATCCAATTGTAGAAAAAGATATTAGGAAACTTCTTGAAAAGAAAGACCTTGATGGGATACTTATTTGCGCACCCGACCACTGGCATGCTCCTGCAACCATTATGGCTTGTAAGGCAGGCAAACATGTTTACGTAGAAAAACCATGTAGTCATAATCCTAATGAAGGTGAGCTTATGATTCAGGCTGCCAGAAAGTACAACAAGGTTGTACAGGTTGGTGCTCAACGTCGTTCTTGGCCTGTACTTATGCAGGGTATTAAAGAGTTGCATGAAGGTGTAATTGGCAAAGTATATTTTGCAAAAGGTTGGTATACAAATAATCGTGGATCTATTGGCATTGGAAAGGAAGTTCCTGTGCCATCAAATCTCGACTTTGAACTATGGCAAGGTCCTGCTCCACGAAGAGCATACAAAGATAACCTAATTCATTATAACTGGCACTGGTTCTGGCACTGGGGAACAGGTGAAGCATTAAACAACGGTACTCATGAAATTGATGTTATACGTTGGGGATTGAATGTTGATTATCCTACAAATGTAAGTTCTGAAGGTGGACGTTTCCGTTTTAATGACGACTGGGAAACTCCCGACACACAGAGTATCGACATTAAGTTTGGTAATGACTGTTTGGTTACATGGGAAGGACGCAGCTGCAACTCAAGAAATACTGAAGGTCGAGACAGAGGTGTTATTTTCTATGGTGAAAATGGATCATTAGAAACAGGAGGCAATAGCTATAAGGTATATGATTTGAAGAATAAGCTTGTTAAAGAGATTACATCTAACGATGTTATTGATGGAAGAGATCCTTCAAGTCCTAATGCTAGCTTGGATGGTGTTCACATCGATAACTTCTTGAATGCTATAAGAAATAATAGCAGACCTAGTGGTGATATTGAAGAATTACACAAAAGTACTCTTCTTGTTCAATTAGGAAATATCGCTTGGAGATGTGGCACAAGATTAGAAATTGATCCTAATAATGGGCATATCTTGAATAATCCTGAAGCACAAAAATTGTGGAGCAGGTCATATGAACCAGGCTGGGAACTTAAAATTTAAAGATGATTAAAGAAGCTGTTTATTACGATTCTACAAGAATATTTCATGGATCGTTAATGAATATAATGGGAACCGGATTAGGTTTGCTTCTTATCAACAAAAGTAGAATTGAGTCGTACGAAGTTTGGGACGATATTGTTTCCGAACTTCGTAGGCTTGATTTGCTTTTTAACCGTTTTGATAAAAATAGCGAAACATCTAAAATTAATTGTGAAGCAAAACTTGGTTATGTGCAAACAAGCGCTGAGATGATTGAAGTTCTTAAGAGTTGTAAGGATTATCATAAACGTACTCTTGGCATATTTGATATTACACTAAACGATATTTCACAAGTAATACTTAATGAAAAAAATAACTCAGTTGCATTTTCTAATGAAAATATTTCATTAGACTTTGGAGGTTATGCTAAAGGGTATGCATTATTAAAGATAAAAGATATATTGCATAATGCAGAAGTGGAACATTGTTTTGTAGATTTTGGGAATAGTTCTATATTTGGAATGGGAAATCACCCTTATGGTAGTGCCTGGAAAGTGGGAGTTAAAAATCCATTTATGCAAGATTCAATTTTAGATGAAATAGAGTTATCAGACAATTTTCTTTCTATATCCGGGAACTCACCATCATATTGTGGTCACATAAAACGACCCGGAACCGAAGA
Organism: uncultured Proteiniphilum sp.; assembly: GCA_964384545.1. Taxonomy (GTDB): domain Bacteria; phylum Bacteroidota; class Bacteroidia; order Bacteroidales; family Dysgonomonadaceae; genus Proteiniphilum. Next base: position 75,707 of record CAYLKV010000006.1, read on the forward strand.
GTCAGTAATGTCTAGAAAGGTTATTTCGATTGTAGCTGAGAACCCTGTTGATGCAGAAGTTCTTAGCACGACTTTCATGATCGCTAACAGTAAAGAACAAGAAATAATTACTGGAAATTTTAAAATAGAGAATATAGGACAATATAATATATAAGATATTAAAATTAACATGTCGAAAGTAAAACCTAAAGAGATTGACTCAAGTCTACGTAAATTCATCAAAGACTTGGGTTATATTTCAGGCGGAGCCGCCTTATTGGCAACTACACCTTGGCTGCAATCGTTTACTACAGATGCAGCAAATGAGATTAAAAATGAAAAAGCTAGGATTGGATTTATTGGTACCGGCTCGAGGGGAACTTATAATATTCAGGCTGTTTCAGCTCTAAAACATGCTGAGATTGTTGCATTGTGCGATATTTATCCTCCTAATCTAAAAGCAGCATCAGAAATTGTTCCGACAGCCAAAACATATACAGATTATCGAAAACTGTTAGAATCTAAAGATATTGATGGTGTAGTAATTTCAACACCTCTATTTCTGCACGCTCCTATTACACTTGATGCATTGTCAGCAGGAAAACATGTTTATTGCGAAAAAGCAATGGCTCATACAATGGATCAGTGTAAATCGATATACGAAGCTTATCAGAATACTGACAGAGTTTTGTATTTCTGTATGCAAAGAATGTTTGACGAGAAATATATCAAAGGTATGCAGATGATTCACTCAGGAGCAATAGGAGAAATTGTAGGTGAACGTTGTCATTGGTTTAGAAATCATGACTGGAGGCGCCCAGTACCTTCTACCGAACTTGAACGACAAATAAACTGGCGTTTGTATTGGGATTATTCTGCCGGATTAATGACAGAATTAGGGTCTCATCAATTAGAAGTGTGCTGTTGGGCAATGCAGATGGTTCCTGATTCTGTGATTGGAACAGGTGACATTGTGTACTGGAAAGATGGTAGAGAAGTTTATGATTCAGTAAATCTTATTTACACCTACTCAAACGGTGTAAAGATTAACTACGAATCTCTTATCTCGAACAAATTTAATGGGATGGAGGATCAGATTTTAGGAAATAAAGGTACAATGAACCTTGCGTCGGGAGTATATTATTTAGAGGATGATAATAGTGATTATAAATCTGGTATTGAGCAGTTAATAGGACAAATTGGTAATAAAATATATGCATCGGTACCATCTGCAGCTCCAAGTTGGAGACAAGAAACCAAGTCGAACTCTGTACCTCACAAAATATTAAAAGGTGACTTTCAAGTAAACGATGGTCTCTCTATGATAGGTGCAGTGAAAGATGGAACAGATGAAATCCTATCTGCTTTCTGTCAAGGATGTATTACCGGTGAAAAAGGAAAAAACATTGTAGAGGAAGCATATACAACCACTATGCTCTGTCTACTTGGCAACCAGGCTATTGCTGAACAAAGGAAGGTCTATTTTCCTGATCAATATAAAATACCATATATGAAATTCAATAAATGAGATGAAAGATATTATTATAACATCCAAACGAATTCAAAAGGAATTATATATTTTAGCTGCTACTTTTTCATTTGCATTTATAATAAATGTAGTTGCTATTTTAAAGTTTAAAACACCATGGTACGAGATATTTACTCAAATAGGTTTTGTTGTTGTTATAACATTTATTTTGTACCTGATTGTTTTACTTTTTCGGTTAATTATCTTATTAACAAAGAATATATTTAAGCGGAAAAATTAATAGTTTACACTTACAATAGTGAAGTCATAACATCTGCACTAAGTATTAATGATATAATTATTACTTTTTTGTAAGATTGAGGCTGGCTCAAGAAAAAGTTCCATGCCTTTTCTTTAAATAACTTTTCATATTCTGGATTTAGTTGCACAATATCATTTTGGTAAGTGTAGATTTATGATTTTGTATCCTTTCTATAACTAAAAGCTTTTTGTCCCGCAGGCAACATTAGTCCCGCTTTTGTCAGCTCCTCAACTTTCTTAATATTAATTGCACTCCAGATGCTGTTTTTTCTTCTTGGGGTAAAACGGATACAATAACGTTCATCATCAATTGTTCTTCTTATTCCATCAATCCAACCAAAACAAAGGGCTTGATCTACCGACTGCGACCAAGTCATTGAAGGCTTTCCACTCTTTACTTTATAGAAACCAACAATAAGCTCTGATTCTTTTTCGTGATTGACTTCGAGCCATCTTCTAAAATCATCTTCTGTTTTAAAAAATAGTATATTTGGCTGTTCGTTCTCAGTCATACTTATTGTTATTCTTAGTCATATTTATTGTTGAAATCAATTCCGTCGCAAATTTAAATAGGTTCTTCAAGTCATCTTTTTCATACGACCAATCATCAACCTCTACACCAATTACTTTTTTTTATAATTCTTCAATCAATGAATACAAATAGTTGTCCTCTATAATCAGTCTAAGTAAATCATTCATTGAATATCTCTAAAGCTATATGTGCGCAAGCTTCTGCATCGGCTAAAGCATGGTGATGATTCTCCAATATAAAACCACAACAATTAGAAACTGTGCTTAGCTTGTAGTTGGGCAAACCCTTCAATTCCTTTCTTGCTCTCTGAAGTGTGCAGAGAAACTGGTAGTCGGGATAATCCATCTGATACATTCTGAAGCACGCTATTAAGCAACTTTCATCAAACCCTTTGTTATGGGCAATAAGAGGTAAGCCTTCTATCATCTTCTCAATCTTACTCCAAACTTTAGGGAAAATGGGAGCATCAACCGTGTCTTCATATCTGATTCCATGAATCTTTATGTTCAAATAACTATAATACTCAGGTTCAGGCCTTATGAGACTGTAAAAGCTATCTGTAATCTCACCATCACGAACTACCACAACTCCCACACTGCAAACACTGGTACGATGCTCATTGGCTGTTTCAAAATCGATAGCTGCAAAACTCTTCATAAACTAATAATTTGTATTCTCTTTTGTACCACAAATATAAATAAATAAAAATTTTTATTAAATTTGTCCAAGTTAATTTGTAAAATATCAGTTGCTATGAAATGCTTTAAAACAAAAAATCTATTGATTATCGGACTAATTCTAATTCCGATATTAACCTATGGTCAAGTACGTGAATCGGGTGGCATGTTATATTTAGATGAAAACAGACGCCCTATCTACAGAGAAAATGTTATCATCCCAAATGTTGGTAATTATCAGGTGTTGAAATGCGACTTCCATATGCACACTGTTTTTTCTGATGGACTAGTATGGCCATCAATTCGTAATCAGGAAGTTTGGGAAGAGGGTCTAGACTCCTATGCCATTACCGATCATATTGAATATATCCCCCATAAATCTGATGTAAATGTGGATTATAGTCGTGGATATGAGCTTGTAAAAGCTGCTGCAGCAAAAAATAACCTTATATTGATAAAAGGCTCAGAGCTTACACGCAAAACACCTCCCGGACATTTTAATGCTATTTTCATAGAAGATCCATCGGAATTTATTGTAAGTAATGACAATGAACATGACAAAGCAACAGTGATGAAAGCAGTGGAGCAGAACGGATTTGTATTCTGGAATCACCCAGGATGGCAGCCCGGAATTGCAGGATCTTATGAATGGTTACCTTTTGTTGATGATTTAGTAAAAAATAAAGCACTTCACGGTATTGAAGTAATCAACGGGTTTGGTCTTCATATGAAGGCTATCGACTGGTGTGTTGATAATAATTTAACCATGATGGCAAGTAGTGATATTCACAATTTAATTGCTCATGATTATGATTTAGATAAGGAATATGTGCATCGTACAATGACATTAGTGATGGCTGAAGAGCGTACTGCTGAATCTATCAGAGAGGCATTGGATGCAGGAAGAACAGTTGCATGGGCAAGCAAATATTTGGTTGGCAAAGAGGAAAATATACTTGCTTTATTCAATGCGTGTATAGAGCTTATGCCTGTTCACTATTCTGAAACAAACAGTAGTGGTAATGTTTCCAATTATAGAGAGATACGCAATAACAGCGACCTATATTTTGAGATGAATATAAATGATGGTAGTTCAACAAAAAAGGTAGTTTTACATCCTCGTTCTATTCAGCAAATCTCAATTTCAGGAAATGCTACATCACTATCTGCAGAGGTTACTTCAACTTATGTTAGAAGCAACAAACATCTTGTAGTGAACATTCCTCTTCAATAAATAAATTATAATACAATAAAGGGAGCTATCGCCAATAAGCAGTAGCTCCCTTTATTATTTCTTTACTTAACTACTTTATGGTCTTAACTCCCATATTAAATAGAGTAAAAGCCTGTATGTCAGCATTCTCTTCTATTGTTTTAGATAGTGGTTTACCCTGCCCATGTCCTGCATTTACCTCTACTCTAATAAGTACAGGATTAACTCCTGCTTGATTCTCCTGTAGTACTGAGGCAAACTTGAAGCTATGTGCTGGTACTACTCTATCGTCGTGATCTCCTGTAGTAATAAGTGTTGCCGGATACTCTAATCCCTGCTTAACATTGTGAACAGGTGAATATCCCAATAGATATTCAAACATCTCCTTGCTCTGCTCAGCCGTTCCGTAATCATATGCCCAACCTGCTCCTGCAGTAAATGTGTGGTAACGAAGCATATCTAAAACACCTACTGCCGGAAGAGCCACTTTAAACAGTTCAGGGCGTTGAACCATACATGCGCCGACTAAAAGACCTCCGTTTGAGCCACCCTTAATTGCAAGATGATCGGGTGATGTATAACTCTCTTCAATAAGATATTCAGCAGCAGCTATAAAGTCATCAAACACATTCTGCTTTTTCATCTGAGTACCTCCAATATGCCACTCTTTTCCATATTCACCTCCACCCCTGATATTTGGGACAGCATAAACTCCGCCATTTTGCATCCATACAGCATTAGTAACAGAAAATCCGGGTGTTAGGCTTACATTAAATCCTCCGTAGCTATAGAGAATTGTAGGATTTTTTCCATTCAGCTTTATTCCCTTTTTATAAGAGATAATCATAGGAATTTGTGTGCCATCTTTAGAGGTATAGAACACCTGTTTCGACTCAAACTCATCAGAGTTGAATTTCACACCTGGCTTAACATAGACCTCTGAATTTCCATCTTCAGGGTTGTATGCATAAATTGTACCTGCTGTTATATAATTAGAAAAAGTGAAATATAGGGTTGAATCTTCCTTCTTTCCTCCAAATCCACCAACAGTGCCAACACCAGGCAACTCTACCTCACGAATTAGATTCCCCTTATAATCATATTGCTTTACTTGAGAAATTGCATCTTTCATATAATGAGCAAAAATATATCCGGCACCCGTTGAAGGAGATAGCACATTCTCTATTTCAGGAATGAAATCTACCCATGGAGCTGATAAATTTGCAGCATCTACAGCAATAATTTTACCGTTAGGAGCATCCTTATCGGTCATAATCAGTAAAGTATCGCCAATATTATCGAGCAAGTTATATTCGTTATCATAATTATCAACAATTGCAGTAATTTTGCTTTTAGGATTGGTTAAATCCATAATATACAACTCATTACCATAAGTAGAATTGGCAGCTGTAATAATGAGATAATTATCATCATCAGTTACTACACCCCCAACATAGCGTCTTTTAATATCATAACCAAAAATCACTTTGTCTTCCGATTGCGGAGTTCCCAATTTATGATAATACAACTTATGCTGATCGGTCTTTTCAGAAAGTTGACTACCTGTTGGTTTATCGTAACTTGAGTAGTAGAAGCCATCGTTGCCTCTCCAAGAAAGGCCGCTGAACTTAATATCTTTTAGAGTATCACCAATAATTGCTTTAGATTCAACATCCATTACAATAACTTTTCTCCAGTCGCTTCCACCCTCTGAAATTCCATAAGCAATCATCTTGCTATCTCTTGAAAAAGAGATGTTATCCAATGCTGTAGTACCATCAAGAGAGAACTTATTAGGGTCGATAAAAACCTCCTCTGTTCCATTTTTATCTTTTCTATATAAAATAGACTGATTTTGAAGACCATCATTTTTAAAATAGAAGGTATATTCTCCTTCAATAAATGGAGCTCCTATTTTCTCATAATTCCAAATCTCCTCAAGTTGATTTTTAATCTGACTCTTATATGGAATATTGTTCAAGTAACCAAATGTCACCTCATTCTGTGCTTTAACCCACGATGCTGTTTCTTCCGACATGTCATCTTCCAGCCATCTATAAGGATCCTGAACCTCTGTTCCAAAATAGGTATCTACCACATCTACCTTTTTAGTTTCCGGGTAACTAACCTCTATCAATGCTCTGTTTCCTTTACTGCACGAAACAGTAGCTGCCGTTATACACATATAAATAAATATTTTCTTCATTTTAATAAATTATTATTTGTTACAAATTTACTTCTTTTCATTCAAATAATTATCTAAAATATTGGATTGTCTACATCATCTTCATTTGAATCTGAATTGCTACAAACTAAATCTAAAAAATAACAAATTGTTATAATATTTGTCCATATGATTATAATATTTTACTTTTGTCTCATAAATCTAATTAAATAGAACAAACAACTATTGAATCGATGTCCAAAGTAACAGAAAGAATCAGAATTATTTGTGCCGATAAAAACATTACGGCTGAGCAGCTGGCCGAGGAGGCTGGTCTGACAGTGGAACAGGTTAAAAAAGTTTGCGAAAGTAATACTATCCCTTCACTTTCGTTCTTAATTAAAGTTTCACGCGTCATGGGTGTACGACTAGGCACATTACTTGATGATAGTGAGGAAATTGGGCCTATTGTCAACAGAGCCGACAAGAGCCCAAATTCAGTCACATTCACCAGTCACAATACAAGCAATAACTCACATATGGATTTCATTTCACTTGCTGCGACAAAAGCAGACAGAAATATGGAACCTTTTTTAATTGATATAGATTCGGGAAATGGTAAGGAGTCGACCTCATCTCACGAAGGGGAAGAGTTTTTATTCGTACTGAAAGGCTCTATTAAAGTGAAATATGGCAATGAACAATATATTCTTCAGCAAGGTGACAGTATCTATTACGACTCTATTGTGAATCATCTGGTAACATCTAATGGTGAAGAGCCTGCTAAGGTTTTAGCTGTAGTATATTCTCCGGCTTAGTAGTTAACTTTTTAATATTAAAATCTTAAGCATGAATTCTAAATTAGAGTTGTTTGATAAGACATTAGGCGACTGGCTTGAATATTGGGCAGAGAAAACACCTGATAAAGAGTATATTGTCTATTCGGATCGCGATCTTCGTTTTACCTGGAAAAAATTCAATGAGAGAGTCGACGATATGGCCAAAGGACTTATCAGTATTGGTGTTACCAGAGGAAGTAATGTGGGAATCTGGGCTCAAAATGTACCCGACTGGCTTACGTTTTTATATGCTACTGCAAAGATTGGTGCAGTGGCAGTTACAGTGAATACAAGCTATAGATCTGAAGAACTGGAGTATCTTATAAAAAATTCTGATATGCATACTTTATGCATGACAGATGGAGTTCCGGGCAGCAATTATACTGATATTATTTATGGACTAATTCCAGAGCTGAGAACCACACAAAGAGGTAAACTTAAAACAGCGCTTTTTCCGGAATTAAAGAATGTAGTTTATATCGGTCAGGAGAAGTACCGAGGCATGTATAACACCTCCGAAATACTTCTTTTAGGTAAGAATGTAGAATCTAATGAATTAACCCGATTGAAGAGTCTTACCAATTGCCATGATGTTGTAAATATGCAATATACTTCGGGAACAACAGGATTTCCTAAAGGAGTAATGCTAAGTCATCACAATATATCAAATAATGGTTATCTTACAGGAGTGCATATGAATTTTACACCTGAAGATAAATGCTGTATATGTGTTCCGCTTTTCCACTGCTTTGGTGTGGTACTTGCAACTATGTGTTGTCTTACTCATGGCAGTACCCAAGTAATGGTTGAGCGATTCGATCCGTTAGTCACTTTAGCCTCAATACATAAAGAGAGGTGCACTGTACTGCACGGAGTTCCAACAATGTTTATTGCTCAGTTGCATCACCCAATGTTCGATATGTTTGATCTAACATCACTGAGAACAGGAATTATGGCCGGCGCCCTCTGCCCCGAGGAGTTAATGCGCCAGGTTAATGAAAAAATGTATATGAATCTCACCAGTGTGTATGGGATGACAGAAACTTCGCCAGGAATGACTCAGTCGAGAGTAGATGATCCTTTTGATGTACGTTGTACTACTGTGGGAAGTAATTATGAGTTTACCGAGGTTAAGGTATTGGACCCTGTAACTGGCAAGGAGTGTAAAGTTGGTGAAGAGGGCGAGGTGTGCTGCCGTGGATATAATGTTATGAAGGGTTACTACAACAACCCTGAGGCAACTGCACAGGTGATTGACAACAATGGATTTATGCATTCGGGCGATTTGGGTGTTAAGGATGAAAATGGCAATTACAGAATAACTGGTCGCATAAAAGATATTATAATAAGAGGCGGTGAGAATATTTCTCCAAAAGAGGTAGAAGATTATCTATATAAGATGCCGGGAATTAAGGATGTACAAGTGGTTGCAGTTGCATCAAAACGGTATGGTGAAGATGTGGGCGCTTTTATTATTCAGAAGGATAATTACGACCTCAACACACAAGATGTGAGAGAATTTTGTAAAGGACATATTGCAAAATATAAGATACCTCGTTATGTATTTATTGTAAAAGAGTTTCCAATGACTGGCAGCGGTAAGATACAAAAATTCCGTTTACGTGAGATGGCACTCGAGTTGTGTGAGCAGCAGGGTATCGAAATTATATGATCATAATGACCTGAGATTTACAATTTAAACTAATAAACGCATGAAAAAAATTTTACTATCTACACTCATTTTGCTTGTATTAGGTATTGTACAATCGATACAGGCTCAGGTGTCATTTGGCAATCCTAAACAGATAAATAAGGAGTGGAAATTCACTCTTAACGATTATAAAGATGGGCAGGCTGTTGAGCTAAACGACTCTCGCTGGCAACTGGTTGATCTTCCTCACGACTGGAGTGTAAAGGGGCAATTGAGCCCTACTCTGGCGAGTTGCACAGGCTATTTGCCGGGTGGAATTGGATGGTATCGCAAGACAATCAATATTCCAGAAGAGATGGCAGGTCAGAGGGTTTATCTCTACTTTGAAGGTGTCTACAATCGCAGCGATGTATATATCAATGGAGAACTGCTGGGCAATCGCCCTAATGGGTATATCTCTTTTATGTATGACGCAACCACTCATATCAAATATGGCGAAGATAATATAATTGCTGTTCGGGTCGATCATAGTCGTTCTGCCGACTCCCGCTGGTATACCGGCTCGGGTATTTATCGTAATGTGTGGTTGGTTTTTGCCAATCCAATACATATTGCACAATGGGGAGTGTACGCATATCCGGAGGATGTAAAAAATGGATATCAGCTTAATATTGAAGTTGATATTGATAATAATGAGGACAAAGATGCAGCTTTAACTGTTATAAATGAACTCTTCTCTCCAGATGGTAAACTTGTTAGAAAAGAGTCGAAAAAGGTAACTTCAAAATCTGGTAGTAATAACAAAATTACAAGTTCGCTACTGGTTAAAAATCCTGCACTATGGTCTCTATCCAATCCTAATCTGTATGAGTTGAAGACAACCATAAAGAAAGGGAGTACTGTTTTAGATAGAACAACTACAATGACCGGTTTCCGATCCTATACATTTGACCCAAACAGAGGTTTTGCCCTTAATGGAGAATGGATTAAACTAAAAGGAGTCTGTATCCATCACGATGCAGGAGTACTTGGGTCTGCTGTTCCTTATGATGTTTGGAAGAGGCGACTGAAAACATTAAAGGAGATCGGTGTAAATGCAATTCGTACCAGCCACAATCCGCAAGCGCCAGATCTATACAAGCTTTGTGATGAGTTGGGAATATTGGTTCTCAACGAAATGTATGATGAGTGGGTATATCCAAAGAGAAAATGGCTTGAAGGATGGAATGTTGGTACCCCCGGTTTTCAGGGATCGTTTGATATTTTTAATGAGTGGAGTGATATTGATCTGGCCGATTTGGTAAGACGCGACAGAAACCACATCTCTGTTTTTGCATGGAGTATTGGCAATGAGGTGGATTACCCCAACGACCCCTATTCACATAAAATACTTGGTGGTGAAAAAGCAGGGTTTACTCAATCATCTTACGGTGGATATAACCCCGACGCTCCCGATGCGAATGACTTGGGTGATATTGCCAAACGATTAACTGAAGTGGTTAAGAGATACGATTCTTCGCGTCCTGTAACTGCGGGACTTGCCGGTGTGGCTATGTCTAACGAAACAGAATATCCAGGTGTCTTGGATATTGCAGGTTACAACTATACAGAAGACAGATACGACAGTGATCATGAAAAGTATCCCAACAGGGTAATTTACGGAAGCGAGAACAGGCATGATATGACTGCTTGGAAAGCTACGAGAGATAAAGAGTTTATATTTGGTCAGTTCCTTTGGACAGGTATTGATTATCTTGGTGAATCGGGTAGATGGCCCTCAAGAGGTTTCTATTCGGGGTTACTCGATTTCGGTGGATTCATTAAACCAAGAGGATATTTCAGACAATCGCTCTGGTACGACAAACCTATGGCATATCTTGGCACCTATCCAACTCCGGGCTCAGAATCCCAAAATCAGTCGAAGGATGTATTATCTCAAACTGAGAGCAGCAATCAAAACAACTATGTAGAGAGAGTTCCTTCGATGGATGCATGGCCAATTTGGAATTATGAAGAGGGTCAGTATATTAGAGTTGTTTGTTACACAAACGCCGACAAAGCAAAGCTAATGTTAAACGGACAGGAGGTTGGTGAAACAAAAGAGTATGATGATAATACAGGTATTATCTGTTGGGATATTCCATTTAAACCGGGAAGACTGGAGGTTTTTGGTATGAACAATGAGAATAAAATCATATCAAAATATAATATTCAAACATCAGGTCGCCCACACGCTTTAAAAATTTCACAAGCTGATGTACAAATTGATAAAAATGGCGGAGTGTCACATATTGTAGTTCAGGTAGTAGACGAAAATGGCATTCCTGTGATGCAATCTGATAATGAGGTTACATGCCATTTATCCGGTACAGGTAAACTACTTGGCTTGGAAGCTAGTAACAACTCAGACATGAGTGATTATACCGATAACAAACATAGGGTTTTCAATGGTCATATTTTAGCGTATGTACAGGCCAACGGTCAACATGGAGAAATAAGTGTAAAATTCACCTCCCCATGGCTAGAACCAGCAGAAATAACAATAAACCCAATTTTCGGTGACGCAAGATAGAAATTGTTATAAAATTGTATTTGGAACCTAAATTGTAGATATTCTTGTTGAATAAATTAATATTAACAATAACATTATAGATCTGTATTTTAATATTTAATTTAAACTACTACTTTTGTATACAGTTTTTAGTGGGATGAAAATAAACTCTAAGATAAGGTATGGACTACGGACAATGATAGAAATTGCCGAATGTCAAAATACGGAAGGAATCCTTCAGAAGGATATTGCTGATAGGCAAAACATTTCTGTAAAATATCTAGACTACATTATTAGTGCACTCAAACTAAAAGGATTAATAAGGAATGTTGGTGGCAGAGGTAGTGGTTATATGCTTTCTCGCCCTTCAAATTCGATTACAATGCTCGATATATACACAGCTTTTGAGCCAATTGTTGTTGTACAATGCATTTCCGATAAATCTTTCTGCGAGCGTTCATTACTTTGCTGTAAAGCAAATATTTACTGGAAACAGTTTCATAGACAATTTGAGGACATGCTTGCCGCAAAAAGTTTAGAACAGATTATACAGGATAAAAAAGAAAATTAAACTTTATTTGTATAGTTTTTTTTGGAAAACCATCCTACTATTACTATAGCATTTAAGCGTAATATATTATAATTTTTGTTTATTGTAATGGAATTGTAAATATTCAATATCAATTATATAAAATGAACAATACAATCATAGCATTTCTATAGGATAAAAGGCATACTATTTAACTAACTATATAACATTTAATTATGAATACAAAATTATTAAACGGACGGATTAAGACTGCTCTCTTCTTAATGTTTTTGGCAACCAACTTTGTCACTCAAGCTCAATCACTTGTAATAAAATCATCAGATGTAACCATCAACGGGGATACTAATGTGAATCATAAATATTCTATTAAGGCCACACAGGTTAATGGAAAAATGACAGTTGCAGATAATCGTCCCCAGACTCTTAAAGTGGAAATACCTGTTAAATCGCTTATCAGTGGAGAAAAACTTATGGATAAAAAGGCTCATGAAGCATTTGATGAATCGAAAAACCCAACAATCACATTCGATATGACCGAATTAAATTCTGTTGAGGTGAATGGTGAAAAATTTGCAGTGACTGTAACAGGGAATCTGAGCTTTAGTGGTGCTACACAAAAGGTTACATTAAAAGCTGATGGAAAATCTTCAAGTCCGGGTGTATACACTTTTGCGGGAGCATTACCAATAAAGATGAGTGACTATGGCATGAAGGCTCCAACTGCTATGATGGGGACGATGAAAACTAAAGATCAGGTAACGGTAAATTTCAATGTAACATTTGAAGGCACGGCAATCGATTTTAATTCAGCGGCACTAACGCAAAATAAATAATTGATATCTATTTAAATTAATAATTGAAAATGAAAAAAAAAGGTCTCCTTACTGCAGTTGCAATTCTATCTACTTGCATAGCATTTGCACAACTACGTCCAACAAATAAAGATGGAATCAACGTTTTTGAAACACCTAAGACAGATACCAAATTCGAAGGATTAAAAGTGAAGATCGGTGGTGCTTTAACATTACCATATTCCACACTCGACCACAGCAACTCACATGGAGAGTATGTAAGTGATAATCAACTCACGCTAGTTCCATTAGCTAATAATTTCGGTTTACCACAAGCAAACCTGTTTATCAAATCAAATCTTTCTGATGGTATTTATCTGAATTTTGAACTCTATCTTGCTTCACGTCATCATAATGAAACATGGGTAAAAGGTGGTTTTTTACAAATGGAGAAACTAACTTTCCTTCCTTGGGATTTCGTTGATGATATCATGAAGTTCACTACAATTAAAGTAGGTCAGTTTGATGTAAATTATGGCGATGCACACTTTCGCCGTTCAGATGGAGGTCTTACCTTCTACAACCCATTTGCAGAAAACCACATCATGGATGAGTTTGCAACCGAAATTGGTGCAGAAATTGATGTTCATCTATCTGATTTCACAATTGTGGGTGCTATAACTAACGGTCAGCTAAATCCTACAATGCAGAAAATAGATACTGATAATCCAGCAAATCAGTACTCAAATGGAAAGATGAATCCTGCACTTATAGGAAAATTGGCTTATGACAAACAAATTAATGATCAGTTCCGTCTTCGTGTAAGTGGATCGGGATATTACACAGCAGGCTCTTACAAAAACACTCTTTTTGGTGGGGACCGCACAGGATCAAACTATTACGGAGTAATGTATCATGTTGCACCTGGTACCTCAGCCTACACAAACGGAAGATTTAACCCTGGTTTTGGAGATAAGGTACAAGCTGTGATGGGTAACCTATTTTTAAAGTATTCTCCAACTACAGCAGTTTCAATCGAGTCGTTTACAACTTTAGAAAATGCAAAAGGAAGAAGCACTAGCGAAAAAGATCTAAGAGCTGCTAATCAGTTTGTTACTGACCTTGTAGTACGTTTTGGTGCAGATGAACAATTTTATGTTGGTGGTCGCTACAATGTATTAAAAGCAGATATGGCAGCAGCTGGCAGTACTCCTGAATATAAGGCTGATATAAATCGTACTGCAATTGCAGCTGGTTGGTATATGACTAAAAACATAATGGCTAAAGTAGAATATGTAAAACAGAATTATGATGGATTCCCTGATAACAGCATTTATTCTGATGCTCAATTCAATGGCTTGACACTTGCAGGATCTATAGCATTCTAAACAACTTTTTTATTACACTAAGTCGGTAATATATACCGGCTTAGTTTTAATTCTTCTGATTGAAATATGAAAAAAAACTTATCTATACTTTTCGTTTTACTTCTTGTATCGGTAACTACATATGCTCAATTCGACTCTAATTCGATAATAGTGGATGTGAAGGAGAAAAGTGCTCTTTCTATTCATGGAAAAAGTAATGTTGTGGATTTTAAATTTTCACAACCTAGCAATAGTTTTATCGATGATAAACTTTTTGTGACAGCATCATGGAAAAACGACTGCCTCTATTTAAACGAAAAGACCCTCTCAATTCCTGTAAAGAGTTTCACATCGAGCAATAAAATGGCACTGAGGGATTTTCGTAAATTGATTAAGTCTGAAGAATATCCTATAATACAAATTGAACTCGACCATATCAATCTGAGCGACAACTCAGCTGAATCATTGGGTAACGCTGTAATAGATGTGACTATAACCAATGTAACTAAAAGATATACCTTCCCAATAAAGTCAGGTAAAAACGGTACCAACATAACTTTTGATGTTACTAAAGATATCAGTATTCGCGATTTTAATCTGACTCCACCTGTGCAGATGATGGGTATGCTTAAAGTGGATGAATGGATTACCATTAATTTGTTTATGGAGTGTGCAATTCAACCGATGGATCAAGCTAAACTAGAAAATCCTCCTCTAATTGATTAGTTTCTAATTAAGCAGACTCAAACGATTTATTTTCAACTTCATCAATTTACCATCCATAGCAGAGACATAAAGGTCTCCTTCTGATGTTGGTAAAATCATATTTATCAAGCCATTCGAAACTCTGTATTTCCAAAGGAATGTGCCATCAGATGCCCTGTAGGCAAAAATATTTCCCTTATCTGTTGGCGCATATACCACTCCATCTTTCTCTATCAAAGCGGTAGGGGCCAATTCATAACCCATATCCTCACCCGAAGAGACCCATTTAATTCTAATTTCTGCCACTGTTGCATCATATGCCACAATTACACCATCCATTGTTTTTGCATAAACAGTGTTTCCATCTTCCGAAACCCCTATAGACTCTCTAACTCGTAGATCGGGATTGTTAATACGCCATATTACTTCACCTGTTTTTTGATCCAACACTGTCATATATCTGTCGGGTGATGCTAAGTAGATGCGACCGTTTGTAATGACAGGAATAACTTGTGCTGGAGAAAACATTCTGTTTGTCTGGCCGTTGCTCCATATCCAATCTGGTTCACCAGTATTAGTATTTAGTGCATAAAACTGATTCCCCCAACTTCCAAAATAGACTACCTCATCTCTTATGACTGGGCGGGTTACTACAAAGTTATTGACCTTATCAAATTCCCATAACTTTTCTCCGGTCTGAGTATTCCAAGCTCGACAATAGCCATCACTTCCAGCTATTATTACTTTATTATCAACGCAGACGGGTGAAGCAACCACTGCCTTATTGTTTTTGAATTTAAACTTCACTTTTCCATTCTGAAGATCTATTCCATACAGATATGAATCGGAAGATGTACACCAAACTATATTGTTATGAATTACAGGAGTTGAATATATTTTGCCATCTGTTTTATAGTTCCAAAGTTCTGTTCCATTAGAAGAATCGACACACTTTATCACTCCATTTGTATTTGTATAATACAACACTCCTTCTTTTAATGCCATTCCACTGCCCATATCACTTTTTTCTTGTACAGACCAAACCTCAGTCACAAAAGGGTGATTGTCATTAATTGTGAAGTCTGGCCGTTTAGGGTTTTCTACCCACTTAACTCTTCCAGAAGTTGAATATGATAGCCAAGGTGCCAATGTTTCAACCGACACTACCCTCTCTTGAAAGTAAATCGAGTCGGCTGCAACAGTAATTATATTATAACCACCAAACTCACTGCCGGCTCGCAGGTTTGATCTGCACATCGCAGCATTTACTCCCTCAAAATTCATTGCACTATTGTTGTGACCGTGGCCGCACAACATCAACTTAACATTATAATGCCTCATTGCATCCATCACCTCAAACCAATTATTAAGTCCTTCATCCATTGGATAATGATTAACATAGATAATTGGCATATCCCTATCCGTTTTCTCTAATTCTTTAAAAAGCCATGTCAGGTTCTCTCTTGGAATCTGACCGGGACTCATTCTCATATTAGGACCGGAAGCAAGACCAAAAAACTTATATCCATTAAATTCAAATCCAAAAGTCTCATTTCCAAATATTCTTAAGAAATCGTTTGTCCCACTCTCCGACCAATTTGAGTCGTGATTCCCCGGAATTGCATAGAATGGGATTTTTAGCTTATCGAGCATCCCTTTTGCTGCTACAAGCTCCTCATACGAACCAAATTCTGTAACATCACCCGACACAATTACAAACGATATAACACTCATTGAGTTAATATCCTCAACAGTTCGCATCAGATCTTCATTATTATTTGGGTTTCCGGTATGAATATCAGTTATCAGTGCAAACTTAAATGGCTCAATTGCCAAGGCACTAAAAACAGTAAAATATATATTAATCAGTAACAGTAATGTAGATACTCTCTTTAACATTTTCATCTATGAAACATATTAGTTGATGTGCGAACTTTATTTACACAAATATAGTCATTAAGTAAATCTATTGATTTATTTCTAATGGATATGTCCAATGCCAATAATTCATCTGGGTTGATAGACATATAGAGATGCTGTTAAAAGGATTGGGACGCTATATGTATATTAGTGTCTATTGGATTCATTTAAGAAATGATCCAACTGTTTTATTTCACTAAGAAGTATGTACCAAGTTTATACTAAAATCACTTATTGACTCACATTTTTTACTAGATTTAATTAGCAAATAGGTAAATTAGTAATACATTTAACAACTGTATTTTACAATAAAAGCAACATAAAATTTGAATGAAAAATCAATGAAAAAAAATTACATTTATATTCTATTTATTTCTGTTTTTATTGCTTTAGTAAACACGGGATGTAAAAGTAGTTATACAACAAAAGTTACTGCTCGAGGGGATCAGTGGTATTTTAACGACCAAATTATCAACATGGGATCGCCAGCTGAAGGTTTACTAATGAATGTACGTATGGTTAATTCAGTTTTTGAGGATAGGTCAACTCAATTATCGATAATAACTCCAAATTTTAATTCAAAAACTAACTCCAATGATTTCATTTCGATGATACCAGAATATCTTTCGAATGGAGTAAATGCATTTACGATTTCTCTTCAGGGAGGATCACCCGGTTATGAGGGAGCGATAAATACAGCATTCAATGCTGACGGTTCACTTAGTAAAAAGTATCTCGATCGTGTAGAAAAAGTAATCCGCGCATGTGATGCTCGGAATGCTGTAGTAATTCTTTCCTGTTTTCATCAAAGTCAACACTCCCACTCTTCATCTTTAAAAGGCAAAGAGGAAATTAAAAAAGCGTTGGTAAATGTAGTAAACTGGATAAGAGAGAGAAAATTCACAAATGTTTTACTTGAAATAACCAACGAGTATAATAATGGTGGATTTAAAAATTGGCCAGATGGTGAATGGTTTTCCTCCGAACAAGGACAAAACGAATTGATTATGATGGCTAAGAGATTGTATCCATCCCTCATGGTAAGTACAAGTGGAATGGGAGATGGAACATTTTCACCACTTCTCACAAAAGAATTAGATTTCTTTATTATTCACTTTAACAATACAGATATAGAAGATATTCCAATAAAAATAGAAGAACTAAAAAAATACGGTAAGCCTATTATTTGCAATGAAGACGACAAGCTAAAAAATAAAGGTGCAATTGCAATGGCTCTATCAGTTTTACATGGATGTGGATGGGGATATATGAATTATCCGATTAATCAGAAAGCTCCCTTTCATTTTAAAGGGAAAGCAGACGATACTGTTGTTTATGAAATGTTTAAGAATATTACGTCACCTGGTTTTCAAATCGATCTTCATTCAATGAAAACACCTCCAAATAGAATTATCTCACCAAATGACAGTGATATTTTAAAAACATATTATCCACTTTCCGATTTAAAAGGCGGATGGAGAACTTTAAAAAGGGCAAATGAAATCAATGAAAAAACAGGTATTGATATTCAAAAATTAGATGAAGCATTTGAATATATTAAAGGAAGCACAAAAAATGGCGGATTATTGGTACTACGTGATGGTTGGTTAGTATATGAAAGATATTTTGGCCTGGGTCATCGTAATGCTACTCCCAATCTGGCATCTTGTGGTAAATCATTTACTAGTGCAGCTATAGGAATCCTAATTGAACAGCATCCTGAATTATTTCCCGAAAAATTAGATCAAAAAATTTTTAATCCTAACTATCTCCCTAATGACTTTTTCCCCTTATCAGATTCTAGAATGGAGAATATTAAATTAGGTCAACTTTTATCATTCTCATCTGGAATTCGTGGGAATAATCCAGTTTATGTAAATAATCAGCCACAAACAATAAATCCTGCTGGTTTAGATGGATGGAGAGCTATGGTGGATGAATATGTTCTTGGAAAAGAAAATGTTGTAGATGGCAAAATTAGCTCTTCAACAAAAACATTATGGTGTGAGCCTGGCGAAGGATATTCATACTCTACTGCATCAATGCACATTGCTTCAATTATGCTTCGCCACATTTCTGGTATGGA
>CAYLKV010000007.1:0-84839 GCA_964384545.1 uncultured Proteiniphilum sp.
TTAAAATATTAAAATAATAGAAGATGAATCAATTAAAGTTTTTATCTGCTACATTGCTTATAGTCTTCTTTACAACAGTTTCTTGTAGTTCAATGAAAGACAAATCAAACAACAGTAAAGATTCTGTTTTTCGCTTATCAAAAGAAGAAAAAAAGGAGGGTTATAAAGTACTTTTTGATGGAACTTCAATGTCGCAATGGACAAGTAACTCTAATGAATATATTTTAGAGGATGGTTGTATTGTAATGCGTCCTGAAACTGGTTATAGTAATTTATATACAAAAGAGGAATTTGAAAACTTCATCTTGCGATTTGAATTTTTACTTACTCCTGAAGCAAATAGTGGACTGGGATTGCGTCATAAAATGATAACTACTCAATCTGGATATGATGGTATGGAGCTGCAGATTCTTGATAATGAGGCTTCTGTTTATTCAGATCTTAAACCATATCAATATCATGGATCAGTATATGGATGGATTCCTGCTAAGCGTGGTTTCTTGAAGCCTACAGGTGAGTGGAATTATCAAGAGGTTGTTATTAATGGTGACGATATTAAAGTTATTCTTAACGGTACTGTTATTGTTGATGGTAATTTTAGGGAAGCTGTAAAAGATACACCAGAACAAAATATTCCCAAAACATTATTCTACAAAAAAGGGCATATTGCATTCTTGGGACATGACTCAGTTGTTAAGTTTAAAAATATTAGAGTCAAAGAGTTATAATATTTAGTTTACATACTAATTTTCACTTATGGCTATAACCTATTTTATTGGTTATAGCCATATTTTGTTTTAATTCAATTATACTATTTTTAAATAAGTACAGTCTATAATAGATGTCAATATTATAGACTGTAACTAATCTAAATATCCTATATATTTTTTCGTATAAAGATTAAGTACAAATGAAAAGAGGCATTAATGTAAAGAATGTTAAAACTTAGAAAACTGTTATGAGGTTATAAGTTTTCTGTATTATCTTTGCGGTATATTTTAAGATTGTATATATGGATATCAAAGACAGAATCATAGAAAAGGCAGGAGAGCTATTCTTCCAGTTTGGAATAAAAAATATTTCCATGGATGAGCTCGCTTCCTCTCTAGGGATTTCAAAAAGAACAATTTATGAAAATTTTAAAGATAAGGAGGATATACTAACTTTCCTTATTATAAAATTAAGTGATGAGCGTTACAAAGTTTTCAAAGACTTTTTGCAAAAGGAGCTTAATGTCCTTGAGATTTTCCTAAAAGTAATTGAAATACAAATGGATATGCCTGTAAGTAATGCTAAATTTATACAGGATATATATAAATATTATCCTAGGGTCTCTAAGTTAATGCAGGAAATAATAGAAAAGAATAATGAATTCCTGCAACAATTTCTAAAGAAAGGTATTGATCAGGGGTATATACGTGCTGATTTGAATGTTGAGGTTACAGCCTTTTTAGTAGAAGAGAGTACATATACTTATATTCGAGCTTCTTATTTGGAAAAACCACCTTTTTCATTCAATGATTTGTTTTATACAATGATGATAAATTTTGTAAGAGGTATTTCAACAGAAAAAGGGATAAAAATTATTGATGCTTATTTAGAGCATAAAAAATAAAGGAACTGATTTAATTTATTATTTAATCATCATTTCAAATAGAAAAATAAAGAACAATTTTATTATATATGAAAGAAAAAATTATGAATAAAAAATTACTCAGTTTGTTGATGACAGCACTATTCAGCTTTGCTGGATATTTTAATGCCAACGCTCAGCAAGTTGATAGTTTAGAAATCGATTTAACAACAGCACTAAATATTGCACTTAGTGAAAATCCTTCAGTGAAGGTGGCAGACATGGAAATCGAGAAGAAACAGTATGCCAAGAAATCTGCTTATGGTGCACTTATGCCACAAATGGATATCTTAGGACAGTATCAAAGAGCTATAAAACGTCAGACTGTCTATTTTGATGAAGGTCTTGGTTTTGGAGGAGGAGATATTGATCCAACTAAATATACTCCTGAAGAGCTTCAAATTATGAAGGTTGTGGGTGATATGTTCTCTATGGGTGGTGACTCAGAGAGTTCGGGAGAAGGTATTCAAATGGGTAGATTTAATGTATGGTCAACCGGTCTTAATGTATCTCTACCAATAGTTGTTCCATCACTTTGGAAAAATATTCAGATAAGTGAAGTGGATATACAAATTGCAATGGAAAAAGCACGTTCATCCAAAATAGACCTAATAAATCAGGTAAAGAAATCATATTATAGTTTATTGCTGGCTAAAGATAGTTATGAGGTTTTGAGAAAGACTTATGAAACTGATTCTATCAATCTTGAAAATATACGTAATCGTTACAATCAGGGAGTTGTAGCGGAATATGATGTAATTACAGCTGATGTAAGACTTAAGAGTCTTATTCCAAATATGATTCAGGCTGAGAATATGATGAAAATTGCAGAAATGCAATTGAATATGTTTATGGGTATTGATGGTTTTGTACCGTTGAAAATTGTTGGATCTCTTGATGATTATGAATCAGTAATGTTTGATAATCTGATTCCTGCAGATACAACATTATCACATAACAGTGATCTTAAACAGTTTGATTTGCAAACTCAGCAGGCTCAAAATGCATTAGAGATGCAGAAGTTGCAGTATGCACCATCACTTGTTACATCTTTCAACTGGACATATACAAGTCAGAATAATGATTATAAATTTAGCAAATATAGATGGGATCCATATTCAATGTTGGGTGTAACGCTTCAGATACCATTATTTAGTGGAGGTCAACGTTATCACAACATTAAACAATCACAAATACAAATTTATCAGCTTAATGAGCAAAGAAAAGAGGTTGAGCGCGGACTTAAACTATCTATAAAAAATAATTACGATCTTATAAATAAAAATATAGAACAGGTTGTTGCAACACAATCATCTATTGAGCAAGCTCGTAAAGGACATGAAATTACTCTAAAGAGATATGAAACCGGAATGGGTACTATTGTAGATGTTAATGCAGCAGCATTGGCTGTACTTAATGCAGAACTTCAGAATAGAAATGCTATTTATGATTATTTAGCTGCAAAAGCCGATCTTGAAAAGATTCTAGGTTATGAAATAGAACCAATAGATGGTTTAAACAAATAATAAAAATTAATAATAACAATATATCTGTATGAAAATGTATAACTTTTTAAAGTTTACCCCATTACTATCAGTTGCTCTACTATTTTCTTGTGTAGATAAAGGGCAAACCGAGAACGCTGAAAGTGAAAAACAAGAAAAACAGAAAGTTCGAGTAGAGGAGGTAAAGTTAGTTCCGGTAGATCAAATATATACTTTTACTGCTACAGTTGAGGCCGATAAGGTGAATAATATTGCTCCTGCAATGGGAGGAAGAATTCGTGAGATTTTTGTTGAAGTGGGTTCACATGTAAAGAAAGGTCAGACTTTAGTTGCAATGGATGCAGCAACTTATTCTCAACAGGAAACACAGGTTGCTACTTTAAGAAGAGATTATGAAAGATATCAAGAATTATATGCAGTTGGAGGTGTCTCAAAACAACAACTTGACCAAGTAAAGACTCAACTTGATGTTGCTGAAACTGCAATGGCTAATTTAGGAGAGAATACTCGTCTTGTGAGTCCTCTTAGCGGAGTTGTTACAGCTCGTAATTATGATCCGGGAGATGTTGCTATGCAACTGCCTATTCTAACAATTGAAAGTATCAACCCTGTAAAAGTAATTATAAATGTGTCTGAGACATATTACAAACAGGTTAAAGTTGGAATGCCCGTTGAGGTGAATGCAGATGCATTGGGAGAAGAGATCTTTGAAGGTAAAATATCACTTATTTATCCAACAATTGATCCGGTTTCTCATACATTTACTGTTGAAGTGACTGTGTCTAATGGTGAACAGAAACTAAGACCAGGAATGTATGCTAGTACAAAACTGAATTTTGGCACTAATGAACGTCCACTTCTGAGTGATAGAGCAGTTCTAAAACAGGTTGGTTCTAACGACCGTTATGTTTTTATAGAAGAAAATGGAATTGCTAAATATTCAGTTGTTAAATTGGGTACAAGAATTGATGATAAGTATGAGATTCTTTCAGGAGTTAGTGAAGGAGATAAAGTTATCATTCATGGCAATACCAATCTAATTGATGGTACTGAAGTTGAAGTGGTTGATTAACAGTTTGTTCTCAATTAAATAATTAAGACAAAAAAGAATAATTTATGAAGATATATGAAACCGCGGTGAAAAATCCCGTGGGAACATCATTAATATTTATAGGAGTTGTTTTGATTGGGCTTCTTTTCTATAAGCAGTTACCAATCGACCTATATCCAAATATCGACATGAACATTGTGTCGGTAATGACCACCTACTCAGGCGCAGGTGCTCAGGATGTAGAAGCAAATGTAACTCGCCCGTTAGAGGATGTTTTAAACACTACGGAAAAGCTGAAAGAGATAACCTCACAGTCGAAAGATGGTATATCTATGATTATGCTAGAGTTTGACTTTGGTACTGATATGGATGCGATAATGAATGACGTGAGAGATAAGGTATCGCTAATTTCGGGGTTCTTGCCCGATGGTACCGAAGATCCTATTATTCTGAAATTCAGTTCAGACATGATTCCTGTAGTTGTATTATCAGCTACTGCAAGTGAGAGCTCAGATGCTCTTTACAAAATTCTGGATGAACAGGTAGCAAATCCTCTAAACCGTATTTCAGGAGTAGGAACAGTTTCTGTGGGTGGTGCTCCAAAGCGAGAGGTTCAAATTAATGTAGTGCCTTCAAAATTAGAGGCTTATAATATTTCGCTTGAACAGATTGCCCAGATTATAGCAGCTGAAAACGTTAACGTACCAGCAGGTAATTTTGATATCGGTTCACAGACTTACATGCTTCGTTTAGAAGGTGAGTTTAAAAATAGTGCCGATCTAAATAGTATTGTTGTTGGAAATAATATGGGACACACTGTTTACTTAAGAGATGTGGCTACAGTAAGTGATACATTGGAATCTCGTATTCAGGAAAACTATACAAATGGAAGAAGAAGTGCAAGTATAATAGTACAGAAGCAGTCGGGTGCTAACACCGTTGCAATTGCTGATGCAGTAATGGCTCAGTTGCCAATATTGCAAAAAACATTGCCCCCGGATATCAAAATAGAGAAAGTTATGGATACCTCAGACTATATAAAAGCATCAATAAATAGTTTGCTGGAAACCATATTCTTAGCATTAATTATTGTAGGTGTTATAGTTTTGTTATTCTTGGGAAGATGGCGTGCAACAATTATAATTATGGTGTCAATCCCAATCTCGCTCATTGGTTCGTTTATTTACCTTTATATAACGGGAAATACAATAAATATTATTTCACTTTCTGCTCTTTCAATCACGATTGGTATGGTTGTGGATGATGCAATTGTGGTTCTTGAGAATATAACAACACACATAGAGCGAGGAAGTAGGCCCAAGCAGGCAGCTGTATATGGTACTGAAGAGGTATCACTTTCCGTTATTGCATCAACACTTACTATTGTAGCTGTATTTTTACCAATGACAATGGTTGGTGGTTTTGCAGGTGTTATGTTTAAGCAACTTGGATGGATGGTTACTATAATTATCTCACTTTCTTTGATAATATCACTTACACTTACACCAATGATGAGTGCAAATATGATGCGTTCGAGTAAAGATATAAAGGTAACAAAGTTTGATAAATGGTATTCCAGGAGAATTCTACCTATTCTAGACAGACTAGATAGGAATTATGGAAAACTTATAAATTCTGTAACAAGAAGGAGAAAGACTACCTTCTTTGCTGTAGTGGGAATCTTTATATTAAGTGTTGTAGTTAGTGTTATGACTCTAAAAACTGCATTTATGCCAGAGTCGGATAATAACAGTATTGCACTAACTGTTGAAATGCCAACAGGTACTCGTATGGAGATTGCACGTGAAGTGGGTCATAGAATAGTGCAAAATTTGAAAGAGAAATATCCTGAAATTCAAATTATTTCATTTTCTGTAGGTACTGCAAGTGATGATGATACGTGGGCAGCAATGCAGGACAATGCTCCCAATATTATGTCTTACAATATGCGTCTAATAGAAGCAGATAATAGAAATAGAACCATTTTTGATATCTCAGATGAGATACGTAAAGATCTTAATGAAATGCCTGAACTTTATAGATTTCAGGTAATGCCTGGTGGTGGAAATATGGGTATGGCTTCTGGTAATAATGTAGCGATAGAAATTTTCGGATATGATCTTACTGAAACAGATCGTCTTGCAGCTGATTTGAAAACTAAATTAGCTAATGTAGAAGGTTTGAGAGATATAGTAGTTTCAAGAAAGGACTACAGAATGGAGTATAAAATTCAATTTGATCGTGACAAATTGGCCCATAATGGATTAAATATGTCATCTGCAGCAAATGCAGTTAGAAATAGAATCAATGGTCTAATCATGTCACGATATCGTGAAGATGGAGAAGAATACAATATTCGTGTACGTTTTGAAGAGAAATATCGTCAATCTATTGAGGATATCGAGAACATTCTTATTTATACTCCAATGGGTTCAGGTGTAAGAGTTAAAGATTTAGGTACTGTAATTGAGTCATCTTCTCTTCCACAAATTGACAGACAAGATCGTGAGCGTATAGTTACAGTTACCGGCACACTTTATGGAAGAGCATTGAGTGAAGTTGTTACAGATGTAGATGCCTTAATATCTGAACTTGAAGTTCCATCAGGTATTCAAGTAGAAATTTCAGGTACATTAGAGGATCAGGAGGAAGCTTTCTCAGAATTGGCATTACTACTTCTAATAGTATCTATATTGGTATACATTGTATTAGCTTCGCAGTTTGAATCTCTTACATATCCGTTTATGATTATTCTTACGGTCCCATTTGCGTTTACAGGTGGACTATTACTGCTTGCATTGTTAGGAGAGCCACTCGGTATTATGGGATATGTGGGATTGATTATGCTTGTAGGGATGGTGGTTAAGAATGCAATTGTACTTATCGACTATATTAACCTGAACAGAGAGAGAGGTATGTCTATTATTACAGCAGTTGTTCATGGTGGTCGCTCTAGGCTGAGACCTGTGTTAATGACTACACTTACAACTATTTTAGGTATGATTCCTTTGGCAATTGGAACAGGTCAGGGTTCAGAAATGTGGCGTGCACTTGGTATTGCAATTATCGGAGGTATGACATTCTCTACTATAATTACGCTAATACTTATTCCAACTTTATATTCTATGATGGCTGGATATGGTGTACGTCGTAAACGTAAGAAACATCGCAAAGCAGTTGTGCTAAGTGGTAAATAACAGAAAATTAAATAAAAATTATGAAAGCAGTAATGATTTTAATTGACCAGGCACACTATGATCAAATTGTGGAGAACTTGGGGACTTTAAATATACGTGGATTTACATCATGGAAAGAGGTGTATGGTAAAGGTAGCAAGGATGGCATACCTCACTATGGATCTCATGCATGGCCTTCTGTTAATAATGCTATTCTCACAATAGTAGAAGATGACAGGGTTCCGCAATTATTGAATTTTTTAAAAGAACTTGATAATGAGTCGCCAAACTTAGGTTTGCGTGCTTTTGTATGGAATATTGAGCAAGCAATTTAATCTCATATAGAGCATATTAATATATAAGGAGCTGTTCCAAAAGGACAGCTCCTTTTTTTGTTTATATATTAAGTGTTTTATTCTTTTGTAATAGTCACAAATTGACATCCAAGGTTCTTTTATTTTGATTTTAGATATTATCTTTACGATTATTAAATTTAAAAATATGGCCATTATAAAGAGCATTCTCGATACAGACCTCTATAAGTTTACAACAAGTTATGCATATTCTAAACTCTTCCCAAGAGCTTATGGGGAGTTTGAATTTGTAGATAGAAGTAGTGAAAATTATCCGGAAGGCTTTGATTTACTGCTAAGAGAAGAGTTAAACAAAATGTCTGAATTATCTCTTACAAATGGAGAAGAGGATTTTGTAAGAAAAAATATGCCCTATTTACCTCCTACATATATAGATTTCTTAAAAGGATTCAAGTTTGATCCTTCTGAACTTGAAATTGGTATGGAAAATGGAAATTTGAAAATAATTGCAAGTGGTTTGCTTTATAGAGTTACCCTATGGGAAACACCAATACTTGCTACTGTATCCGAACTATATTTTAAAGTTACAGGAAAACATCCTGATAATGAGTACATGGAGAATGCTGCTATTGAAAAGGCCTTGAAAATGAAAGAGCATGGTATTATTTTTTCACTTTTTGGCATGAGAAGAAGATTTAGCTTTGATGTGGAGGATAGAATTACTGATATACTAAAGAAATATGCAGGTGACAGCTTTTATGGAACAAGTAATGTTTATATGGCATATAAGCATAACTTAAAAGTATCGGGTACACATCCACATGAATGGGTTCAGTTTCATGGTTCTATTTATGGATACAAGATGGCAAACTATATGTCGATGGAAGACTGGATTAATGTATATGATGGCGATCTGGGTACAGTACTCACTGATACATATACAACAGATGTTTTCCTTCGAAACTTCAGTAAAAAACATGCTGCATTATTTACAAGTTTAAGGCAAGATAGTGGCGACCCTCTTTTGTTTGTTGATAAGGTCATTAAAAGATATGAAGAGCTAAGGGTTGATCCTAAAGTTAAGTATCTTGTTTTTTCTGACAGTCTGAACGTAAAAAAAGTACTGCAAATTAAAGCTTATTGTGGAGATCGTATTGGTGCCACATTTGGTATTGGAACTAACTTAACAAATGATGTAGGTTATAATATAAAAAGTATGAATATTGTTATGAAGCTCTTCAGATGCAAGATGACAGCTAAAGAGGAGTGGCAGGAGTGTGTGAAACTTTCTGATGTAAAAGGAAAGCATTCCGGCAGTGAAAGAGAGATTGCTCTAGTTAAAGAGACTCTTGGATTAACAGATGATTAATGACAAGAATCTTGAAATGTACAGTTTAGTAATTAAATGTGTATCTGTAACTGTTACTATTTCCGGCACCATCAGTAGCTTTAAAAATTAAAGTTTGTTTTTCACCTTTAGTTAGTCGTTCATCATCAAATACATAAGAAAATATAGAAGATTTTGAGTCGTGTGTGAACAGTACAAACTTACCATTTATTTCACCTCTAAATGAAGTAACTCCGCTAAAGTTATCTGTTAGTCTAATTCGGATTCTTTTTTCACTTACCCAGTTTTCAGGATTAATAGGTGTTATAGCAGGAGCTGCTTTATCGGCTGCAACAGCATATTTTTGGCCCAACTCAGATATATTAAACGAAATACCTCCTTGATTGTATTCTCCTCCTAACCAGCTTTCATAACCATTGTAGTTGATTCTTACAACACCATAGTTTTTTCTGTTCTCTAAAGTATCAGTCGTTAGTCTAATCCATACATCTGCACTATTATGAAGCGGGACAGGATAATCGTTTATTTGATGTACATCAGAAAAATATTTACTGTTTTCAGATTTATTATAATTAAAATATACATTAGAATAAAGATTACCTGCTGGTACTGAAAGAGTGAATCCCATATCTATAAATGAATTATTCATATTCCATATCATGAATGAGTCACACTTATCCGATTCTGGGATTGATTGTTTTACACCATTTACTTTAAAATTGTATTTAATAGTGTTGCCATAATGATCTTCCAGCTCGTACCTTAAATTATATTCCCTTTCTTCATTTATATCGATAAATCCATTATTTATAGAGTTATAAAAGGGTAGGGTATTGCCCGGTTCGACAAATGACCTCATATAAAAAGATCCAGATGTTTTCCAATCTTCAAAATCAATTAGAGAATTAAGCATTCTTGTTTTATCAAAGGAGTATCTTTTTATTGTACTGCTAAATATTTGTATTTCATCAACATATAGGCGTATGTATTTTACACCATAAATGTTATTCTGACCATTCATTCGATCGTATGCCTTTACTCCAAATCCAATTCTACCCCATGCATTTATAGCTTTTTCAAGTCCAAGGGGGATTCCATTTCCATATTTACTAATATTAAATCGTATTGGATTTATATCATTATTTATAACACCCATGCTTTTAATCGGGTAAAATGAAATACCCCTTAAATCGGGTTTCTGTGTGTCACTAATAGGTGATAAAAATTCAAGAGGATCGAGAGGATCTTCACTTCTGGTATCTCTAATTTCAAAATGTAGATGCGGTCCACCTGAACTTCCTGTATTACCACTAAGAGCTATTTGTTGTCCACGCTTTACAGGCAGGGCTCTTTTATCAGGATAAAGCGTAACATTGAACTTTTCAAGCTCATATTGCTTAATTTTTACCCAATCAGCAATTTCTTGAGAGAAACTGCTGAGGTGGGCATATACACTTGTGTGACCGGTTGAAGGGTGTGTTATATAGAGTGCTAATCCGTAACCACCAGGAGAGACACTTATTCTGGAAATATACCCATCTGCAATAGATAATATTGGTTTATTTATTACCTGCTCAGTTTTAAAGTCGATACCTGAGTGAAAATGGTTACTCCTTAATTCGCCAAAACCGCCACTAAGTGCCGGTGCTATATTAACAGGATAACTGTAATTTTGAGAATAGGAAGTTAAATTTAAGGATAAATATACTGATACAAAAATAAGTATTTGTTTCAATTGTCTCATTATTGCGTTTATTGTTGATATAAATCTTTTTCACCGAATACTATTTGTCTGAATCAGTAATTTCGATACAATTATTTTTAAATAATGTAGTGTTAATAATATCTTTAGCGACCTCTCTCTTCGATTTTAGATTGAATGTTGTTTTGTAACCATCTTTAGACATAATAGTTACCTTGTTTGTATCTACACTAAAACCTGCACCTACATCATTTAGACTGTTAAGTACGATAAAATTAAAGTTTTTCTTCTTTATTTTTTTTAATGCGTTATTCTCTTCATCATGAGTTTCGAGAGCAAATCCAATTAAAATTTGATTATCCCTTTTAATTTTCCCCAATGATGCTGCAATATCAGGGTTTGGAGTTAATTTAATTGTAATATCTTCCGAATCATTACGCTTAATCTTAATGTTCTCCTGTTGTGCTGGACGATAATCAGCCACAGCAGCTGAAAGAATTGCTACATCCATTTCCGGAAATGATTCTATTGATGCGTTATACATTTCGTTAGCAGATTCCACATTAACTCTTTTAATATTATAATGTGAAGTAGTTAAAGCAGTTGGTCCGGTAATAAGAAGCACTTCTGCACCTCTTTCTGCACACTCTTCAGCAAGAGCAAAGCCCATTTTTCCAGATGAATAATTACCAATAAATCTAACAGGATCTATTTTTTCATAGGTAGGACCTGCTGTTATCAAAATCTTTTTTTTATTGAGATCTTGCATTGTATTGAAATATTCTTCAATAATTGTTACAATATTTTCTGGTTCTTCCATACGACCTTTTCCTTCGAGGTGACTTGCAAGCTCTCCTACACCTGGATCAATAATTTTTACACCATCATTTTTCAATTTTTGAATATTGCATTGTGTAGTTGTATGCCTAAACATGTCTAGATCCATTGCAGGAGCAATAAAAACCGGTGCCTTCATAGAAAGATAGGTTGTAATGAGCATATTATCGGCTATTCCGTTTGCCATCTTTCCTATTGTTGATGCGGTGGCAGGTGCTATAACCATTAAATCTGCCCAGATGCCCAAATCTACATGGCTATGCCAAGTTCCGTCACCGGTAGCAAAGAATTCGCTTATTACTGGTTTCCCCGAAAGGGCAGAAAGTGTTACAGGTGTAATAAACTCTTTACCTGCAGCAGTTATTATTATCTGTACTTCAGCACCTTTTTTTATTAAAAGCCTTGTAAGTAAAGCCGATTTATATGCTGCTATACTGCCTGTAATGCCTAAAACGATTTTTTTCCCTTTTAATGACATATACTGATGTTTATATTACAAACTTACATAAAAATAATGATTTTATATCTACTTATTATTTATGAACATTTTAAAGAATGTTATCGCTGAAATATCGTTAAGTAATTATA
Organism: uncultured Proteiniphilum sp.; assembly: GCA_964384545.1. Taxonomy (GTDB): domain Bacteria; phylum Bacteroidota; class Bacteroidia; order Bacteroidales; family Dysgonomonadaceae; genus Proteiniphilum. The sequence continues at coordinate 12,155 of CAYLKV010000007.1, forward strand.
ACAAGACCTGTTTTGACAAGGAGAAAGTTAATAAAAGGTAAATAAGTCAATTTTAAGGGTACTTTGTATTGCATAATACCATGCTTAATGTATATTTGTATCGTTAAATAGTAATAGCTATTTAAGAAAAGAAAAAAATATGAATATTGAGAATACTCAGAGTCAAATGCGAAAAGGAGTACTAGAGTATTGTATTCTTTCCATTATAAAAAGAGGAGAAGCATATCCGGGAGATATTATTGAAGAAATGAGAAATTCTGGATTAACTCTTCTGGAAGGTACACTTTATCCTCTTCTAAACCGACTTAAAAATGCAGGTGTACTTACATATCAATGGGTTGAAAGCACATCAGGACCTCCACGCAAATATTTCAGATTAACAGAAAAAGGAATGGCGTTTTATGAAATTCTTGAAACTACATGGAATGAATTGGCTACTGGAGTGGCTTCATTGACTAAATCAGATACTTCCAAATAATAATAAACAATGAAAAAAGTAATCAATATTAATTTTCAGGGACAAGTAATTGCAATTGAAGAGACCGCTTACGAAATATTGAACAAATATATTGTAAGCCTTAAAAACTACTTTTCACGAGAAGAGGGAGGTGATGAGATTGTAAATGATATTGAAAACCGTATTGCAGAATTATTCGGAAATCGTCTTAAATTAGGCATAAATTGCATAACAGACGAGGATGTTGAAGCTATAAAAAACAGTATTGGCAGACCAGAAGATTTTGATACTGAATATGAAGAAAGCTTAAAGGATGAAACTAAAACAGTTGATAAGGATAGTAAAGTAAACTCGTCAGATGGTGCATCAACAGAATCTAAAGATGAATCAAAAACGCTTAATAGAAATTCAAAGGATAAAATAATTGGGGGAGTTTGTAGTGGTATTGCACATTACTTTAAAACTGATCCGGTTTGGATTAGACTGATATTTCTTGTTTTGTTCGGTTTTCTTTTCTGGGTTTATATTATTCTTTGGATTGTATTGAAAGAGAAATATTTGGAAACTAATATTACCAAGAAGTTATATAGAAATCCTAATGATAGATATATAGGTGGAGTATGTGGAGGTATTGCTGCATATTTTAAGATTGAATCATGGATACCTCGATTAATATTTGTTTTACCACTGTTTATAAATGCTTTTGGTATAATATCTGTATTCCCATTATCACATTTGTTTGGAAATAATAATTTTAACTGGAATATTAACGGTGGAGTGGTTCTGCTCTATATAGTTTTAATGGTTATTATTCCAGAGGCAAAGAGCGTAAAGCAAAAATTAGAGATGATGGGTGAGGATGAGTATATTAAATCAATTAGAGATAAAGTGAATGATAATTTAGCTAGTTCAAAAAGTCGCACGGAAGATAATATCTCACAAAATAACATCGGTTTAAAAGCAAAAAATAATGATCAAACAAATTACACATATAAAATGCATGCTTCAAATATGCCACCTGAACCACCAGTTTCAGAACAGGTAAATAACAGGCATTATAATAAAATTGAAAAACCAGGGTGTTTGAATTTGCTCCTGATTATCTTTAAAGTTCTACTTTTCACTACTGTAGGAGTTATGGCGTTGGTTTTGTTGGCAGTATTTGGTGGTGTAATTGTAGCTGGAACACAGCTAGTACCACTTAAATCGTTATTTATAGATCATGGTTATGAAACAACTCTGCTTATTATATCATTAATATTAATTATTTTGGTACCTGTTGCTGCAATTGTAATCTGGATAGTAAGGAGGGTAATGAAATTTAAATCACGCCCTATAATTGGTTTAATTGCTACAATCTTATGGTTTGGAGGACTTACATTGGGAGCTATTCTTGCAGTTAATGTGGCAGATAAATTTAGAGTTGACAGTTCAAGTGAATTAAATATAAATTTAACTCCTACTTTGTCCAATAAACTGTACGTTGAAATGGATCCATATAAAGAGGATTATGCAGAATTTAAAATAGGTTATGGATTCAGAAACGAGATAGATGATCTACCTTACACAAATATAGATGGTGATTCACTTCTTTTTAATGATATAAATATGCAAATAAAACAGAGTGTGGACTCTATGTTTCATGTAAGACTTATATCTGTTTCAAAAGGTAAAACATTGCGAGAAGCTAAAGAAGATGTAAAAGAATTTAGTTATAAAATTGTTCAGAATGACTCAATCTTATTGCTGCCTGAATTTTTTAAAGTGCCATCATCACAAGGGTTTCGCAATCAGAGTGTAATGGTAGAGATTTCTGTACCGGCCGGAAAGTCAATTGAGGTTAGCGATGCATTAAAAGAGTATAGAAACAACGAACCCCCTATAGTTATAAGAAAAAGAATAAGAGCTCATTCTAGTTCATATACCCCATATGTTCCTGCTACAATACCTGAACCTGAGAAAAGTGACAATTTGATTTAAAGATATTTCATTAATTATTCAAAAACTTTCATTGTGTATAAGAAAGTAGTTCGTGATGAACTGCTTTCTTTTTTTGAAATAAAACAAATAAATATTGGGAAGGGTCTGAAAAAAAAATTATATTTGCAACCGCAAATCGAGAAGTTGAGATGCGTTAAAAAAATATATATACCCGGCAAGATGTGACTTGCTGAATTTTGAACAGGTATCTGCCCGGATGGCGGAATTGGTAGACGCGCTAGTTTCAGGGACTAGTGTTGGCAACAACGTGCAGGTTCGACCCCTGTTCCGGGTACAATATGCGCAGGTGGTGAAATTGGTATACACGCTACTTTGAGGGGGTAGTGCCGGTTACGGCGTGTGAGTTCGAGTCTCATCCTGCGCACCAGTTAATTTTAGACCTTATCAAAAGGTGCAAGTAAGTCTGATTAGTATTAATATCAATAGAGAGACATACTAAACAAATAAAGACTTCAATTTATCCCACATGAAAATTCTATCCTCTGAGCAAATTCGAAAAGTAGATGCTGATACAATCAGAATTGAAGGTATTTCTTCACTTGAACTGATGAAAAGAGCTGGCACTGTGTTCTGCGATTGGTTTACAAAAAAATACACAAACAAGCAATCTTCAATAGTCATATTTGCAGGTGTAGGTAATAATGGGGGTGATGGACTTGTTATTGCTCGCATATTAAATAGATTAGGATATAAAGTTGATGTATATGTAGTTGAATATAAAGACATCTACTCGGATGATTGTGCTCATAATCTTAGGAGAATAAAAGCTGAAAAAATTTCTTACAAGAAAATTCATAATAATAGTGATATTCCTTCATTAGTATTTTACGATATTGTAATTGATGGAATTTTCGGAATAGGTTTGGCAAGAGATATAAACGGTATTGCTTCTGATGTTATTAAAGAGATTAATAAATTTAGTCTTCAAACTACTGCTAATATAGATTTAGCTAAAACTAAAATTTCTAAAAGTGTAATAAGTATAGATGTTCCAAGTGGATTGTTTTTAGATAGAAAAACTGAGTTTGCAGTAATGGCAACTGAAACTGTTACATTTCATACACCTAAACTAGCACTTTATCTGCCAGAAAATTATCAGTTTGTAGGGGATATTATATTGGTTGATATAGGTTTAAATGAACAGGTTATTTCAGAAATTGAAACCAATTTGTTCTATACAGAGAAGAAAGATATTAAAGTATTATTAAAACCATTAGTAAAATTCGCCCATAAAGGAACCGAGGGCCATGCGCTTATTATTGGAGGGAGTTTAGGAAAAGTTGGTTCAGTAGCATTAGCCTCAAAAGCGGCATTGAAGTCGGGGTGTGGGTTGATAACTGCATATGTGCCAAAATGCGGAATGCAAATTATTCAATCACATTTTGTTGAAGCAATGGTAATTGAAGATAAGGGTGTTGATTATATAACAGATATAGAATTTCATATAAAAACTGATGCAATAGGAATTGGCATAGGTATGGGACAAAATGAAAAAACTGTATCGGCTTTTCATAAATTTTTAAAGAATTATAATGGATCATTGGTTATAGATGCAGATGGATTAAATATTTTATCTAAACATAATGATTTATTGTCATTTCTTCCTTCAAAAACAATTATCACACCCCATCCTAAGGAGCTAAATAGACTAATTGGTAAATGGGATGATGATTTTGATAAGATAAAAAAGAGTGTAGAGTTTGCAAAAAAGTACAATTTAATAGTTGTCTTAAAAGGTGCTTATTCATTAATTATAGACGCAAATAATATATTTGTGAATAGCACTGGAACACCTGCTCTTGCAACAGCTGGCAGTGGTGATGTTTTAACAGGTATTATTACAAGTTTACTTGCTCAGGGGTACACTCCTATAGATGCAGCAAGGGTTGGAACTTACATACATGGCATGACAGCAGATATTACTGCTAAATCTATTCATCCACGATCTTTTATTGCATCAGATATTATTGATAATATTGGAAATAGCTACTTTAATTTAGCCTACTTATCTGAATAAATAGTGCGTAATCATTTGTTATTTCCATAATTATTGTATAATTTTGCACCTCATTTTGCCAATAGGCCCTTTAAGAAGTTCGCATATAGCGTCTCGCCTCAGGCAAGTAACGTTAAGTTATTTTTTATATGTACGTAATTGTAGATATTCAAGGTCAACAGTTTAAAGTAAAACAGGACCAAAGGTTATTCGTCCACAGAATAAATGCCGAACAAGGAAGTCAAGTGGAATTTGAGAAAGTAATGCTAGTAGACAACGAAGGTACTGTAACAGTAGGTACACCTGTTGTTGAAGGTGCAAAAGTGGTTCTTGAAGTACTTTCACATGTTAAAGGAGACAAAGTACTTGTCTTCAAAAAGAAAAGAAGAAAAGGCTACAGAAAATTAAACGGTCACCGTCAACAGTTTTCAGAAGTAAGAGTTAAAGAAATTATTGCTTAATCAGTTAAAATTAGAAGAAAATGGCACATAAAAAAGGAGTTGGTAGCTCGAAGAACGGCCGTGAATCGCATAGTAAACGATTGGGCGTTAAAATGTTTGGTGGTGAAACAGTAAAAGCTGGTAATATCATAGTTCGTCAACGTGGAACAGCTCACCATCCGGGAGAAAATGTAGGTCTAGGAAAAGATCATACATTATTCGCATTAAAAGATGGCGTTGTGGTATTTCGCAAAAAAAGAAATAACCGCTCATACGTTTCAGTATTACCATTTGAAGTGGTATCAGCAGAAGCATAATTGCATCTGAATAAATCATTGTAAAATGGAATTTTTACCATAGATAATATTTCTTTATGAAAAAAGGGTGATTTCACATTTAGTGAAATTACCCTTTTTTTATGCAGTTTAATTAAAGTGATGTTATTTATGTCTTCCTTTTAATACTTCTTCGATATCTTCAAGTTTCAAGTCTTTAGTCTTTAGCAAGATCAGAAAATGATACAGAAGATCTGCTGCTTCATTCTTAAAAAGATCTAAGTTATTATCTTTAGATTCTATTACGAGTTCCACTGCTTCTTCACCTACTTTTTGAGCAATTTTATTAACTCCTCTTGCAAAAAGTCTTGCTGTATATGACGATTCATCGTTATCGGAGATTCGTTGCTCAATTACTTTCTCAAGTTTATACAAGAATCCTTTTGATGTTTCTTCGTTGAAGCACGTAGTTGATCCTGTGTGACAAGTGGGACCCTGAGGAAATGCTTTAATTAATAAAGTGTCATTATCACAATCTGGCATTATTTCATCTACTAAAAGAAAGTTTCCTGACTCCTCTCCTTTTGTCCATAATCTGTTTTTAGTGCGACTAAAAAATGTTACTTTTCCTTCAGCTATAGTTTTGTCAATTGCTTCTTTATTCATGTATCCTAACATGAGAACCTGCATTGTATTTGAATGTTGCACAATTACGGGTATTAATCCATTGGTTTTTTCGAAATCTAAGTTCATCTTATTGCGATATTTTGTTCTTTTAAATATTGTTTTAATGTTGGTATAGCTATCTCCCCAAAATGGAATACTGATGCTCCGAGTGCTGCACTAGCTTTAGTTTTTTTGAAAACATCTGCAAAATGATTCATATTACCTGCTCCTCCAGATGCAATAACAGGTATGTTCAGTGCATTACTTACTTTTTCCGTTATATCAATTGCAAACCCTGATTTCATACCATCGTTGTTCATAGAAGTTAACAATATCTCACCTGCACCCAACTTCTCACTTTTAATAGCCCATTCAATTGTATTAATATGAGTGGATGTTCTGCCGCCGTGAGTGTAAACAATCCATTCACCACTTTCTTCAAGTTTTGTATCAATAGCAACCACTACACATTGGCTCCCGAATTGCTCTGCTATCTCAGTAATAAGTTCTGGGCGATAAACAGCAGAAGAATTTATGCTTATTTTATCAGCACCTGTCTTAATTATTGATTTTGCGTCTTCAACAGATTTGATTCCACCTCCAACAGTGAAAGGAATATTAATTTCTTTTGCTACTCGATTTACGAGTTCTGTTAAGGTTTTACGATTTTCAACTGTTGCTGTAATATCTAAAAAAACCAACTCATCAGCACCCTCACTTACATATCTTTTAGCCAACTCTACAGGATCCCCTGCATCTCTTAATTCAATAAAATTTATACCTTTTACAGTTCTGCCATCTTTGATATCGAGGCATGGAATAATTCTTCTTTTTAGCATTTTGTATGATTACCCAATTTGTTTTTAAATGTTGTCAAATAGATTATTTAATCTTCTTGAAGTCAAATTAAACTATAATATTTTGATTTAACTGCCAGATTTTAAAATAAATAATTCCAATTCTTTTAATTCTATTTTACCCTCATAAATAGCTTTGCCAATTATTGCACCTTCACATCCAATTTGTTTTACAAGCTCTAAATCATCAATTGTTGTAACACCTCCACTAGCAATAAGCTTTACTTTTGATCGAGATATAATTTGCTTATATAAATCAATTGATGGGCCTTGTAACATCCCATCCTTAGAGATATCAGTACAAATAACATACGAAATTCCTTTATTTTCATAGAGAGCAATAAAGTCGATAACATCCATATCAGAAGTCTGTTGCCATCCATGAGTTGCTATTTTTAGATTATTACTATCTGCTCCTAAAATAATCTTATCTCTTCCATATTTAGCAAGCCACTCCAGGAAAATTTCACTATTATGTACAGCGATACTACCACCGGTAACTTGAGTGGCTCCATTTTCAAAAGCTATCTCAATATCTTTATCACTCTTTATACCACCTCCAAAATCAATAATAAGTTTCGTTTTTGAAGCAATTTCATTTAATATTTTATGATTAACTATATTATTTGATTTTGCACCATCTAAATCAACTAAATGAAGATATTTAATACCACTTGCTTCAAATTCTTTTGCGACTTCAAGGGGATTCTCATTGTATATTTTTTGTGTGTTGTAATCACCTTTGGTGAGTCTTACACATTTTCCATTAATTATATCAATAGCAGGAATTATTCTCATATCTAAAGTTCTAGAAAGTTTTTTAATATTTTATCTCCAATATCTCCAGATTTTTCAGGATGAAATTGAGTGGCATAAAAATTATTTCTTTGAATTGCTGCACTAAATGGTTTAATATAATGGCAAGTAGCTATAGTATGGTTACAGATTCCTGCATAATAACTGTGAATAAAATAATAAGAATCATTTTCTTTGAGCCCCTTGAATAGTGGAGAAGCTATGATTGAAATGTTATTCCATCCCATATGAGGAACAATATCATCTGAAGGAAACAATTGAACATCAGTCTCAAAAATGCCTAAGCACTCAACATCTCCTTCTTGAGAATATTCACACATCAGTTGAAGCCCTAAGCATATTCCCAAAGTTGGTTGTTTCAATGATTTAATAGTCACATCCAGCCCAATTCCCTTGAGATACTTTATAGCAGTACTTGCTTGCCCAACACCGGGAAATATCACCTTATCCGCATTTATAATATCTTCATGACGATTTGTAATGATTGATTCAGAGCCAAGACGATCAAGTGCATTTTTTACAGATGTTATATTACCTGCATTATAATCTATTATTGCAACCATTTTTTGTGTGTTGTTTAAAATGTACCTTTAGTACTCGGTATACCACCCTCTTCACCACGTTTTACTGCCATTTTAATCGCTCTTGCAAATCCTTTGAAGATTGACTCAATTTTGTGATGTTCATTTTCACCTTCAGCTTTTATATTTAGATTGCACTTGGCATTATCACTGAAAGATTTGAAGAAATGCATAAACATTTCAGTAGGCATATCGCCTATAAATTCACGATTAAATGTTACATCCCAAACTAACCAAGGTCTACCACCAAAATCTAATGCTACTTGAGCAATTGACTCATCCATAGGAAGTAAGAATCCATATCTTTCAATACCTTTTTTCTTACCTAATGCTTTTAAAAAAGCATCACCAAGAGTAATGGCAACATCTTCAATTGTATGATGTTCATCAATATGAAGATCTCCTGAAACGTTGATCTTAAGATCAATATTACCATGTCTTGAAATTTGATCAAGCATATGATCAAAAAACCCTATTCCGGTAGAAATTTCACTTTTGCCATTTCCATCTAAATTGAGTTCAACTTCAATTTGAGTTTCAGATGTATTTCTACTAACTTTTGCTGTGCGAGGTTGAGATTTTAAGAATCGATATATATCACCCCAATTTGTTGTAGATAAAGCTGCATTAGAATCTAAGCTATTGCTTAAAATGATCGATTTACATCCTAAGTTGTCAGCTAGTTCAGCGTCTGTAAGTCTATCCCCAATAACATAAGATTCTTCTAAATTATAATCTCCTTTCATATAATGCAATAGCATTGCTGTTCCAGGTTTGCGAGTTGGTAAATTCTGGTGAGGAAATGATCTGTCAATTAAAATTTCACTAAAAACAACTCCTTCATTTTGGAAAGCTTTTATAATCTTATTTTGTGCAGGATAAAATGTTTCTTCAGGAAAAGATGAAGTACCTAACCCATCCTGATTTGTAACCATTACTAACTCATATTCAAGTTCTTTTGCAATACGAGAGAGTGACTGAAAAACACCTGGATAGAACTCAAGTTTATCCAGGCTATCTATCTGCTCATCTTCTGGCTCTATAATTAGTGTGCCATCACGATCTATAAAAAGGGCTTTTTTCATTATTTATTAAATTTTAGAGATTCTAAATCAACATTATATTTTTTAAGAGCATTAATTAATATTCTATTTTCTTCAGGAGATCCAACAGTTATACGAATGCAGCCTTTAACAACAGATTCTCTATTTCTGACAATCACATTATTAGAAACCAGATACCTGTATACTCCACCTGCATTATTAATTTTCACAAGTAAGAAATTTGAATTTGAGGGATAAATATGCTCAACTATTTCAAGTTGTTTTAGTTCATCCACAAGTAATTCACGTTGCTCTAGAATAACTTTAACTCTCTCATTAAATTTATCTGATTCAGAAAGAGCATTTAGTGCTTCATTCTGGTTAAAGCCACTAACATTATATGGAGGTTTAGTTTTATCCATTAAAGCTATTATTTCTTTATTTGAGTATGCAACGCCAACACGAGCCTTTGCTAATGCCCATGCTTTACTAAATGTCTGCATTACAATAAGATTAGGATATTTGTTAATTGAGCCTATAAAACTTTGTTTATCACTAAAATCAATATATGCTTCATCTACAATAACTATACCTTTGAATTGATCCAATATCTTTTCAATATTTTTTAAATTATTGCCTGTTGGATTATTGGGTGAGCATAAAAAAATACATTTAGCAGATTCAGAAAGAATCGATTCTGTATTTAACTCAAATTCACTTGTAAGTGGTATGCTAGTAATATGAACATTGTTGATATTTGCTGAAACTTCATACATTCCATAAGTAGGAGGGCAGATTATTACTTTATCTTTTGATGGTTCACAAAAAATACGATAAACCAAATCAATCACCTCGTCACTTCCATTTCCAATGAATATATTATTAACATCAACATTATTTATTTTTGATAATGCTAACTTCAATTCTTTCTGGTGTGGATCTGGATAACGATTTTTATTTCCAAAAGGATTTTCGTTTGCATCTAAAAAGATACCTTCATTTCCAGTAAACTCATCACGTGCACTTGAATATGGTGTTAATTTCCATATATTAGGACGCACCATTGATTTCAAATCAAAATTAATCATCTGTATCTAATAAATTTGTTTGTTGTATATGTTTTGAAGTAACAGCGCCAACTCTAAGAGTCATTGCATTTTTGTGTGCATAAAGCTGTTCGGCATCAGCCATGGTTTCAACTGCTTCTCCTATTGATATTATACCTTGTTCATCAAGTTTTTGAAAAGTAATTTTCTTTACAAAGCTATCAAGAGAAACACCACTATAACTCTTTGCGAAACCACTTGTAGGAAGAGTATGATTGGTTCCACTTGCATAATCTCCTGCACTTTCACAACTCCATTTGCCTAAAAATACCGAACCTGCAGTTGAGACATTACGACTTATCAATTCTGAATTTTCAATAGCAAGTATTAGGTGTTCAGGAGCATAGAAATTACTAAAATCAATGCAATCAGAAATCTCTCTAAATAAAATTGATTTACTATTTTTCAATGCTTGAACTGCAATATCTTGACGAGGTAAGGCTTCTAATTGAAATTCAATTTCATTATTTACAGCCTTTATTATTTTTTTAGAAGTAGATAAAAGTATAACTTGGCTATCTGGACCATGTTCAGCTTGTGAGAGTAGGTCGGCAGCAACAAAACTTGGATTGCATGATTCGTCTGCTATTATCAATACTTCGCTTGGACCTGCAGGCATATCAATTGCAACACCGTAATACTGAGCAGATCGTTTTGCTGCCATTACATATTGATTGCCAGGACCAAATATTTTATCTACTTTAGGAATAGATGCGGTTCCGAATGTCATTGCACCTATAGCCTGGATGCCACCTAAAGAGAATATCTTAGTAATTCCTGCATATTTAGCTGTATATAGAATTGCAGGATTTATATTTCCATCTTTATCAGGTGGTGTACATAATATTATTTCTTTGCAGCCAGCTAACTTTGCAGGAATAGCAAGCATTAAAACAGTTGAAAAGAGTGGGGCAGTACCACCCGGAATATATATGCCAACACGTTCAATTGCCCTAGACTCACGCCAGCACATCACACCTGGAGAAGTCTCAATTTTACGTATCTCCTCATGTTGAGATTTGTGAAATATTTCAATATTTCTACTGGCAACTTCAATTGATTGTTTCAATCTCTCTGAAATCAATTCAGTTGATTTTTCAATTGTATCTTCACTAACAATAAGAGAACTTTGATTTGGGAAATCAAACATCTGACTGTATTTAAGCACAGCCTTATCACCTTTTCTATGTATATCATAAAAAATTTTTTCGACCGTCCTCATAAGCTTTTGTTGCTTAATCATTGGTCTTGCAGCAAGTTTCTCCCATTTAGAACGAGAGGGGTTAGATATTATTTTCATATATATACTGAGTTCAAATTTTTTTAGTCATATCTTATAGAAATGTAGCCAAATAGAATAAAGAATTTATATTTCTTTAAAGTATCATCTTTTCAATAGGTATAATTAAAATACCTTCTGCACCCTTACGCTTTAACTCATCAATAATTTCCCAAAAATCATCATCATTTATTACAGAGTGAACACTACTCCAACCCTCATCTGCTAAAGGAATTATACTTGGAGAGCGCATACCTGGCAATAATTTAATTATATCAGGAATAATATCGTTTGGAGCATTTAAAAGGACATATTTTTTACCCTGTCCATTTTTATATGCTTTTATGCGAAATAACAACTCATCAAGCAACATTTTTTTATTTCCAGACAGTTTTTTATTGCTTATTAATACGGCTTGACTCTTAACAACTGTTTCAACTTCTTTCAATCCATTCATAATTAGTGTACTTCCTGTACTTACAATATCAAATATTGCATCTGCTAGACCTATTCCTGTTGCAATTTCCACACTACCTCCTAATTCTTCAATATCCACATTAATACCTTTTTGTGTAAAAAAATTATTTAGTATTTTAGGATAACTTGTGGCAATTCTTCTGTTGTTGAAATAACTTATATCTTTATAAATTTCATCTTTAGGAATTGCAAGTGATAATCTGCAACTGCCAAAACCCAGCTCCTCAATGATGTTTATATTTTTATCTTTCTCCCACACCTCATTTTGGCCAAGGATACCAATATCTGCAACACCCTGTTCTACATATTGAGGAATATCATCATCACGTAAAAAAAGTATTTCCATAGGGAAATTTTTAGCTTCTGTTTTAAGTTTACGTGTTCCATTTGAAATACGTATACCACACTCTGTAAGTAGCTCTATCGATTTTTCACTCAATCGACCACTTTTTTGAATAGCTATTTTTATCTTTTCCATTTTCGTTTCTTTTTTTTAAAACAAAAAACCCGACTGATTTGATTCAGACGGGTATATAAATATTATTACTAGATTGCACATATCTATCTCACCTCGCCTGACTGCAAGTATGAAAATGATGATGATGGAATCTGTTTACTTTCATTTTTACTAATTTTATGGGGCAAAGATAATAGAATAATTTAAAACAACATCTAAAATGTGTAATTAATTTTTAAATCATAATTATATATAGAAAATCAAATCATGTTTTTACTGATTAAACACAATTGGCGCTTACTAAATTTTTTCTAAAAAGAATAGAAAAAAAGAGCTGACTCTCTGAGCTTGACGTTTTTTTATGTAAGTTTGCATCCGATGAAAGAAAAACTACTTATATCACTTTTTACATGGGCAATCAGTATAGTAATTGCCTATCCTCAGGCTCATATTATTATGCCTGATTCATCACATATATCAACCAATCCCGATTCTCTATTCAGATCAAAAGTAGGGGTTGACCAAAGTCTACAAATTGATCATTTGCTCCATGATCATAGTGCAGAGGCTGATTCCCTAAAAGAGTTGGCACAAATGACAACATGGAAAATAGATGAGAGGACAAACGAAAGATATTATACAACTCCCGACACGTTATTACATAACTACCAGCATAATACACTTCCAGATGGTCAATCTGTTGCAATGGGATTTCTGGCACCTTTGGGTTCACCATCTTTCTCGAAAATTTTCTTTGATATTTCTGAGTTAGATCATTTTATATTCAATAATTCTTATTCTAATTATTTGAAAAAGGTTGAAAGCCAATATTTTACCAATACGCGAATTCCTTACACTAGATTAGACTATCAAAGAAGTGGAAACAAGCAGATGAGAGAGGAGAGGTTTGGTGCAGAGTTATCTTCAAATTTTGGGGAAAGTCTAAATGTTGGTATAGATGTAGATTTGTTAAACTCAAAAGGTTTTTACAACTCTCAATCAGTCAAACACAATAACTTTTCTCTATTTGGGAATTATATCAATGACAGGTTTGAAGGACATGCATATATGAATATAGGTAAAATCAGTAATTTCGAAAATGGTGGAATTACTGATGAAACTTTCATTACAGATCCTGAGGCCATCGAACAAAATTTTACAACCAGAGATATACCTGTTAAATTTACAAATACATGGAATACAGTAAAAAATAACAGATTTTTTCTCTCTGGAAGATATAACTTGGGATATACTCCTTCATCAAATGATTCTCTACATGAAGAGCAAGGAGATTTTATTCCTATTGCAAGTTTGGGATTCTCATCTCAATACATTCAACAATATCGAAGATTTTTATCATACGATACAACTTACGTATCCGTTAATGGTAATCAGATGCAAAGAATAGACCAGTTTTATGTTAACAGATTTTACAACGAAGCTGTAGATGATAGCATTCATTATAGTTCATTTAAGAATACAGTATCTCTAGCTCTTCGCGAAGGTTTTAAAGATTGGGTAAAATTTGGTCTTACGGCTTTTCTTGAGTACGATTTAAGAGAATACTCTATGAAAGACTTGGAAGACTTTACTTTTAAAAATCATAGAGAGAGTGCTGTAACTCTAGGTGGAGTATTAAGTAAGCAGCAGGGTGATAACTTGTTATTTAGTGGTAGTGCCGACATCGGTGTTTTAGGTGTTAACCTTGGAGAAATAAGAGCTGTTGGAAATATTGAAACAGGTTTTGATATTGCAGGAAGACGTACATCCATCTCTGCCGAGGCATATTTAAAAAACTTAAGACCTAAGTACCTTCAAAATAATTATCAATCAAAATATTTCAAGTGGAATAATGACTTTGACGATATTCACAGGGTTTATCTGGGTGGTAAGATAATACTTCCATTTACAAATACTTTATTAAGCGCAGGTGTTGAGAATTTGCAGAACTTCATATATATTGATGAGAATAAAACAATAGCACAAGAAAGAGAAAACATACAAGTACTAACTGCAAGAATAGAACAGAATATAAGCCTGGGTATCTTCCATTGGGATAATCAAGTTGTTTATCAAAAGTCTAGCAATCAAACAGCAATACCTCTACCTGAATTGAGCTTTTACTCTAATTTGTACTTAAAAACAAAGATTGTAAATGAGCTAACAATGCAATTTGGTGTAGATGCTCATTATCATACTAAATATTATGTTCAAGGCTATGAGCCTTCATTACTTCAGTTCTATAACCAACGTGAGATAGAGATAGGTGATTATCCAATATCAACTTTATATTTAAATATGCATTTAAAGCAGACTCGCTTTTTCATTATGTTTTATAATGTTGCAACTAAAGTAATTAAACCTCAAGAGTATTTTTCAATACCAGGTTATCCGCTTAATCCATTTGGTCTAAAGTTAGGTCTATCTGTCAACCTGCTCAATTGAATTTATCTTTACCAATAAGAATTTTTTATAGATTTCGATGATTTCAAAAAAACAGCTTTACTTATATTGTATATTGCTTATTTTAGTTGTAATCGTTATGGTTACGATTAGAAATTCAGTTATTATAAAGGCTAAACATATTGAGATTAAAGATTATAGCGAAATTATTGAAAGATGTGAAATTAATGTAGTAACCGATTATAATTCAATTGGTTATTTTGTTTCAGGTGATACAATCCAGGGATTTCAATATGAAATTATAAATGCACTAGCGAAAGAGTGGGGTGTAAAAGTAAACATTTTTCTTGAAAATAATATACAAGACAACTTAAAAGGTTTACAAGAATATCGATATGATTTAGTTGCTCGAAATATACCTGTAAACATTGAACTTAAAGACAGCTTTAACTTTACTGAACCATTATTATTAAACAAGCTCGTGTTAGTACAGCGAAAGTCGCAATATAATGATAGTATCGAACCTCTACGACAACATCTTGAACTTGCAAAAAAAACAATTCATGTTCCTGTTGGTTCACCTTCAATTTTGAGATTAAATAATTTGTCACATGAAATAGGAGATACTATTTTCGTAATAGAAAATAAAATTTATGATTTTGAACAACTTGTAATGATGGTTGCTTCAGGAGAAATTGAATATACAGTTTGTGATGAAAAGATAGCAATACAACTTTCAGAAAAGCTTCCCGAAATAGATATTGAAACTGATATCAGTTTCACTCAAATTGAGTCGTGGGCAGTAAGAAAAGATTCACCCGTACTTCTTGATAGTATAAATACTTGGCTTCTTAGATTTAAAGAAACAAAAGAGTTTAAAAATCTGCTTATTAAATATTACTAACTTAAAAAAGAGCGACTACTTTTTTAGTAATCGCTCAATAACTATTTAATATTTTCGTCTATTTACTTGTTTCTGGAGCTCGCCTTCCACTGCGATTAGCATCTCGCATACTTTCTTGTCTTTTTGCACGTATATCTTTCCAAGCTTTCATTTTTTCTTTTCCAATAATAGCTTCAACTTTTGCATCATTTTCTTCTTGTGTTTTAGCTCTCAATTCTTGCATTTTTTTTCTAAAAGCTTCTCTATCATTTTGCAAATCATTTCCTTTTGCTCTGATTTCTGCCATCTGTTTAGCTTGTTCTTCATCAAGTTT
This sequence comes from uncultured Proteiniphilum sp., assembly GCA_964384545.1. Classification (GTDB taxonomy): domain Bacteria; phylum Bacteroidota; class Bacteroidia; order Bacteroidales; family Dysgonomonadaceae; genus Proteiniphilum. The sequence continues at coordinate 28,226 of CAYLKV010000007.1, forward strand.
TTCAAATAAAGCTTTTACTTTATCCGACTGTTCTGCAGAAAGCTTAAGTTCCTTTGTCATTAGATCGGCCCTCTCTTTTGCTGACCAGCCTCTTCTAGTATTATTGTTCTGAGCACTTAAAGAGAAACTAATTGTTAAAAAGGCAACTATTGCCAAAACTGTAAACTTTTTCATATTACGATATTTTATGAGTGAATTAATAAAATTGTCTGATTATAAGACTTCGAAATTTACATAATAGTTTATTCATAAAAAAATATATAATATTGATAATCTGTGTTTAGTTACAAAATTGTTACTGTGCTTAAAGATTTTTATCAATAAATAGTAGTATAAAACAGATAATTCGTCGATAAAATATACTCTTTAGTATATTATTTATTATTTATCTTAATTAACAGACATTCCACAAAGATTAGTATCTTTGAAAAGGAAAAGGCAATGATATTATAAATTAATTACTATGGTGGACGAGAAAAAGTATAAAGCAGATAATGGTTCGGCTAATATTTTTTGGTTGATATTTATTATTATCCTCTTGGGATTTATAATAGAGGGTCTCATTAATTCTGATAGAGTCTGGTTTAATGTCTTCTACCTTGTGTTTGCAATAATATTTTCTCTATCAACTTCAATAAAAGAGTATGTAATAACAGGGATGAATTTCTTGGAAGTTCGATTTGTCATCCAATTTTTCACAAAAAATAAAAGAATTGCCATTGGTGATATTATAGGAATGAGGAAACTAAAAAGAAACCAACTTCAAATAGATCTGTTACGCGGATTTGAAATATTGAGGGTTAAGGAGTCAGATATCGATGCACTTATAGCTGAGCTAAAAGAGCGAAACCCAAGAATAAAGATGCCAGAAGAAGATTAAAGAAATTCTTCCTTCGGAAACCTCTCTTCAACTTTACTAAACAGATATGAAGCTATTGCTCCTACTATAAACAAAATAAAACAAAATAACAGTGAAGCCCCAAACCCCAAACCGGCAGCCTCTAACCCCTGAGTAGTAAACGATGGAAATACAACTGTAGGAAAAATTGCAAGCGATGAACCTATAACCAATCCGAGTATAAAGTGATACATTCTAGAATAATATTTACGGAACATCCATGCTGCAACTTTTGAAAAGAGAATCACACAGATTATAAAACCTAATAAGAGAGGTATAATTACTCCAAAATCGAAATCTTTTATACCAATAGCCATCTTATCATACAATCCAAAATAGATAAGGAAATTAGAAGGACTCATACCTGGAACAATTAGTCCTAGCCCCATTAACAATCCCGATCCAAGCCAGATAATAATGTTAGGAGTAACCTCAGTGAGCTGTTTGCCTCCAACAACCATAAGGATGAATAATGCAATAGTAGATAAAGTCAAAACCCATATATCTTTTGAATTTCGCCCCTCTTTCCCTGCTGTTTTATATAGTGATGGAAAAGTACCTGCTACAAATCCTACAAACAGACATACAAATTGTGCAACATATTTGCCAAAAGCTTTTTCAACAACAACTGCAAATAAAACTATTCCAATGGCAGCACCAATAGCAACAGGAATAAAGTAGAATACATTCTTTACAAAGTTTTCGCGTAAGTTTGCTAGAAATATAATTATTCTATCATATATTCCAAATATCACAGCCAATACGCCACCCGAAAGACCAGGTAATATAAATCCGATACCTACAAGCATCCCTTTTACTAGACGAATAAACCAGTCAATAATAGGATTTATATTTTTTTGTTCTTTTAATTCTTCCACTTTACGTTGAATTATGTTGCAGTTATTATTTTATATAGAATGACAAAGATACAACAATTAAAAAAATGGATTGCAATAGTGAATAATAATAGAAAAAGAAATTTATTTTGTTAAACACAGATGATAAAATCATAAAATCATATTGTAAAATAGGACTCAAGTTCATTTAGTGTATTCTCGTCCGTTTGAATATCTTTTACCACAAAACCTTTTTCCAGAACCACTATACGGTCGCATACCTCAGTAACATGATTAAGATCATGACTAGATATTATCATCGTCATATTTCTATTAGTTTTCAAGTTATTAAGCATCCTTTTTAGTCTTATTTGCGAAGTAGGATCAAGTGCTGTAAAAGGTTCGTCGAGAATCAATATTTGAGGTTCACTAATCAGAGCTGCTGCAATTCCAGTTTTTTTCTGGTTTCCTTTAGAGAGATCTCTAATTAATTTTCCTGTACCCAATATTTCTCCGTTGAAGAATTCCTTCATTGAGTCAAGGAAAGAGGATATATCACCTTCTGATTTTTTATAAACTTTTGCTGTGAAATTAAAATACTCTTCTGGTGTTAAAAAGTCAATAAGAAAACTTTCATCAAGAAAGGATCCTAGTTTAGATTTCCATTCATCACACCTAGCTACTTTTGATCCATCTATTTGTACCTCACCTGTTGTAGCCTCAATTAGATCAAGTATTAATCGAAAAAATGTTGTCTTACCAGCCCCATTATTGCCAACTAAACCAAAGCTTTCGCCATTGTATATCTTTAAATGTGGTATATTTAGCACTGTTATTCCTCCGTAAATTTTCTTTAGATTATTAGCTATAATAATCTCTTTATGAGACTGATCTAAAGTAGTTGGTGGAGTAAAATGTGAAAGGTCAATTAAGTTATTATTGTAATTTTGCATAATGTTTATTTTTCTCTAGAACTTACTCTTTTTTACGAAATCCTTCACATAAGGCATACTTTCTTCTCAAGAATTGCTTTACAATTATTCTCAACAACTGTTCTCGAAGCAAAATGCCAGAAACTCCTATCAATGCTATTATAATTAATGCAAGATTGGTTGCTGAAAATATCGAAAATAGATTTATTACACCAATAGGAATTGCTAACAACGGAATCATTACTACAAAGTTTTTATAACTCACACCCTGCATATTCATCGAAGAACTTTTTGTAAGTTCAAGCCGTTTAGAATTAAATGTAGCACCAAATAAGAATACATAAATATTTACACCTGCGTTATAAACCAAAGCAACCAAATGATACAATATAATTTCTTTTCCAAGTAAAAAGTAGGGAGTTGTAAGTATAAAAGAAATAAGACATAAAGCAAATAACAATGTATAATTTGCCTTTAAATATGTATATGTGTCAATATTACGTGACATCAGAAAATCGAAGTATGAACCATCCCAGTTTATAATCCATTGGCCAAATGTCAACATTCCGGCTCCGGTTATAAAGATAGCAACAAAAATAATCCATCCCGAACTTTGGCTATAAGTTGGGTTGAAGTAAAAGATAAGTCCATATAACAAAAAGAACGGAATTGTATAAAGAGAGCTTTTTGTTCTTTTGTGACGAAGAATAAGTTTAATCTCAAGAGAAATGATTTCTCCAATTTTACCATATCGATCCAAAAAATAAAACAGTTGTCCTCCTTCATTTCTTATTTTATTTAATCTTTCGAATGATTCCGGATAGTAGTTGTGGGCAAAAAATAGCTTATTAAGATAAAAACCAAGTGCAGAAAATAATATCAGTGTAACCCATACAAAAGGTGTATTTATTAGAAATCCAAAAAGATTACGAGATACTGAAAAAAGAGAAAATATCTTATAATACTCAAAAGCAGCCAATATTCCGCCAATAACAAGAATAATGAGTAAACCTATTAGAATATTGCTGAATTTTCTTTTCAGCAATAATGACATTAAGGTGTTGAACTGAATTAATAAAGAGATAATAAAGAAAAATCGAATTGAACCAACTAAACCAATCGAAGGATATATTCCGGTTATAGTGATTGGAATAATAAAGCATAGAGCTATGTAGTTTATAGGATTTAGTAATGGCTTTAATAACAGGTAGTTTACTAAAACATCTCTTTTAATTGGCATTGTCTGATAATGTTCCAGTTTCAATTGACTTAGTGGTTGAATTAAATAGCGAAGTAAAAGTGAAACAATAACACTATAAATTATGCTGCCATTTATGATATTTAAAATATCAGTTTGAGGTGCTAATTTTTGAAGCATTTTTGGTAAAAATAATCCTAACATTGCCAATACTGCAACGAAGTATAGTATTAACAATCCTACAAATATATTTACTACCACATTTTTATAAAATCCGGGCGCACGTGTAGAATTTAACCAGTAGTGCCTAAATAATGTTTTATACATTGTTATAAATAAGCAAATTACCTCTTGCCGAATAAACCGCCAAATATACTACGAGTAATTGTTTTTCCTAACTCATTGCTAATTTGCCTCTTTGCACTTTTTCCAACCTGTTCTAGCAGATCTCCTATTATACCCTGTTCCTCTTTTCTTTTTCTTGCAGCTTCACGTTTTAATCTTTCTGCTTCCCTTGCAGCTTTTTCATTCTCTTTCTGAAGTCGAACTCTTTCTCTCTCTTCTTCTGCCAAACGGCGTTCCTCTTCCAGTAGATTTTGTTTACGTGATAATATTTCGAAGGCCGATTCCCTGTCTATTAAATCTTCATAAACTCCATATATAAGTGAACTGCGTAAAATATGATCTCTTTCACTAAGGCTAATCGGACCTATTTGCCCTTGTGGAGGAAGTATATTAGCTCTCTCTACCATTTGAGGTGCACCTTTCTCATCTAAAAAAGAAACAAGAGCTTCACCAGTATTTAGCTCAGTAATTGCATCTGCAGTATTGAAATTTGGGTTTGCTCTGAATGTATTTGCTGCCACTTTCACAGCCTTTTGATCGTTTGGCGTGTATGCTCTTAACGCATGTTGAACACGATTTCCTAATTGGCCTAAAATGTTTTCAGGTATATCCGCTGGATTTTGTGTACAAAAATAAATACCTACACCTTTTGAACGAATCAACCTTACAATCTGCTCAACTTTTTCAAGTAAATTCCTTGGCATATCATTAAAAAGTAAATGAGCCTCATCAAAGAAAAATACCAACTTTGGTTTTTCTAAATCACCAACTTCAGGAAGAGTTTCATATAAATCGTCAAGCAACCATAAAAGGAATGTTGTATACACTCTAGGCGAGTTAATAAGTTTATCAGCAGCAAGTATATTTATAACACCTTTACCCTCTTCAGTTTGAATAAAATCTGTTATCTCAAGATTAGGTTCACCAAAAAATCTATCTGCACCTTCACTCTCAATTCTCATCAATCCTCGCTGAATTGCACCGATACTTGCTGGTGAGATGTTTCCATATTTAGTGATAAACTCATTCCTATTATCTCCAATAAACTGAAGCATCTTCTGTAAATCTTTAAGGTCTACAAGAAGAAGGTTATTATCATCAGCAATTTTAAATGCCATCGTCAAAATAGCACCTTGTGTTTCGTTAAGATTAAGAAGTCGTTCAAGTAAAATAGGTCCCATTGATGAAACAGTAGTACGAACCGGATGTCCCTGTTCACCAAAAACATCCCAAAACCTTACCGGAAAAGGTTTATATTTAAACCCTTTATCATCAAGTTTATATTCAGCTACTCGTTTATTAACGCTCTCTTTATTTCCACCAATATTTGCTACACCCGATAAGTCTCCTTTCATATCAGCAGCAAATACAGGAACTCCCATATCACTAAAAGTTTCTGAAAGTGTTTGTAATGTAACTGTCTTTCCTGTTCCAGTTGCACCGGTTATTAATCCATGACGGTTTGCCATTTTAGGTATTAAGCAAACTTCTTTTTCATTATTGATGGCTATAAAAGCACGACTGCTGTTATCGTACATACTAGTCTGTTTTTTATTGATTACTATTAAAGCAAAGTTAATCAAATATTTTAAAACAAGTTATTATGTCGTGAATTATGTTAATCTAATGGATATTATATATTTAAAATTATACTTGTTACTGATTTATACTACTAAATTTATGGAACACAATGTTTTGTAACACAAAATATTCTAATATAAAAATAAATTACAACAATCATTTTAAACTAAATGTAGTTGACTAGTTGTAATAGGCTTATCTTGAATTATATATTTATACAGATTACAAAAGCAATTGCAATAAGTAGTCCAGATAGAGATGTTTTTTTCAAGTAAGGGTCTAGCTCACGACCGTTGTTAAATCTAAAGTCTATAAGAATTTTAAAGAGAATAAGATAAAATAAAAGATAAATATATCTATACCAAGTCTGTAGTTCAAATATATTGTTGAATGTTAATAAGCAAATGAAAGATAATAAAGTTAAAGTAGTGTGGTATATTTTAGCCCTTCTAAGACCTAGCTTAACTGCAACAGTTATTTTCCCTGACTTACTATCATTCTCGATATCACGCATATTGTTTATATTCAATATCATGGTACTTATTATTCCAATAGAAATAGCTGGTAGTACTGGAAAATAATCTATCGAATGTGTATGAAGAAAGTAAGTACCAATTACAGGTACAGGACCAAAAAAAAGAAAAGCAAAAAGATCTCCTAGACCTCTATAACCATATGCGTGCCTACCCATAGTATAGAAAAGAGCAGCAATTATGCATAAAATACCAATTGCAAGTAGTGTTAACCATGCAACATTACTTACATAAGGAGCAATTTTATACACTAAAACAGAACCACTAATAACACATATCAATATGAAAATTATAATGGCTATCTTCATTTGTGAAGACGATATCAAACCACTTTGTATAGCACGGGTAGGCCCAACTCGCCTACCCGTAATATCAGTTCCTTTTTGGTAATCACCAAGATCGTTTGCCAAATTGGCTAAAATTTGAATCGCAATTGCTAATATCATGGTGAAGGTAAAAACCGTTAAATCCAATTTACCTTCATATACAGCAAGACCACTACCCAAAATTACAGTAGATACTGCTAAAAAAAGAGTTCGTAATCTAAATGCCGAAATCCAATCTTTTGCAGATGCCATACTTTTGCTCTATTAATTAGTATGATCTTGCAAATATTACCCTTTGAGCAGAAGGTTTTCCGGTAACCATACAAACACCCGGTGTCTTATCACCTTCCAATGGAATACAACGAATTGTAGCTTTTGTATCATTCTTTATTAACTCCTCTGTTTCAGGAGTTCCGTCCCAGTGACATAGTAAGAAACCACCCTTCTCAATTTCTACCTTAAATTCATCATAAGAGTTAACTTCACGTGTCTGAGAAGCTCTGAAATCGGAAGCTTTCTTATAGATATTGTCCTGAATTTCATCTAAAAGCCCTTTAATGTAGTTTTCAATACCATCACAAGTAAGAGTATCTTTTGTTAATGTATCTCGTCTTGCTACCTCAATAGTATTATTCTCCAAATCTCTTCCACCAATAGCTAATCTAACAGGAACACCTTTAAGTTCATATTCCGAGAATTTCCAACCTGGCTTCTTATTATCTGAATTGTCATATTTAACACTAACACCTAGTGCTTTTAATCTTTCAACTATTCCAGCAACTTTTTCATTTATTTGACCAAGTTGTTCTTTGTTTTTATAAATTGGAACTATAACAACTTGATAAGGAGCTAGTTTAGGAGGTAATACAAGACCATTGTCATCGGAGTGAGTCATTATTAGTGCACCTATTAATCTTGTAGATACACCCCAAGATGTTGCCCATACATACTCTCTTTTTCCATTTTGGTCAGAGAACTGTACATCAAATGCCTTAGCAAAATTCTGACCTAAGAAGTGAGATGTACCTGATTGAAGAGCTTTACCATCCTGCATTAAAGCTTCAATTGTGTATGTATCTAGAGCTCCGGCAAATCTTTCAGATGCAGATTTGAATCCTTTAATAACCGGCATAGCCATATATTTTTCTGCAAACTCTGCATATACATTAATCATCCTTTCGGTTTCTTCAATAGCCTCTTCTTTTGTAGCATGTGCAGTATGTCCCTCTTGCCAAAGAAATTCTGATGTTCTTAAAAACAGCCTTGTACGCATTTCCCAACGCACTACATTTGCCCATTGATTTATTAGCAAAGGCAGGTCGCGATAAGATTGAATCCAGTTTTTATAAGTGCTCCATATAATAGTTTCTGAAGTTGGGCGTACTACCAGCTCCTCTTCAAGTTTTGCTGCAGGATCTACTATTACTCCTCCTCCATTAGGATCATTTTTCAAACGGTAATGCGTAACAACTGCACACTCTTTGGCAAAACCTTCCACATGTTCGGCTTCCCTGCTAAGGTATGATTTTGGAATAAAAAGAGGAAAATATGCATTCACGTGACCTGTTTCTTTAAACATATCATCCAACTGACGTTGAATCTTTTCCCAAATAGCATAACCATAAGGTTTAATGACCATACAACCTCTTACGGCTGAATTCTCAGCCATATCAGCTTTAATAACTAAATCTAAAAACCACTGTGAAAAATCTTCACTCCTGGGAGTTAGCTCCTTTAATACATTTGCCATTATAATATCTTGAAAAATTGTTGTTTTATTTTAAAGTGCAAAGATAGTAATTTTAATGTATTACGTTTCACTTTTATAATGTATAGATTCAGCCTTTGTTTTCAAGTTATTAGTTACTTAAATTTTTGGAAACCTAAATAGAAGTTGTATGTTTTTGAATAAGAATATATTTTTATTTTTCGCAAGTGGACTTTTATTCCCATCTGCACTTTTACTTTTCAAAATTTTAAAGATTAACCGGAAAGTTAAAGATAACCATTTGCAAGCATTGAGGTTACGGTTAAACTTTACTCAATTACTCTTTTTCCACTTTTTAATATTTGTTCTTATAAAGATACATAACTATTTTATTATGACTTATGCAATCATTACCAGTGCAAATTTCTTTCCCTAATCATGGTTTTATAAAACAAAATTATATGCTTTTATAGGAGGATTAATCTCGTTGGAGAGTTTATTGATAGCACTTTATTTTTAGTTAGAGCAGTTTTTCTAAAATGGTATTCTCACAACTATAAGTCTTATATTTTTTATGTCTTGGACTTATTAATTATTATAATAGAAGAAAGGTAAATCATTTACCTTTTTTCTATATTACCTCTAAAATAGGAGAAGTAAATTCCGGTAGATCCAATAATTGCAAAAATAATAAACCCCCATTTCATAGCATTTATAAAAAGTATATCTGCAACTTCTTCTATAGAATTATCTCCAAAATATATTGAGATAAGTAGGGTTATAATGCTCATACTTATAATTTGTCCAAACACCCTCATCGAAGATGATAGGCCAGATGCTTGACCATACTGTTTACGGTCTACAGAACTCATAATAGTATTCATATTGGGTGATGAGAATAAGGCAAATCCCAATCCAACCCAAACTAGTATTCCAATTATGTAGGTTATATGAGTATTGTAAGAAAGAAATGCCAGCATGGCTAGTCCTGAAGAGCACATTATCATACCTAAAGTGGCAAAATAGCGAGGTTGAATTTTATCAGACAGTTTACCCACAATAGGCGAAAATAGAGCCATCATTATTGGTTGCGCAATAATTACAGCCCCGGCTTCTCTTGGAGATAGGTCTTGCACTTTCTGAAGATATAGACTTAGAAAAAATACTATGGCAAAAGTTGAAGTATAATTTATTAGAGCCGATAAGTTAGAATAACGAAACAACTTGTTTTCTGTAAGAAGAGAAGTATTTAAAAGAGGATTTTCAACTCTGCTTTCAACTTTCCAAAATATAAAGAGTAATAACAGAGATATTGCCATTAGTATCCATCCGGTAGTAGATGGTATTTGAGATGAGCCATATACCAAAGTTGTTAACCCAGTCATAAACAATATAGTACCAAGCAGGTCAATTTTAACAGGTATATTATTTATCTTATTCTCGGTATTAAGATAAATAACAGAAATAATAAATGTGAAAACTCCAAAAATGGCAGCAATTACAAATAGAATTCTCCAACCGAAATGCTGAGTAATAATACCTCCTAAAAGTGGGCCCAAAGCCAGTCCTGTATAAACAGCAGAAACAGAGATACCCAAAACACGACCTCTTTTCTCGGGAGGAAATGACGAAACAAGAATTGCCTGTCCAGTGGTTCCTGTAAATGCTGATCCAACTCCTTGAAGAAATCGAGCTGCTATTAACCAGGTACCATTTGGTGCAACAAAACAGATGACAGATGATATTGTAAATAAAATGAGCCCCAGTTTAAAAAGTTTTCTATTGTCAGATTTATCACCCCATGTTCCGGATGGCAGCATAAAAAGTGCCATCCCAAGTATAAATGATGTTATAATCCAGCTCAATTCTAAAGCCGATAATGAGAAGCTTCGCTCAATTGAAGGTAGTGCAATATTAACCGCAGACACCAAAAATGTGCCCATAAAAGATGTAATAGAAACTACAATCAGGATTGATAGGTTTTTTTTGTTATTTGTCATTTAGAGTATGTTTCTCTTACATGTTTAACAGTAATAGGTGTTTTACTATCTTTTTTGAGTTCGGGAGATTTGATAGTAATTGTAACTTTTTCATTTGGCAACAAATCAATAAAGTTATCGCTGAATTGTGCTCCCATAATGGGAATCTCTATGAAAACATCCTTAGCAAGTTTTTTACTAGATAATGTTACTTTATATTCTCCATCTGCATATTTTACACTTGTTTTAACTTCTGTTTCAGGAAGATCGAGTTTATTTGGCCAGTTAAAGAAGTAATCTTTCTTAGAAATCAAATTTCCTTTGCTGTCCGTTAAATAAGCATTTATCATAGTATGTGCTTTTTTACTATCGCTTACCAATTCAGCAATGTCTAATGTCTTTACTATTTTACTGTCATTTGCTTTTGCACTAACAATTTCAGTAATTTGTTTTGTAACCCCTTTTGAGAAATCTATTATTCTAACAACTAGATTTAGGTTGTCTGTGTCATTTAAATAGTCAGACATAGTGTAATAGTTAAGTCTTCCATCCTTAAATTCTACACCAAGTGCCAATGGAGCAAAAACATCTCTCATTCTATAGTGCTGAGCTTTCCAATTGTTGTAGTAGTCAATACTCGACCATGATACAACCGGCCAGCAATCATTTATCTGCCAGTAAAGTGCACCCATACAGTAAGGTCTGCCTCTTCGCATAGCTTCAACAGATTCCTCCATCCCATTTCCCTGCATAACCAATCCCAGATATACAAAATCTTCAAAATTATTTGGTTCATGGTAATACATATCCATATATTTTTTGATAAGTGAGTTTCCTGTAGAAGCTTTTTGATGTACCTTCATCACCTCACTCTCTAATTCCCATTGATCTGGTTCAGCAAAAGTTTTAATTGTCTTCATCTCAGGAAAAGATTGAAATCCAAACTCACTGGCAAAACGAGGTAGTCTCTCTGCCAAAGCTTCAAATGGCAATTCTCCATACCATAAACCCCAGTCGTGAACATCACCTGAGTTAAACAGTTCAGGACGACCCCAATTAGCTATATCAGGCGAACCATGCACATAGTTGCGAGTACCATCAAACTCATCTAATAGACTAGGCAGTAGTTCTCTGAATGTTTTGTTATACCCTTCAAACCACTGGTTCATTATTTCACCTGTCACATCTTTTTGCCAACCCCAATATTTAAGCCCTTCAAGAATTTCATTATTCCCACACCAGAATGCGAGTGAAGCATGATTCCTCAATCTCTTAATGTTATAAATAGCCTCTTGTTTTACATTGCTAAGAAAATAATCATCTGAAGGATAAGCAGTACAACCAAAAATAAAATCTTGCCACACAACTATTCCTCTTTCATCTGCTTGGCGATAGAACTCCTCATTTTCATAAATTCCACCACCCCAAACACGTACAAAATTCATATTGCCACCAGTGATATTGTCAAATAGAGTTTCATAGAACTTTGCATCTTGCTTATGAGTAAAAATTTCTCCTGGTATATAGTTTGTTCCTTTTGCAAAAATTGGTATACCGTTAACTTCAAAATAGTAAGATTTGCCATTTTCATCTTCTTTAGCAATATGACGAATTGTCCTAAGCCCTGTTCTCACATCTTTTACTGCTACAATCTCATCATCAATAACAACTATCACATAAAAATCATAAAGATTCTGTTCACCCCAGTTAACCGGCATCCATAGTTGAGGGTTATCTATAGTCGAAGGCAAAGAAAATAAATTGTCACCTAATTCAAGTTTCACATCTATACTTGCTAATTGTAACTGCTTTAACTCTGCTATCGTTTCTGGAATTTTGTTATTTCTGTTAAGTGTGTAGCCAATTGAAATAGTTGCATTAGTCTTTATCCTTGAGTGTACCTCTATTATATTATCAATATTTGCCTTTTCTTTTGAGACAAATGATTGCTTAACATAGTAATCATCAATCCGTGCCTTATTATAGAAATTCAATGTAATAGGTTTCCATATACCCATCTGTACAATACGTATTCCCCAATCCCAGCCAAAATGATAAGGGGCTTTACGATTATATATGCTTAGCTTTTCTTTTCTATGATCATTGCCTGCCGGATACTCAAACCCAAATGATTCTCTTGCAGGCATCATTTTGTTAATTGGAGAGTAAAATCTAATTTGGAGTCTGTTTTCACCTTCCTTTAAAAGTTTCTTAACCGAAACTTTATGTCCTACAAACATATTTTCTGTTTTTAAAATCTTTGCTCCATTTAGAAAAACATCGGTATGTGTATCTAATCCTTCAAAAAAGATGTAGGCATCATCATATTTAAGTTGATCGGCATTAACTATAAAACTATTTATGTAATCCCAATCTTTATCTTCAACCCACTGAATATTTTTTTCATTACTACCATAAAAAGGGTCAGGAAGTACCCCATGTCTTATAAGATCTGCCTGTACAGACCCAGGTATTTCTGCATCATACCACACTGTATCATTTACTTGAGAGAACTGCCAGTGGTCATTTAAATTAATAACTTCACTCTGTTTAGCCATAATAAATATTGGCATCACGCTAAACAATAAAATAAAAAATCTGTACATAATATGTAATCCTAATTTTTGCTTTAATTACAAAGATAACCACATCAATAGAATTAAATAGTCTTATTTGAACTCTTTTTATTTAGAAAAAAAAGTAAATTTGTAATACTAAAAGTATATAGTCTATTATTATTTAGGTTATGCACGACGATATTGAAATAAGAAAAAAGGAGTTTGTTAAACACTACAAGAGGATTTACTCATTTTTGAGAGAAAAGTGGGATATAAAAACTCTATTCATAATAAAAGGTATTTTAAAGAATTTTCTTCTTTCATATGATAAGAGTGCAGTGAATGAAATAGGAGAGGAGATATGGTCTGATTTAAGAACCGCCATAGTTGCCATTGAAGAGGTTGGCATGAAGCAATCGGCAATTCTTGCAATTATACTTTTGCACCCTGTGTCAAAGGGTGCATATTCAATTGAAAAATGTAAGAATCTTTTTGGTGAAGAGACTGCAACTATTCTAAGAGGGTTTATTAAAATTAGTGAGTTTAGCGATAAAAAATCAGCTGTTGAATCAGAAAATTATATAAAACTACTACTTTCAATAGCAGAGGATATACGAGTAGTATTTATGATGATTGCTCAGCATCTGAGGTTGATGCGTGAGGCAAAATCATCTTCTGCACAAGAAAAATTAAATCTTTCTGTTGAATCTAAATATCTATATGCTCCTCTTGCACACCGTTTGGGACTTTATGCAATAAAATCGGAGCTTGAGGATCTGTCATTAAAATATACCGACAGAGAGACTTACGACTACATTGCTAGAAAACTTAATGAAACTAAGCGTTCAAGAGATAGATATATTTATGAATTTATAGAACCTGTGAAAGAGAGATTGAATGGCACAGGTTTTAATTTCGAAATAAAAGGTAGAACCAAATCAATATTCTCAATTTACAATAAACTTAAAAAACAAAAGATTGAGTTTGAGAATATATATGATCTATTTGCAATTCGTGTAATTTTAGATGCTCCTGAAGAAGATGAAAAAGCACAATGTTGGCAGGTTTACTCAATAATTACTGATATGTATCAACCCAATCCAAAGCGATTAAAAGATTGGTTGTCGATACCAAAGAGTAATGGTTATGAGTCGCTTCACATAACAGTTATGGGGGCCGATTCCCGCTGGGTGGAAGTTCAGATTCGAACTAAGCGAATGGATGAGATTGCTGAACGTGGTTTGGCCGCACATTGGAAATATAAAGGAGTTAAGGAAGAGTCGGAGCTTGATGGTTGGTTGCAATCGCTTAGAGAGTCTCTCGATAACAGTGATACCAACTTGAGCCAAAAACTTAATGATTTTAAGCTTGATCTGTATGAAGAGGAGATATTTGTATTTACACCCAAAGGTGATTTGTTTAAACTTCCTAAAGGGGCAACAGTTCTCGATTTCGCATTTTCCATTCATTCTAAACTGGGTTCAACATGTGTCTCAGGAAAGGTAAACGGAAAGAATGTTCCAATTAAGCATAAACTTAAAAGTGGTGATTTGGTAGAGATAAATACTTCATCTCATCAAACGCCTAAGCAAGATTGGCTTAATGTTGTTGTAACCTCAAAGGCTCGCACTAAAATAAGGCAGTTGTTGAAAGAGGAGGCAAGCAAGCAGGTAGATATTGCAAAAGAAACACTTTCTCGCAGGATGAAGAATCGAAAGATTGAACTCGACGATTCTCTTCTTATGCAGTTGATTAAAAAGTTGAAATATAAAACAGTTACCGATTTTTATTCAGATATTGCAAACGGCAAAAATGATGTAAACTGGATTATAGATCGTTATCTTGAATTGGGTAGTAAAGAGAATGAACTTAAAGAAACTTATGCCTCTATTAGTGCAGAAGAGTTTACTTTAAAAGCAACAGATAATCTAATCAGCACTAGTGATGAACTTATTATTGATCAGAATCTTACCGGTGTTGATTATAAGCTGGCAAAATGTTGCAATCCTATTTATGGTGATGAAATTTTTGGTTTTGTATCAACACAAGGTATAAAAATCCACCGTGTAAATTGTCCGAATGCACAAGATATGTTTTCACGTTTTGGATACAGAATTATTAGAGCTCGTTGGTCGGGCAAGGTTGGATCATCAAGTTATACTATTGTATTAAGAGTAATTGGTAACGATCAGATAAATATAGTTGCTAATCTTATGTCAATTATCTCAAAAGAGGAGGGGATAAATATGAGATCAATATCAATTGATTCAAATGATGGATTATTTCAAGGAAATATTGCAGTTATATTGTCTGATACCTCTACTTTAGAACAGTTGATAAAGAAACTAAAAGCAGTAAAAGGTGTTAAGTCTATTACAAGGTTAAGTTGATTTCTTTAAATGTCACTATTATTATCAAACATATCTGTTTCAGCTTGGCTGTCAATTTGATCTACTTCTTTATCAACCTCTTCTGTCTCGGGTAATTCCGGTATTTCAAAAATTGCTAATAGCTGCTGTATATATTCCTTTTCGAAATCTTGTGGACGTATTATCTCATCACCAAACTTTAGGATATCAATATCAATTATAACCTTTCCGTTGTATTTATCTTTTGAAGTTCTGCCAACAGCTCTTTCAGTCTGTTTAATTTTATTGGTAACTTCATCCAGAGTCAGATTAGTTGTACAGCAAGCAAGTATGTTCCTGAAAAGATACTTAAGATTATCTTCTTCAGGTTCAGAGAGAATTGGCTCACTAAATACAATATTTGGAAAAAGATAGATAAGCATTCTTTTTGCCTTATCTATGTTTGTTTTAGCAAACGTATTTGATCCTATGCTAAGTAAAATTCTGCTCATAATGATAAATTGAATTACAAACTTACAAAAAAAAAGCATTTAGTTAAAGTATAGAATGAAAAACAGATAAAATTATCTACTAATAATATTTAAAGTGTTTACTTTTGTCATTTCTAATAAATTCTAAAAGTGGTTTATATACACTTATTAGAAGATATTTATCTATCAAATATTACAAAGAGCTTATCAGGATTTCTCCGGCTACTGCTCCGTTAACATTCCTGTTTTCACCAAATGAAACGTTTCTTTCATTGAATCTTTTTACAATAACTTCTATTGTATCTCGTCCTATACCTTCTTCAGAAAGTCTTGTTGTTAAACCAAGCGATCTATAGAACTCTTCTGTCATTTCAATTGCTTTGTCAACTATTTCATTTTCAGATCCTACTGTTATATTAAAAACTCTTTCTCCATATTGCAGTAGTTTTTCAAATTTTTGATTCTTTAAAGTACGAAGTGTTCCCGGCATTACAATTGCAAGTGTATGTCCATGAGTTATACCATGGATTGCAGTTATCTCATGTCCTATCATATGAGTTGCCCAATCTTGAGATACTCCCATTCTAATAAAATCATTTAATGCAAGGGTGGCTGATAGCATAAACTCCGACATCAATTCGTAATCTCTGTTGCCGGATACAATTTTAGGAGCAATCTCTTTAATGGTAAGTAATATACCTTCGGCCCATCTATCCATAATTTTGGACTGATTTGCAGTAGTCATGTATTGCTCTAAAACATGTGTATAAGCATCTGCAAGTCCGCATGAAATTTGATATGGAGGTAGTGAATATGTTACTTCTGGATCGAGAATAGAGAACTGTGGATATAAACTCCCAAAAGCATATTTTTCCTGTGTCTCCTCTCTTGTTATAACAGCACCACTGTTCATCTCAGAACCAGTTGCCGGCAAAGTCATTACTGATGCATATGGAATTTGTATTTCAGAATAACCTTCTATAACGATATCCCATGCATCTATGTCAGAGGCAATTCCTGCAGCAATAAGTTTCGTTCCATCCAAAACAGATCCGCCTCCAACAGCTAAAACGAAATCTATATTGTTCTCTTTCCCTAGTTTTATGGCTTTTCTTAATGTCTCAACATGAGGATTTGGTTCAATTCCCCAAAATTCAATATAGTTACGACCCTTGAGACCCTCTTTTACCTGATCATAAACTCCGTTTTTTGTTACACTACCACCACCAAAAGTGAGCATCAAATTAACATTGTCTGGTATCAGTTCAGAAAGTTTTTTAATTTGCCCTTTTCCAAAAACAAGTTTTGTGGGGTTCTGAAAAATAAAGTTATTCATATTAGTTTATATATAATTATGAACATAAGTAATCCTTAAATGTTCAGTAAAAAAATAGTCAATAGTTTTATAATAAGATAATAAGGTCTTAAAAAAAATAAGAAAATAAGATTTTAATTAAACCATCTTGTCAATGCACTAAAAACATTTTCATTTTCTCTCCTATGTCGTTCTTCTAATTCATCAGATGTGGGAACGAATACTTTAAGTCCTTTATGAACCATTCTTACTTTTATTTCACTATCAGTTTTAACAGGTTCACCATCAATATGCATAACTCCCGGTTTAGAACGCTTAATTACTAAATTTTTAGTAAGCAATGAGGTCATTTTACTGTTTTTATCAATATTCTTGGTAAACAACTGAATTGTAGTTTGAGGTATTTCCAGTGCATTTAATGGTTTTAAAACTGATACATTCATCATACCATCATCTAAACTTGCTCCTGGAGCAATAAATGCTTGATTACCATATTGTGAAGCATTGGCACATGTCAATATAAAAGCTTTCTCTGTAAGAGTTCCATCATCGTAGATCAATTCATACTCTTCTGCCTTGAAATCTACAACACTTTCAAGAACATTTCTTACATAACCAAGTGGTCCTCTTTTTTTTTCATCTGCAAACCTATCACTAATAAAGGCATCAAATCCAAAACCGCAAGTACAGAAAAAAATATGATCATTTGCCACACCATAATCTATTGTACGGGTATGTGCATTTAGAATTATTTGTATAGCTTTTTCTGAATCAAGAGGTATTCCAAGCTCACGAGCCAGACCGTTTCCCGATCCATATGGAAGAATACCTAATACTGTATTGCTATTAATAAGTTCTCTGGCTACTTCATTTACAGTACCATCTCCCCCGGCAGTAATCACAAATTTGTACTTCTTCTTAACTGCATGACGTGCAATCTCAGAAGCATGATTTGGATACCCCGTTACCCTAATCGATAAATCATATCTTTTCTGATCTATAGCAGATGCTACCTCTTCAGGTATATATTTTTTAGATTCAGTTCCTGAAATGGGATTAATGATAAGGCATATTTTATCTTTTGCCATAATTATAAATTAAGGTTTATCTTATTCTTAAAATTAATAATAAGATACTGTATCAACAAATATAATACTATTTTGTTTTTTATCCTTTTATTTGTCCTTTAAACTCCAGTTGATTACTTTTGCTTCGAATAATTAATTTAATACAATTCATAAATGCAATCTTCCTTCATATTAATTATAATTGCAATTTACTTTGGAGTACTAATGCTAATATCTTACCTAACAAGTAGGAAAAGTACAGGTAATGATACATTCTTTAGAGCTAATAAATCATCAAAATGGTATGTTGTAGCAGTTGCAATGATAGGAACTTCAATTTCAGGAGTAACTTTTGTTTCTGTACCTGGCATGGTTAGAAATTTTGATATGTCTTATATGCAAATGGTATTTGGTTTTTTCTTCGGATATTTAGTGATTGCATATGTGTTACTTCCTCTTTATTATAAACTAAATCTTACTACAATATATGGATATCTTGAGCAACGGTTTGGAAGAAAATCTTATAAAACCGGAGCTTGGTTTTTTCTTCTTTCTAAAATAGTAGGTGCTGCAGCCAGACTATACCTTGTTGCATTTATATTACAAACTCTTGTTTTTGATGCATGGGGTGTACCTTTTATTTTAACTGTTATAGGTATAATTCTAATAATATGGTTATACAGTCACAAAAGTGGTATCAAAACTATTATATGGACAGACTGGTTACAAACAATTTTATTTTTAACAGCTTTAGTACTTATTGTATGGCAAATTTCTATGAGACTTAATTTCAATATTGGAGAAACTATTTCAGTAATTGCAAACAGTCCCCACTCAAGAATATTTGTTTTTGATGATTGGGGAAGTACACAAAATTTCTTTAAACAGTTTTTCAGTGGGATGTTCATTACTATTGTAATGACCGGTCTGGATCAAGATCAGATGCAAAAGAACCTCACTATAAGAACTTTGAAAGATGCACAAAAAAATGTAGTCTCTTATGGGTTTGCATTTGCTCCCATCAATTTTCTATTTCTTTCACTCGGTGTTTTACTAATAATTTATGCTGAACAAAGTGGAATTGCTTTACCGGCAGTATCCGATAATATTTTACCTTTCATAGCAAGTGAATATCTAGGACCTGCTGTATTAGGAATTTTTATTGTTGGTATTGTAGCAGCTGCTTTCTCAAGTGCAGATTCTGCCTTAACAGCTTTAACAACCTCATTTTGTGTCGACATACTTGATATGAAATCTGAAGCACAAAATAAAGAGAAAGAGAAGAAAGATGTAAAGACACGCAGTATAGTTCATATTGGTGTTAGTATGGTCTTTATTGCAATAATAATTATTATTGAAGCTATTGGATCAGATAGTATAATTACAGCAATATATAAGTTGGCTTCTTACACATACGGACCTCTTCTTGGTCTTTACTGTTTTGGTCTTTATAGTAAAGTAAAACCAAATGATAAATTTGTACCTTATGTTGCCATAGTAGCTCCTGTTTTGTGTTTTATAATAGAAATTTTGATGAAATATTTATTAGATTATAAGGTAGGATATGAACTTCTTATACTTAATGGCTTAATAACTGGTTTAGGGCTTTTGTTAATTTCTGTCCGGAATAGGAGTTTACAATCGTAAAACAGTGTAACTTTACAAATAATTTCGTAACAAATTAATAAAAATAGAAAATGATTATAAAAAGCGCTGAATTTGTAATTAGTAATATTGACTACAAACTTTGTCCCCAAGATGGCAAGTCTGATTATGCCTTTATTGGTCGTTCCAATGTAGGTAAGTCATCATTAATTAACATGCTTACAAATAAGAAAGGTCTTGCTATGACTTCCTCTAAGCCCGGAAAGACCACTCTAATAAATCATTTTATTATTAATAATCAGTGGTATCTTGTCGATCTGCCCGGTTATGGTTTCGCTCGTAGAAGTAAAGAGGGTAGGGAGAGATTAAGAGAAATTATTGAAGACTATATTCTTGAACGAGAGAATCTTGTTAACCTTTTTGTTCTTGTAGATTCTCGTCACGAGCCGCAGCTAATAGACCTTGAGTTTATGGAATGGTTAGGCGAAAATGGTATTCCATTTTCTATTGTATTTACAAAAGCTGATAAACTTAGTTCACTGAAATTGCAAACAAATGTAGAAGATTACAAAGCCAAACTAAAAGAGAGTTGGGAAGAGTTACCTCCAATTTTTATTACATCTTCAGAGAAAAAACAGGGCAGAGATGAGCTGCTTGATTATATCGATAAAATACAAACCCAATTAGATTAAGCACTAATTTAATTATCAACTAAATATAAAAACTAACTATTTCCAAACGAGCCACCAACAATATCAAGTAGTTCGTTTGTTATTGACTCTTGTCGTAGTTTGTTATATTCTCTTTTTAATTCATCAATAAGATTATCAGCATTATCATTTGCAATCTGCATTGCAGTCATTCTTGCAGCATGCTCAGAAGTTGTAGAATCAATAAATGATGTGAACAGCTTAACTTTCAATACTTTGGGAATTAACTCTTCAATTAGAGTAATTCTGTCAGGTTCAATAATGTAATCATTATTTATATCCCCGTTTTTATTTACATAAAGTTCTAAAGGTAATAAATGTTCTCGTATAACTATCTGTGATCCCTTACTTTTAAAGTGATGATATATCAACTCTACTTTATCTATATTTTTTTGTAAGAACAACTCCATAAGTTGTTCTGTTAATATTTTTACCTCGTTATATATAGGTTTTGAAATCAAGTTCGAATAATCAGTTTCTACAGTGTTAAACCCCAGTTTGTTAACTGCTTTTGACACCTTCAAACCTATTGGGTATATTAAAATATTTTCTTCTCCTAAATGTTTATAAGAGTCAACAACTGATTCAAGTTCATTTATTATATTATGATTGAATCTGCCTGCTAAACCTGTATTTGAAGCAAATGCCAAAATTGCTACTTTTTTAATCTCTCTCTCTTCTGTATATGGTGTTGTGAAATCTGCCTCCTGGCTTAATAATAGGTTTAGAATTTCACTCAGTTTACTTTCGTAAGGAGATAAATTTTGTAGCGTTTTTTGCGATTTCTGCAGCTTAGCAGACGAAACCATCATCATAGCCGTAGTGATCTTTTGTGTTGATCTTACCGATTGAAGTCTGGTTTTTATGTCTTTAAGTTGTGCCATCTATTTAATCAATCAAATATTTTGATACCTCTAAGGCCACCTTTTCTATTATTTGTCCTATTTCATCATTCATAATACCCTGACTCAAAGGTTTTAATACATCCTCTTTGTGAGAAAGGTTTATTGAATTCAGAAATACTTTTTCAAATTCTAAAACTTTAGATAAAGGTACATCCTTTAAAAGTCCATTAGTTCCACAATACAAAATAGCAATTTGCTGTTCCACACTCATAGGTGAGTGAACAGGTTGAACTAAAAGTTGTTCATTCTTTTGTCCCTTGTCAATTGTCATTGCAGTAACTGCATCCATATCGCCACCAAACTTGGTAAAGGCTGCCAGTTCCTGATATTGTGCCTGGTTTATTTTAAGAGAACCTGCAACTTTCTTCATTGCTTTTATCTGTGCATTACCCCCAACTCGAGAAACAGAAATACCAACATTTACCGCTGGTCGTATTCCCTTATTGTAAAGGTCGGCCTCCAGAAATATTTGTCCGTCTGTGATAGATATTACATTAGTAGGAATATATGCCGAAACATCACCATCCTGTGTTTCAATGATAGGTAAGGCTGTAAGAGAACCACCTCCTTTAACTCTCCCTATGATGCTCTTTGGCAAATCATTCATTTGCTCAGCCACATCTTCTTGTGAAATTATATTGGCTGCTCTTTCTAATAATCTTGAATGTAGATAAAAAATATCTCCAGGGTATGCTTCTCTTCCTGATGGACGTCTGAGAATCAAAGAAACCTCGCGATATGCTACAGCTTGTTTAGATAAATCGTCATAAACAACAAGTGCATGTCTGCCAGTATCTCTGAAATATTCACCAATTGCAGCACCTGCAAAAGGTGCTATATATCGCATAGCAGCAGGGTCTGAACCACTTGCTGATATAACAATAGTGTAATCCATCGCACCATGATCTTCAAGTGTCTTTACTATTGTAGCAACAGAAGATCCTTTTTGTCCAATTGCAACATATATACAATAAACCGGATCACCCTCTTCAAAGCTTTTTCTCTGATTAATAATTGTATCAACAGCAATACTTGTTTTTCCTGTCTGACGGTCACCAATTATAAGTTCACGTTGTCCTCTTCCGATTGGAATCATTGCATCAATTGATTTCAGACCAGTTTGTAATGGTGTATCTACAGGTTCACGAAATATTACACCGGGAGCTCTTCTTTCAAGAGGCATTTCAATTAGTTCACCGGTAACAGGCCCTTTACCATCTATTGGTTCGCCAGTTGGATTTATTACTCTACCCAACATACCTTCACCTACAAAAATATTTGCAACGCGACCAGTTCTTTTAACTATAAAACCCTCTCTAATTTCATTTGATGCTCCAAGAAGTATTGCACCAACATTATCCTCTTCGAGATTCATAACAATGGCCTGCATTCCATTATCAAACTCTAGAAGTTCATTGGATTCAGCATTGCGAAGTCCGAAAATTCGTACAACCCCGTCACTTACACTTATCACAGTGCCAGTTTCATCGAATTTTACATCAGTATCAATACCTTCTAATTGCATCTTTAGCAACTCAGATACTTCGCTTACTTTTATTATATTATTTGCCATGATCTCAATTATATTACGCTTGCTTATTTTGTGAAGCACTTATAGCTTCAATTTTTTTGAAATGACTTTTAATTCGTGTTAGTTCTCCCGACACACTTGCATCCCAGCGATAATCATCTATATGTAGCACAAAACCTCCTATGATATCTGGGTCAACCACAGTTTCAAGTTCCAGATTATCACCCACTAATTTCTGAAATCGTAAACGCAAACTTTCGTTTTCACTCTCACTTAATGGAATTGCAGTAATTATTTTTCCATTTTGAATCTTGAACTTATCTCTATAAAGTTCGATAAATCTATTTGATATATATTGAATTAGATCTTCTCGCTCGTTTAGAAAGATTAAATCTGCCATCTTTTTAAGAGATGTTGGCAGATTACCACCTGATGCCGTAGAAAAAATATTCAACCTTTCCTCCAGACTTATAGATCTATTCATTAAAGCAACACGTAATTGAGGAACTTTCCAGAAAACTTCATAGATTGTTTTCATTTTCTGATATACATCATCTTGCTGACCTAGTTCTATAGAATAGTCCAGCAAAGATCTTGCATAACGTGTTGATATAAGCCCTATATTCATTAAAAATTAAGATTTTGAAATTTCAATTTCATCCATCAATCTATCAATCATATTCATTTGCTCAGTTTTGTTATTAAGCTTTTCCCGAAGAATTTTCTCGGTAAGAGTTAAAGATAATTTTGTCACTTCGCTTCTTATAGATTTCAGAGCCTCTTCTTTTTCGTGATTAATCTGAATTCGTGCTTTAGCTAATATTTTTTCTGATTCTTTTACAGCATTCTCTCTGGCTTCATTCAGAATTTGTTCACTTAACTTTGTTGCTTCTCTTATTATAATTTTCTGTTCATTATGAGCCTGAGCCAAAATAAATTCACTTGTCTCTCTTACTTTTGCAAGTTCCTCATTGGCTTCTCTGGCCGACTTCAGTGATTCCTCAATAAATTTATTCCGTTTATCAACTGAACGTAGAATTGTTGGGAAACCATACTTTACAAGTATAATAACAACTATTCCAAACGATATCGTCATCCAGAAGAGCAGTCCTGGTTCTGGTGTTAATAACGACATACTATATTTATATTAAAGGATAAATCCACAAACAACAATTGCAAAAAGCGCAACACCTTCAATAAGTGCAGCAGAAATAATCATAGTTGTTCGAATATCTGAACCTGCTTCTGGTTGTCGTGCAATTCCATCTACTGCAGCTTTTCCAATTTGACTTATTCCAATTGCTGCCCCAATAACTGCTACCGCTACACCTATTGACGGACCAATTGTTGCCACGCTGCCAGATACCTCTAATAATAATGATAATAATTCCATAGTTTTATTTGTTAATTTTTTTATATTTATTGTTTCTTTTTATATCAATTTATTTACTCTAATCTTCCTTTAATTATGTGACTTTCTGTATCGATATGTTCATGTTGTGCAAGTCCAATAAATACAGCACTAAGTAAAGTAAAAACATATGCCTGAATAAATGCAACTAGTAGTTCAACTAAATCAATAAACACTGTAAACAATACAGATAAAGCAGACATCGAGCTATTAATTGCTGTTCCTAAATTCACAGTTACAAAAACTAAACAAGTTAGACCTAGCACTATTGCATGACCAGCCATTATATTTGCAAATAGACGAATCATAAGTGCAAAAGGTTTAGTAAACATCCCTACAACCTCAATTATAGGCATAAGTGGGAAAGGTACCTTCAACCAAGTTGGTACATCCGGCCAGAATATCTCTTTGTAATATGCTTTCGATCCAGTTAGATTAACCACTAAAAATGTTGTTATTGCTAACACCATCGTTACAGCAATATTACCTGTAACGTTTGCTCCTCCCGGTATAAACGGTATTAAACCTAATAAGTTGTTTATAAAAATAAAGAAAAACAGACACAAGAGAAATGGTGAGAAAAGTTTATAGTTTTTTCCTATTGTAGACTTTACTACCTCATCTTCAATAGCTATTATAAACATCTCCATTAGTCCAACAAATCCTTTGTGAGATTTATAAGGATCTTTTTTCATTACCCTGCCAACTCCTAATATTATCAATACTAATATAATTGAACTGATTATTAATGAAGCAGCATTTTTTGTTATTGACAGATCCAATGGTCTTATCTCATTTGATCTATCATCCAATTCTACTATTTTTCCTTTATATTTTCCTTCAGATGCAATCCGAAAATTCTTATAACTATCTTTACCATGATGAAATTTTGATGAGGGAAAGAAGTGCCATCCCGATTTACTACTATGTAGAATTACTGGAAGAGATAATGCAACATGTTTTTTCCCGGTGCTCCACACATGCCACTCATATGAATCAGCCAGATGGTCAAGGATTAACTCTTTTACATTAAGTTCTTCTTCAGCAAATTCCTCCTGCATAACACTTTCTGAATATTCGATATCAGAAGCATTTATACTTAAAGAAAATGTAGAAATCAAAATTGGTAATAGCAGTAACCTATTTAATAATTCTTTCATTATTCTATATGTTCCCTTTCCTCTTTATGTTTGTTTAGTTCTAACTCTTTCTTCATATATTTCTCCATTTTCAAATACATAATTGTTTCTGACATAATACTTATAAGATAAAAAATAATGAAAACAATTACGAAGTTTTTAATATATGAAGTATGTATTATCCAATATATCACAATTATAGCAAAAGATGCGAATATATTTATCATTCGTAAAAGGATATAAAGATTTACAATATGAATTGAATCATGAAAAGGTGCTTTTTTAAAACGCCATATAAATATTAGTCCCATTATATAAAAGAAGCATGGGATAATAGCATAGCCATTAAATTTAAATTGGGGGAAAATATGATGTACTACTAACCATCCCCCTGCACCTGTAATTATAATAATTATTGTATGAAATAAATACAAATATTTCGTTAGTCTATTCATTTTTTATTTATTGAGTCGATACAAACTATTATATTGTTATTATTTACTTCTACAAAACCATCTTTTATTTCCAGATCCTTAATATGACCGTCGGCCGAGAAAACAATCTCTCCTCGTGTGAGTGATGATATTATTGGTGCATGATTATTCAAAATCTGGAATGGTCCCAATGCTCCGGGTAGAGTTATCCACTCTATTTCACCTTTAAAATATATCTTTTCGGGACTTATTATTTCCAGTTTCATGCAATTACTGTATTTATTATTTAATTCTGAATTAAGATTGCTTTTAGGGTTTATTTTTGACTCTGCTCTAATAATATATTACCTTTTTCAATTACCTCTTCAATTGTGCCTAAATTCATAAAAGCCACTTCCGGATACTTATCCATTTCACCATCGAGAATCATCTTAAATCCCTTCACAGTATCTTCTATAGATACCATAACACCGGGTTGACCTGTATACTGTTCGGCCATAAAAAATGGCTGAGACAAGAAACGTTGTATTTTTCTGGCTCGATTTACTGTTGTGCGATCTTCATCAGAAAGCTCTTCCATACCCAATATTGAGATAATATCCTGTAACTCTTTATAACGTTGTAGAATCTGTTTCACTCTCATTGCAGTTTCGTAATGATCTTCTCCAACAATAGAAGGGTTGAGAATTCGAGAAGATGATTCAAGAGGATCTACTGCAGGGTATATACCAAGTGATGCTATCTTTCTGCTTAATACAGTAGATGCATCAAGATAGCTGAATGTAGTTGCAGGAGCAGGGTCTGTAAGGTCATCTGCAGGAACATAAACTGCCTGAACAGATGTAATAGAACCATATTTTGTTGAAGCAATTCTTTCTTGAAGTGTACCCATTTCAGAAGCTAAAGTTGGCTGATAACCAACAGCAGATGGCATACGGCCTAGAAGTGCTGACACCTCTGAACCTGCTTGTACGAAACGGAATATGTTATCTATAAACAGAAGTGTGTCACTGCCTTCTCCTGCAGCATCACGAAAAGATTCAGCAACAGCAAGGCCTGTTAATGCTACAGATGCGCGAGCACCGGGAGGTTCATTCATTTGACCAAAAACAAGTGTAGTTTGAGATTCCTTTAATTTTTCATAATCAATCTTACTGAGATCCCATTTACCTTCATCCATACCTTTTTTGAAATCCTTGCCATACTTGATTACACCCGATTCAATCATCTCCCTAAGCAAGTCGTTCCCCTCACGTGTGCGTTCACCTACACCTGCAAACACCGAGTAGCCTTTATGTCCTTTAGCTATATTGTTGATAAGCTCCATAATGATAACCGTCTTACCAACACCAGCACCACCAAAGAGTCCAATCTTTCCACCCTTAAGATATGGTTGAAGAAGATCAATAACTTTTATACCCGTATGCAAAATTTCTTCCGATGTGGTTAAGTCCTCAAATTTAGGAGATTCCCTATGAATAGGATACTGATTATCCCTGGTTAACTTAGTAAGTCCATCAATAGGTCGTCCCACTACATTAAGCAGTCTTCCCTTAATCTGATCACCTATAGGGACACTAATAGGTCTTCCCATAGCATTCACTTCAAGTCCACGGCTCAGGCCATCGGTGCTTTCCATCGCTACTGTGCGAACAATGTTTTCTCCTATGTGTTGTTGAACTTCAAGAAATACTTCCTGTCCCTCTTTTCTTTTAACTCTAAGAGCATCTTTAATTGAAGGCAATTTAGTCTCATTAGATTTATCTAACTCAAAATGCACATCCACAACAGGACCTATAATTTGTGATATTCGCCCAACTAATTCTGACATAGAAAATTTATATTAATTAAACCGTGACTCCCGCTCCACTTTGCACAAAGATAATAAAAAAAATATAAAAATGAAAGGTCTCTTTCGATAGAGGTAAATAAAAACGGGCAACACAATGTGCTGCCCGTTAAATTTTTATATTTGTGAATTTTGAGTTAAGCCTTCATTTTTTCTTCACCTCTCTTTATAATCATGTATGCTACCGGTGCACCTACAAATATACTGGTTATTGTACCTACAACAACACCAATTAACATTGCAAATACAAAGCTTCTAACAGCATCACCACCAAAGAAAAGAATACAGATAATAACTAAGATTGTGCTTAAACCTGTATTAATGGTACGTGCCAGAGTCGCATTTAGTGAATCGTTAAAAAGATCAAGTAAATTGCGTTTTGGGAACAACTGTTTAAATTCACGTACACGGTCGAATACAACCACCTTGTCGTTAATTGAATAACCAACTACTGTTAGTATCGCAGCAACAAATGTTTGGTCAAGTTCCATTGAGAAAGGCATTACCTTCCAAAGAAGTGAGTAAAGACCAATCACTGCAAATGTGTCTATAGCTAAAGCAGCTACTGTACCTGCAGAGAAAGCTAAATTGCGGAAACGAATAAGAATATATAATCCCATACATATTAGAGCCAAAATCAATGCTACTGCAGAATTTCTAATTGTATCTTCTGCAATACTTGGTCCCACTTTTTGGGAACTCATGATGTGATCATCAATGTTCTTTCCAGGAGTCATAAATTGTGCTAGTCCTTTACCAAGAAGATCACGCAATTCTCTTTCGATATTTTCTCCATCCTCTTCAATCATATAGTTAGTTGAGACTCTAACCTGTTCGTTGCTACCAATTGTAATTACACGTACTGATTCATCAAAGAATGGAACAAGAGCATTTTGTACTTCACTAACTTTTACTGGCTGATCGAATTTAACGATATAGTTGCGACCACCGGTAAAATCGATACCTGAACTTAATCCAAGTGTAAAGAGAGATATAATGCTTATTACTATAAATGCAGCAATACCCATATTTACTTTCTTACTGTTCTGGATAAATTTATATTTGAATTCAGTTGCAATTCCTTTTGTAATACTAGAAGTAAATGTAAGATTTTGCCATTTTCCTTTAGATAAAACTGTTTCGTAAAATAAACGAGTTAAGAAAACAGCTGTAATGAAAGAAACAGCAATACCAATAATTAATGTAATTGCAAATCCTCTGATTGCTCCAACTCCAAATAATGCCAATATTACACCTACAATTATACTTGTAAAGTTAGAGTCAAAGATTGCAGAGAATGCATTCTTATAACCTTCTTCAATTGAACGACGTAATGTTTTGCCTGTTGCAAGTTCTTCCTTGATACGTTCGTTAATAAGAACGTTCGCATCAACAGCCATCGCAATAGAAAGAATCATACCGGCAATACCTGGTAATGTTAATACAGCCTGGAATGCAGCAAGAATACCTAAAGTAAAGAACAGGTTAATTAAAAGTGCTCCATTTATCACCATTCCAGGTAAAACTCCATAAAGAATGCATGTGAATACAAAAAGAACTAATAATGCTATAACAAATGAGATAAATCCATCTTTAATTGCCTCTTGTCCAAGAGATGGACCAACCACATCTTCCTGTACAATACGTACACTAGCCTGCATTTTACCAGATTTAAGTACGTTTTCCAAGTCCTGTGCTTCCTGAGCAGAGAAGTTACCTGTAATCTGTGAACTTCCACCTTCAATTCTATCGTTAACTCTAGGAGCAGAATATACGTAACCGTCAAGTAAGATTGCAATTGAGTTATTAATCTCTGCACCTGTTATAGTTGCCCATCTGCTTGCTCCTGATGAGTTCATATTCATACTAACCTGCCATGCTGAACCCTGCTGACCTTGATCGGCACGTGCATTAACAACTGCATCTCCTGTTAGAGCAGGACCTCTGTTGCTGCCATCACCTTTAAGTGCATAAAGTTCAAAATATGTGTCACGCTCATCAACAGCTTTGAATCCCCATTTGAAACGAGCATCTGCAGGGAAAATATCTTTATATCTTGCAAGAAGGTAATTTACAGAAGCCGTATCAAGTTTAGATACAGTTCCAACTATAGGACCTCCAACTCCACTCATTGCAAAGTAAGGATCTTTGAAATACTGCATGAAGTTTCTGTCAATTACAACCTTTTTCTCTTCTCCATACTCATCAATAACTGCCGGTACAGTATCAGTAGCTGGTTCAGATATTGAATCTGATCCAGAAGCAATACTTTCAGTTTGAGCTGAACGCATTGCCGCTGCATAGTCTGAAGATCTTGAATTTAATTCATTAAAATAGACCCCAAGTTCACTAACATTATAAGTCTTCCAGAATTCAAGATTTGCACTTCCCTGTAGCAAGTTTCTAACACGTTCAGGTTCTGTAATTCCTGGAAGCTCTACCAAAATACGTTCAGCACGATCAAGTCTCTGAATATTTGGAGCAACAACACCAAAACGGTCTATACGAGTTGCAAGTACATTAAATGAGTTGTCAGCCACACTCGCAAGGTCTTCACGTAATACGCTAATCACTTGTGAGTTAGTAGCAGTAGGGCTAACCCTGTCACTCATTGTTATACTATAAATGTTTGCTAGTCTTCCATCAGGACTTATTTTTTCATAATTCTGTTGAAACAGCGAGATGAAGTCTGAAGAACTACCACGGCGATTCTGTTGTACCGTTTCTTTAAGAGCCTGGTTAAACTGAGGATCATCGGTGTTGGCCAGTGAAGCTAGAACCTGTGATGCGTCAATTTCTAACACAACGTTCATACCTCCTTTAAGGTCCAACCCAAGACCTATTTCTTTCTCGCGTACCTGTTTAAGTGTGTAGTTTAAGAACACTTTTTCGGTAGATAGTGAATCAAGATATTGATTCTTAAGGGCTAAGTCTCCATTTGCATATATATCCGCCTTCTTGTTTTGTTGTCTACCTATTACTGTAAATGATAGATAAAACAAACAAATAGCCGTCAGGATAATACTGAAAACTCTAATGAATCCTTTGTTTTGCATTTCAATATTACTTTATTATTATAATTGTTTAATTAGCAGATTGTTAACTCAGTGTATATTTAAAAAATTAAGGCATACCATGTGCCTTCTTGTTTTTGAGCGTGCAAATATACGTTTTTTTTATCTTTTTAAGAACAATATCACCGGATTATTTTCATTTAAATAACCCGGTGATAAATTATAAGTAAATTTCAACTATTAAATTGATTCAACTATTCAATAAAACCTCTGTTTTTTAGTAGATATTTTGGATCTGGATCAGCACCCCTGAATTTCCTATACAGTGTCATTGGATCATCAGAATTTCCTTTAGATAAAATGTTATCGCGGAAAAGTTTTGCTGTCTCTTTATCAAAAACTCCTTTTTCTTCAAAAGCCTGGAATGCATCAGCATCTAAAACTTCAGCCCATAAGTATGCATAGTATCCTGCTGAATAACCACCACTGAATATATGAGAAAAATAGGTGCTGCGATAACGAGGTATAATCTCATCTATAAGACCGATTTTTGCCATAGCACTTTTTTCAAATTCACGAACATCAAGATCTGTTTTTTGTGTTAGAGTATGATAATTCATATCGAGCAGAGCAGCAGCAACTATCTCTGTAGTATTGAAACCCATATTGAAGTTTGCAGCTCTGTTTATTTTCTCAATTAACTCATCTGGAATTACTTCACCTGTTTGGTAATGTTTAGCGTATAGCTTTATTACTTCAGGATGAAATGCCCAATGTTCAAGAATTTGAGAAGGTAATTCAACAAAGTCTCTTGAAACACCTGTTCCGGAAACACCTGCATAATTTACATTTGAAAGCATTCCATGTAAAGCATGTCCAAACTCATGAAAAAGAGTTTCTACCTCATCTAAAGTAAGTAGTGATGGAGTGTCTTGTGTTGGGCTAGTGAAATTCCCAACATTATATATAATAGGTCTGATATTTTCACCATCTAATACCTGTTGACCACGGAAGCTGCTCATCCATGCACCTGCATTTTTGCTTTCGCGTGGGAAATAGTCGGTGTAAAACACTGAAAGATGTGAACCATCCTGATCAAGTACTTCATATGCTTCAACTTCAGGATGATAAATAGAAATGTTGTCAAGTTTCTTGAAAGTAAGGCCAAACAGTCTATTAGCAACTTCAAATACACCTTCACGAACATTCTCCATTTTAAAATATGGTCTTGTCTCTTCTTCGCTTAAACTATATTTTTCAGCACGAAGTTTTTCAGTGTAATACCACCAGTCCCATGAAGCAAGTTTAAAATTACCACCTTCTGCATCAATCAATTTTTGTAGTTCTGCTGCTTCAACTTTAGCTTGTGGCAGTGCATACTCCCAAAGTTCGTTTAATAATTTATATACATTCTCTGGGTTTTTTGCCATATTCTCATCAAGAATGAAATGAGCATGTGATTCATAACCAAGTAAGTTCGCTTTTTCCAAACGAAGGTTAACGATACCGTTAATAATAGATTTATTATCGTTCTCATTATCATTATCACCTCTGTTATACATTGCTTTATAAAGCTTCTCTCTTAGTTCGCGATTTTCTGCATATTGCAAAAATGGTAACCAGCTTGGTTTTTGCAGACCAAATACCCATTTGCCTTCTTCACCTGCAGCTTTAGCAGCATTTGCAGCATTTGCTATTACACCTTCAGGTAAGCCTGCAAGATCTTCTTCTTTATCGATAACTAACTTGTAACCATTTGTTTCATTAAGAAGATTGTTCCCAAACTTTAAAGAAAGAGCCGATAACTCCTTGTTTATTTCACGTAGTCTGGCTTTTTCATCTTCACTTAACATAATACCAGAGCGTACAAAGCTTTTATATAAATCTTCTAATAGTCTAAACTGCTCTGTTGTAAGGTTTAAGTTAGCCGCATTGTCATAAACAGATTTAATTCTGTTAAACAACTTTTCATTTAAAAATATATTGTCGTTATGCTCAGAAGTCAAAGGTGATAACTCTTCAGCCAATGCTTTAATATCATCATTTGTATTTGAACTGCGTAATCCATAAAAAACTCTGGATACACGTGAAAGGGTTTTGCCGCTATTGTCAAATGCAACAATTGTATTTTCGAAAGTTGGCTCTTCCTCATTATTTACAATAGCTTCAATCTCTTCTGTCTGTTCTTTCATACCAGCTAAAAATGCCGGCTTATAATCTTCAAAAGTAATTTGGTCGAATGGGGGAGTACCAAATGGAGTATCAAACTCCGTCATAAAAATGGCTCCTTTTTCGCCAGTCTTCTGAGATTCATTACATGCAATTATTGTCATAAATGCGATTAAAATAAAATAAATCTTTCTCATCAAATTCCTAATTATTATGTTGTATTAAGTTGTTAAAATATCAATGTTTCAACAAATTGGTACAAAGTTAATCAAAATTCTTTTTTTAAGGGCAAGTGTTAATAAAAAAGTCAAAATCCATAAGAAGCCTTACGCATTTCATCTGCATTTTTAAATGGTCTATGTGGGTTTAGATATTTTTCTAAGAATTTATAAATTGTAAATCGAATATCGGTAGCCTCTTTGCTGTCAATTCTGTCAAAACCATGCCCACCAGAAGCCTCTTCAAATATCTTATATTCAAACTCCTTTTCATGTTTTTTCAGTGTGTCGATCATTAATTTCACTTCCTCAACATACACATCATTATCATTGGTGTTTGTATGAATTAAAAGAGGTTTATTTAGATTTGCTGCATAATTTGTTGGAGATCTTCTAACATATTCTTCCAAATTATCTTCTATCGACTCTCCAATATGATAAGGTGCCGTAAAATATGCAGAATATGTATCATCATGCGACTCTAACCTGTTTTCAAGATCACTTACCGGTACACCTGCAAATGCACATTGATATTTTTCACCATGTTGCAAAATCTGCATCAATGCAATCATCCCGCCATGGCTCCAGCCAATAACACCTACTCTGGTAGAGTCAACAATATTATAATTCTCGATCATATAGTTTCTGCTTTCCAAAACATCATCATTCTCCCTACCACCATAGTCGATATTCTCATATGTCGTTTTTCCATATCCGGTACTTCCTCTATACTCAGTAGAAACAACGATATAACCTTGCGAAATAAGCTCTCGCACAATATGAAAGTAATAAGTAGAGAAATTGGCATGTATTCCACTATGAGGCAGAACAATAAGAGGATATTTATTTTTCTTTTTTAAATCCTTTGGTATAAATATATAGGTGTAAAACTGAAGTTTATTATTTGCGAAACTGTCATCTTTATATTTAGGTTTCCATCGAGGAGTGCTTGTTAGTCTTACTTTATCAATTAAAGCAATATCTCCAAGTCTCTCAAACCAAAGTAAATCGTCGATCTGTTTTTCAACTATATCAAAACGATGTTTATAATCCTCCACATCCTTTTTAAACTTATCTACCAACATCAAAAGATATACATCATCTTTTATATCTATAGAATCTTTTGTTAAAAAATCTATTTTGCTTGAAAAAGAGTATTGTGAAATCAGAAGTAGAAATAGTATGATTAACTTTCTATTCATGGGTGTAAAGATTTTAATTATTACAAATATATTACCCTTAAGTCATAAATACAAATTAAAGATGAAATATTTGAAAATCAATATATTTACAGACTCCAGCCACAATAGATGTTTAGTAACCTAAAATCATTTCTACTTCGATTCATAAATTTTTATCCACTCATTTACACTCATCTTTTTCGTTAATTCTCCAATAAGTTTAAATGGTATTTCTTCAAAATTCTTAATACGAAAACAGCTTTTACCCATGTCAAGTTTCTGTTTACAGTGCTTAGGGTATTCAGTTAAAAACCATTCCAGCAATTTATGGTCTGAATAGATACCCATATGATATATGTTTATATTGCTCTCACTTCGTTCTTACCTTGCTATTATATTCTCCCTATCTTCTCCCTTTAAACACTGTTTAGAAAGGGAATTGGTAGGGATTATATAATGTTTAGGTTAAATGAAAATCCAGTAAAAGTCCTAAAAAGGATTATATCTAAGTGTAATCTTCTGTTATTTATAATTTAGCGGTTTTGGTATATGCATCGTGATAGAAAAAGAGAGTTCTTTTTTCAGCTCTTACCTTGTCCATAAATTTCTTTTTCTCTTCCATTGCTATTGCCATGCTATTATCATAGGCGCATAACCAGCTGAGTTGCAGGTTTAATGATGTTGGCACCACATCACCCGGGTATGCATATTTTCCCTCTTCATTTTCGAACAAAACAGCAATCTGACCAGGTGAGTGGCCATCATATAATTCAAGTGAGATGTTTTCTTCAAGATTCATGTTTTCCAACACAAATTTAAGTTGTCCGGCATCATAAACGGGTTCTATATTATCAGAGAAAAATGAACCTGCTTCAAAAAGTGAAGGTTTGCGATAGTTGTTCCACTGTTTTAAACTTAAATGATAAGTTGCATTTGGGTAGGCCGGTACTGTTTCGTTTTTATCATTTATAATGGTATTACCTCCGCAATGATCGAAATGAAGGTGTGAAATTATTACATCTGTCACCTCTTCAGGTTCATATCCAATTTTTCTAATCTCGTCTCTAATATCCACAATTTCAAATGGTTGATAGAATTTTATTCTAGAATCATGCTTATTGCCAATTCCTGAATCTATAAGAATACGACGAGTGTCAGTCTCAATAAAAAGACAGCGAAGCGACATTACACACATGTTTTTGTCGTCTGTTTTGTATTTGGAGGACCAATATTTTTTTGGAACAGGACCAAACATCACTCCACCATCTCCCATAAAATAACCTGATTCAATAATATGAAACTTGAGCATATTGTTGTATTTTTGTAGCAAATTTACTATTTCAAAATGATTTTTAAAGATAGACACTATTTTTTTAAACTATCATATTGAGCAGAATCAACAATTTATAAGATGAAGATTCCCGAAAAGAGATATAATATTGCAGAATATCTACTGTATATGTGGCAGATAGAGGATCTCTTGAGAGCATATAAGCTTGACATGGATTTAATTAGGCAATCAATAATAGATCCTGTATATGAAACAGAAAGTGAGCGTAAAAATGCATATGACTGGTATGAAGGTTTGGTAATTATGATGAAATCAGAGGGTGTACATGAGAATGGACATTTACAGGTTAATAAAAATTTAATTATCGATCTTACAGACATGCATTTGCGACTGCTTAAAGATCCTGTTGAGTCTGAATATATTGGTGTTTACTATAACACTCTTCCATATATAGTGGAGCTACGTTCTAAATCGGTTGATAAAGATATTCCGGAACTTGAGACTTGTTTTACTGCACTATATGGTTATCTGCTTTTGAAAGTGCAGAAAAAAGAGATAACAAAAGAGACTCAAGCTGCCGTAAACCAAATTACTGCTATGTTGAGACTTCTTTCTAAAAAATATAGAGAGAACGACGAGAAAGAACAGAATATATTTTAGGTTTTAACCTTGATGTTCAACGAGGTATTATAAAGTAGTTAATAGAATGGCAATAGTTTTAGAGGCAATTAAATTGTTGGGAGCAGCTGAAAAAGAGGTTGTAAAGGAGTTCTATTTTTATGGATTGGTTGAGAAGAATGTACTAGTAACAGGTGCTAATGGTCAGCTTGGTAGTGAAATTAAGTTTCTCTCTCAAAAAATGAACTTACCATTTAATTTTCATTTCACGGATGCCGATATTCTTGATATAACAAACAGGACGCAGGTTGAAGAGTATGTAGTAAATAATAGAATTCAATATATTATAAATTGTGCCGGATACACAGCTGTAGAAAAGGCTGAAATAGAAACCGAAAAAGCATATGAAGTTAATGTAACAGGTGTTGAGATTATTGCTTCTGTTGCGAAACAATATGATGTAAAGGTTATTCATATTTCAACTGATTATGTATTTGATGGAAATTCTGATTTGGCATATACTGAAGATATGGAAACAAATCCAATTTCGGTATATGGATCAACCAAACTGAAAGGAGAAGAGGTTTTGAAGCAGATGAATGGTAGCTGGATAATAATTCGTACCAGTTGGCTTTATTCAGAATATGGCATAAATTTTGTGAAGACTATGATTCGTTTAATGAATGAGAAAGAGAGTCTTACTATTATTCGTGATGAAATAGGCTCTCCAACATATGCAGCAGATCTGGCAGAAATGATTATACATATTCTGCAGTTTTCAGAGCAAGATGAATGGAAAACGGGTCTATATCATTTCTGTAATAGCGGAGAGGTATCCAGATATGAATTTGCAAAAGAGATTAAGCGATTGGCGAGAATAGAGAATTGTGAACTATTACCAATTAGTTCAAGTGAATATGGCTCGGCAGTTAAACGACCGGCTTACAGTGCATTTAATACATCAAAGATAGCTAATGTTTTTAGTGTTAAAATTCCAACTTGGGAAGAGGCACTTGAACGTTGCATAAGAAAAATAAAAAAATAGATTAATATTCAATAGATGAGTCTGACAACAGAGATACAAAAGCGAAGAACATTCGCTGTAATTAGTCACCCCGACGCCGGTAAAACAACACTAACAGAAAAGCTGCTTCTATTTGGAGGTGCAATCCATGTTGCAGGTGCAGTTAAATCCAACAAAATAAAAAAGAGTGCTACATCCGACTGGATGGAGATAGAAAAGCAACGTGGTATATCTGTTGCCACATCTGTAATGGGTTTTGATTACGATAATTACAAAATAAATATATTGGATACCCCTGGTCACCAGGATTTTGCAGAAGATACATTCCGCACACTTACTGCAGTTGATAGTGTAATTGTTGTGGTTGATATAGCAAAAGGTGTGGAGACGCAGACTCGTAAACTTATGGAGGTTTGCCGTATGCGAAATACTCCTGTTATGATTTTTGTGAATAAGCTAGACCGTGAGGGTAAGGATCCTTTTGATGTGCTCGACGAGCTGGAAGAGGAGTTGCAGATTTCTGTACGTCCCCTGAGTTGGCCTATCGATATGGGAGACAGATTTAAAGGGGTTTACAATCTATACAGAAAGAGCCTCGATCTATTCAAACCTAGTAAACAAATGGTAACAGAGTCGATGAAATTAGATATTGAGTCACCTGAATTGGAGAGTCATATTGGTGATGATCTATCTTTTCAGCTTAGGGAAGAGGTTGAACTGATCTCTGAAGTATACCCTGAGTTCGAGAGAGAGGAGTATCTTGCCGGTAAGCTTGCTCCAGTATTTTTTGGCTCTGCTCTTAATAACTTTGGTGTGAAAGAGTTATTAGATTGCTTTGTGGAGATAGCCCCATCACCTCGTAAAATTCAATCTGAAGAGCGTGTAGTAGATCCTTATGAAGAATCTTTCACCGGTTTTGTATTTAAGATTCATGCTAATATGGATCCTAATCATAGATCACGTATTGCTTTTGTTAAAGTTTGTTCTGGTCAGTTTGAACGTAATGTGAATTATAAGCATGTGCGTTTAAATCGGTTGATGAAATTCTCGTCACCCACTGCTTTTATGGCACAGAAGAAAGAGATTCTTGATGAAGCATTTGCCGGAGATATTGTTGGTCTACCCGATACAGGCAATTTTAAGATTGGTGATACACTCACTTCAGGTGAAGATCTGCACTTTAAAGGTTTGCCAAGCTTCTCGCCTGAGATGTTTAAATATATTGAGAATGCCGATCCAATGAAGTCGAAACAACTTCAAAAGGGTGTTGAACAATTGATGGATGAAGGTGTTGCACAGCTATTCACCAATCAGTTTAATGGACGAAAGATTATTGGTACTGTGGGTCAGCTTCAATTTGAGGTGATTGAATACCGTCTTCTTCATGAGTATGGTGCACAGTGTCGCTGGGAGCCAATTCACCTATATAAGGCGTGTTGGATTGAAAGCGACGATAAAGAACAGCTTGCAGATTTCAAAAGACGTAAGTATCAATATATAGCGAACGACAAGCATGGAAGAGATGTATTTCTTGCTGAGTCGAACTATATACTGACTATGGCTCAGCATGATTTCAAAAATATCAAATTCCATTTTGCATCGGAGTATTAAGAGATTGCTCTTAATTATCTTTTGCCATGTGGATTGTCATTTTCTGTAAAGCGCTAATCATTCCTTTATCATATAACCTTTTATAGATCGATTCCGTAAGGTCGTTGTTGACATCGGCCAGATTGGCTTTATCTGCCCATACTCTGATTGTAAACTCTAGTGATGTGTTATTTATATTAGTCATTCTAGCATATGGATCCGGTTGAAAAAGAACTTTTGGATGCTCTCTTGCAATATACAAAAGTTCTTTTTTTACCTCTTCAATATCGCTTCCATAATCAACATTAACAACAATTTCAGTACGCAGAGTACCATCTAAACTTTGATTATTTATTATACTACCTGTTGAAAGAGGTCCATTTGGAATATATATAGTTTTATTATCTGCCGTTCTAAGAATTGTGTGTAAAATCCCGATACTGACAACAGTACCTTCCAATCCTTGCGCTTTAATATAATCACCTCCTCTAAACGGTTTACTCAGTAGAATAAGTACTCCTCCTGCAAAATTCGACAGGTTATCTTTCATAGCCAGGCCTATAGCCAGGCCCATTGTTCCTATTAATGCTGCAATTGAAACGGTCTTTACTCCAACTGAATTTATAATTATCATAAACAGTACTACATAAAGTACAGATATTACGATACTACTTATGAAGCCTTTAAGTACTATATCCCAGGAACTCTTCTTTAACAACTTGTTTACAAGGTTGCTGATTCTTGTTATTAAAAAACGACCAACAAAAAAGATTACAAGTGCAATAACTATATTTGCAGCTAAATCAATACTCCATGTTAAGGCATTATCAAGTAATTGTTCAAAATTTCCCGATTTTACCAATTCTCCAAAAGATATCGGAGTGGTAATGTTTGTGGATAAACTATCCGAGGGTATAATTGAATCTATGAAAGAAGACATACTTATATAATTTATTTTAATTGGATGCAAAGTTACTATAAAAACATAAAAAACGTCTATTTTTGTGGTGAGCCCTAATATTGAGATTTAATAAATTTGTTTTAAATATTTTGATGAAAATAAAAATAATAGTTGTAATTGCATTTTTTCTATTGATTTCTGTGATGGTAAAAAGTCAGACTTTAACCTATATGGAGTGGGTGGAACGTTCTGCAGAACATATTAATAACAATAACATGGATAGCGCAGCAATTACTTTACAGAAGGCAATGAAGCTGGAGCCGTCAAATGAGAACAACTCAGTTTTACTTTTAAATTTGGGTATTATTCAGCGACAACTTGGTAATTATGAAGATGCATATATTTCGTTTACAGCCTCTCTTCCAAATAATCCTATAAAAGATATTGTTTTACACAACAGAGCATCACTTCTTGTTGAATTGGACAGGTATGAAGATGCTATGGAAGATTACAATATACTTATAAATGATTTTCCTGATGATATCGAGGCTTACTACAGAAGAGGTCTGCTTTATCTTGAAGAGAATAATCGCACCAGTGCAGAAGCCGATTTTAAAAAGTCTGAAGAGATAGACCCGAATAATATGTATACAAAATTGAGCAAGGCATTACTTTATAAGCTAGATGATAAGTGGGAACTTGCGGAGATGGTGTACACAGATTTGATAAAAAGTGAACAAAACCCGGATCCAAGTTTTTATATCAACAGAGCTGAGTGTTATATCAATATTGGTAAATTGCTGCTTGCATCTTCAGATTTACGAATAATTGAAATGTCGCAAAGAGAGAATCCATATTTCTATTTTCTGCGAGGTAGGGTGAGACTCGATCAGTTCGATTATGTTGCTGCAAAGGCCGATTTTCAGAAGTCGAAGTCGATGGGGTACGACGAGGATATTGTTGACGAATGGCTGAAAAAGACTGATAAAAAATAGATAGGTGAATCTTTTTAATAAATCAAGTATAAAAATCAATTACTATGAAATGGGTCAGAAGAAACGATAGTGAAGCCAATTTTGAAGACAGGAGAGGCAGAGGAGCAGGTAAAAAAGCAGCGATAGGAGGAGCAGGAGCTATAATAGTTGCGCTAATTGCGCTATTGCTTGGGCAGGATCCGTTTGTAGCTTTAAATATGGTAAACGGAGTTTCACCCGGTGGTGAATCTACTGAAATAGTCGATCCCTCAAGAGTTAATGAAAATGAGGATTTGAAAGTTTTTACCCTTGGCGTCTTCAATAGTGCCAATGATGTGTGGAGTGAAATTTTCAGAACCCAGCTTAAACAAACCTATCAGCATCCCACTTTGGTTACCTTCACAGACGCCACTACTTCTTCATGTGGTGGAGCAACATCTTCTATTGGTCCATTTTACTGTCCTGGGGATCTGAAAATGTATATCGACCTTAACTTCTTTCATCAACTAAGAACAGATTTTGGAGCTAAAGGAGAACTTGCAATGGCATATGTTACTGCTCATGAAGTTGGACATCATGTTCAAAAATTGTTGGGTATTTTAGATCAGGTAAATCAGTACAGAGGCAAAATAAGTGAAACTGAATTTAATAAGCTTAATGTTAAACTTGAGCTACAAGCCGATTTTCTGGCTGGGGTATGGGTTTACCATGCTCAACGGTTAAACATAATTATGCTTGAGCCGGGTGATTTGGAATCGGCCATTAGCGCCACAACAGCTGTTGGTGATGATACAATTCAAAAAAGATCTATGGGTTATACAGTACCCGACTCATTTACTCATGGAACTTCTGCCCAGAGAACATATTGGTTTAAATTAGGTATGGAGACAGGTGATATAAGTAAAGGGGATACTTTTAGTCTATAAGTACACCCGGGGGGAATCGAACCCCCATCGTCGGAACCGGAATCCGGTATTCTATCCATTGAACTACGGGTGCATTTTATTAATTGACTTTGTAGAACTACTATTTAAAGTTTGATCCATTCCATTTCAAAAGAACAGTGTTGCTATACAAATAAGGCTCAAATTCTTTTTCCTGCATATCAGATAACCTATCTTTATAATTGAGTTCAAGGGTCAAATCTGTGCTCGTTTCATCAAATGTAGCAGAGATAGGGTAAATGTCGGGCAAAGATAAGGCATATTTATAATTTTCTGACTCAATTTTTGAAGAATCCATAAACATTTCAGGTGAAATCTGAGGAATAAAATGTTCACTATCTAGTTCAACCCAGTTGGCTGTGTAGAAAGAAATGTGACTATTGCATGCACCTTTTCCACTGTTTCCACAAACAGTTTTTATAACCGATATTAAGATAGAGTCTTCCGATATAGGAAGAAGTTTTAGTTGGGTATCTCCAACTTCGGATGTTTTAATTCGTAAATAACTTGTACTTTGTTTCAATTTATGAATCTCTCCAAAAATATGTGGTACTGCTGTAGTTGCAGAATCAACTATCAACATTGTTTTATTGCCTTCTGACACACCCGGGAGCAGGTGGGCGGGCATCGACTTAAATATATCGTTGATAGTTTGGCCAAACAGAGTCTGTTCACTTAAAATAAATGAGAATAAAAGAATCAGTGTAACTATATTTTTTTTCATCTGTTACTGTTTCAATGAATTATTAATTTAAAAGAATTCCTATTTGTTCAATTTCAACTGTTGGTTTACCACCATCAGTCCCCTCAATTGATTCAATTTTTATAAAACGTGCATTTATACTCTCTTCAAATTTAACCTTTTGTAGAATTGGATTGTTCTTAATATTGCTGAACTCATCGGATTTTACATTATTCCAACTCTCGCCATCAATGCTTGTTGAAAAGGAGTACTTATAAATCATTTCTTTTGATTCATCGGGAGTGTATGTGAAACTTTTTATTGAGAAGTTTTCGCCTAAATCTATAATCAGTGGCTGATTATTTATAATTGTCCAGTTGTCTTTTTCTAATTCAGATGAATTTACTTCCATTATACTTCCTTCGAGAACTGGTGCATAGTAGGCACCAACTTTTTTGATATTTGCGATATCGCGAGTTTCCTCAATTGTGATTCTTATTTTGGAGGGTTTTACATCATTAAATCTGACAAGTCTTTTGTAACCTATCGTAGTTCCTTCGGTCAACTTAACCCACTCATTGTTTATAAATCCCTCTACAAGAAACTCTTCAACACGCTGACCTTTCAATATATCTTCCTGAAGCATTACTGTATTTACAGTTTGACCTTGTTGAACACTGAATTCTTTATTCGCACCAGATTTTGCTTTCCATTCAATTTCACCATCGGATAACTTTTCATTATTAAATGTAGAACTTATATATTCACCAAATAAACGAAGATGTTCTACATCATTTTCATGTATCCTTCCACGTTTGTCAGGAGGTACATTTAAAAGTAAAACTGAGTTCATACCCACAGACTGAAAATAGATATCTACAAGTTGTGCAAGTGTCTTAACCTGATTATCTTGTTCTTCATGATAGAACCATCCTGGTCTGATTGAGACATCTACTTCAGAAGGATACCAGTAAATACTTTTTGATTCTTCAATAAGTTCATTGCTGCCTAAATCTTTAGATGTTGGAGATATATTTAATCTCTCATTTTCTGAAGCAAGCATTTTATTTATTTGAGGTTGCAGAGGAGTTACACTCCATTCTGTTTCTCTCCCTAATCCACTTTCGTTGCCAACCCAACGAACATCATCGCCCATAATTGCTTTAACAGCCATTGGTTGAAGACTATCAATTACGTGATAAAAACGTGACCAGTCATATTCCTGAACTTTACCGTTAGGCCCTTCTCCATTTGCACCATCAAACCAAACTTCATTAATTTCTCCATAGTTAGAGAGCAGTTCAGTAAGTTGCTGTACAAACATTTTATTATAAACAGGAGAGTTGCCATAGCTTTCTGCATTTCTATCCCATGGAGAGAGGTATACTCCAAACTTCATGTCATATTTATCACATGCTTCCTTTACAGCTTTTACAACATCCCCCTTGCCATTTAACCAACTTGAGGAAGCTACTGAATGGTTGGTTGTTTGAGTTGGCCATAAACAGAATCCATCATGATGTTTCGCAGTTAGAATTATCATTTTGAAGCCTGCATCTTGTAATGATTCAACCCATTGATTGGCATCGAAATCTGTTGGATTGAACAAGTTAGGGTCTTCACTTCCATCTCCCCATTCCCTTCCGGTGAATGTGTTTATACCAAAATGGATAAATGCAGTTAATTCTAACTGTTGCCATTCATACTGACTCTCTGTTGGGACAA
Source organism: uncultured Proteiniphilum sp. (assembly GCA_964384545.1). Lineage (GTDB taxonomy): Bacteria > Bacteroidota > Bacteroidia > Bacteroidales > Dysgonomonadaceae > Proteiniphilum. Next base: position 72,256 of record CAYLKV010000007.1, read on the forward strand.
CATATGCTGCAAGTTTTACTTTCTGATCTTTTGTTAGAAGATCTGGATATGAGAGTTGTTTTTCGAAATATGTGTTAGTTCTTTGATTACAGCCTGATAATAGCATTAGCGCTACTGATAGCAACAGAATTGGTCTATCGATTTTGAAAGTGGATATATTCATCTTTTTTCGTTATTAGTATTAGCAAAGTTACTATTTTTGCGCCACTTACAAATAAAAAAACCACCCTTTTGAGGTGGTCTCTGCAAAATAACTGCCAAAAAATTTAGTTCTGTTCAATGACAACTTCTTCAAGAGCTTGGTTTAAAGTATCTGCAGCTGCAGCTGCTTCAGCAGCAATTGCTGCTTTAATACTGTCAGATTTAACTGTTGCTATACTGTCAATTCTGGCCACTTCTGCCAAACTATCTAATCTGGCTTGTTCAGCATTTCCTTGTGCATTGTTGCAAGAGACTAATCCTAATGTTGCTATTGTAGCAACTAATAACACCGCTTTTTTCATTACTTTATAAATATTAAACGATAAATAATTTTGAAAACAAAATTAAAGTGTTTTTATTACAAAGTGCTCTAATGAGCATTATCTGACTAATAGTCAGTGTGCTAATTGAATACATCCTCCTAAAAACAATGCAAATGTACGTCAATAAACATGTTCTACAACATGTTTGCCTAATTATTTATAGTTAAATAAAGTTAAACAGTTCTACTGCTTATTTTTACTCATTTTTATAAATTTTAGAATTGTAGATTTATTGGTAAAGGAACCTTTTTATACTTTTTTTAGGTGTCTTTTCAAACTCATTCGGTACAATCTCTATTGTGCTTATTTTCTCATACTTAGCAACAGTTTTGTTTATATTAACCCTGTTTGTTTCCATTATTTCTTCCAACTGGTCTGTGTTGATGTTGTTAGAAAGCATTGCCTCTCTGTCGGGGTAAACAAGCGCTACAAGTTTAAAATTACGAAGTACAACCACACATTCTAAAATATATGGCATATTATTTAGTTTAGATTCAATCTCTTCTGGATAGATATTTTGACCATTTGCTGATAGGAGCATTGTTTTTAAGCGACCTTTTATAAATAGTCGTTTTCCTCTCATTATGCCTAAATCGCCAGTTTTAAGCCATCCATCTTCAGTAAAGGCTTCCTCTGTTGATTCAATGTTTTTGTAATAGCCTTTCATCACATTTTCTCCTCTAACCTGAATTTCTCCTGCTATATTTTCAGGATCAGGAGAAGCTATTCTTGCCTCCATGATATCTTCGAGTACTGATCCACATGATGTTGGAACAAAATTGCGATTATTGTCATATGCAATAAGCGGAGCACATTCGGTCATACCATATCCAACAGTAAAAGGGAATTTTATTTTATGAAAGAATGCTTCTACCTCAGCATTTAGAGCTGCCCCTCCAATAATTACTTCTCTGAAGTTACCTCCCAATGAAGCAATAAGACTATTCTTTATTTTGTTAAGTAAAAGCTTATTTACACCTCCAATTTTAAGTAAAAACTTCATTGCAGGCTTATTTATAATTGGCAATATCTTTTTCTTGTAGATTTTCTCAAATATTAGTGGTACAGTGATAATAATATTTGGTTTTACATCTTTAAATGCATTAATAAGATTTTGAGGTGTTGGTGTAACTCCAAGTAACGTAACGTGTACTCCTGCAGAAAGTGAATACAAGAAATCGAATGCACAACCATAAACATGTGCCATTGGCAGAAATGCTAATATTTTGTCACCCCTGAATAGCAGGTTAAGTCTGTCTGCATATGTGATATTACCAGCGAAGTTATTAGCTGTAATCATTACACCCTTGCTAAAACCTGTTGTACCGGAGGTGTAGTTAATACAAACTACTTCACTATTATCTACTTTAGAGTATTTGATATCATCTTTGGAGAATCCGTTAGGATATTTTTTACCAAATAAAGAGTCTAATGAGTTTGTTAATTGAGCCAATTCACTTTTATTGCTTTCTATCGGTTTAAATGTAAGCAGATCGAATACAGGGATTTTAATATTATCTCTGTTTAATATATCCCAAATTGGTCTATTGACAAATAGAAGTTTTGAATCGGAATGATCTATTAAATTCTCCATGCTTTCGCTATTGAACTCATGTAGAATTGGAACAATTACTGCACCATATGTAATTGTTGCCATAAATATTATTGACCAGGACGAATGATTCTTTCCAATGAGTGCTATTTTATCTCCTCTTTCAATATTTAATTCAGAAAACAGTATATGTAGATTTGCAATTTCTCTGGCAAGTTCACCGTATTTATAAGAACTGTCTATGTTATAGTCGGTTAAAGCAGGTAGATCCCAATTATTTTTGAAACTATTCTCATAAATTTCAATCAGATTCTGTTTAATCATATATTTAATTTGCTGTTTATTGCACACTTTTGATAATATTGTGTAAAATTAGTGGCAAAAAATCTAATATCAAAGTAAATATGGCAATAAATTGAGACTATTATTGTAATTTTGCAAATATGAAATCTGATAGTAGATAGAAACTACAGCCATTTTAATGTTTGTGGTCAGATTCATCAATGATAATTAATATAAAATGATTGATCAGTCAATATTTCAAAATAAAACAGCGGCATATTATACACTTGGGTGTAAATTAAATTTTGCAGAAACTTCAGCAATTGGGAGACAGCTTTTTAATGCTGGAATAAGAAGAGTTAGAAAAGGACAACAAGCTGACATTTGTGTTATCAACACCTGTTCGGTAACCGAGCTGGCAGATAAAAAGGGTAGGCAGGCAATTAGAAAAGCAATTCAGGAACACCCTGCTGCATTTGTTGTAGTAACAGGTTGTTATGCTCAATTAAAACCTGAAGATGTTGCTCAGATTGAGGGTGTGGACTTAGTTCTTGGTGCAGAACAGAAGCTTGATGTTGTTAAGTATTTAGACGATCTGCATAAAAAAGAAAAAAGTGAGATTGTAACTTCAAAGACTCATAGGATAAGATCTTTTGTCCCTTCTGTTTCTGCAGATGACCGAACAAGATATTTTCTTAAAGTTCAGGATGGTTGCGACTATTTTTGCTCTTTCTGCACAATCCCATTTGCAAGAGGTAGAAGTCGTAACGGCTCAATTTCAGATCTTGTGAAGCAAGCTGAACAGGTTGTAATGGAAGGTGGTAAAGAGATTGTTCTTACAGGTGTTAATATAGGAGATTTTGGGCATACGACAAAGGAGAATTTTATAGATCTTCTAAAATCTCTAGATAGTGTTGAAGGAATAGAAAGATATAGAATTTCATCGATTGAACCAAACCTGCTAACAGATGAAATTATTGACTTTGTAGCTAATTCTAAACGATTTGCACCCCATTTTCATATGCCATTACAATCGGGGAGTGATACTGTACTAAGACTTATGAAACGTAAGTATGATACAGCTCTATTTCGTCATAAAGTGGAGAAAATTAAATCTATTTTGCCCGAAGCATTTATTGGAGTTGATGTTATTGTGGGTGTGAGAGGTGAAACTGATACATATTTTGAAGAGGGTAGACAGTTTATTGAGTCGATAGATTTTTCACAACTTCATGTTTTTACCTATTCAGAACGACCCGGTACTCAAGCTTTACAGATAGATTTTGCAGTTGATCCAAAAACAAAACATGCTCGTAGTAAAGCATTACTTGATTTGTCTGAAGAAAAACATCTGACATTTATAAAAGCCCAGCAGGGAAAAAGAAAAAATGTATTATTCGAACATACACTGAGAGGTAAAAGAATGCACGGTTTTACCGAAAATTATGTAAAATTGTATGCCGATTACAATCCTGAATTTATAAATAAAGTGATTGAAGTTGAAGTTGGTGAATACGATGAAGAAGAAATGGCAATGAAAGCTTTATTTTAATGGACGACGAGGATAGTAATAAACAGAATTTAGGATACACACTTCTATACGGTGTGACATATCTGATTGCATTGTTGCCTTTTTCTATATTATATGTCTTATCCGACATACTTTATTTTATTATATATTATATAGTAAGGTATCGCAGAAAAATTGTAAGAAAGAATCTCAAAAATTCTTTTTTCGACAAGTCCGAAAAGAGAATAATCGAAATTGAAAAAGCATTTTATCATCATTTGTGCGATTGCTATTTTGAATCGATTAAGCTATTAAATATATCTGAAGAAGAGATAAAAAGAAGGATGAAGTTTGTTAATCCTGAAATTATAGATAGATTAACTGTTTCAGGAAATTCATGTATACTTGGTCTCGGTCACTATGCAAATTGGGAGTGGGTTTCTTCTATTATACTTCATATGGAGCCTAATGTTAAACTTGGCTTTCTATATAAAGAGCTGCATTCAAAAGCATTTGATAAGTTATTCTTGAAAATGCGAAGTGGTTTTGGAGCCGTACCAATTGAAAAACTAAGTGCATTTCGTAGATTGGTTAAGTTTAAACAGGACCGACAAACAATGCTTGTTGGATTTCTATCAGATCAAAGACCGCCTAAAAATGTGAACCAATATTGGACAAAGTTTTTAAACCAGGACACTAACGTTCAGAATGGTATGGAGCGTATTGCCAAACACATTGGTAGTTCTATTGTATATCTAGATATTAAGAAAGAAAAAAGAGGTTATTATTCTGCTAAGATATTTGTAATTTCTCCAGATGCAACTGATGAACCGGAAAATTTAATAATGGAGCGTTATATCAGAAAATTGGAAGAAACCGTTATGCGTGATCCTGCACTCTATCTATGGTCGCATAATAGATGGAAATTTAAGAAACCAACTCAACTCAATGACCACTAAGATTAAAATCAGAACAGCTGTTGTAATATTGAACTGGAATGGTAAAAAATTGTTGGAACAATTCCTTCCATCTGTAGTTGCACATACTCAAAGCGAAGATTGCAGTGTAATTATTGCCGATAATGGTTCAACAGACGATTCAATTGACTTTCTTCAAAATAAATATCCTGAGTTGCCAATTATAATTTTGAAAGAGAACTTCGGTTTTGCCGAGGGTTATAATAAAGCTTTGAATCAAATTGATTCTGAATATGTGGTGTTGTTAAATTCAGATGTTGAGACTACTCCGGGATGGATAGATAATTTGATTTCATTTATGGACAACAACCCGGATGTTGCAGCTGTACAGCCTAAAATAATGTCATACAACGAAAAAGAAAAATTTGAGTATGCAGGAGCAGCCGGTGGGTTTATAGATAGATATGGTTATCCTTTTTGTAGAGGTCGTATTCTTAATACTGTAGAAATAGATGAAAATCAGTATAATAATGAAATCGATATATTTTGGGCAACAGGTGCATGCATGTTCATTAGGCTTAATGAGTATAAAGATGTAGGCGGTTTAGATGGTAGATTCTTCGCCCATATGGAGGAGATTGATTTATGCTGGAGACTAAACTCAAGAGGTAGAAGGGTAGTCTGTATTCCTTCCTCTGTTGTCTATCATGTAGGTGGAGCCTCATTAAGTAAAGATAACCCGAAGAAGTTGTATCTTAATTTCAGAAATAATCTATTAATGCTATATAAAAATGTATCACAAGAATCATTTAGTAGCACTTTCATAATGCGTGTTATTTTTGATATCATAGCATTTGCTCATTTATTGATTGGAGCAAAGTTCAAAAGCGCTAAAGCGGTTTTTGATGCATATAAAGATTTTATTAAGTTGCGGAAATCCTATACTGCAATAAGACTAGATAATTTAAGTAAAATCAAAATAACTGATATCTCTACAATATACAAAAGGAGCATTCTAATAGATTACTATTTAGGAAAAAAGCGTTTTAATTCACTATTCAAAGTTAAAGCTTAATGTAATCATTCTTTGTGAAGTTTTTGCTATTGATTTTGTATATTTATAGAGACTTTCGTCCTTTAAATCATTTCTTTCATTATCGAGATTATTAATCAGTCCAAAGCTAAACTTAAGTTCGGGTGCAAGTTTAAACATTGAAAAATACAAATCGCATCCTATACCTAAATCAAGACCAAAATCGTAGGGTTTTAAACGAACAGCCATTCCTTTTTTAGATGCTAATTCCAAACAACCATATCCTCCAAATAGAATATATGGACGGTAGTTATTTGTTCTTTGAGATGATATTTTAAGATGTAGAGGTAGTAAAAAGTAGTTATTACGAATTACAGTTTTATACTCTTCTCCTGTGGTTTGTTCTTTAAAGACAAAATTCTTATCCCCAAGTAAAATTGAAGGAGAGGTTCTTAAATTTATGAATCGGTATAGATAAACATCACCAATTATGCCGACTGCAAATCCTGGTGAATAATTGGGTATTTCTGAAAACCATACCTCATTGTTGTTATTATATCCTGATTGTGTGATAATTAGATCTTGAGTATGTAGTCCAAGAGTAAATCCAATATGAAACTGTCGTTGGTCGGCGTATGGCTGATTCTGTAATTTACGGTGCTGACCAAACATGTTTGTTGTGCACAAGATTAGAAAAATCAGTATGTAGTTACTCTTGTATCTCATTACCAATAAACGATATTATTGAATATTTATTGTGAAAAAATGTAGTTTTATTGTAATGTATTTGATAAATTTTATTATAAATCAAAAATTATAGTATGATATGAATTAATAACATAAACATTTTCTGCAATTAAATAAAAAATGTACCTTTGTAGGATATAAAATTATTTTAAAAAACAACTTTAAATTATTTTAGTATGGCTTACGTAATTGACGACAGTTGTATTGCCTGTGGTACTTGCATCGACGAATGTCCTGTTGAAGCAATTTCTGAAGGTGACATTTATTCAATCGATGCAGATATGTGCACTGATTGTGGCGCTTGCGCAGATGTGTGTCCTACAGAATCAATACATCCGGCATAGAAATCTGTTTTTCTAAAGACAGAAAAAAGCTGAACATCTTCTGTTCAGCTTTTTTTGTGTGTAATTTTTTCAAGTATAAAAAAATCCGATAGTAAGAATTATACTCACTATCGGATAATAAAATATATCAGTATAAACTAGTTACAGTTTTATTCAGATAAAATATAATTAAGCGTTCACTGAATTCATGTGAGCGATTAAATCGAGCAATTTAACTGAGAAAGCCCATTCATTATCGTACCAAGAAAGTACTTTAACAAAATTAGGACTTAATTGGATACCACCAGTTTCATCAAAGATAGAAGTGTGTGGGTTACCGATGAAATCGCTTGAAACAACTGCTTCATTAGTATATCCAAGAACACCTTTTAATTCGCCTTCTGAAGCTTCTTTCATTGCAGCGCAAATTTCTTCGTAAGTAGTTTCTTTTTCTAAACGAGCTGTTAAGTCAACAACAGAAACGTTAAGAGTAGGAACACGTAATGACATACCAGTTAATTTACCGTTAAGTTCTGGAATTACTTTACCTACTGCTTTTGCAGCACCTGTAGAAGAAGGAATAATGTTACCTGAAGCAGCACGTCCACCTCTCCAGTCTTTTGAAGAAGGACCGTCAACTGTTTTTTGAGTAGCAGTTGTTGAGTGAACTGTAGTCATTAATGCTTCTACGATACCAAATTTGTCGTTCAAAACTTTAGCAATAGGAGCAAGACAATTAGTTGTACATGAAGCGTTTGAAACAAATTGCTCACCTTTTTTGTAAGTATTGTGGTTTACGCCTACAACAAACATGCGAGTGTCGTCTTTAGAAGGACCTGACATTACAACATATTTTGCACCTGCTTCGATATGAGCCTGAGCTTTATCTTTTGAAAGGAAAAGACCTGTTGATTCAACTACATACTCAGCTCCAATTGCATCCCACTTAAGATCGGCTGGGTTTCTTTCTGAAGATACACGGATTTCGTTTCCATTTACGATAAGCTTTCCATCATTTACTTCAACTGTTCCGTCGAATTTACCATGGATAGTGTCATACTTTAACATATATGCGATGTAATCAACATCTAATAAATCGTTAATACCCACTACCTGGATATCATTTCTAAGTTGTGCAGCACGGAAAACCAAACGTCCGATGCGGCCGAAACCATTAATACCTACTTTAATCATAATTTATTGAATTTTATTTGTTAAAAGTGTTATCTTTTATTGCCTAAAAACTATCTTATCATTAGGAATACAAAAATACATAATCTTTTCTATTCAATAAAATATTTTTATGCAAAAAACTGTAAATAATGTGCGTAACTATGTTTGTGTAAGTGATTTTGTGATTCGTTAAAAAAATATTTTTTCATTCATACTTTTAGAAAGTATGTTTAGGTTTATGTCAGAAAAGTTTACAATAAATCTTTTAAATCATTTTATTATCTTTGTACTCCAATAATAAATAGAAATTATTTTATAAAAATTTTATGTCCGACGATAAAAAGATTATTTTTTCGATGGTGGGGGTCAGCAAAATGTATCCACCTCATAAACAGGTTCTAAAAGATATATACCTCTCCTTTTTCTATGGTGCCAAAATAGGTATAATAGGTCTTAACGGTTCCGGTAAATCTACTCTATTAAAGATAATTGCAGGAATTGAAAAGGAGTTTCAAGGAGATGTTGTTTCAGATAAAAGTTTTTCTGTAGGTTATCTTGAGCAGGATCCAAAACTTGATGAGACAAAAACTGTAATTGATATAGTAAGAGAAGGAGTTCAGCCAATAATGGATATGCTTGCTGAATATGAAGATATTAACCTGCGATTTGGGTTGCCTGAGTATTATGAGAATGAAGATAAGATGAACTCATTATTTGCTCGACAGGCAGAACTTCAAGATAAACTTGATGCAGTAGATGCATGGAGTATTGATAATAGACTTGAGAGGGCAATGGATGCATTACGCTGTCCGCCAGAAGATCAACCAATAGTTGAGTTGTCTGGAGGTGAAAGACGCAGAGTTGCACTTTGCAGACTTCTTCTACAGGAACCAGATGTTTTATTACTGGATGAGCCTACCAACCACCTTGATGCAGAGTCTATAGACTGGTTGGAACAGCACTTGCAACAGTATCAAGGAACAGTTATTTGTATAACTCACGACCGTTACTTCCTTGATCATGTGGCTGGGTGGATTCTTGAACTAGACCGTGGGGAAGGTATTCCATGGAAAGGCAATTACACCTCATGGCTAGAGCAGAAAACAAAGAGGATGCAACAGGAGGAGAAGCAGGCAAGCAAAAGACGTAAGACCCTTGAAAGGGAGCTTGACTGGATTAACATGGCTCCAAAAGCTCGTCAAGCAAAAGGTAAAGCTCGTTTGAATACATATGAACAGCTTTTAAATCAAGATCAAAAAGAGAGAGAAGAGAAACTTGAGATTTTCATTCCAAATGGTCCTCGCCTAGGTAATAAAGTCATTGAAGCTCATAACGTAGCCAAAGCTTTTGGAGATAAGCTATTGTTTGATAATCTTAATTTTATGCTTCCTCCTAATGGAATAGTTGGTGTAATTGGACCAAATGGTGCAGGTAAGACCACTCTTTTTAGAATGATAGAAGGACTAGAGAAACCGGATGGAGGGAAGTTCGAGGTAGGTGAGACTGTTGTAACAGCATATGTTGATCAGCAACATGAATCTATTGATCCTAATAAAACAGTTTTTCAGGTTGTATCGGGAGGATTGGAATTTGTTAAAGTAGGAGGAAAAGATATTAACGCACGTGCATATTTGGCACGTTTTAACTTCTCAGGAGCTGATCAGGAAAAATTATGTGGTGTATTATCAGGTGGTGAACGTAATCGTCTTCATCTTGCTCTTACATTAAAAGCTGGAGCTAATGTTCTACTTCTCGATGAGCCGACCAATGATATTGATGTTAATACACTTCGTGCACTTGAAGAGGGCTTGGAGGGTTTTGCCGGATGTGCTGTAGTTATATCACACGACAGGTGGTTCCTAGATCGTATTTGTACTCATATCCTTGCTTTTGAAGGGAACTCAGAAGTGTTCTTTTTTGAAGGTTCATATAGTGAGTATGAAGAAAACAAAAAAATGCGTATGGGTAATGTTGAACCTAAACGAGTACGTTATCGTAAGCTTTAGGTTCAGGTATCTATTTAGCTGATTAATATCAATATATGAGAAAATTATTATTAATTACTTTTATATTTATCTCTTGCTCATTTATATATGGGCAAGAGAAATTATATAAGGGGAGGGTGGTTGATGCTAAGTACCACACGCCAATTGCATATAGTGCTGTTTATATTCAAAACACTCGATATGGTACTGTAGCTAACAATATTGGAGAATTCACTTTTGTGGCTCCTGATTCTTTAAATAATATTCAACTTGTTATTGCACATACAGGATATGAGATGCAATATATTGATGTTGATAATCAGCATAATGATGAATTTTTAATTGCTCTTATTATCGATAATTTCGAGCAAAGGTCGAGAGAAATTCAAGATAGTCTTACTGGCAACTCAGGTGGTTTTAATTCATTTATAATTAAAGCTACTAATTTTGTAAAAGATGATTGGATTGCACTTGGTAACCCCGAAACCAATAAATTTGATTTAGGCAGGATTCAAACGTTTCCAACATTCAACCCAATTGAAGGACTAAGGCTAAGAGCCGGTTTTGCTTCTAACTCCAGATTAAGTCCCAATTTATTCATAAAAGGATATGGAGCATATGGGTTTGGCGACCAGAAATTCAAATATAGAGGAGAATTAACCTACTCGTTTGAGAATAAAGCTTATCACGACGAAGAGTTCCCTAAGAATAATATCAACTTAATTTACGAGAATGATATATTTTCCCCTGGAGAGATGCATCTCAGGTCGCCCAATAATTTGTTGTTGATCACATATCGTAGGTCAGACAATGAAGCAACCTACAGAAACTTTGCAGAGGTTAATTGGGATAGAGAGCATCAGAATGGATTGGCTTATACTGCTTGGGTAAGGAAGTCTCGAATGGTTCCGCAAGGTGAATTGGAATTTAAAAACACTTCAGGAAACTTGCTTTGGTTAGATAATTCTCTACATACAACAGAAGTAGGATTACAATTTCGTTATTCTGCAAGAGAGGCATACATACAAAAGAAACGAAAAAGAATTCCAATAGAAACAACTAGTCCCGTTTTCTTCTTATCACACTCACTAGGGGTAGCCGAATTGCTTGGTTCAGAAACACCTTATCAGCGCACCGAGATATCAGCACAAAAACGTTTCCTATTAGGCAATACAGGCCGTTTAGATGTAGTTGGTGAAGCAATGAAGGTATGGAATGTTGTACCTTTTCCATTACTAGTATATCCTAATCAGCGTTATAGGCATCATATCGAAAACAATGCATTCTTTCTTAATCGTGCACTAGAGTTTGTTGCCGATGAGCAGGTTGCCTTACGTACAACCTTTGTAGGTGACGATTTGTTATTAGCTAAAATACCAATCATAAATAAGTTGCAAATTAGAGAGTTGCTTTCAGTTAGAGCCTCGTACGGTAGACTGTCTTCAGATAATCAACGTGGATTTGTAAATTCAGATGAGATGATTTCACAACCCATGAATTTATATAACTTTCCAGCAGCTTCTTTCCAATATGGCTCTAAACCATATGCAGAAGGAACTATTGGTATAACCAACATATTGGGTCTACTTAGAGTAGAATATGTGCACCGTTTTACATATCGTAATCATCCCGATGCATTATTAGGTAAAGTTAGAATCGACGTTACTCTATAATTCTATAAGATAATGAATGAGAGGATAATTAAATTTAAAAGTAATATTTTTGATGTTTGGATTGAGGTGTTTTGGAAAAGTCCCTATCACCTTTCGGCATTAAAAGTTACAATATCTATTGCTTTTTTATTGATACCATCATTGCTCCTTTTTAACAACCCATTTATTGGTGCCACTATGGCCTTAGGGGTGGTAGCAATGGCTTTAGGTGAAACAGATGTTCACCCTCGAGGTAGAACCAAATCCGCCTCAATCTCTCTCTTTATTTACCTGATAGTAAGTAGTCTGGTTGAACTTTCATATTCTTATACCATATTCTTTGCTATTTTAATTGTTATTTCTGCTTTCATACTAACCTTAATTGGTGGATTAAACCAAAGAATGCAGGGTGTTACATTTGGCGCTCTACTAATATTCGTATACACCATGTTAGGTGCCAGCACAACAGATGTTTGGCACCATCAACCCATACTTTATTCAATTGGTGCGTTTGCATACTCTGCGGTATCCATCCTTCTACTGCGTAAAAGACCATATAGGCTATTAAAAGAGCAATTGGCACGTGGCTTTCATTATCTAGCGGAGTATATCGATATCAAGTCAAATTTATTTCCTAGCGATTCATATTCTCAAACGTCTATTCGGAATCAATTGGCTCAAAAAAATATAATGCTAGCCCAGCAAATCGAGAATTGTAAAAATCATTTATATAGTTATTCGGATGAAAGTAGTTCCGAAACTATGCCAGTGGTCAATAACTATTACCGTAAATGGTTTCTACTACAGGAGATGCAAGAACGCGCACTCTCAAGTCACGAACAATACGATTTGTTAAGCAAAGAAGTTGGCAATATTGAATTAATAG
>CAYLKV010000008.1:0-6089 GCA_964384545.1 uncultured Proteiniphilum sp.
ACCACTTGTTACCAGTAAAAATAGGACACAAACTCTATAAACCGTGCTACTTCTTATTTTCATTGTTCCTTGCATTTAGTTTCTCTTCTAAAAGTTTCATGTAATACGCGCCAACCACGGAACGTGCTCTGAATCCCCGGTGGGTCGTGGTATCCGTGTTTATGAAATCGCTCATAGGAACACGATCTGTGGTCTCATTCATAAACCGATGCAACGGATGTATAAATTCCCGAAATTCTTCCTTGTCCCCTGACATGGCAGCTATCCAGGATATCCAGTCCGCTTTGGCGAATTGATCACGGCTATCCAAAGGCAATCCGTATTTATTCTGTTTTGTTTTATAGTAGGCAAGTTCTTTTCTATATATCGAATCCGGAAAGATGCCGAGATCCAATACTTTGTCCCAGACTAAATTGTATTTCTGGCTCCAGGTAGAATCCGGCGCGCCAAACGCGATCCGGTAATGATCCCCGGCATAAGACATTTGTTCCCATTCGTCGGCCATCTCCCTGGCTTTGGTAAAATACTTTTCAGACACCTCGCTCTTATCAAGCCTTTTAGCCATATAAGCATAGGATGCTATTCCCATAACTGCTTTTATTGACAGATTTGTATTATGGGGAATCAATTTTGTAAAAGTATCTGTGGATGGCTGATCTTTTGAGTCTATCCCATTTTGAACCAAATAATTATTCCACCTTGTAAGTATTTCCCAATGTTTTGCAGCATACTGGCCGTTGCCCTCGGCGGCAGTAACGGCCGCGGTTAGAATCAACATGTTCCCTGCCGCCTCCACCGGCAAATCGAAGAAATCTTGATGACTGACAACCGGGTAAATACCTAAATCATGGGCAGGATAAGCTTTTGGCCATTTGCCACTCTCGCTATACTCGAATAAAGGATTCATGAATGCCTTTACTAATTCCGGGTTAAAATATAGAAACAAGGGTGCCGAGGGCGCGAAAACATCAATGGTGCCAAGTTCCCTGTTAAAATACAGGAGTTCTTTATTATTTCCACGGACAAGCTTGTTCGCGGCAATCGTTTGCCGGTAGGCAAGAGCACAAAGCTCCGCATACTCTTTCCCTCCAACGTTTCTCGCTTGAGACATTATCTCAAGATCCAAAACTTGGCATTGTGTCGTAATATCCCTGTAATTCCGGTGAGCACCCACAAATTCTTGCTCGATTGTTTTATTATTGTCGCGGTTCCAGTATGGTCGTAAATTATCCCCGAAATACGAGATAGAATAAATATCATCGAACCCTACCACGATATGCCCGGATGTCCGGGCAGCCATTCCCAAGTGCTGTGATATTGCAATATTCGAGTTCCGACTGGTGGTTGTATCACAAATGAACCTGCCATTTAAAGCAAACTCTTCCTGTAAATCCACGGCATAGCCAGAGGATACGGTAGATTTATTTTTTTCTCCCCCTATACAGAAATATCCCCATCCCGCCGCATGCCGGTCCAGCAGTTTTTGTTCAATATTACCCGTCTTAACCAAAACGAGGTCGCGTGTTTCACTATACTCGGGTTTGTTCATTCGTTTATCTTCATTTGAAGCCCAATAAGGAGAAGCTTCAAAATAGATTTGAATATCATGAGGTTTCCCATCAAGCGAGCGGATCTCGTAAGATATATAGTTGATAGGAGAAGATAGTAGATCCAAGTCTGTTGCAATGAACGGAGAAATAAAATTAAGCCTTAACTCAACATCCCCGCACTCGAAAGTGTAAATAGTCCGGGTTGCCTGAACATCCACGGATTTTTGAAGCGCTGTTCTCCCTAAAGAGGACACGGCTTTTTTCGTGTAAATGCCAAAATCCACGAGACCGCCACCATCCATGTTCCTGCAATGTGCGGCTATCGTTATATTCCCATTAGAAAACGTAGTTCTGATGCTATCGGGTATAACAACTTCCACGTCCTTGTGCCACTCGTAATCTGTTTTTATTAATTGAATGCCATTGACGTGTAATTCGAATATATCATCGTGTGAATATTTCAATAGAAGGGTGTCTCTCGCCGGAATGCTGTCTCTTAAAGTTATTTTCCTCCGTACCCAGATATCGGAAGTGGGCCAAATTGTTTGGACATTAAACTCGCCTCTGGTTCCGAATGCCGCTTTTCCTTTCTGCCAGTTTGAATCATCAAAATTCGGCTCAAACCACTTTTCTTCAGGCTGAATGAAAGTATATCTTCCTTCCCATTCGCCATCTTTTGAAATGGTCGCAAGCGGTTTCATTGCAATGTCGGGAGTTCCCATAAAACGATATATTCCCCCATCGACCCGCAATGCGCCAACCAACGGCAACTTCCTACCTGACCAGTGTCTTACATAATCATTATAAAGAGTGTCGGTCATTGACCATGCATTCATATCGGGATCTATCATGATTAAAGGATATGCAGGCGGTCGTATTTCGTTGTTAATATGAAATATATCTGAAACCCTTTCTTTGCAACCCAATACAATAAGAAAAACGACAAGGGGTATTAACACAAGATTCAATTTATACATCTCTTGTTTATTTAAAATTCAGGATAGAATATAATCCTTCACATATTTAACAATATTATGATTTTCATTCTCCCGGAAATTTTATTGAGAAAGATATTAATATCGGATTGGAATCAAAATCAGTTTTCTCAAAGAACATCTTTATTATTCCTTCTGGAAGTTTATTCTTTACAATATCGATAAGTCCTGGATCTGGAGATATGTAAAATTTATTACCATCTACAGCTTTAGGATAATTTAAATAAATATCTGTAAGAGCTTTATTCCCTCTCATTTCTTCAGGGTCAATTAACAATGCCTTATTTAGCGATTTACTATAGTATAAATAGTATCTTTTTTTCCAACCGCTAAAAGAGAAGAAAACAGAACTATCCAGATCTCGCACTCCTCCCCAAGTCAATAAATAACCTTGTTCTTCTTTTTCTTCCAGACTATTTTCTTTTGCGAAAACATATTGAAAATTCATTTTTTCTTTTAGTGTTAAAAATTTGAACCGAGATAAATTTGAAAAGCTATATAAGGGGATTATATTCTCACCTTCAATTTTATAAATAATTTCGCTCAGTACTGGTTGAAATAGAATATCCCCATTAGCTAAACAATCTGCCATGAATGCGGAGCCTATATCAATTCTTTTGGGTGTTGTTACTTCAATGGCCGATGATATAAATTTACCTCTCGAATTCAAAAAATGCACATTGTAATTTTCCATTTCCGGAATATTATAAATATCTCTAGGTCCAGAATAAATATTTAGAAAACCATTTGGATGTGGAAGAATAACAATGGGCTGAAAATCAAGCGGTATTGTCTCAATCTGGCTTCCATCCTGATCATAAATAAAAATACGACGAGAAAAATTATCTGAAATAATTATATTTCTATTTATTTTGTCAACTTCGAAACTTGTTATTCTTATATATTCGTTAGGACCATCCCCTCTATCACTGATCTTAGAAATAAATTTTCCATTGAAATCAAAAATATATACAGATGAAAAATTATTAGTAAGGATATAGAACCGGTTATTCATTATATGCATATTCAATATGCTTGTAATAATTGACTCATCGGATGTTTCCAATCGAATTGTATCGATATCAATGACGAAGTCTTCAATTGAAAGACTAACAGGATTGTCTATTTCTATACTGGTATGAGCGCCAGTAAGATTCTTGATTTGTTTTTCATTACATCCACAGAAAAATAGGACTATAGAAATTGAAATGACAGATAATTTTTTCATGATGATATAATATATGATTTAGAGGAGGTTAAATTTAGACCTCCCCTAAAATTTAGTTATAATGAACAATCTACACATATAGGATGATCAGATCCATCCCAACAGGTTATTTTTTTGCCTTTAGCATAAGCCCCTCCCACATAAACATAACATATGTCACTGTCCCAAGACTGATATCTATATTTTTTTTCAGCCGAGGGTTCTTGAGCCAAAGCTTCCACGTTAGCTAAACTTAAATAAGATGATTGGTTTTTTTGTATATTTAAGTTTACATTAAATGCAGCAATAGTTGTTATAAACAAGACCACAAAACCCCCCAAGCATTTTCTTTTTCATAAAAAAATAAGTTTTAAATTAATAATTATTTGATTCTTTTTGAACTGTGTCTATCATTTCAACAGTCATAAAAAAAACATGTAGGTTAAATTCTAATAGTTCTCTTTGCTATACCTCCTTTCTTTATTTTAAACCAAAAAAATTAGGACGAAAAATCATTCTCATTTAGCTCAAGGAGAAAATTTCCTTCCTTTTTATATTCCATTTTATTTATCATTACTTCCATTTTTGCTCCCCATCTTCATATATGAAAGCCCGTTCCTGCACTCCCCTTGTATGGTTTCTGAGATAAAGGAGGGCTCCGTGCGGAACATTTTTGAATAAAAGGGAATCAGCATTGCCATCTTTTATTGTTCCTAAGGATTTCCATTCATCATCGCAATAGAAAAGTTCGAAGGTATCGCCCGGCCGGATATAATTATCCCTATTGCGGGGAGAGTAGGTTATTCGGCTGACTTTTGTCGGTTTTCCCAATTCTAATCCCACCCAGCCTCCGGATGCGTCCTTGTAGTCAAATGAGGTCCAAGTTTTCCCGTCAAATACATTCGGGTATTCATGGGTGCCGTATCCTTCTGAATCTCCCGGGGTGCCTATGACTTTTCCTTTAATATTTGCCGTATCGTCTGCATTTTCATAAAATGCCAATTCCGATAGGTTACAGTGAGAACCTTCATGCCCATAATATCTCAAGTACCTGTATGCTTTGTCCGTATTTATGGCGACACTCGTATTAAGTCTTCCAGGCATCTCGTTCACTACATGTAAGGTATCTTTTTCCCTGAAACTAGGGTGATTACTCGCTTCAATCACCCCTCCGATCATCCGGTCTCGAAATAAATTCTCTTCGTCCAACTTAAACTTCGCGTATAATACTACCTCCTGCGGGGTGTCGGAAGGGTGGAAAAAAGTAATTTCATTGGACAAATGATGAATTGAAAACGGATCGGTCTGGAACACCAATCGATTGTTCTCCCACGTGGCGACACGCATAACACTCCCTTTTTGCACGTTGTTAAAAGACAGTTTATCTCTATCAAACGTGGTGCTTGCAACGGGAATCCAATCCATTTGCCGGCTCAAACATAGATAGGCTATTTTTCCATTGGTCTTCTTCTTGTATATTTTTGACGCTGGTATTCTTAATTCTTGGATATAGTGCCCGGCAGTGAATATGGTAACATCTTTGAATAGTGGCCTTTCAAAAAAATAGGGTGCGGAGCCGTCGAGTTTCATTATTATATTTCTGAGTTCATGGTCAAGACTAAATGTTTGACGATACACCTTTACTTTAGCATCAAATCGCAAGCCATCTAGTCGTGCAATTCTCAGGTGACCCGGGTAATCCTGCACATGTAATTCACCCGACTTGTCATGGTAGGATATCCAGAAATGATCAGCATTGTTATCTCCTCTCGCGATCATGAAATCGATATGACAAGGAATCCCCAATGCCCGGCACACATAGATGGCGAAGTCGGTGAACTCACGGCAACTTCCGCTTTGATAGATGGCAGTACCTGCCCCAACATGTGGATAGCCGGGAGGCGCCGTCATTGTAAAGAAGATACTGTCATGATTGGCAATAGAATCCATTAATAGCCTTACCGCCACCACCGGATCGTCCCTGTCTGAATAAGTGGAATCCAACAAGGGTGTCAGGTGATGGTTATATTTTTCATAAAAAATTGGCTTCCAATCCGACGGTTTTTCATTTCCTACACGATAGGGCAAGATATATTCGCAAAAATCCTCGAAGGAGACGCTTTTACCCCATGGTTGTTCCTCCCAAACTTTAAAAGACCATTCTATATTGTTGCATAAATAGGCTGAGTCCAGTTCTTTTAAATCATATCTCGGCGTCAGGTGATCAAGCGAAAAGGCTCCATGTAAATTAGAAATAGAATCCAATATCTTAACCGGATCCGCTTGCTTTCTTTTATGATTATGAAGTGCTTTATAATAATCTTGATATTTTTCAAG
>CAYLKV010000008.1:6189-28235 GCA_964384545.1 uncultured Proteiniphilum sp.
TTTACGGATTCATAAAAAGAAGTAAATGGCTATCACTTTGGCAATAGCCATTTAATATAAAAGTATGTCCATAGTAATGTATCCCGTTTCTTCGATCTCTACTGTTGTAGAAATTTCATGCTCCATTATATAGAGGGTTACGGGACCATTGAAATTACTCACGAATAGTTCAATCGTTGAAAAGTCATTATACGCAATCACTTCAACCGCAGTAATAGAACGTACCAAATGTGTTTTTTCCTTTAATTTGATTTTTTCTTTTTCATTCGATACTTCGTCCATTTGTATTTCGGCAAAAACCGTGCTTGCTCCCAGTTGAAGTATCAACGTAACCAAGAAGAATGTTTTTTGAATCATAGTATGTTCGATTGTGTTAATATTAGCTTTTTTCCTGTTGATAAAATAAATACAAAAAAACCATAAAAACAATATGCTTTAAAGAATCTAACCTTCTATAAATCTTTAGACGCCTGTATATGTGATAAATAATAAAAAACCCACGTATAATCCTAACCTGTTTCTTCTATAAGAATTTTATCAGATGAGACGTTTTTTATATTTAAATCCTATTTAAAAGTGTTTTAACAGCCTTTCAAATTCAGTATCAGTTATAGCTTTTTTTATAATTTTATTTTTTAAATAGGTCTTCCTCGTTTTGAGGTTATGGGTTGTCGTGTTAAGCAAGGCGGCAATCTGCTCATTGGTGGACTGGGTTGAAAGCATGAAAAGTAAGAGCCGGTCGCTTTCGTTAAACGTGTTTTTCTCAACCACCACATTGAATAGCCTTTCTATTTCATCTACTGTGAAAAGTTCCCCCACAAGGCTGGTAAACTGTTTTTGACCTGTTTTCAACATCTGGTCGTAGGCATCTCCTAATTCAGGCTCTTTAGATCGTATCTTATCTCCCATCCTCACGAACTCTTGGTGCTGATTAGTATGAAATTGGAGGAATAAGTCGTAACGAGACAACAACAGTCGCTGTAACTCCGCTCGCTCTTGCAAGAGCTTCGATTTAACTTCGGCTTCCCGCTTTTCCCATTCAAGATCTCTTTTCTCCTCTGTTAGTTTTGTTTGTTTCAGCCGTGCGACAACACCTTGTTTTCTAAAGTAAAGGAATAGCATAATTGTGAAAAGAATGCCAAAAGCGGAAAGTGTTAATATAAAGTTAAACCGAGTATCTGCCTTCAAGGTTCGATTTTCGTATTTGGAGAGTTCATACCGCTGTTCGAGCTCTTGAATTTGAGTATTCAATCGATCATCGACCGAATTACTATACGACTCCTGTTCTTGATGCCGGAAATAATTCTCCACGCTATTAATCAGTGAATCGGTTGTAACTGGAACGTGTATTTTATCATCTGTTATGGTTCTTAATAGTACATACCGATCACGATTAGCCGGCAATAACTCCTGGACGTTCATCGTATTCAAACTGTCGCTTATTGCCTCGGGGACACTATCGCAAAGCAAATCCCACTGTTCTAAGCGGAGAGCCTCGTGATCGTTTCTCATCCGACTACATGAGAACGAGACCAAAACTGCTAATAATATCGTCGTGCATTGTTCGGTATTTATAATCCACATAAAGAAGGTTTATTAACAGGTTAGATAATTGGATATTTCCTTCTCAAAAAACCACACATTTTAAAATTACTTAAGTCAAGAATCAATAGCGTTCCAGGGCAGCAAAGATAACTAAAATTTGGTTTAAAATTATCTCCCAGTTCCTCACGGGCATTGTCCATCCCTTTGGCGTAGCTCTACAAGCCATTAGCAAATGGAGTATAACTTATTATGAAGAAGCGTAAGTATCCTCAACAATATACCCCTCTATCTTTACTGAATTATGCTTGTACTGAAACACTCTCAGATACCAATTCACCATCAGCAGACCTGAATGATATATATGAATGAATAGCATCATCAGCCCAAGTAGATGGCAATTGCATATGTGCTGTTCTGTGAGATCTTTGTGCCACACAAAAATTGTAAATTGCTTCTTTCTTTGTGGAGTTGTATGCAAGCAACATTACCATATCGTTTGACCGTGCATTTTCTTTTAAAGTTGCGTCCCAGGTAAATTGCAGTTGGCCATTAATTATTTCACCTTTTATACCAAAAGCTGTGCATAGTGAACCTCTAGATACCAAAACCTTTGAAAAATCCAACTCAAATTTATCATTTCTTTCTATTGTTGCATTTTTTATATTGTATGAAGTTGCTGCATTAAATGCAGTTTGCCTGCCTGTTGAATATTCTTTATATCCAATTCTTATAAACGGGGTGATAGCAGACAAGAACTCCATAGTTACAGAGAATTTGCTTCGCTGTTTAACCTGACCTTCTGTTCTGGGGTTATTTACTTTGCTGGGTAAACTTCTTATGTAGTATATATCTCTCCAATATGCACCAACTACACTTCCTACTTTTCCGGTGATGCCTCCATTAATTCCTTTTGTTAAACGACCCATAGCTTTAAAATATTTATGTGTTAAAACTTATACATGCTCAAAGATCGATGTTTACTTAAGGAGAAACAAAAAACAGTCGAATTGTCGTCATTTGGCAATAATTTGGTACGCTAAGGTATAGCTTGTCGTTATTTGGTACCCTTTGTCTTCCTAATATACATAGTAGTTGAGTACTAATTTAAGCTGTACTTATTGTTACGCAGGCATTGCTTTTCTCTTTTGTAAAAGGAGTTTATAGGAGCAAGGTAAGAGCAAAAACAGGTTTAGGTACATATATATTCCGACCTATGTATGTATGTTTCAACTCTATTTTAACGCTCCGATGTTTGGCTATCTCAGAAGAAAATTGTTCCTTTGGAAGTTCCAAAGTTAAAAAAATAATAATGTTTTTTACACAATATACTTTTCTGACCTTTAAGGAGATGTATTTTGGAATAGTGTCTGAAAAACAATTAACAATATTTTATTAATGAATATTAACGCAATTCATCTATTTTTTATGAGAAAAATTTTGTTGTGCTCTATTTTATTGGTTGCAAGTTTTGCATCTGCCTACGCGGGTGGTTTGGTGACAAATACTAACCAAAGTGCCTCTTTTCTTCGAAACCCTGCACGTATGGCATCACTAGAACTAGATGCGGTTTACTATAATCCTGCTGGTGTAGCCTTTATGAATAAGGGTTTTCATCTTGGGCTGAATAATCAGAGTGCATTTCAGAGCCGTAACATAACTGCTACAATTCAGAGTAACTCGTATGTTCCTACAACTGCGATGGACAACAGATTGTATGAGGGTAAGATTGTTTCGCCGGTAATTCCTTCTGTTCATTTTGCTTATGTGGCCGATCGCTGGAGTATCAGCTCGCATTTTGGAGTACCAGGGGGTGGCGGTAAGCTGGATTATGCCAACGGTTTGCCTATGTTTGATGTAATGGTTCGCCAGATGATTTTTGGCACTGTTAAAGCTATGTACATGGGGAATGGTGCACCCGAATCTGTTGCAAATGAACAGGCACTTGGAGCTGCAGGAAATGCAACTGTAAACTCTGCTTTCACCGGACAAACCTTCTTGTTTGGTTGGCAAGTTGGTGGGACTTACAAATTAACCGACAATCTTTCTGCTTATGCCGGAGCGAGACTACTTATGGCGAAAGCTAAATATGAGGGATCGGTTTATTATGCGCTTAGCGGACAGGAACAAAATATGGATCTGTTAACTGAACAGTCGGGCTTTGGAATTGCTCCAATAGTTGGTCTGGATTATAAATTGGACAGACTAAATTTGGCCGTAAAATATGAATTTGGCTCAAATATTGAGGTTGAAAACAGTACATCAACCTTCCCTTCACAGTTTGACAATGTAGATGCACTTGGTCGCTTTAAAGATGGAGTGAAGAGTAAGATGGATCAACCATCACTGTTAACAGTAGGAGCTGCATACGACCTGACAAGTGCATTGAAACTTTCTGCCGGTATGCACTACTATTTAGATAAGAGTGCCAACTACAATGGTTTGGAGAATGAGATCAACAGCAATACAGTGGAGTACTTGCTGGGGGCTGAATATGAACTTTGTAATAGATTGACTCTTAGTGCGGGTGTGCAGTTCACCAATTATGATGTTACGGACAACTACAACAGTAATACTGGTTTTATGATAAGCAGCTACTCGTTGGGTGGTGGTTTTAAATATAGCGCAACAGATAACCTCGATTTGAATGTTGGTGTGCTTTGGACAAATTTCGACGATTATTCCAAAATGGCCAACTACAATGGTATTGGTATGTATGAACAGTATGAACGTAAAAATATTGTAGCTGGTATTGGTGCTAACTGGAGTTTTTAAACATGCTTCATTTTTAGCTCAATCAGGCAAATATCACGTAAATATATTTATGTAAAAAAAGCTGCATCAAGAATATTGAGGCAGCTTTTATAATATTTTATATACTCCTATGAAAGCTACTATTAGTATCCTCTAATAGCTTTAATACCTGGAAGTACTTTTCCTTCAATCATTTCAAGAAGTGCTCCACCTCCGGTAGACACGTATGATACCTCGTTGGCATGCCCAAATTTGTTTACACAGGCAACCGAGTCTCCACCTCCCACTAGTGAGAAAGCTCCATTTTTAGTTGATGCTACAATTGCTTCTGATACTGCAAGTGATCCTTTTGCAAAGTTATCGAATTCGAATACTCCAACAGGACCGTTCCACAGAATTGTCTTTGAGTTTTTAATAACTTCAGCAAAAGCTTTTTCAGACTCTTCACCAATATCAAGGCCTTCCCATCCATCGGGTATATCATTAACGGGAGCAAAATTTGTATTTGCATCGTTTGAGAAAGAATCTGCAATTTTTGCATCTGTAGCCAAAACAAGGTTTACACCTTTTGCTTTTGCCATCTCAACCAGTTCTCTTGCAAGATCTAACTTATCGTCTTCTACAATAGAAATACCAATTTTTCCGCCAAATGCTTTTGAAAATGTGTAGGTCATTCCACCAGCAAGAATTAGGTTGTCTACCTTATCTAGCAAGTTTTTGATGATATCAATCTTTGATGATACTTTAGAACCACCCATGATAGCAGTAAACGGACGAGCTGTATCTTTCATCACCTTTTCTACTGCTGTAATCTCATTTTGCAACAGGTAGCCGAAAAGCTTATGGTCGTTATCGAAATAGTCTGCAATTAAAGCTGTGGAAGCGTGTGCACGGTGTGCTGTACCGAAAGCATCATTTACATAAACATCGGCATATGAAGCTAACTGTTTTGTAAACTCTTTCTGCGATTCTTTAACCTCTTTCTTTGCTTTTGCTGTCTCTTCTTCAGTTGCGTCGGCAGCTAAACGTGGTTTGCCCTCTTCTTCTGCATAGAAACGAAGGTTTTCTAAAAGGAGTGCTTCACCTCTCCTCAATGCTGCTACTTTTGTTTCTGTTTCTTCACCAATACAATCATCGGCAAACTGTACATCAACCTCTAGTAGTTCAGACACACGTGGAAGTATGTGTTTTAGTGAATACTTGTTGGTTACACCTTTAGGTCTGCCCAAGTGTGATCCTATAATTACACTTCCTCCATCTTTTAGAATTTTCTTAAGAGTAGGAACGGCTGCGCGGATACGAGTATCATCAGTAATGTTGAAGTTCTCATCCAGTGGAACATTAAAATCCACACGTACAAATGCCTTCTTATCGGCAAAATTAAACGAGTCCATTGTTTGCATTGTTCTGTATTTTATGATAATGTAATTAATATTAATAACCTAACAAGGATTGCAAAGGTAATAATTATATAGAAATTTTTCCTTAATATGCAGGAAAAAAGTTTTTCCTCTATTTAATTACAACTTCGTAAGTTACAGGAACTGCTTTTTTATACATTGCCAATACACTACAGTATTTATCGAACGACAGCTGGCATGCTCTTTCTAATTTCGATTTTGGTAGATCTTCACCTTCAAACTCATATGTTACCTTTAGTGAGGTGTACTGTTTTGGGTGCTCTTCGGCCATCTCTGCATCGATTCGAACATCGAAGCCTTTAAGATTGATCTTCATTTTCTTAACCATTTCTATTACATCTAATCCTGTGCAACCTGCAGCAGAGACGAGTAGTAGTTTTTTTGGTGTTGGGGCAATACTCTTTTTCTCTTCACCGGTAGGTATATCTATTGTAACGGTGTATCCATCTACATCAGTATCGAATATATTGTTCTCCCTCCAAACTGTTTTTGTTGTGTGTGTTGCCATAAAAATCTTTATGCTTTTTAGTGAATTAATAATTGATTTATTTCAAGTTAAACAAAACAGCAGGAATTTTGTTTTTTATTTTTGATTTTCCAGTGTCAAATAGATAGTTATTGTTTACATTTTGCTATTTTTGTGGTCTAATAATAATGTGATGATTGATGTCAACTCAAATATATTATTGATTTATACTGGTGGAACCATTGGTATGGTTGAGAATAAAAGGACCGGTGCGCTAGAACCTTTTAATTTCGATCACCTATATTCCAATTTTCCGGAGATAAAACAATTGAATTTTAATATAGACAGTTATCTGTTTTATCCTCCTATCGACTCGTCGGATATGACCCTCTTTGCCTGGAGACAGATTGTGGAGGTAATTGAAGATAACTACAGTAAGTATGATGGGTTTGTTATTTTGCACGGTACCGATACGATGGCTTATACAGCTTCGGCACTGAGTTTTATGTGCGAAAATCTTACTAAGCCAATTATATTAACAGGGTCGCAATTGCCTATCGGAAAGTTGCGTACAGATGGAAAAGAGAATCTGATTACTGCACTTGAGATTGCTGCCGACAAAGATCAAAACAATAATCCTAAAGTGCCTGAAGTTGCGGTATATATGCAGAATCTTCTGATGAGAGGGAGTCGCACTACCAAGATGAATGTAGATAATTTTAGTGCATTCAGGAGTCCCAACTGCCCATTTCTTGCGGAAACTGGTATTGAGTTCAGATATAATAATCATGTAATAATTAAACCCGACTATAGTAAAAACACAACGTTCAGCTACCTGATGGATTCAAATGTAGTTGTTCTTAAACTGTTTCCAGGAATTAGTCCCAAAGCTGTTGAGGCTCACCTTAATATACACGGATTAAAAGGGGTTGTTTTTGAAACATTCGGCTCTGGTAATTCACCCCTTTTCCCATGGTTTACTACACTGTTGCAAGATGCAATCAGCAGAGGAATTGTAATTGTAAATGTTTCGCAATGTCTCTTTGGAAGTGTTGAGATGCATAGATATCAAAACGGACAGAAGTTAGAACGAATGGGTGTTGTGAGCGGACACGATCTTACAACCGAAGCTGCTATTGCCAAGATGATGTATTTGTTTGGCAAGGAGTTGAGCTATAGTGAAGTGTGCAGGCTGATGCAAGAGCCTTTGTGTGGTGAACTTACTCTCTGAAAGATCCCTTATTTCTTATAATTCTAAACCTGAAACACATTATCTGTGTTATAGATATTAATAGTCTATTTTATAGACTGATTAAAAAATATGATATGGATAGTATAAATAATATGGATTATGGAGTAATCGGTAATTGCCGAACTGCAGCGTTAGTCTCAAAGATAGGCAGTATAGATTGGTATTGTATGCCTGATTTCGACTCACCCTCAATTTTTGCGAAGTTACTAGATAAGGAGAAAGGTGGTAGTTTTCACTTTGAGGTGTCTGATGATTATGTTATAACACAAAAATATAATGGTAACACCAATATATTGATGACTCGCTTTGAGTCGCCCGATAACGGTTTTATTCTGTTTGATTATATGCCCCGTTACAGAACATCGGAACTGAGATATTATATGCCACCAGAGATTCAGAGGCTTATCAGGGTGTTTAAAGGAAAGCCAAAAATACGTGTTGTATATGATCCAAAGATTAATTATGCTCGTGAAGAGGTAAAACATGAAATTATTGATAATTATATAAAAACATATTCCATAGATGACTCCGAAGATAAGGTATATCTATATACAAGCATGGATCTTGAGAAAGTATTGAATAGAGAGGAGGTTGAGTTGGAAGATCATCAGTTTTTTCTTCTTTCATATAATCAGAAACTTGTGACAATAGATTTAAACAGGATAATGTTGGAATTTGAACGGACAAAAGTTTACTGGCTCAATTTTGTGAACCGCTCAAGGGACTATTTGGAGCATAATGAGATGATAAAACGGAGCCTGTTGGTATTGAAGCTTCTCTCATATCAAGAATCGGGTGCCATGTTAGCTGCCATTACAACAAGCTTACCTGAAACTATTGGTGAAACCCGAAATTGGGATTATAGATATTGTTGGCTTCGTGATGCATCTATGTCTATTGATACTCTATTGTTTATGCGACAGAAAACTGCAGCTGAGAGGTTCATTGGTTTTATTAAACGTATTGCCAAAACTTCTCGTGACGAACCTGTGCAAATTATGTATGGTATAAGAGGAGAGAAGAATCTCAGTGAGGAGATATTGCCTCATTTAAGTGGTTATGAAAACTCTCATCCAGTGAGAACCGGCAACGCTGCCTATTTTCAGGAGCAGAACGATTCTATAGGATATCTGTTAGATGTTATTTATAAATATTATCTCTATTTTCCGGGTACATTGGATGAAGTAGAAGAGATATGGGAGATAATAAAAAATCTGGTTCGCTCTGTGCTTGCTTCATGGAAAAATCCTGACAGAAGTATTTGGGAGTATAGAACAAAAAAACATCATTTTGTTTTCTCTAAGGTGATGAGTTGGGTTGCAATTGACAGGGCTTCGTTAATAGCAGAGTTGCTGCAGCGTGATTTCTATGCTGCAGCGTGGCGAAGAGAAGCTGAAATTATAAAGCAAGAGGTGCATGAAAAGGGTTGGAACGAAGAGGTTCAATCATTTACTCAGGCCTACGATAACAAGGATGCAGACTCTTCATTGCTTCTAATCTATTTTTATGATTTTATTAGTGCTGATGATGAGCGTTTTATTAAAACTGTGAAATATATTAAAAAGGAGCTTTATCACGAAGGGTTGATGTATAGATATAAAGCAGAAGATGATTTTGGTGTCCCCACTTCTTCTTTTACAATTTGCACATTTTGGTTGATTGATGCCCTTTATATGATTGGAGAAAAAGAGGAGGCTAAACAGATCTTTGAAAGGATGATTTCATACTCTAATCATTTAGGTTTATATAGCGAAGATCTCGATTTTAGATCTAAACGACAGCTTGGAAATTTTCCTCAAGCCTATTCTCATTTGGCTTTTATAAATACAGCAGCACTATTCTCGGAAGAGAAAAAGTTATCTAAGTTTATAAGACCTTAGATTTTTATTTTAATGAGTTATAGTTTAAGTTATTAGATTGTTTAAGAATGGAACTACTGACGATTGTAACGGAATGCGATATTTTGCAGCCGGGGAGAAATTGCCAACTTTAATACTTACTCCGTCGGGAGGGAGTACCCTAAACATATCTTCATCGGTTGTATCATCGCCTATTGCTAATATGAAATCATAGTTATGCTGCTCCATACGACGGATAACTTCACTTCCTTTTGTGAAATCGGGTGGTTTTATTTCCACAATTTTATTGCCGGGTACAATTTGAAGGTTTAGTCTCGAGCAGGGAGCAATTAAAGCGTTTACTAGCTGTTGAGAGCGAAGCTCGGCTAACCATACATCTACATTGCGATAGTGCCATACCAATGATGCTTCTTTTTGCTCCATAAATGAGCGAGGTGTTTTATCTATTGCATGCTGTATTATATTTATAATTTCGTCATCCCATACTATTTTCTTCTTTAGGTTTTTATGCCATCTGTTATTTTCTTTATAAAACATTCCATGCTCAGCGGCAAAATCCAGGTCTAATCCTTTGAACCACTTATCGAGAATTTGATGATCTCTGCCACTATTTATTACAACCCTGTTCTTACTGTCGGAGCTCATTTTATTGAGTAACTCAATTACCTCATCTGATGGGATGGCATCTTCCGGTTTTTTAACAAATGGAGCTAGGGTGCCATCATAGTCGAGTAGTATTAATCGCGATTTTGCATCATCATATGCCTTTTTTATCTGTGTGAGCTGCCTTTTCCCCACCACCTTCTGTAATATCTCTCTGTTTTGGTCTTTTATTTCAAGAAGTTCATCTACAAAATCATTTGCCCATCTCTTAACATCCTGTCTTGAAATTCGCTTTTGCATTTTATTTAACCGATCTATTTTCTCTTTCTCCGGCATATTTAATGCTATTAATATTGCGTTTTCTATTTGATTTGTGTCGTTAGGGTTTATTATAATTGCATCCTGCAGTTCTGTAGCTGCACCCGCCATTTCACTCAAAATTAGAACACCAGGATTATTGCATTTTGTTGCCAAATACTCTTTTGCAACAAGGTTCATGCCGTCTCGCAAAGGGGTAACAAGTGCAATTTGTGCAATATCATACATAGCGATAAGTTCCACAAAACTAAAGCTTCTATAAAAATAGTAGATAGGATTCCATCCCAATTTTGAATACTTTCCATTTATCTCGCTTATTAACTGATCTATATGATTTTTTAGCTCTGCATAATTATTTACTGAGTCGCGGGAGGGAACTACAATCATAGCTAGTGAAACTTTCTCGTGAAACTCAGGGTTGTTTTTAAGAAACTGTTCAAATCCATATAAACGGTGAAGGATACCTTTGCTATAATCGAGTCGGTCTACAGAAAGTATAATATCTCTTTGCCCTAAGCTCTGTTTAAGCAGCTCTGATTTCTCTTTCACTTCAGGGAGGTTTGGTGCATTATTATATTGTTCATAATTGATACCCATGGGGAATGCATCAATATGAACAATACGATTATTTAGGCTAACCTCGTCGAGATTGCAATTTAGGTTGAGCACCCTGTAAATTGCACTTATAAAGTGACGCATATAGTCGTGTGTATGAAAACCTATCAGATCGGCACCCAACATCCCCTCAAGTATCTCTTCTCTCTCGGGTAATACCCTGAACAGCTCGTAGGAAGGAAATGGTATGTGATGAAAATATCCAATATTGGTATTGGGCTTTTTATCTCTAATTTTCTTAGGTAATAGCATAAGTTGATAATCCTGAACCCAAACTATGTCGTCATTTTCAATAAATTGAAGTGCTTCATTACAAAATAAAGTGTTAACTTCCTGATATGCTTCCCAATAGTCTGCTCTATATTGAACAAATGAAAAGAAGTAGTGACATAGTGGCCAAATTATGCTATTGCTATAACCTTCGTAATATTTTTCAATATGATCGGCTGATAAGAAAACAGGATGAAAATTCATACTATGCAGCTTATCTAAGATCTCTCTCTTCTCGTCTTCATCTTCTGTGAATATCCCTGGCCATCCTACCCAGTATATTTCTGAATCTGATTCAAGAGAACCAAGTCCTGTGGCCAATCCACCCTCACTTCTAATAATATTAAAACTATTTTCAACTTTCTCAATCTTTACTGGTAGTCTGTTGGCTATAATAATCGTTTTCATTTGTTTATGTTTCTGATTTACTGCAATAAAAATTAAAAAACAATTGCAGATGCATATTTAATATAACAGAAAAAAACTGCAATAGGTTCTATTTAACGAATATTTGCATTATGTGTAATTAATCTTGTCAATCGAGTGAACAAAAAGTTATTAAGTTTGTTCTTTCGACTTTTTTGTGTAATTTCGTCGCTCGGATATTAGAGCTATCTATAATAACTACACTTAATATCTTTAAGTAATAGTATCATAAGTATCATATAATTATGGCAAAAAAGAAAAATTATTTAACCTGCGATGGTAATCAGGCAGCGGCGCATATAGCATATATGTTTAGCGAGGTTGCAGCGATTTACCCTATTACCCCTTCGTCAACAATGGCAGAATATGTTGATGAATGGTCGGCTGCCGGAAGAAAAAACATTTTCGGACAACCAGTGCTAGTGCAGGAAATGCAGTCAGAAGCAGGAGCTGCCGGGGCAATGCACGGGTCTCTACAAGCAGGTGCACTTACATCTACTTTTACAGCATCACAAGGATTGTTGCTGATGTTACCAAATATGTACAAAATGGCGGGTGAATTGTTGCCTGGTGTATTTCATGTTTCGGCACGAGCACTTGCATCACATGCACTCTCTATTTTTGGCGACCATCAGGATGTAATGGCTGCCAGACCTACTGGTTTCGCACTGTTTGCAACAGGTTCGGTTCAGGAGGTTATGGATCTTGCAGCAGTTGCTCACTTATCGGCTATTGAGAGCCGAGTTCCATTTCTGCATTTTTTCGATGGATTTAGAACATCGCATGAGATACAGAAGATTGAAGCATTGACCAACGATGATCTTGCCCCGCTTGTTAACCTTGAAGCACTTGATGGTTTCAGAAAGAGAGCTTTAAGTCCCGATAACCCTGAAATCAGAGGTACAGCACAAAATGATGATATATATTTCCAGGCACGTGAGGCATCTAATCCGTTTTACGATCAGCTGCCGGGTATTGTAGAGAAATATTTGGGTAAACTTGCTGAGGTAACAGGTCGTAAATATGGTCTGTTCGACTATTATGGTGATCCAGAGGCTGAAAGAATTATAATTGCGATGGGTTCTGTAACTGAGACCATTCGTGAAACTGTTGATTATTTAAGAGCTAAGGGTGAAAAGGTGGGACTGGTTGCAGTCCATCTTTACCGTCCTTTTAAAGCTGAGGCTTTCTTATCTGTAATACCGAAAACAGTAAAAAGAATTGCGGTACTAGATCGTACTAAAGAGGCGGGATCGACTGGTGAACCTCTCTACCTTGATGTTAAAGACAGCTTCTATGGAAAAGAGAATGCTCCTGAAATTGTAGGCGGTATTTATGGCCTTTCGTCAAAAGATACTTCTCCTTCACAGATTATTTCTGTATTTGAGAACTTGTCGATGAAGATGCCTAAGAATGGTTTCACAATTGGTATTGTGGATGATGTGACATTTAAATCGCTACCTGTGAAAGAGGAGATCTCAATGGATGAAACCACATATGAGGCAAAATTCTATGGACTGGGATCTGATGGTACAGTAGGGGCAAATAAAAACTCAATTAAGATTATTGGTGATAATACAGAAAAGTATGTTCAGGCATATTTTGCATACGACTCTAAGAAGTCGGGTGGTTTTACCTGTTCACACTTAAGATTTGGAGATAATCCTATTCGTTCGCCCTACTTGGTCAATACTCCTAATTTCGTGGCTTGTCATGTTCCTGCATATTTAAATTTGTATGATGTAACTGCGGGACTTAAAAAGAATGGTACATTCTTGCTTAACTCGCTATGGCCTAAAGAGGAGGTGGCGAATCATCTTCCTGATCATGTGAAAAAATATTTAGCCGAAAATGATATTAAGCTATTTATTATAAACGCAACAAAAATTGCTGATGAGATTGGTCTTGGCAATAGAACAAA
Organism: uncultured Proteiniphilum sp.; assembly: GCA_964384545.1. Classification (GTDB taxonomy): domain Bacteria; phylum Bacteroidota; class Bacteroidia; order Bacteroidales; family Dysgonomonadaceae; genus Proteiniphilum. The sequence continues at coordinate 19,637 of CAYLKV010000008.1, forward strand.
TACAATCCTGCAATCGGCTTTCTTTAAAATTTCGAATGTTATACCTTATGAGCTTGCTGTTGAACAGATGAAGAAATTCATTGTGAAATCGTATGGTAAGAAGGGTGAAACAATTGTAAATATGAACTTTGCTGCGGTAGACCGTGGTGGTGATATTGAAGAGGTTGAGGTTTTAAAAGAGTGGAAGGATATTCAGCTTACAAAAGAGAGCACTGAAGAGGCACCAGAGTTTATAAAGAAAGTTGTGCGTCCTGTTAATGCTCAGAAGGGTTATTCACTTCCTGTTTCTGCTTTTGTGGGACGTGAAGATGGTACCTGGGAAGTGGGAACAACAAAATATGAGAAACGTGGTGTAGCTGTTAATGTTCCTGTATGGATGCCTGAAAACTGTATACAGTGTAATCAGTGTGCTTATGTTTGTCCTCACGCAACAATTCGTCCTTTTGTTCTTGATGAAAATGAGCTACAAGGGGTTGGTGAGAATGTTGAGATATTAAAAGCCCAAGGTAAACAGTTTACCAATATGGGATTCCGCATTCAGGTTGATGTATTGGACTGCTTGGGTTGTGGCAACTGTGTTGACGTTTGTCCGGGTAAAAAGGGTGAGAAAGCTCTTGAGATGGTGTCTATTGAGTCGCAATTAGAGAATCAGAAGAATTGGGACTGGATGATGGAGAATGTTACAAGTAAAGCTCATCTTGTTGATACCAAACTTAATGTTAAGAACTCTCAATTTGCTACTCCTCTGTTTGAATTTTCAGGAGCGTGCTCTGGTTGTGGTGAAACTCCATATGTAAAGCTGGTAACTCAATTGTTTGGTGATAGAATGATGATTGCCAATGCAACAGGATGCTCTTCAATTTATGGAGCTTCTGCACCTGCAACACCTTATACTAAAAATGAGGAGGGTAAGGGTCCTGCTTGGGCTAACTCTCTGTTTGAAGATAATGCTGAGTTTGGATATGGCTTTGCTATAGCTCAGGAGAGCATGAGAAACAGATTGGAGAAACTGATGTCTCAGGCTGTTTCATCGAATGAATTTAGTGAAGAACAGAATGAGCTGTTTAACTTGTGGGTTACTCACAAAGAGGATTCTGATCTGTCTAGAGAGGTATCGGCAAAACTTGTTGCATCTCTATCTGGTAGCGATAATCTTATAGCAAAAGAGATTCTATCATTGGAGAAATATCTTACAAAGAAATCGATTTGGGTATTTGGAGGTGATGGATGGGCATACGATATAGGTTTCGGTGGCTTAGATCATGTACTTGCAAGTGGTAAAAATATTAATGTTTTAGTATTAGATACTGAGGTTTACTCAAATACAGGTGGACAATCATCTAAATCGACTCCATTATCGGCAGTTGCTAAATTTGCAGCAGCAGGTAAGAGAGTTCGCAAGAAAGATCTTGGAATGATTGCCACAACATATGGTTATGTATATGTTGCTCAGGTAGCTATGGGTGCAAATCAGGGACAGACATTAAAAGCACTTCGTGAAGCTGAATCATATAACGGACCATCAATTGTAATTGCCTACTCACCATGTATCAGTCACGGATTGAGAAAAGGTATGGGTCAGGCGCAATCGGAACAGAAAGCTGCTGTTGAGTGTGGTTACTGGCAATTGTGGCGCTACGATCCACGTCTTGAAGAAGAGGGCTTAAATCCGTTCCAGTTCGACAGTAAAGAGCCTGAATGGAATAAATTCAGAAGCTTCTTGATGGGTGAAGTGAGATATACTCAGTTATTGAAGTCGTTCCCTGCCGAGGCTGATGAACTGTTTAACGCAGCTGAAGAAAATGCAAAATGGCGCTATCGTTCTTATATGAGAATGCAGGAAGCTAACTTTGCATTGGAGAAGACGGAAGAATAACATATTTAAAGAATTATAAAATTTTCATGAGGGTGCCATGTAGTGTGGTACCCTCAATTTTTTAGTATTTATCTACAAAATATTGTAGTATCTTTGTAAATTATTTAAGCACTCTGGATTGACAAAAATATTATTTATATGCAGGTACAAATAATTAACGGACCAAATCTTAATTTATTGGGAAGTCGCGAACCGGGCATCTATGGCAGTGAATCGTTTATTGAATATCTGAATAGATTAAAATTGGACTACCCTAATATTGTGATATCATATTTTCAATCGAATATTGAAGGTGAGATAATTGATAAGATACAAGAGTGTGGATTTAGCTACGATGGCATTATTTTGAATGCCGGTGGATATACACACACATCAGTAGCAATAAGAGATGCCATCAAGGCAGTAAAGACAGCAGTTGTGGAGGTACATATCTCAAATGTTTATGCTAGAGAAGAGTTTCGTCATAAATCGATGCTCACCCCCGTCTGTGTTGGTGTTATAGCAGGTTTTGGCTTAGATTCATATAAATTGGCAATTGAGTCGCTTCTGATTCAAAACAATTAGAGAAGAGAGGTGTTAGATAATCAGAATTTTTGTCTTTTAAAAGAGATAAAAACATTAGTATAGGTATAGAACTAGAAAAGTTGTATTAAGAAAAAGTAAATAGAAATTCAATTATAAAATATGCATAAACATACTAAAATAGTAGCTACAATTTCAGATAAACGATGTGAGGTAGCATTTCTCAAAGATTTATTTGAGGCAGGAATGAATGTAGCAAGACTTAATTCAGCCCATTTAAATGAGGAAGGATTCTTAAAAATTATCAATAATATTCGTGAAGTATCAGATGAAATAGCAATATTGGTCGATACAAAAGGTCCAGAGATTCGTACAACATTTGCAGAAGCTACTTTAGAACTAAAAATTGGAGAACTAATTAAGATAGTTGGTGATCCAACAGGAATTACATCAAGAGAGACAGTATACATCTCATATCCCGATATAACAGAAGAGATGAAAATAGGAGATGATATCTTAATTGATGACGGAGAGATAGATTTGAAGGTAATTGAGGTAAATAAAGATTACCTTATGTGCAAGGTGATGAACGATGGGGTTATAGGTAGTAGAAAGAGTGTAAATATACCGGGAGTAAGAATAAACCTGCCGGCAATTACAGAGAGAGACAAGAAGTTTATTGAACTATCTGAAAAGTATGAAGTAGATTTTATTGCTCACTCATTTGTTCGCAATGGTGAAGATGTGAAGGCTGTTCAGGAGATACTTGATAGCTTGAACAGTAAGATTAAGATAATAGCCAAGATTGAAAATCAGGAAGGGGTTGACAATGCCGATGATATATTAGAGCAGGCATATGGAATTATGATTGCCAGAGGTGACCTAGGTATTGAGGTTGCTCAGGAGAAGATTCCAGGTATTCAGCGTGTATTGATTAAAAAAGCTATTCATCACAAAAAACCGGTTATTGTTGCAACTCAGATGCTGCACTCGATGATTGTGAATCCAAGACCTACCCGTGCAGAGATTACTGATATTGCAAATGCTATATATTATAGAACTGATGCTGTGATGCTTAGTGGGGAGACTGCTTATGGTAAGTATCCGGTTGAGGCAGTGAGAACAATGGCTCAGACAGCTTATGAGGCTGAGTTGACAAAGCTTGCTGATAATGATATTAGAGTACCTTATAGTCCTGTGGATGATACAGAGGTGACTGAATTCCTGGCAAAACAGGCTGTTAAATCTTCTAATAAATTGAATGTTAAAGCAATAGTTACAGATAGTCACACAGGTAGAACAGCCCGAGTTTTGGCTGCATTTAGAGGAACAAGTCCTATTCACGCAATAGCAACATCGAAAAGACTAGCTCGTGAGCTTGCACTATCATATGGTATTTGGGCAGAATATCAGCAAGGGAAAGGGGACGGCAATACAAAAGAGAGCCGCAGAGCCTATTTTACCGAAGCGCTGGCAAAATTAATTAAGAAGAAAATGATTAAACCTAATGATAGGGTTGCTTATCTTGGTGGTAGTTTTGGTGAAGTGGGCGGAACAACCTATCTTGAGATTGTTGATGCCTGGAGAATTTTAGAAGCAAAAGAGAAATATAATTTGCCCGACTATACCGAATAGGTGAGTTGGCATTGATTTAATGGAATCAGTTGAAGATTATATTACTGAACATATAGACCGGGAACCGGATCTGTTAAAACAAATTGACCGTGAAGCTAAGCTTAAGCTGCTTCACGGCAATATGATTTCAGGACATCTTCAGGGGAGGTTACTGAAAATGTTGGTGCATATGGTTCGTCCCAACAGAGTGTTGGAGATTGGCACTTTTACCGGCTATTCGGCTCTATGTATGGCTGAGGCACTTGAGGAGGGTGCAACTCTTCATACAATAGAGATTGATGATGAGTTAGAAGATATTATTCTCGAAAATTTTAAAAGATCGGTATTTAGCGATAAAATTATATTGCATATAGGTGATGCCAATGTTATTTCTGAACAGTTTGAGAATGATTACTTCGATTTAGTATACATGGATGGCGACAAAAGAGATTATTGGAGTTATTTTGAGACTGTGCTCTCTAAAATAAAAAAGGGGGGATTCATAATTGCAGACAATACACTATGGTACGGAAAAGTAGTTGAGCCGGTTAAGAGTAACGACTGGCAGACGAAGGGAATCATATATTTTAATAATAAATTAAAGAGTGATGAACGTGTAGAGAAGGTTATTTTGCCTTTAAGAGACGGCTTAACACTTATAAGAAAGATTTAAAAGAATGGATAGTAACAGACTACAAAAGGTAAACCGATTGATGCAGAAAGAACTTGGAGAATTGCTACTTATTGAATCGAAGAAGATGCCGGGGGTTTTAATATCAGTAACCAATGTTAGAGTTTCGGCCGATTTAAGCGTAGCACATGCATACCTGAGTGTATTTCCATCTGAGAAATCGAAAGAGCTGGTAAACAACATTAATGAAAATGTGAAAACAGTAAGGTTTGATCTTGGCAAGAGGCTTAAGAATCAGCTTAGGGTTATACCTGAACTTACATTTCATGTGGATGACTCTTTGGATTATATTGAGAATATTGACAAGCTGTTGAAAGACATTTAAATAAATTACTGTTTGAATATCTCCTTTTTCATAGCACGCAGATATCTCTTTTCTAAGAAATCTCATAACGCAATTAATGTGATATCTGCTATTTCGGTATGTGGTATTGCTATTGCTACAATGGCAATGGTGGTAGTTTTATCTGTATTTAACGGTTTTGGAGGTATTGTGGAGGGTATGTTTAGTGCATTTGATCCCGACTTAAAGATTACTGTTAAAGAGGGCAAGGTTTTCGATTATCATACTCCTGAATTTGATAAGGTACTGCAGATTAAGGATATTAGAATGATATCTGAGTCTCTTGAAGAAAATGCACTAATAACTTTCGATGATCAGCAGGTTCCGGTAGTATTAAATGGTGTGTCAGAAGAGTTCTATCTTATGACAGATATGGAGAAGCTGATTATTGATGGCACATTTAAGCTGAGAGAGGATGTTGTTGATTATATGACATTAGGGTCGGGACTTGCCATTTCATTGGGTGCACGACCCGGATTTATCAACCCGATAGAGATATTTGCCCCTAAAAGAGATGTTAAGGTCAATCTGGCTAACCCATCATCTGCTTTCACAACAGGATATGCTCAAATTGGAGGAGTTTTTAGTCTTAATTCCCCTCAGTATGATGAGCAGATGGCTATTATACCAATATCACTTGCAAGAGAGCTTTTGAATTATGAAAATGAGGTTTCATCATTGAATATTAATCTTGTATCTGATGCTTCTGTAAAAAGGGTAAAGAAAAATATTGAGGAGCTGTTGGGAGATGATTTCTTAGTAGAGAATCGATATGAACAGCAACGAGAATCATATAGAATGCTTCAGATTGAGAAATGGGTAACCTTTCTTATTTTAGCTTTTATACTGCTTATTGCGGTGTTTAATGTGGTGGGATCTTTGTCGATGCTAATAGTTGAGAAGAGAGATGACATAAAGAGCTTATCTAATATGGGAGCATCAAAAACAATGATAGCAAATATATTTATGTATGAGGGATGGCTCATTACATTTATTGGAATAATTTCGGGAATTGTTGTAGGCTTAATACTCTGTATACTCCAGCAACATTTTGGATTTATCCGTTTGAGCGATATCCCAGGAGCATATATTATAGATGCATATCCGGTGATAGTTAAGTTGACCGACCTGTTAGTTGTATTCACTGTAGTTAGTTTGATAGGTCTGTTTACAGTTCTGTATCCGGTAAATAATTTGAGGAAAAGATTAAAACTCAACAATTAGATTTTAAAATAATATTATGAAAGTAGCAATTGTTGGTACAGGTTATGTGGGATTAGTATCAGGCGCATGTTTTGCCGAGATGGGTGTAGATGTAACCTGTGTTGATATTGATAAAGAGAAGATAGAGGCTATTAAAAATGGAGAAATACCAATTTATGAACCTGGCTTAAAAAATATTGTAATTCGCAATTATGAAGCTGAGCGTCTTCATTTTGTAACAGATCTTGCCTCCATATTAAATGATATGGAAATTGTTTTTATAGCGGTTGGTACACCCTCCGATGATGATGGAAATGCCAACATGTTGTATGTGGATGAGGTTGTAGAGACAATTGCCAATAATATGAATGTTCCACTTTTGGTGGTGACAAAGAGTACAGTTCCAGTGGGGACATCATTTAGAATAAGAGATAAGATACGCAAAAGACTTAATGAGCGAGGTTTGAAGGGCCTCTCTTTTGATGTTGCCTCTAACCCTGAGTTTTTGAAGGAGGGTGCTGCGGTAAACGATTTTATGAGTCCCGACAGAGTGATTGTTGGAGTGGAAAGCAAGAGTGCAGAAGAGTTGATGTCGAGACTTTATCGTCCCTTCTTGCTAAATAACTTCCGTATAATCTTTATGGATATTTTATCATCGGAAATGACAAAGTATGCATCTAATGCTATGCTTGCCACAAGAATTAGCTTTATGAATGATATTGCAAACCTATGCGAAATTGTTGGAGCTGATGTTAATATGGTACGTAAGGGTATGGGTAGCGATACACGTATTGGCAGAAGTTTTCTATATCCTGGATGTGGTTATGGAGGTAGCTGCTTCCCTAAAGATATAAGGGCAATAATAAAAGTAGGAGAAGAGGCAGGATATGAGATGAAGGTTATAAAAGCTGTAGAAGATGTTAATAATCATCAGAAAACAATACTCTTTAATAAATTCAATCAACATTTCGGAGGTGAAATAGAAGGCAAGACAGTCGCTGTTTGGGGCCTATCATTTAAACCTGAGACAGATGATATGCGTGATGCTCCATCTTTAACATTAATTGAGAGCCTTCTGGAGCGGGGTGTAAATGTTAGAGCATATGATCCTGCTGCAATGAGTGAGGCAAAGAAATATCTGGGTGATAGAATATATTATGCAAAAGATATTTATGATGCTGCTTTTGAAGCCGATGCACTGATTATACCAACCGAATGGAAAGAGTTTCGCATTCCAGGATGGGCGATATTAAAAAAGATAATGAATGACTATTTAGTTATAGATGGAAGAAATATCTATAATAAAGAAGATGTTGAGTCGCAAGGATTTAAATATAAAGGCATTGGGCTGAAATAATGCCCCAATGCCTTTTAATTAGCTAGATTCACCATTTAGCAAGTATTGTAAACCCTTAACCAGTTTTGGTTTATCTATTATTCAGTGCCTTTAGAATTGCCTTTCCCCAAAAATCCGCTAACAGCTTAGCTCCTTTTTCATTTGGGTGGAGATAAAATATTCCTGCGTTACCATCCTCTGCAAAATAAAGATCGCTTTTTTCCTTAAAGAATTCAAAGCCCTCTTCATCACCCATAAATACCTTTTTAGGATTTGTGATATTATATTCATAAACAATTTTCTTCAGCATAGGGTAGTAGGATTCCAATCTGTTTAAGCCCTCTTTTAAATACATTGAGCCGTTGTATGTATTTGGGCTATACCATATTGCACGATTAAGAACAACTATAGCATTAGGATATAAATTTAGAAGTTCGCCAATTATTGTCTTCATATTTGTATAGTACAATTGAGGAAGCAGCGGTGCTCCTACCGGTCCTTTTATCGCACTATCGTTTGTGCCAAGCATAATTGAGAAAATTAACTGTCCACCTTCGCTGTAGAACTTATCGGCAGCTCTCTTCACATTAATAAACTCGTTTTCTGATACAGGGAGGAATTCGGTTGTGGTTCTGCCGCTTACTCCGCAGTTGCTAAATTCATACTTTCCTTCACTATTAGCTCTCAGCCATTCAATAGTTTGTGCCGGTGGTGAGTTCTGCTGAGGATTCTCTAAAATAACCCCCTGTGTGATGCTGTTCCCAATAAATACAACTTTATATTCTTGTGATTTAATTGATGAGATAAATAGGAATAGCAGTAGCGATATCAGAGAAATTTGTTTCATAATATTGATGTATAAAGTGTTTGTTAAAACGAAAATTAATTCTTTGCAAAATTACTATTTATAGAATCTTCTGCAAAGAATTTTTAATTAAGACTTAAGAATTTCAGTGATTAGAACTCTCTGAAATTAAACTCCATAGTAAATATTAATCTCATCAATAGATATTA
>CAYLKV010000008.1:28335-84382 GCA_964384545.1 uncultured Proteiniphilum sp.
AGAACTCTCTGAAATTAAACTCCATAGTAAATATTAATCTCATCAATAGATATTACTCTTATCATTAATGTAATGTACTTGATTTTCTCTGAATTCTTAAATATTTGTTATCTATTTGAGCTCCTCTATAAATGAAATATTATCTAAAACATCTTTTTTATTTAATAATGCTTGACGAAGGCTGTTTTCGGAGAGAAGCGATAACTGATTTCCCATAAACTCGCCGGATGGCTCTGTGGCATTGCCATAACTCAATAATAGATTAGCTCTGACGGTATCGCTAAACTCAATAACTGCCACATAGGTATCGCCATGATAAGCAAACTCTTTTTTATCACTAAGCTTATCATTTTTCTGGAAGTACATTGTTCTGAATATTCCATAATTTTCGTGACCGCCATTTGCAGGTACCTCATTTTCTCCAACTCTGAAACGGTAAACGTCACCCCATGCAATGTCAAGAGAGCCATAACTGTTAATAACTTCATTTGCTGCTTCTGTTAGTAAAGTGATTGCCTCTTTTTGGTTTTTCAATCCATCGGGTGTTGTAACAGGATTATCGGGACTCCACGGAATTGCAAACATATCTCTTTTAATTTTATCATACCATTTGGCAAAAAGAATGGATCCTTTACTCTCTCTGTCAGTACTTTTATCCCAATTTTTAAGTATTTCTGCAGCCTCTTTAGCAAGCTCGTTTGGATATTTATCCACTGCATCCAAGAGGTCGTCGAGAAATCTATAAGCTGTCTCCATCTCAGTATTCAGTTTGTAATTGACCAGCTCATCAAAACTGATTGAGTTATCATCCCTTATCATATTTATTGCACGCTGTGCTCTGAATGAGGTGGGACTTTGATTTGGTGCAGGTGAGAAATATGGAGGGTAATCTTCTGGTTTTAATATGATTGGATATGTGGAGGTCCAAGGTGCATCATTGGCATTTTGCACAAAACCTGTTTCAGGATTGAGAATTTTGGGAAGTTCCTTATAATTGTGATATCTGTTCCATATTAAAGAGGAACGTGTGCCATCTATTTTATTTCTCCAGAATGACCAGTCGCCTTCTCCTCTTACCGGTATATTTCCATTAAATAGGTACATTATGTTTCCATCTTTATCGGCATAAATCAAGTTGAACATTGGTATCTGCATCATTTGAACAGCTTCATCAAATTCATTATAATTCTTAGATTTACCCATTTTGTGATATTGATAGTAATAGGAGTCGTTTTCCATCCCGGCAATTCGAACTGCATATGCTTTACCGTTTTTCTCCCCAATAATGGGTCCATGTTCTGAATATTTAAGAGTTACCTCATTTTCCTGCATGTTGCCATCCTCTTGCAGAACTTTAATTATTGTTTTCTTTTCTATAATTGGTTTTGTCTCTCCATCAAACAGATATCCTCCGTTCTGAAGAGTCAACTCATATCGGTCTGAAGCATCAATAGTATTTACTGTGTGTGTCCAACCTAAATATTCATTAAATGCAATATTCAAAATTGGCATACCAACGAGGGTTACACCATATAAATTAAAATCAGGGGCATTAAGATGTGCTTCGAAGAAAAGAAAAAAATCTGACCAGGGTAGGTGGGGATTAGCGACTAACATTGCATTGCCGGAAATCGATTTTGATGGGGCTATGGCATATGAATTTGACCCCGGAGTGATATTGGGTTCATCTTCTTTTAATTCATTCAGTGTTAGAAGTATGTCTCTATTTGCAATAAACTCATAATTTATTACTCTCTTACCATGTGCCAATATATCTGCCGGAGTTATAGGGAGTACTTTTTTTGCATTTTCGCTTATTGTTTCAGGATGTTTTTCTGCATATGCATTGATGCCATCCACAAAAGCATCTAATATTTCTTTTTCTTCGTCTGTAAAGCTTTCAAATTGAGTTGCAGAGGTTTCGGGAATTTGGAAAAGACGAATTAGTTGGTCCGAAATAATATACTCACTGCCATAATATTCACTTGCTTTTCCTCGTGCAGTTGCATACAATTTCATTAAAAGATTGGCATGGTTATGCATCTGTGACCAACCAAAAGCATAATACATGTCTGTTTCGCTCTTGGCATATATGTGTGGTACTCCCCATTTATCCCACATAATTTCTGTTTTTTGAATTGAGTCGGGTCTGTTACAGGAAAATAGACTTATTATTAGAATGAGTATAGAGATCTTACAGAAACTATTTATCTGATGTGACTTGTAATTATCTTTTTTATCAATCTGCATATAATATGATTTTTAAACTTTATAGAACGCTTTATTGCATGATTAGTATAACAAAAAGGCTGTTTTTATGTTTAGATGGTTTTTTGTTAACGTAATCAAGTGGTGATTATGCAGAAGTTGTGATTTATTTTGATATTGTGTTGTGTTACTGTGACGTTTATTAAAATTATTGTCAGGAAACTGCTATACTAAACGATTTGAATGCGGTATGCGTTGAAATGCAGAAGGTGTAATTTCGAACTCCTTTTTAAAAGAACGTGAGAAGTAAGCAAAATCATTAAACCCACATTCCATTGCTATTTCACCAATTGGCTTTTGAGTTATTGATAAAAGCTTTTTGGCCCTATTTAATCGTGTATTAAGTATGAAGTTGGAGGTAGTCATTCCTGTAATTGTTTTAATTCTGCGATTTAGTTGAGAGGGGCTAATGCATATTTCGGATGAGATAACCTCTATGATGTTTTCAGTATTAGTGATTTCTCTATAAATAATTGAGGTGACCCGACTTAGAAAGTTTGGGTCTATATTTTTATTTATGTTATTGTCTAATTGTGAATCCTGCAAAGTTAACTGTTTTGTTGCTTTCATTGTAGGTTTATAAACTGATAAGCAACCCATTGGTTGAGAAATTATACCTTTAGATAAAGGTAGTTTTACGCAATATTTTATTTCATCATTAGTTGGATATTTAATTTCAAAAAATCCGTTTAATTTACATATGATCTTTTTTGTTACCAATATAGCAAAATCTAATTCATTGGGCTGTTGTTGGTTATGTTTATCACAAGAATATATGAATTCTACTTTATAGTGTTTAAGATTTCTACTAAGAGTTATTTCAATATAAACTTTATTATTTTCTGATGATTCGTTCAATATCTTACCAACGAGATTGCTGAAAAAACCATGAATATGCTCAGGGTAATAATTAATGTTTAATATTTCAATATTACTTTTAAGCTGATAGTCGACTTTTTTTATCTCTGCCAATTCAGTAAAACTATCAAATAAAAATTGATAATATGAAATAATGTTTCCAAATACCATTTTATAGTTTTCGTGAGTATCCTCTAAACTATTTAATGAAGTGGCTCCTTCAATTAATAATTTTAGATTTTCAGATTGTTGAGAAAGTTTTTCAAGATCGACTAAACATGAATTGTCGACAATTGTTTCACCTCTCTTTTTGAGCCTTTTAATTAATTCTATAATATTTAATACAGGAACTTCAAATTTATGTGAAATGTTTAGATAGATATATGATTCAAGTCTGTTATTAAAATCTTCAACTTCACTCTTTGCCCTCATTAATCTTTTGTTTAAGATAAAAAGAGTTATAAAACAGATTAGAGCAAAAATTAGTGCAATAGCCAGATTAATAGTTATCAATATTAGACTATTAGTTGTCATACAATATATTAATTGCTTAAAAGAGACACAGTATTATAAATAATGAACAGTATTTTATTAATAAATAAAAAAAGCAATAGATTTATTAAATATCTTTTAATCGATCAGTTTATTTTACGCAAATTGAAAAAGTTCACGTATAAAAGTATATAATTAAAATTTATAATACTTACTTATATTTTACAAAAAGTAAAAACATGTTTATTTAAAGTAAAAAATAATATTATGAAAGAATATAAATTCACATAATGTAAAAAACTTCTCAAAAGATAAAATAATTGCTATATTTGTTCACATTTTACTGTAATCTAATTTAACTTTCATAAAAATAATATGTCTTATTTATCTTTTCTGAAAGGCACCAAGTTGAAAGATCTGTTTAATAATAAACGATTCTTTATTTATATAATAGTTATTTTAATTATTCCAGCTGGACATTATTATATAATGCAATTGTCTTTAGAATCATTTAGATATATTCGTCATTCTACAATGTCAATGTTGTGTCTGCTATGTTTTTTTGGTGTTTTTATGATTGTATCACAAAAGAAGATGGATCGAGCTGATATTCTTTTTGTTTGTATTATGCTGTTGGTTGGGTTAACTAATTTAATATCACTTATTAAGGGGCTTGTTACAGGGTATTCTGGGTTTGTCGAGTATAAATATATGTCAGTCCCGATGCTTATTTACTTTTCTGTTTGTGCCTATATTTTTCTTTTATATCCACTTGAGGCTTTACGTCCAGGTTGGCTTGGATTTAAACGAGCGGTATTAATTTTTTTGCCCATACTTTTAGTATTAATTCTATATTTAGTTAAAATAAAAGTATCTATTGAATCAATAAATGCTTTTGATAATTGGAGCACTTTTATAGAAGAATCAAGTAGGTTCAATGTCATTATGAGTTTACTTATTCTATTTTATCCATCTTTTGGTTTTTTAATATTGTTTCTATTCAGGAAAAGCTATACTCGATGGTGTGAAAACAACTTTGCATCTATGGAAAACATAGATATAAAATGGTTAAATGATTACATTTTTGGCTATTTAGTTATAACACTTTCTTGTTTGATAGTGGTGTTTAGTAATAATGTTCGAAGTGTTTTAATGCACAGTATAATTTTATTGAGTTTCTTCCTTTATGGCTTTTATAATGTTCTTTTTTGGAAGAGTCCTTATCCTAAGGATTACTTTAAAGAAGTTTTGAACGAAAGAGATATTCAATTAAGAGGTGTTCAGCAAACGAAAGTTGATATTAATCTTATTTCAGACAATGACACAATCTTAAATAAATCCTTTATGAATATGATTCCCAAATACAAGTTGAAATTAGAGGAGTGGATGATTACAGAGAAACCTTATTTACGTAAAGACTTTAAGTTGACAGATGCTATGGGAATATTGCCTCTAAATCGCAGTTATCTTTCTAGACTTTTTAATGATGGGTATGGTGAAAGTTTTTATCATTTTGTTATGCGTTACAGACTAGAGGAAAGCAAGCGACTTTTAATTTCAAATCCTGATGTAAATATTACCAGGATTGCCGAACTTTCGGGGTTTAGTTCTTTATCAGTATTTGGAAGAGCATTTAATCAACATATGAACTGTAGTCCAATGCAGTGGCGAGAAAAACAACTGCAAGGCCTTAATAATTAAGGATTTTATTGAAATTATTTTGGGCTAAATTAAGAATAAGTTTTATACAAAGAAGGTCGTGTTATGACTAACATATTAGTCTGTTTTGGACTACCTTGCAAATTGAAATTTTACAAGGAGTTTTTTTGCATATTGCTTTTTTATAATTGTTTTATCAATTCACGACTATCTTTTCATTGTAATCTGAATAATATACCCGACTCTAATACTGAGATACCATATACGATCTCTGTAAATGCAAATGCAGCATTACATCAGAAATTTGCATGTTGTAAAAATCATTTAAACTATAAGTGTAAATATTAGTGCCTTTTTCATGTACATATTATGTAATGTGTAAAAGATACAACATTAAAGTCAGATAATAAACAGTAATATACGTTTATATTATTTGTATTGGATAAATAAGCGTTTTGTAAGAAAAAAAATAGTATCTACTTTTGTTTACACATTTCTAGAAATAAAAATGAGCTTGCTTAATTAATAAATCTCAATCTTCCTTTATAATTTAATGAAAAACCACCACATTAAAGTACTATTTGACGACAAAAGAACAATCATATACAGCTTTATTTTTTTGATAGTAGGTTATGGGCATTACTATTTTATGCAAATGCCCATAGATTCGTTTAGATATATTAGACATTCTGTAATGTCAATGTTATGTATGATTTGTTTTAGTGGGGCAATCTTGATTTTTTTACGAAAAAAGTGTGTAAGAGCAGATTTGCTTTTTGTATTATTGATGATTATTGTTGGACTAACCAATTTAATATCACTTATAAAAGGCTTACTTGTAGGGTATGCAGGGGTGGTTGAATATAAGTTTATGTCTTTGCCTATGTTAATTTACGGTATTATAAATGCATATGTTTTTCTTTTATATCCAATAGAAGCGTATAGGCCAGGGTATATTACTTTAAAGCGAGCATTTTTATTATTTTTACCCACTCTATTTATAATATTATTATATATTGTAGAGATAAAATTGCCTAACTCAACACTAGTTGTATTCAATAATTTTTCAAATTTTATAAAAATATCAAGTAAGTTTCAAATTTTATTAAGGATACTTATTCTAGTATATCCAGTTTGTGGAATTATTATTATGATGCTTTATCGCAAAAACTACACTGAGTGGTGTAAAAATAATTTTGCATCAATGGAAAATATCGATGCTAAATGGCTGGATGATTACATTTTTGCTAATCTAGTGATAACACTCTCCTGCTTAGTAATTGTTTTTAGTAATAATGTTCGAAGTGTTTTAATGCACAGCATTATATTCTTGGTCTTCTTCCTTTATGGCCTATATCGTGTACTATACAGAAAGAGTCCATATCCTAATAACTATTTTAAATAAGGAATGAACGAAAAGTTTGCTCAAATTAGGGAGTTGATGCAGAATGAAGATGATTTTTCTCTTGCAGTAGACAGTGTTATACCTGCAAATAAGCCATTTACAGATAAGATATCAGTTTATAAGGCAAAACTAGAGGAGTGGATGTTAACAGAGAAACCATATTTGCGTAAAGATTTTAAGCTTATTGATGTTATGGAGATATTACCACTCAACAGAAGTTATCTTTCAAGGTTGTTTAACGATGGTTATGGAGTGAGTTTCTATCAGTTTGTGATGAGCTACCGTTTAGAAGAAAGTAAACGATTATTAATTATTAGACCAGATTTGGATATTACAAAAATAGCCGAATTGTCGGGGTTTAGTTCAATATCAGTATTTGGAAGAGCTTTTACACAAGAAATGAAGTGTAGTCCAAAGAAATGGCGTGATAAACATTCAATAGCAGTTTAGTCTTAATTCTCAAGTGGAAAAAGATGACATAATTTCAATATCTACCTTTAAAGCAGTGTCGAGTTACCGAGTTAATTCAGTATGCTTTTAACTACTCAATACTCATTTAGGTATACTCATATTTATCGTACACAAAGTTGTATATATGTCACGATTTAAAAGATAAACTAAGATTCTAAAACTTTGTAAGCTTTTCAATGTTTATATTAAAAAGAAAAACAAAAACTGATAAATATGGGAATTTTAAGCAAACTATTCAGAGTACCTGACAAAAAATTTTTAATAGATCGGATAAATAATGGTGCCATGTTACTAGATGTGCGAACTGAAGAAGAATTTAAAGCAGGGCATGTTAAAAGATCAATTAATATACCTGTATCACAAATAACAAGACAATATAACACTTTTAATAAAGAAAAGTCGATAGTTGTAGTTTGCGCCAGCGGAGCTAGAAGCGCAGAAGTAGTAAGATTTTTAAATAAAAATGGGTACCAGGCATATAATGGAGGTGATTGGATGACATTTAAAGATTTAGATTCCCTTTAAATGAAGCACACCTATTAATTTATTATTTTTATCTATAATCCATGTAAATATTAATCAACAAGATTGAAACCATAAACTATACAACAAAATAATTTATTTAATTTAAAAAGAATCTAATAATGAAGCAATTAACATTTTTAGCAGTAGCAATGATAATGTTTGCAAACACATTTGCACAGCAAGCATTATGGGGTGGAGAGACTCTTGTTTCGCCCGAGATTAATGAAAATAACACTGTAACTTTCCGTTTTAGAGCTCCAAAAGCAGTGAAAGTAGAATTAATAGGAGACTTTCTTGAAACACCAGGCCCAGCTCTGTTAAAAGAGGGTGAAAATGGCGTATGGGAATATACAACACCAAATCCATTGGACTCGGAACTATACAGTTATACTTTTTATGTAGATGGATTACGAATGAATGATCCAGCTAATATGCTTATAAACAGGGATGTTTCGTCGATATCTAATATTTTTATTGTACCCGGAGACCCTGGTGATCTATATAGTGTAAATGATGTTAAGCATGGTACACTTTCTCATCGCTGGTATGACAGTCCTACATTAAATGAACAGCGTAGAATTACTATATATACACCTTATGGTTATGAAAACAGCAAAGAGTCATATCCTGTATTTTATCTGCTTCACGGATCAGGTGGTGACGAAGAGGCTTGGATCACATTAGGCCGAACAGTACAGATCATGGACAACCTAATAGCTCAGGGTAAAGCAAAACCTATGATAGTTGTAATGCCAAATGGTCACACTCAGAACGTTGCCGCAGTAGGAGAATCTAGTCGACCATATCGTCCTGCAATGGGTGGAGGATCACGCAAAGCAGTAGCAAGTATGGAAGATAGTTTTGGCGATATATTAAAGTTTGTTGAGAGTAATTATAGAGTTAAGAAGAACAAAGACTCAAGGGCTATAGCCGGTTTGTCTATGGGAGGAATGCATTCATCTGCAATTTCAGCTCAATATCCAAACATATTCGGTTATATTGGTGTGTTCTCTGCACCTCCTATCTCAAGTATGATGTCGCGCAACGAAAGTGATAGAAATAGATATGCAGAAGAGTTTGTAAAAAAGTTGGAGCAGCAACAGAAAAATGGATTTAAACTATACTGGATTGCTTGTGGAAATACCGATTTTCTTTATCAAGGTGTAGTTGATAGCATGAAAAAAATGGATGAAATTGGATTCAAATATACCTACAGAGAGAGTGGTGAGGGACATATTTGGAAAAACTGGCGTATTTATTTATCAGAGTTTGCTCCAATGTTGTTTAAATAGAAAGCTGTCCAGTAGGATATTTACAGTTTATATATTAAAATATTCAAAACAAAACATCATTTAGCGCTATTTAACCGTATAGAAATAGATTATATCTATTAATAATTATTCTTCAAAAAGCTATGTTTAATTAGTTTGGTGAGTCATCGAATTAAGTCGGTTTATTAATATATTGATAAATAACAATAAAGGTATAGTTGTTTTAGTATATTTGTAATAATGAAGAAAATAAATAATTAAAAAGATGTAACAATGAAGGGAAAAACATTATTTATAACGATAATTGTATCTATATCTCTTATGGCTTGTGCGCATACTAATGAGAAAAATCAATCAATTGAATCAACACCTGAAGCTGCAACACAGGTTGAATTTATAGATTTTGGACCAGAACCTTTTGTGTTTGATATTGAGGCTTATACTACACAAAATGAAACATACCGTACTTCAATTTGGACCGGAACATACATGCAAATGACTGTTATGAGTATTCCTGCAGGGGGTGATATTGGTCTGGAAATGCACCCCGATATTGATCAGTTTCTACGTGTGGAGGCCGGTACGGGTGTTGTAATGATGGGTGATGATGAGAATAATATGAATTTTGAGAAAAGAGTAGAAGATGATTTTGCAATATTCATCCCTGCAGGAAAGTGGCATAATCTGATAAATGATTCAGAAGAACCTTTAAAGATTTACTCTATTTATGCCCCAACCGAACACCCACATAGTACAGTTCATCAAACACAGGCTGAGGGTATTGAAGCTCACGCAACAGAACATGGACAATAGAGCTATTCTATG
This sequence comes from uncultured Proteiniphilum sp., assembly GCA_964384545.1. GTDB lineage: Bacteria > Bacteroidota > Bacteroidia > Bacteroidales > Dysgonomonadaceae > Proteiniphilum. The sequence goes on from CAYLKV010000008.1 coordinate 38,110, forward strand.
GAATAGTTATATATTCAACGTTAGAAACTATTGCCTATTACAATCTTTTTTAAATATACAAATAGTAAAGAAGAAGCAAATGAAAAATAGTTAAGTGAACTCGTTTTCTTTTGCTTTTTCACAGAGATAGATATGTTATACAATAATTAGGAGATTAGGAGGTGTACGCAGTTTAAACCCTAAGAATTCCCCTAAATCCTCTTGAAGCGTAATATGATTCTGCTCCGTTGTGGTAAATGAAAGTGCGACCATAGCGAGTGTCACCAAAAAGTGCACCTCCTTTTTCCCTTACTTCAGAGGTGGTGAGTATCCAACTAGAGGTTTTTGTGTCGAAATCACCTAACTCCTGAAGTTCGTGATAATGCTCTTCATCAAGCATCTCTATTCCCATATATTTTGCCATTCCAAGTGCACTTCCTATCGGTTTGTTCTGTTTACGGGATTGCAAAGCAGGCTCGTCGTAACATAAACTTCTTCTACCAGCTGGACTCTCAGGAGAGCAATCGCAAATAATAAATTCATTAGTTTTTTTGTCATATCCAACTATATTAGGTTCACCCCCTGTCTCTTCCATATTAAATAGGGACCAAATTTTCTGTGGATTCTTCTCTAACTTAGTAAGAACCTTTTCCCATTTTATATTTGGAATTTTGTTTTTGTTTTTCTCAACTCGCACTTTGAATGTAGCTAAAAGCTGTGAAATTTGTTCTTTAGATATATCATTAGTTACCATGCCTAAAGCTTTGATTTGTTAAACTAATATCTCCGGTCTCGCATAGTTTGAGATGCTCCACCTGAAGATGTACCTAAAATTCTAACGTTTTTACGTTGGTTTTGGTTTGTGGTAACTCTACTATTTTTATAGGATACTTCTGAATTTGATTGAATAAGCTTCATTTCAAAATCATTAAGTTCCTTCTCTATTCTATCTTGCTCAACTTTCATCTCTTCGGGAGAATTGGTATATTGCGAAATAGATAAGTTCCCCGGATTACCAGTCTTATATATTTCACCTTTATAAAGTCGTTTCTTGAAAAAATCATCTAAAGTACCTCTGGAGCTGTTATTTAGGCCTGTCAGCATTATAGTAGTTTTACGAGCCTGTTCCTCAATCTCGCTGTAGGGAATCCAGAAAAGCGGATAACGGGTAATGACATCGTAATTATCGTTACGGCTAATTATTGGACATATCGAAATTGGAAGAACTCTCAGACTTGAGGTAGGTGTGTCGAAATAGTATACCTCTTTCAGGTAATATCCTTTTACTTCATGAGTTGGAATATCAGAATCTTCAAATTGGATAGATCCGTTTTCTGCCTCTTTGTTAATCTCAAAACGGTCGATAAATTCATTGAAATTAATTATAAATTCATCAGTAAATAGTTCTCGTCCATCTAGATACTCATATGCTTTAATCTCATTTTTTTGGAGCGATCTGAATATTATGGGAAACATACTATTCAGTGGGGTGTTTGTAGGATTGGTTAGATCAATATGTCGATATATGATTCTTGACCAGCGAGAGTTCTCGATTATTTCATTTAATTTGTTGAAGGACTCCTCCTGATAAAGAGTTCTATTTGATTGTTTATTTGCATTTTCGACTTTATGCTTTTGCTCAATACGCTCCCTTGCAGTTTGTTGAGGATAAGCATTTTGTGTAGTCAAAGACAATATAATTAATAATAATAGTGCTTTCATTTTTATATATATTATTATTTTATTTAGATCTGCTTTCTTATAATTTGTTTTATATATGTATGCTTTGTTTATTTCTGTTTAATTTACGTTTTATGCCTTCTTTTTATTTGTGATAGAAATCTTAATCTTTTTATATCACCCTTAATTCCATAACTGCAATTTCACGTTCAATCCCATCAGGGCCGACAGCTTTTACGCCTGAAATATAAAAATAACTACCTCTTGCCAGTCGTCTAATCTGCTCTTTTTGTCGTTCAGAGAACTGATTTCCATTTGAGACCTCGGGGATTGCATTTCCCATTGAGTCAAATAATATTGTACGAAATGATAATACTTTGAAAGGGATGTTAAGTATACCATCATCTATTGCAGCCTCTATTTCAGTACTGTTATTAAGAATCGATTTTGATATATTCCCACCTTTAAACATTACAGGATTTCCATTTGTATCGGAGTATGAAATAAATGAAGTAGGGTCGGGTAGTGCACGTACTCTGAACTCTTGCATTGCAACTTGTTGTTTTGTACCTTCAGGGTTTCGAGCCTCAACTGAGATAGTTACATTTTTACCAATCGCATTTGGTTTAACTACCCACATATTTCCTTTTCGGGTGAGGGTTCCATTGGTTATACTTGCACTTATATCTTTAGGTGCGATACCTGGCACAGATATGCTTATCTCATTTTCTACACCTGCATAGAGCACATTCATGAGCATAGGTGCAATTGTCGCCATAGGTTCAATTACTGTGTAGCTACTACTGAATTTCTGTTGTGTTGTTGTACCATCACTTCTATTTATCTCTAAATATCCATCTATAGGAAAGGTGCCTACACTATTTGCAGGTAAAGAGATTGTCATATTATCATTTCTATCAGATGTCTCTCCATTTAAATATAGTCTGTGATGTTTGGTGGTATCTTCAGCAGAGAGTACAACACGAGCGTTATAATGACCTCCTTGTATGACAATTTTCGATTCGGGAATTACATATGCATTGAGTCGATTCATCCGATAGTCGCTTACGTCAACACTATTTAAAATGTTTTCAAGAGCATCTCCTTCAGCAGTAATTATATCATTCTCAATTTTTGAGAGTATGGTGACAGCTGCTGATAAGGGCATGTTTTCGAAATGTTTTGATTCCCAATTTTTCTCATTTGAACTTTGCGTACTTAAATTTTTTTCAATTATACCTCTACGAGCTGGATTAGATATATAATGTGTAATATTATTACGATAGTTATCTATTGCATTTCTTAATTTAACCCCTTCACCACTAACCGGAGATAATAATATAATTGATGATGCATCGAGATCATCTTTATGTTTTATATTGTTTATATCGGCCTTTTTTCCATCGGCTTCTCTTACCATTCTATATTTTAACTCTTGAATATATGAGGTAATCGAGTCGGTAATCTTTCTTACTTCAAGACCCTTATTGTACCACTCCTCTGCTTTTTCCGGATTCTGTGTGTAATAGTCAGTGAGTTCTTGCATAATCAAATCGTTTCGATCTTTCATTGTTATGGATGAATCACGTAAACTTTTGTCAATCAACCCAAACCCGTCGAGCACTTCAGCCGAAACATTTAGTGCCAGCATGGCGATGAAAACCAGATACATGAGGTTTATCATCTTTTGACGTGGGGAATTGGGGCTGTTAACTGCCATCGGTAATCGATTTTTATGTCTCGGACTTTATTTATCTCTGCTGTTTGACATTGCTTGAAGCATACGTGAGTAGACTTCATTTAACTCTTTTATATGTTTTGCCATTTTTTCAGTCTCTACTTTGAGATTTTCCATCTGTTTAGCATACTCTTCGGTATGAACAGAAAGATTGAACTTTGTTTGTGATAATTCAGTAAGATTTATATCTGTTTGTATTGATGATTTAGAATAGGTTTTATTTAATGTTTTGCTTGCCTGTTCTGAAATATTTCCACTGTAATCATTTTCATTTTCATCAATATTTTCGTTAGTCAATGCGGGAAATATCTTGTCCCAGTTATAATCACGAATTGGAGTATCGAAGGCAGAGAGTGTAAACATTATAACTTCTGTTGCCATGCCAATAAATATAAACTCATTGCCAAATGGAAAATGGAGCAATTTAAACATTGCCCCTAAAATTAAGATTGCCGCACCAATACTATATGCAAAGTTTATAAAACGTTTACCCCGTTCGGTTTGCAAATATTTTTCAAGTCGGTTTCTATATTTTTTATATGCATTCATATTATTTAATTCAATAATTGTTTGTAAATGCTAATCAGATATTTATCTGTTGCCGGGAATTTGAGTACGAACACACCTGAACCCTATGTATGAACGCCCCTTATTTTGATATTCAAAATCTCTCATATCGGCACGAATAAAAGTGGCTATATCTTTCCATGATCCTCCTTTTATAACTTTACGTTTCAAGTGATTTGGATCATCCTTAGATGCATTATATTTGAATTCAGGATTTATATTACTCATTAGTTCATTACCGGATTCGCTAAATGCTGTAGAAGTCCATTCTGCCACATTACCGGCCATATCGTATAGTCCTATATTATTTGGTTTAAAGCTTCTTACAGTTGCTGTAATAATATGATTGTCTGCCGCATAACCTCCTTCGCCTGGACTGAAATTTGCCTGATAGCAACCACTCTCAGATGTTGTTCCATCTGATCCCCATGGATAAATATTGTCTGAACTGCCACTTCTTGCTGCAAGCTCCCATTCAGCCTCTGTAGGGAGTCGATATTTTTCTATCTGAACACCCTCTTTATTTATACTTTTTCTCAAAAGCATTGTACGCCATTCACAGAAAGCAGTCGCCTGTTCCCAAGATACCCCTACAACAGGATAATTAACATATGCGGGATTTGAGAAGTAATTACGCATATATATCTCATTGTTGGTATTGTCAAAATCGTTAACCCATGTGGTTGTATCGGGGTAAACATTGACTATATAGGTATGTACAAAATCGTAATGACTGCTATGAGGACGAGTTATTGTTTCATTTACAATTTTTCCGTCAGGCGCTATATAGGTAGTGTCTTTGGTAATTATTACAGGATTGTCTTTTGATGAATTCTGATATTTACTTTTTGCGGCCTCACCTGCATCATACCATTCGTAGCGGAAATTCATTTGTTGCACATCTAACAGCTTCTCTCCTGTAATTGGATGAGTTTTATATATACTGTTAATTGTTGCCTCTTCTTCTTCGGTATTTCGTGTCCAAGGTATAGGTATTGACCAATTGAGGTGCGGAGTTATCGGATCACCATAAATATCTTCTGTAATCTTAAAAATTTCATCACCGGCATATGCAGGATTAGCCAATCGCTCTCGTATTATTGAGTCGCGAACCCAATATACAAACTGCTTATATTGAGAATTTGTAATTTCCGTTTCATCCATCCAGAAGTTATCAACAGAGACTCCACGAGTTGGTATGTTGATACCCCAAATTGAATCGATCTCTCCACCCATTGTATATGCTCCACGCGAAACTAAAACCATATTGAATGGAGTAGGTTCATCCCATACTTTACCTGAAGTAATTCCTACAAGTTCACCCCCAAAGCTGCCTATCTGACTTCCTCCGCAAGAGTAGTTTATTATGATTATCGTAAATAATATAAAAAGTTTTCTCATTATCAGAGTTCTCTTCTTTTTGTAATAACATTATTCTTTTCTTTCCGATGATATCTTTTTCTTATATCTTATTTTGAGATATAAGTATTCTACCCGAATAGCTGATGTTATATTCTAATCTTTCAGTCTATTATGTCTATTAATACTTACTGATCGATAATAATAATAACATAGGCTATAATTCTAACGAATAAAATAATGGAATATTGTATTCTGAAGTGAAATTAAATAAATAAAGATTTTGATTTTAAGGTAATAAATGATGATGTAAAATAAATTTATCCCCAATCCTTCATTATAAATATAAATGAGAACTGGCAATAAATTTTTGTATATACAAAATTCAGAATGAATAATCTTTCTTCTGAAATTGAATAGGCTGATTCCTAAATTATATATTTATTTTATAGTCTTGAGAACTATTGAGATATTTTGTAATATAGTAGTCTTTATTAAACACTTGAATTTTCTTACATCTTATTACATCAAACTATCCTGGCTAACTCTCATAAATCGAAGCATTCCTAACATCCATTTAGGCAGTGATTTATATGGGTTGCGTTTGTGAAGATTCAAATATAGATTTAGCTTCTTCATTAGTGGTATCTTGTGTGCCTCTACCAGCTCAATTAATGTACCATCGGGATCTTCAATATATGCAAATTGTCCTGCTGCTTCACCCATATCAAAAGATTCGCCTTCTTTAAATGCTTTTGAACTGTCTACTGTAAAAGGATAGCCCATCTCTTCGCATTTCTTTCTTAAGGCATCGGTATTTCTTACATCGAAGCAAATTTGAATGAATCCAGGGTCACCCCAATATCTCCCTTCATATATTTTACGAGGTGTTCTGTCTAAAGGTTGAACCAACTCTATATATGATTTTCCGAACAGTTCGCTAAAACTGCCACTACGAGGCTTACTGTGTGATAATATGCGACGACGGAATTTACCTGCACCTGATGGAAGTGCTTTAAGATCATCGAATGTTCCGGTTTCATCAGCAACAATTACATCATATCCAAGAATATCACGGTAGATAGGCATTACTTTATCGATATCTGTAACACCAATCATCGCACCTACAATCCCTCCAGTTAATCTTCCCTCATCTCTATAAACATATTTTTCATGTACAATCTGAAATATATTTCCGTATGGATCCTGCAAAAAGAAAGTTTTATGACCGTCTATACTGTTTTGAGGTTCTCCAAGTAGTTTAACGTTAGTTTTTTTACTGAGATTCTCGTAAGATTTCAATACATCTCTACTCTTAATTTTGGCTACAAATACTCCTAGATCTCCTGCCTGAATCTGAAAGTCGACCGGTTGTGGTTTGCGCTCTGAATATTGCCATATCTCAAATCCACCACCACCTTGCATATTAAGAGCAATTGCGGCACGACGTTTTTGCGGTTTCCCCCCAGTATAAGGTAGCATAAGTTCAGCCACTTTGTCGTCTTCCAGGATACGTATATCCATATTAAAAACATCGATATAGTACTTCCACGCTTCAGTAAAGTTCACTACACCAATTCCAATTTGTTGGATACCTGATATGATATAATTATCTTTCATTTTTTATTCAGTTAAAAATTCAGGATGAGACCAATTTAATGTAATTCAAATGTTTACTATTGTTAAACCACTAACTTTTAAATATAGTATTTTGAGATTATATTTTAAGTTGCACTGATTTTACGAATTAATTTTCTCGCAATATTTGGGAAGAATCTATATAAATAGAGCATAATCAATTCATTGCCTCCAACCAACACCTCTGCTCTTTGCATGTTGATAGCCTTTACAATCTTCTTTGCAGCTTTATCAGCAGACATTCCTTTTTGTTGACCGGAATCCATTTTTGCATGTTTTGTGCCATCAGCTTCAAGGGCATTATAAGAAATATTTGTGTTTATTCTTCCTGGACATATCATTACAACACGAATATTATCATCATAGTACTCAGCATGCACTGTTTCGAAGAATCCATAGACTGCAAATTTCGAAGAGGCATAGGCAGATCTTAAAGGAAACCCAAATTTGCCTGAAATACTGCTTGTAACTGCTATTGTACCACCTCCGTTTTCAATCATCTTAGGTAATAAACGTTTTGTAATTCTAACCGGAGAAAAGAAGTTGACAGTCATAATTTTATTGTCAACAGCAAAAGATGTGTCCAGAGTTTTAGAACGCTGACTAATTCCTGCATTTAGAAATGCGATATCAATATTTCCAAATGCCTCAATGGCTTTATCTGTCAATTGGTCAATATTATCAAGGTCTGTAAGATCATATGGCAGAACAACAGATTCTGCCCCCAAACTTATACATCTTTTCTGAACTTCAATTAGTTTATCTTCTCTAGAAGCAGTTAATATTAGGTTAGTATTTTCATTAGCAAACTGATAAGCACAAGCTTCACCTATACCCGATGAAGCTCCTGTTATCCATATTGTTTTATTTTTATACATAATTTGATTGAGCTTTCTGTAAAACAGATAGAATGTTGGTACTAATTTTAATATATACTAATGATTAGTGGTATATTAATCATTTAATAGCTCATCCCAAAGCTCATTACGGAAATTGTCAATTAAATGTGGAACACATTGTTCAACACTGCTTACTATTTGTGAAGTATATATCATCTGTTCCAGAAAATATGGTGCACGGTTTGGACCTTCACCAATATTTAAAAGAACTGTTTCACCATCCTTAATTTTATTGTTTCTTAGAGCAATAAAGAAACCGGCAATACATACAGCAGATGCAGGGCCCGGAATTACTTTCTGTTCATATGCAACTAGCTTACCTATTGGGAGTAATTTTTTTTCACGCATTCTTAAGAATGTGCCTCCAGACTCTTTAACTAATTTTGCAATAATAGGATATGTAGCAGGGTTACCGGTAGCTAATGTAGGGACATTGGTTTTTGGATTATCTATTATAGGATAGTTCTTCTCAAATCCTTCAGGAAATCCATCTGCTTCAGCTTTCTCCCATGCTTTTACCATTGGATCACATCCATCTGTTTGCACCAACATAAAGCGTGGGTTCTTTAATTCAGGATATTGAGATTTAATTTCCCTTATACCTTTATCAATGGCTATTGGGCCAGTTCCACCACTAACGGCTTGAATATATACATCCGGAAATTTATTCATCTGACGAAGCATTTCAAACACCATTGTTTTTTTAGCTTCAACACGAATAGGGTCGATATTTCCTGTAGAAATAGGGATGTTGTGAATCTTCGCATATCCGGCTGCTATCTCTTTTGCCTTGGCATAATCACCCGAAACTCTAAATACCTGTTGGCCATATGAACTGATAGTTGCCTCTGAAGCTACAATTGTATCTTCGGGCATGAAAACAGAACAGTTCACATTTGCTTTAGACAGATATTTGGCATAAGCTGTAGCAGAATTACCTGTTGAGGCAATACAGTACTGATTTATTCCTATCTCGTTGAAGATACTCGCAGCTAATGAAGCCGCAGTATCTTTAAAAGTTCCGGTTCCACCATTGAGGTCGTTTCGATAAACATGAACCTTTATGTTGCGATTGAATTTATTTTTGGCAAAATCTTCTAAGAAATGCCATCTTTCAATTGGAATAGCACCCTCTTTAAATGATATAATATGCCTTCTTCTCAACAAAGGTAAAAAAGGGAAATATCCCCAAAAACTATCATGGGAACGCTTAATAATACGTGGCAATCTTTGATATCTTCTATTGTATGATACCTCAGAATGTTTGCTTGAACACTTGGGACATTGCTGGTTTTGATCGAACCATGTCCAGAAATTAGGTGTAATATAACCGCATTGTGTACAAGTTAGCCAGTATTTGTTCTGTGCTTTTAATCGTAACATTATTCAACTGATTTCGATTGCATCTCTTCACCTTTGTATTTTCCGGCTTCAAGATTTGCTTTTATTTTTTTAAATACCTCAATTGTTTGTTCAACTTCAATCTGTGTATGTGAAGCTGTAGGTATTAATCTTAACATAAGCACATCTTTAGGAACAACCGGATAGGCAACAAGAGAGCAGAAGATATTATGATTTTCACGTAGATCAATTACAATATTTGTACCTTCAGCAACATTCCCTTTAACATACACTGGTGTTACAGGCGATTGAGTATTTCCTATATTGAAACCTTCTGCAATCAATCCTTCTTGCAGTGACCTTGCAATCTTCCATAATTTTTCTTTATGTTCCGGTTCATTTTGAAGTATGTCGAGTCTTTTCAGTGCTCCAATAACCATAGGCATTGGAAGTGATTTTGCAAATATCTGAGAGCGCATGTTATATTTCAGAGAATCTATAATAGCTTTCTCTGAACTTACAAATCCTCCTATACCTGCCATTGATTTGGCAAATGTTGCGAAGTAAATATCTATCTCATCCATTAGACCAAAATGCTCACTTGTTCCTGCACCTTTTTCACCCATTGTACCAAAACCATGGGCATCGTCAATCATGATTCTGAAGTTATATTTTTCTCTTAACTTAACTATATCAGGCAAGTTTCCAAGGTCTCCCGACATGCCAAATACTCCTTCTGTAATAAGTAGTATACCACCTCCTGTTTCTTCGGCATTACGTGTTGCAAACCCAAGCATCTTATCGCAACGGGCCATATCATTATGTGGGAAAACAAAGCTCTTACCACCTTTGGCCTTATGCAAAAAGATTCCATCCATTATACATGCATGCGATTCTGAATCATACACTATAACATCATTTCTGGACACTAATGTATCGATTATAGAAACCATACCTTGGTAACCATAATTAAGCAGGTATGCTGATTCTTTATTTTCAAATTTAGCAAGACGACTTTCAAGCTCTTTATGATATTTTGTTTGTCCCGACATCATTCTTGCTCCCATAGGATATGCCATACCCCATTTGGCTGCTGCATTAGCATCAGCTTCTCTCACAGCCGGGTGATTAGCCAATCCCAAGTAGTTATTCAAACTCCAAGTTATAACGTCCCTGCCAAGAAATTTCATTCTTGGTCCAATCTCACCTTCTAATTCAGGGAACATAAAATAACCTTCTGCTTTTTGGCGATACTGTTCTAGTGGACCTGCTGCACTCTTTAAACGATCAAAAATATCTGTCATGATTAATATTGTGTTAAGTTGAATTTAAATAGACTTTGAATTGCCTATAAAGCAAATATATGTAATAAAATGATAATAAGAAAATAACTTATTTATATGTTTATTTATTATCCTTAATTTCGATAAAATCTGCATCTTCAATTTCGGATGACTCAAATGATTTTTTCTGATAATCAATAATTCTATCCTCCTGAGATTCAGGTTGCTTTGGTTGTGTTGGTCTCTGTTGTGTTCTTCTATTCTGATTAGTGAACCGTCCAGCATTTAAGAAGCGAAATAAGAATGAAAATACTCCTCTTATTATCAAAAAAACTAGTATGAAGAAAATTAAAAATTTAAACATATGTGGTATAAAAATCTTTTATGTTATAAAGTAAAGATACTATTATTCATTATAATGAGATAAAATTGTTTTAATTATTTATCGCTTTGTTTTTTATTGGTAGATGTAATTAATGAGATAAGTATATAAGCAACAATACTTAAAGCTACACCTCCTATACCAAAAATTGCAACAAAAGCAAAAGATATAATTAATTGTAATATCTGTTTTTCATTTCCTTTAATTCTCTTACTTTTAGTTTTAAATGAAAACATTGGAATTTCAGATATCATTAATAATGACATTATAACTACTGTAATTACAGTAATATAGATCATTATTTCATTTTGTATTAAAAGCATATTTATTGAATAGCAGAAGCTTATCCAAAAAAGTCCATTTGCAGGTGTTGGCATACCAATAAATGAGTTTGATTGACGAGTGTCAATATTGAATTTACCAAGTCTGTACGCAGCAAAAGCTGGTATTAAAAATGACACATAAGGAATTAAATGGCTCACAGATTGAAGTACTTCTGGATAAATAAAGTAGTCTCTCATTAAAATATATAGAGCAGTCGCTGGTGCTACCCCAAAGCTCACAACATCAGCAAGTGAATCAAGTTCTTTTCCTAAAGGAGAATATGCTTTTAACAGTCGAGCTGCCATACCATCAAAAAAATCAAAAATGGCAGCAATAAACACCCAAATTACTACTCCTGAAAAGTTACCATTAAACGCATGAGTAATAGCAATAGTGCCTGAAAATAAGTTTAATAGGGTAATTATGTTGGGTATATGTTTACGCATAATTTTAATTCGATAGTTTATTATTTGAAGAGATTCTTATTTTTTCTTTACTAAACGAGCAATAAAAGTGTTGTTGGCACGGACTTCATCTCCAATATTAACCATTAACTCTGAATCAACAGGTAGTAAAACATCCATCCTCGATCCTAATTTAATAAAACCAAGAGGAGAACCTATATGAACATTGTCTCCTTCCTTAACATAAGTAACTATTCTACGGGCAACAGCTCCCGCTATCTGTTTTGTAAGTATTGTTCCATGTTGTGGAGTTTCAATTATTATATTAGAATGTTCATTCTCACTACTTGATTTTGGAAGGTATGCAACATGAAAGTTGCCATCAACATGTGAATAATGTGTTATTTTCCCTGTTACAGGAATCCAATTCGAGTGAGCGTTAAAGAATGACATGAATATTGATACTTGTATCCTCTCTTCATTAAAGAACTTATTTTCAAACACCTTTTCAATTGCTACAATCTTACCATCTGTTGGACTGTTTACCATTCCATGAAGATCTCCTTTATATTCGCGTTCGGGACTTCTGTAGAAGTTTAAAGTCATTGCTAATACTATTAAAGATACAAATAGTATAATAATTGCAAATAGTGAATCTGAGAAAAAATATTGTATTACAACATTAATCAACAGAATTATGATGAAAATATTAATCAGAGGAGATTTTCCTTCTTTGTGTAATTTCATAATAAAAATTTATACATTAAAATGTTCTTTTTGAAAAACTGAATCTATCTCTACACCTCTTGGGGTATTCTGATAGATACTGTCACTTTTTTTTTCTATTTCTTCTCTATAATCTTTCGGAACAATTTCCCATAATTCTTTATCCAGAAAGGGAACTATTGCAGGTACAACAGCTTCTACACGTTCAAAAAAGAATGACTCCTCTTTTATCTCTTTGCTTATCAAGTTCTCTTTTTTATCTATCATTAAAACTAAATTGAGAATAATACTCAATCCAAACATTAAAGTACCTATTGCTATAATACTTCCCAGCATTCTGTTAACGAAACCTAGTAATACAATATTCAATAATTTTTGAATTATCTTTCCTATTATAGAAATAACAATAGCAATTGTTGCAAAAGCTATCAAAAATGATAATGCCCTGGAAAGATTAGCCGGAAGGTCTAAATAATCATTTAATATTGGAAGAATATAAGTTGCAAGATTTCCTCCAAAGATTGCAGATAATAAAATTATAGCTAAACCTACAAGCTGTCCTATTAAGCCTTTTCTATATCCGTTTATTACAGATATAAGTAACAGAATTAGTACTATTAAATCAAACCAGTTCATATTCTGAATCATAAATCTGCATAAAAGGCTTCAATATCTTCTTCCAAAAATATAGAAGCCTGTTGTTTAAATTTCAATGGTGAATCGGTAGTATAGAATGTAGATGTACCATTTTTAGTACATAAAATATCCATTTCAGGATGTCTATCCAGATAATTTTTTAAACTTTCTGCTACTATTTTTCCTTGAGATATTGCTCTTACACCATTGGGAAGATACTTATTAATCTTTTCAATTAATAGAGGATAATGTGTGCAGCCAAGTATTATGGTATCTATTAGAGGATCTTTTGAGAATATATTATCAATATGCTTCTTAACAAAATAGTCAGCACCCGGTTTATCATATTCTCTGTTCTCTACTAAAGGCACCCACATAGGACATGATTCACCTGTGACATATATTTGTGGATGTAATTTATTAATTTCTAAATCATAAGATTTAGATTGAATTGTACCCTCTGTTCCCAAGATACCAATATGACATGTTTTTGAAAGATCAGCAACAATCTCTGCAGTAGGTCTTATCACACCCAGAACTCTATTGTTGATGTCTATTTCAGGTAGATTTTTCTGTTGTATACTTCTTAAAGCTTTAGCAGAAGCTGTATTGCAAGCCAACACAATAAGTCTGCATCCTTTATGGAAAAACCATTTAACGGCTTCGAGGGTAAATTCATATACTCTTTCATATGAACGATTACCATAAGGTGTTCTGGCATTATCTCCTAAATAGATATAGTCATATTCTGGCATTAATGCTTTTATCTCTGATAGTATGGTTAGACCACCATATCCAGAATCAAATACTCCTATTGCACCCGTTCTATTGGATCCTTTCTCTTCCACAAAAGTAGCATATTAATTAAAGTATGCCCAGTTTTTGTCTTACATAAGGGTTTGCATCTTCTGCATGTGGAGAAACAAAAGCTATTCCGGAATCTGCTAAATCATAAATTATTGTATAGTTGCGTTCCAAACCTACTGCATAGATAGCTTCTTTTATTTTTTGTTTTAATGGTTCAAGTCTTTCTTTTTCTTGAAACTCAATATCTTTTTGAGCCATTTCCATAAACTCTTGCATTCTGTTTTCCAGCTCAGTGAGCTCTTGCATTCTGCGAAGTTTTATATTTTCTGCTAGAGAAGCTTGATAAGTAATGTAATCTGAATACTTCTTATTATATTCATTTTGCATCAGTTCAAGTTCCTTCTTATACTCCTGACTTAATAAAAGAAGTTGCTCTGTAGCCTGTTTTTTTTCTGGAAACTGTTCAAGAAGTTCATCACTGTTAATATATGCAACTGTACTTTGCGTAACGGGCATAACTTGCGAGTAAGCAGAAAAACTTACAAACAATACAAACAGACTTATAGTCCATAATTTAATATTTGCCATAATTATAAACTTTATGTAATGAATATTCTTTTTTTACAAGGTTTTCTTAACTTCAATTTCTTCATACGATTCAATAATATCTCCTACTTTAATATCATTGAAATTGTGTATAGTAATACCACACTCATAACCTGATGATACCTCCTTGGTGTCATCTTTAAATCTTTTGAGTGAGTCTATTGCACCGGTGAATACTACAATACCATTGCGTATTAATCTTATTTTACTAGAACGTTTAATTTTTCCGTCACGTACCATACAACCTGCAACAGTACCTACTTTAGATACTTTAAAGACATCAAGTACCTCTACGTTACCTGTAATTTCTTCTTTTATATCTGGAGATAACATACCCTCCATTGCGGCTGTTACTTCTTCAATAGCATCGTAAATTATTGAATATAGACGTATGTCAACACCCTCTTTTTCTGCCTCTTTACGTGCATTTAGAGATGGACGTACCTGGAATCCAATAATAATGGCATCTGAAGCAGCAGCAAGCGTAATATCTGATTCAGAAATCTGACCTACAGCTTTATGGATAACATTTACCTGTATCTCTTCAGTAGAAAGACGAATCAATGAGTCTGATAGAGCTTCAACTGATCCATCTACGTCACCCTTTACAATGATATTAAGTTGTTGGAAATTACCAATAGCAATTCTTCTACCGATATCATCAAGAGTTAGCATCTTCTGAGTTCTCATTGATTGTTCTCTCTGGAGTTGCTCTCTTCTGTTGGCAATAGAACGTGCTTCCTGTTCAGTTTCCATAACATTGAAAGTATCTCCTGCCTGTGGCGCTCCATTCAGACCTAGAATTAATGCCGGTTCAGAAGGTCCTGACTTATCAATTCTTTGGTTACGCTCGTTAAACATTGCTTTTACTTTACCATAATATGCTCCAGCAATCACAATGTCTCCCTGTTTCAATGTGCCATTCTCTACAAGTACTGTTGAAATGTATCCTCTACCTTTATCAAGTTCTGATTCAATAACTGTACCTGTTGCCTTACGATTTGGATTAGCTTTAAGTTCAAGTAAATCCGTTTCAAGCAGAACTTTTTCAAGTAGTTCAGGAATACCTAGACCTTTTTTTGCTGATATCTCTTGAGATTGGTATTTACCACCCCAATCTTCAACCAAATAATTCATTTCAGCAAGTCTTTCTTTTATTTTTTCAGGATTTGCTCCCTGTTTGTCTATCTTATTTATTGCAAATACAATCGGTACACCTGCTGCACCGGCATGATTAATTGCTTCAACTGTTTGAGGCATAACGCTATCATCTGCTGCAATAATGATTATGGCAACGTCTGTAACTTTTGCTCCACGGGCACGCATAGCAGTAAACGCCTCATGACCTGGTGTATCAAGGAACGTGATTTTTCTTCCACTTGGTAATTTTACATTATATGCACCGATGTGCTGAGTAATACCTCCGGCTTCACCTCCAATAACATTTGTACTTCTAATGCTATCAAGTAATGAAGTTTTACCATGGTCAACGTGTCCCATTACAGTAACAATAGGAGAGCGTGGGACCAAATCTTCCGGATTATCTTCGTCTTCCGCAATTGCTTCAATTACATCTGCACTTACATATTCTGTTTTAAATCCATACTCTTCAGCTACCAGATTGATAATTTCGGCATCCAAACGTTGATTGATAGCAACCATTACACCTAGACTCATACAGGTAGATATAACATCTGTAACAGGTACATCCATCATATTTGCCAAGTCGTTTGCAGTTACAAATTCAGTTAATTGTAATATACGACTCTCTCTCTCCAGCTGTTTGATTTCCTCTTTTTGTCTTGTTGCGCTGGCTTCACGTTTTTCGCGACGATATTTTGCTCCACCCTTTTTACCTTTTTTTTCAGTTAAACGAGCTAAAGTTTCTTTTATCTGTTTTTGTACATCCTCTTCTTTAACTTCAGCTTTAATTGGTTTTCTTAGAGTTGCTTTTCTATCACTTTTTGTAGCTGGAGTTTGACTGAAATTTGCAGGCTTGTCAAGATTTACTTTACCGGAACGAATACGTTTGCGTTTTTTCTTTTTGCTATCTTCAGTAGTATCTGTCGATTCAGTATGTTTCTTCTGTTCATCGATAGTCTCCTTCTTCAATAGTTTAATTTTTTCATCTTTCAGTTTCTTCCCATCAAGACTCTTTTGTTCGCGATCAAGACGCTCTTTTTTACGTTGCGCTCTCGACTTTCTAGGAGGTCTGGTTCGGTCGTTTATTGCACTTAGATCTATCGAGCCTTTAACAACAATGTTAGACTCTATTTTATTTACGTTTAGTCTGAATACATTTTCAGACTTTGAACCATCTGACTCTGAGGTCTCTTCACGTGAAGTATCTCCTTCAGTTGAAGAATTTTTTGTATCTTCAATCTGAATTGTTGAATTTTCTTTTATAGCCGGTTCTTGTTTTATTGGCTCTACCACTTTTTCCTTAGTTTCGATCTTTTCTTCAGTTTTCTGAGTTTCCTTGGCTGGTTCTAAAACTTTTACATCTTTAATTACAGCAACCTTTTCCTTAGTTGGCTCTTCTGTTTTTTCTGTAATAACTTCCTCTTTCTCTTCTTTAGTTTTGACCTCTTGTTTAGTCTCTACTACTGTATTTGGCTTTACTTCTGCAATAGTTTCAGTTTCCTTAGGTGTACTTTTTTCCACCTCAGCTGTTTTCTCTTTAGCTACTACCGGAGTATCCTCAAACTTTTTCTCTTTATCTTGTATTTGAGGAGTTTCAATCTCAACTTCAGATTCAACTTTAGCATTAACTGCCGGAACTTCAGATTTCAACTCTTCTGCTTCTTTCTCTACAACATCAGTGACCTTTTCTTCAACTGCATTTTCCTCTTTCTTTTTAACCAATTCAGGTCTGTTTTTTGCAGAAAGGTTACGCTTTTTATTTAGGTTTTCTAAATTGATACTGCCTACTACATTTAATTGAGGTTTCAACTCCTGAGGTATCTCTGTTTCAATAGTTTCTTTTACAGTTACTTTTTTTGGAGTATTATCTTCTGATGGTTCATAACCATCTATAGCAATAGTTTCACGTTTATCATCTCTGCGATGCAATTTTTCACGTGTTTCCAATGCTTCAAGTTTAATGCTTTTGTCTTTACCAAACTCATTAACAAGTAAATTGTAGTGATCATCCTCAATTTTCACATTGGGATTTGCTTCAACTTCAACACCTTTTTTGTGCAGGAATTCAACAAGACTGTTAATTCCCACATTTAAATTTTTCGAAACTTTTATTAGTCTAATAGGCATATATAAATCTTCTATCCTTATCTCTTTTTATTTTGACACCATTTTTATATGAAGTACAAATTATTAATTTTGAGCTACATCAATTCTATCTATTCATTGGTGTCTTCAATATCTTCAATGTCATCTGTTTCCACAATGTCTTCAGAATCGTCTGTATCTTCACTTTCATCTTCAAATTCAAACCTTAAAATGGAAAGAATTTCATCTACTGTACTTTCTTCTAAATCGGCCTCTTTTATAAGCCTTTCTCTGCTAGTAGCCAATACATTTTTAGCAGTTGAACAACCAATCTTCTTTAGTTGATCAATTACCCAGCCATCAATTTCATCGCGAAATTCATCCAGGTAGATATCCTCTTCATCAACTTCATCAATATCTCTAAACACTTCAATATTGAATCCGGTTAGCATCGATGCAAGTTTTATGTTTGCACCACCTTTACCAATAGCTAAAGAAACCTCTTCAGGATTCAGGAACACTTCTGCACGATTCTCTTCTTCTTTTACAGTAATAGAGTTGATCTTTGCAGGACTTAAAGCACGCTGAATATATAGTGAAGTGTTGTTTGTAAAATTAATTACATCAATATTCTCATTGCGTAACTCACGAACTATACCATGAATTCTAAAACCTTTCATCCCAACGCAGGCTCCAACCGGATCAATTCGGTCATCATAAGCTTCAACAGCAACCTTAGCTCTTTCTCCAGGTATTCTTGCAATTCCTTTTATAGTAATAAGTCCATCAGCAATTTCTGGAATCTCCTGTTCAAACAGACGTTCCAAGAATACAGTCGATGTACGTGATAAAATTATTTTAGGATTATTATTTTTGTTCTCTACTCTTGCCACAACAGCCCTAACATGTTCTCCCTTACGGAAAAAGTCACTTGGTATCTGTTCCGTTTTAGGCAAAATAAGCTCATTATGATCATCATCAAGCAGTAATAATTCCTTCTTCCACACCTGATATACTTCACCTGATACAATTTCTCCAACTTTGTCTTTGTACAAATTATATAGATTATCTTTTTCAAGCTCCAATATCTTGGATGAGAGTGTTTGACGAAGGTTAAGAATTGTTCTTCTTCCAAAATGTTCTAATGGAACCTCATCAGTTAATTCTTCTCCTACTTCAAAGTCTTTGTCAATTTTTTGAGCCTCTGAAATAGTTATCTCCATGTTTGGGTCTACCAATTCGCCATCTTCCACAATTACACGGTTGCGCCAAATCTCCAAATCCCCTTTGTCCGGATTAATGATGATGTCATAATTTTCATCAGTTCCAACCGACTTAGAGATTACGTTTCTAAATGCTTCTTCAAGTACGCTTATTAGCGTTGCCTTATCGATATTTTTCAGCTCGTTAAATTCAGAAAATGTATCTATGAGACTTATGGTATCTTTTTTCTTTCCCATTTTTAATATTAAAATCTAATCAGATATTTTGTATGTTTTATCTCTTCGAACTTAAAGTTTATCTCTTCGCTGATTTCAACTTTTCGTTTAGATCCTTCAGGTTTCACTTTTGTAGTAATAATAATTGTAAAACCATCTTCGTTGGAAGACTTAAGTTCTCCCTTATATTTCCTTCCATCTTTGCCAAGCACCTCAACCTCTTTGCCTTCAAATTTTTTATACTGCCGTAAAGTTTTTAAAGGAGACGTTAAGCCGGCTGAAGTAACGGTGAGTTCAAAATCGTCGTTTTCTCTATCAAGTTTCGATTCTATAAAACGACTAAGTGCAACACACTCATCAATATCAACCCCTTCGTCGTTGTCAATTTCAATAGTAATATTGTTGCCTGTGCCAATAGAAACCTCCACCAAGTAACTCGATGAATCTTTCAAATACTCATTAGTGAGTTCTAAAAGTAAACTTTTTTCTAACATATAAGTTTCTACTGAATAAAAAAGGAAGCCGTTTTTCCTGCTTCCCCTCATCCATTTCAGTTACAAAGATATAGATTTCATACGTATTCACAAAATGTTTGCTGTTTTTTTAATATCTTTATTATTGAGTTGCTATCATTTATATCGTAAAACTGCCACTTTTTTTTATATATCATTATCGAAAAAAATATGTACTTTTGTCATATGATACAGAGTGAGAGCGATAAAATTATATATGATAAAAACGTTATAGAATTTGTTACTGTAGCGGTTGAGTTTTGTGCAATTCTCGAAGGCGATGAGAAGTTGCCAAGATTGGAATGGATTGATAGAATGCTTAAGATTCTCCCCCTTATTTATCTTAAAGCATCGTTACTTCCAGAAACGTTTGCTTCTGTTGATGAGACTCCTCAAATATTTGTACAAGAGGATGATTACTATAGAGTTCAACAACGAGTTTCAGATGTTATGGGAGAAGAAGATATTTATCTAGATGTATTCATCGAAGATATGAAATATAGCGATCGTCCTATTTCAGCTTTTATCTCCGAAAATATTGCAGATATTTATCAAGATGTCAGAAATTTTATTTCGATATATCAATACGAAATGACAGATCAGATGGAGATAGCTCTAGAAGTTTGTAAAAACAACTTTAAATCTTACTGGGGACAGAAACTTGTAAATGTTCTAAGACCATTGCATGCTCTTATGAGTAAAGAAAATGATATCTCAGACGAGGATTTTTTAAATCAGGAGGAACTGTGGGATTAACTATTTCAAAAGATCAAATTGCAGAACTCGATAGAGTAGTATTTGACGGTGAGATTATTGTAATAGATCACTTGGCTCAAGTAAAAAATGCAGTAGATTATCTATCTTCCAAAACTGCAATTGGGTTTGACACAGAAACAAAGCCTGCATTTAAAAGAGGGCAAACTAATAATGTTGCTCTATTGCAATTGGCAACGGAAGAAGAATGCTTTTTATTCAGACTTAATAAAATAGGTTATCCCGATGATCTTGAAGATCTAATGTGCAATAAAGAGGTAAAGAAGATAGGTCTTTCATTAAGAGATGATTTTGCTGCATTAAGAAAACGAACCGGTAAAAATCCTGAGAATTTTATAGATCTACAACTATTTGTCGATAAGTTTGATATAGAGGATAACAGTCTTCAAAAAATTTATGCAATCTTATTTGGACAAAAAATATCCAAGAGTCAAAGACTATCCAATTGGGAAGCAGAGGAGTTAACTCCGGCTCAACAATCATATGCAGCTATCGATGCATGGGCATGTTTACGCATATATAATTATTTAACACGAAAAACTGATGAACCAAAATAGAGAAATTATACTAAAGCCAAAAAAAGATGAATTTGTGAGAAGATTTCACCCATGGGTCTTTTCAGGAGCCATTGCGTCAAAGTCGAACAACCTTTCAGAAGGAGATTTGGTAAAGATATTTTCTTATGATAAAGAGTTTTTAGGAATCGGACACTATCAGATAGGAAGTATTGCAGTTAGAATACTCTCTTTTCAAGATGAGCCAATAGATGAGGGCTTTTATGAAAAAAGACTTTTAGCGGCATATAAAATGAGAAATGATCTGGGGTTAATCCGACCTGATAATAACATCTTTCGTCTGGTTCATGGCGAGGGCGATAATCTGCCGGGTCTTATCATAGATATGTATGGTTCTACTGCTGTAGTGCAGTCTCATTCTGTAGGAATGCACTCCGATCAGAATTTAATTGTAGAAGCATTAAAAAGAGTTTTCAAGAATTATCCCGATTTCAATGTCTATTATAAATCAGAAGGAACATTGCCGTTTAAAGCTGATATAGAATTTGGAGATTCCTATATCTATGGAAGTGAAAATGAAACTCATATAGCTATTGAAAATGGACTAAAGTTTAAAATCGACTGGCTAAAAGGGCAAAAGACAGGCTTTTTTATCGATCAGCGTGAAAATCGCAGTCTTCTCGAATACTACTCCAAGAATCGAAATGTATTGAATATGTTTAGCTATACAGGTGGATTCTCTGTATATGCATTGAGAGGAGGTGCAGCAGAAGTGTATTCAGTTGACAGCTCATCAAAAGCTATCTCAATAGCTGAAGAGAATGTAAAAATGAATTTTGGTGAGGATTCAAGACATCATTCTTATTCAGAAGATGGGTTTAAATTTCTGAATGAAATGGCTGAAAATAAGTATGATCTTATAGTATTAGATCCACCGGCATTTGCAAAACATAGAGGAGCAATCAATAATGCTTTACAGGGATATAAGAGATTAAATCAGGCTGCTTTTTCAAAGATAGCAACCGGAGGAGTTTTATTTACATTCTCTTGCTCACAAGTTGTCTCTAAAGAGCAATTCAGATTAACAGTCTTCAGTGCAGCTGCATTAAGCGGCAGAAAAGTAAAAATATTACATCAACTTACACAACCCATAGATCATCCAATTAATATTTATCATCCAGAAGGAGAATATCTAAAAGGTTTAGTATTGTACGTTGAATGATTTAATAAATAATATGTTACAAATAACGACATATTAACATTAAAAGGATATCAAAAATGAGAAAATCTATTTTAAAAACTGTTTATTCGACAATAATTATGTTAAACAGTATAAAACTCCTCGTTTTTTTTCATGAAAATCATGCTATGTAAAAAAAAAGCTGTATATTTGCACTGTGTTTTTCATGGTATTAGATTTAAGGTTAACAATGAAGATTGGTTGTCGTGAGACAACCTTTCCTTTTTTATATACCACCCATTAGTTATTTGACCACTTTATTTTCTATTTTTGTATTAAAATGAAAAATCAAGTGTATGGATTTCAGAACAAGCCTGCAGATTGAAAAATCTTATATAAGAATTGATCACACGACTATAATGATGCTTTTCGGATCCTGTTTTTCGGAGAATATAGGGAGGAAGCTCAAAGATCATAAATTCAAAGTAATACTTAATCCTTTCGGCATACTTTATAATCCACTCTCAATCTCAAACTGTATAATACGCCTTCTTGAAAACAGACAATTCAATGAGTCGGATATTGTATTTAATAACGAAATACATCACAGTTTTATGCATCATGGCTGTTTCTCAGATACAGATAAACAGAACTGTCTTAAAAATATAAATGATGAATATGTTATCTCTTCCGAGTTCATAAAAGATACAGAACTATTTCTTATAACATTTGGTACAGCTTATGCATTTAAATTAAAGAGCAATCATCAGATTGTAAGCAACTGTCACAAATTTCCTGCAAACAATTTTATTCGATTCAGGTTAACAATTGATGAAATAGTAGATGAATGGAGCAATTTAATTGAGCAGTTTATTAATAATAATTCAAATGTAAAGTTTATATTTACAGTTAGCCCAATCAGACATCTTAAGGATGGGGCTCACGATAATCAGATTAGTAAATCTATTCTACACATTGCAATAGAAAATTTAAAAAACAGATTCAGAAATTTTGTAGAATATTTTCCGGCATACGAAATTATGATTGATGAACTTAGAGATTACAGGTTTTATAATGAAGATATGATTCATCCAACTTCATTAGCTCAAGATTATATATGGCAATCTTTCTCTGGAATGTTCTTTTCAGAGGAGACAAAAAAGATAAACAGTGAATGGAACTTTATAAAAAAATCAATTGACCACAGACCACTCTATACAGAAACTCAAGCTTATCATAAGTTTATTATCAATACCATCAAAAGTACAGAGAGTTTTGCAAAAAGGTATCCCCAATTATCATGTGAGGAGGAGTTAAAACAATTATCTGGCTTATTAGAAAAAGCAAATAATATTTAATCATAATATGAATTACGATATAAAACAAATAGTTACTATTTTAGGCGTATCTTCAAGCAATTTAAATTCTGCTGATATATCAATATTACTCACAGATAGCAGAAAACTGACCGATCCTTCCAAGACTCTATTCTTTGCATTAGAGACAAAAAATAATGATGCTCACAACTTCATAACTGAATTATATGAAGCGGGAGTCCGAAACTTTGTTGTATCAAAACAGTTTTCACAATGGAATAAATTTCAGAATGTGAATTTTATAAAGGTGAAAGATTGTTTGCGTGCATTACAAAAAATAGCAATTTATCATAGATCCCGTTTTAATATTCCGGTTATTGGAATTACAGGAAGTAATGGTAAAACTATTGTAAAGGAGTGGCTATACCAAATACTGGAGAAAGATTTTAATATTATAAGATCACCGCGAAGCTACAATTCTCAAATTGGGGTCCCTTTATCAATATGGCAATTAGAAGAAGATACGAATCTAGGAATTTTTGAAGCAGGTATATCAATGCCTAATGAGATGGAGATACTTGAACCAATCATAAAACCTACTATTGGCGTACTCACAAAAATTGGTGAAGCTCATCAAGAAAATTTCAGTTCGCTCCAACAGAAAACGATGGAGAAATTAGAGCTGTTTGTTAATTGCGAAGTGTTAATTTATGATGAGGACAACTATTTAGTAAATAGATGTATCGACTTAAAAGTGCTTTCTCAAAAAGCATTTACGTGGTCTAGAATTAATAGAGATGCTCATCTGTATATTGCTAAAGTAGAGAAAAAACAAGATTCTACAGAAATCAGCTACTCCTTTATGAATATCGATTATAATTTCTGTATCCCATTTATTGATGATGCATCTATAGAAAATGCTATAAACTGTCTTGCAGTTTCACTTTATATGCATGTTTCACCAATTGAGATATCAGAAAGGATGAATGGCCTTGATCCTGTAGCAATGAGGCTTGATGTACGTAGGGGCAAAAGAGGTTGTATTATTATAAACGATAGTTACAACTCTGATATCAATTCGATTAAGATCGCACTCGACTTCCAGCATCAGCGTAAAATGCAAACATCATTAAAGAAAACTGTTATTCTATCAGATATTTTGCAAACGGGAGTTTTGCCGAAAACACTCTATAAAAGAGTTGCAGAAATGATAGAGCAGAGTGGAATTAAAAGATTAATAGGTATAGGAAAGGATATTTATGCCAATTCAGAACTATTTAATATAGCTGAGAAGTCCTTTTTTACTACAACAGATGAGTTCCTGAAAAGTATTACAAATGAATCATTCAAAAACGAATTGATATTACTGAAAGGTGCACGTAGATTTCACTTCGAGAGAATAAATACTCTATTAGAAGAGAGAATTCATGAAACAATGCTCGAAGTTGATCTCGATGCTGTTGTGCATAACTTTAATTTCTATAAATCGCAGTTAAAACCTAATGTAAAGCTAGTCTGTATGGTAAAAGCAAATGCATATGGTGCAGGAGCAGTAGAAATCGCCAAAACTTTACAATATCACAGATGCGATTATCTTGCAGTAGCAGTTGCAGAGGAGGGCGTTTCACTTAGAAATGAAGGAATAACATTGCCAATTATAGTTCTAAATCCTGAGGTCAATGGTTTTGACGAGTTATTTTCGAATGAGCTGGAACCTGAGGTTTATAATTTCAGAATACTTGAAGCATTTATTAGAGAATCTGAGCGAAGAGGTGTAACAAATTATCCAATTCACTTGAAAATCGATACAGGTATGCATCGATTAGGCTTCCAGGCAGAGGATATTGAAAAATTAATATATATATTAAAAGAGCAAAAAGGTATAAGTGTTAAATCAATCTTCTCTCACCTTTCGGCAAGTGAAAGCTGGGCATTCGACGATTTTACTCATCATCAGATTAATAGCTTCAGACATATTGCAGATTTAATTGAGAAAGAACTAAATTATAGTGTAAGCAAGCATATACTTAATTCAGCCGGAATTGAGCGATTCAATGATTATGAATGGGATATGGCACGATTAGGTATTGGATTGTATGGTATTAGTCCAAGTAATTTGAAGGGACTAAAAAATGTGTCAACATTAAAAAGTACTATTCTTCAAATTAAAAATATTCCTCAGGAAGAGACTGTTGGATATGGAAGAAAAGAGAAGCTTGATCATGATGCCCGAATTGCAACAATACGTTTTGGCTATGCAGATGGTTTAGACAGGAAGTTTGGTAACCGAGTAGGTAAAGTTTTAATTAATAATCAATTTGCCCCAATTGTAGGCAATATTTGCATGGATCTAACAATGGTCGATGTAACTGATATTAAGGCAGAAGAGGGGGACAGTGCAATACTTTTTGGGGAACAGCTTACAGTAACAGACCTTGCAGATAGTATAGGAACTATACCTTATGAAATACTTACCTCTGTTTTACCACGTGTTAAAAGAGTATATGTTAAAGAATAGCTGTATTAAATCGACTCAATTAATTAGTTCTCTTTTCTATTACTATTAATAAGTTTAAATTTCAGAAAAATTGTATGTCAAGATTTAAATTAAAACAGTGAAATAATAATATTTTATCAATAACAGTTCAACAAAAAAAGGCATCTCCGAAGAGGTGCCTTTTTAATTATATTATATTTCTCGTCTAATTAGTCAACGAAGAAGATAGCTACACGGTTCCAGTCGTTTTCAGCATATGGCTGTTCAGTGTCACCCTTCCAGTCAATTGAAATACGATCACTGTTGATTCCATGATCATTGATCAAAGCATCTGCAACCGCTCTTGCACGTTTTTCAGAAAGTGCGAAGTTATAAGAAGGAGTACCTGTTTTCTTATCTGCATAAGCCACAATGTTAACTTTTGCACTTGGGTTAGCCTTCATATATTCAGCAGTGTTGTAAACGCTGATCAACTGATTTTTGTCAATTTTTGAAGAGTTAATACGGAAAAATACTACGTTAGGCACATAAACTTCTTCAGTTACAGTTGGCTTAACTTCAGGACAATCTGGACAAGACTCAGGTCTTTGTCTTAATTGTTCGTTTTCAGAACGTAGTCTGTTGATCTGGTTGTTTAGATCATTAATTAAGTTGTAATCCATAAGTTCAGCTTCTGTGAAATCTTGTTTTCCTCCTAAACCGAATTTAATACCTGCTGTTCCTGTAAGGAAACTATCATATTCACGGTTACCACCTGATACACCGTCAAATGAATCTTGCAATACTCTCCAGCCTAATTCAACAAAAAGAGCTACGTTTTTTGATACTTGGAAGTTGTTGATCAATCCAAGATTGTAAGTAAGAGATTGATTTTGGTCATCAAATATTCCGTTATTAGGATTTGGTCTTTTCCAGTCTCCATCAAGTCCATACATATAACCAACCCCAGCGTAAGGGATTAAACTGTATACTCTGTCAGGATTGTAAGTACCCCAAGCATTAATGATGTTATACATCAAATCTACATGACCACCAAGCCAGTTTTGTTCTGGTGTAGCACCTGTAGCTACATGAGCAATGTTGCCACCATCAATTACAACACGAGCTCCCCAATTTGGAGAATTCCAACGACCAAATTCTAATTGACCCATCCATCCAAGACGATCTCCAAGACTTGCGCCTGCATCTTTTTCACCTTTAGTCATATAAAGATTAGTGCCTCCACCAAGTCCCATATACCAATTATCACTTCCTTTGTTTTTTAGGTACACTGTACCGTTAGAAACATTTTGAGCTTCCTGAGCACTTAAGCTAAATGCTACAAGAGCTGTAAATAAAAGTAAACTTAATTTTTTCATAAATTTAAATTCTAATTAAATATTCTTTATTACAATAACTCGAAATTATATTTGTCATTTAAGTATCGTACAATTCCTGCAATTAATTTTTCATTATTTTTTATAACATATAAGTTGTAAAAAATGTTCGAAAAATAGGTGCAAAACCGTAATGGTTCAATTACAGTAAATATAACTAGTAATATTATACCATGTTTTAATTACATTATACAAATATAAAACATAAATTTCACAATTGCACTTGAAAGTGTAAAAATTATCCAATTACTTGATAACAAGTGCTGTTTTATGCAAGAAACCTTGTATAAATTTAATAAAGATGTAGAATAGAGTTGTTTTTAACCTAAATAGCTTTTTAAGAGTTTGCTTCTAGAGTCTTGTCTAAGTCTCCGAATAGCTTTTTCTTTAATTTGACGTACACGTTCTCTGGTTAATTGAAATTTGTCTCCAATCTCTTCAAGTGTCATTTCCTGACATCCTATACCGAAGAACATCTTAATAATATCACTTTCTCTTTCTGTAAGTGTTGATAAAGCTCTGTCGATCTCTTTTTGAAGAGATTCATTTATTAATTTACGGTCTGCCACCGGAGCATCATCATTTACAAGTACATCAAGTAAACTGTTGTCTTCTCCTTCCACAAAAGGAGCATCCATAGAAATATGTCTTCCAGATACTTTTAATGAGTCTGAAACTTTTTCAACAGGAATATCCAAGACTGTTGCTAACTCTTCAGCAGATGGTCTGCGCTCATTTTCCTGTTCAAACTTCTGAAAAGCTTTACTGATTTTGTTAAGCGATCCAACCTGGTTAAGAGGTAGTCTTACAATTCTCGACTGCTCAGCTAATGCTTGCAATATAGATTGTCTGATCCACCATACTGCATAACTAATAAATTTAAATCCTCTGGTTTCGTCAAATTTCTCTGCAGCTTTAATTAATCCTAAGTTTCCTTCGTTAATAAGGTCGGGAAGACTTAAGCCTTGATTTTGATATTGTTTTGCTACAGAAACAACAAAACGGAGGTTTGCTCTCGTTAGCTTTTCGAGGGCCAGCCTATCACCTTTCTTAATAGCTTGTGCCAACTCAACTTCCTCTTCTACGGTAATTAGTTCTTCGCGACCTATTTCCTGAAGATACTTGTCTAAAGAAGCGCTTTCACGATTGGTGATTGATTTTGTAATTTTTAATTGTCTCATGTATATCCTATCCTTCAATAAATATTTCTATCCTAAACATTTGGGGGTGCAAAAGTACAAAATATTTTTGAAATATCTTCATACATTCATATGCACCAAATAAATAAAGCAATGGAATCTGGGCCTTTTACCCAATTCCATTGCAATAGAAACACTTTATTTCGTTGTTTTGTTACTAAAAAAAAGCTAATTAACTTTACTTAACTTGTATTCTATTCTGATGATAAGTCAATTGCAATGTATTGTGTTCTGCCATTTGGATAAAATCCGGCTACCAGTAACACTTTGTCTTGTCTGTTTTGTAGAGAAGCTACAATTTCATTAATATCAGTTTCACTATTTACAGCTGTATTATTTATTCTCAATATAATAAAGCCTTTATTTATACCCTCTTTCCTAAATAGTCCGTCATTGGTTACACTCTCTACTTCCAAACCACTCGAAATTCCAAGCTGAGATTTTCTCTCGTCTGAAATAGATGCAAATTTTGCCCCCAGTTTATCAAGTGGGTTTCTTACTTTCGAGATTTCAGTATTACCCTCATCATTTTTAAGTTCTACATTAAATTTCTGAGATTTACCATTTCTTTCAATTGTTACATTCACAACATCTCCAGGTCTGTATCTGTTCAATTGAACCTGCAGTTCCGAGAAGTTATTAATTTTAGCATCGTTTATTGCAGTTATGATATCACCCTTAACAATTCCCGCAGCTTTAGCAGCACTTCTATCCGAGAAATCATCTACTACAACGCCCTTTATTTGAGATAACTCTTTTGCTTTTTCAGGATCCTCACGTCTTATACCCTCTATTTTCTGAACCTTAATTCCCAAATATGCTCTTTGAACTGCACCATACTCTTTAATATCAGCTGCAATTTTACCAGCAATTGAGATTGGAATTGCAAAAGCATATCCTGCAAAATTACCTGTTTGAGAAAAGATAGCTGTATTAATTCCAACAAGCTCACCACGTGTGTTAACCAAAGCTCCACCACTGTTTCCCGGGTTTACTGCGGCATCTACTTGTATAAAAGATTGAAGTCCTTCATTCATAACATTTCCTCTGTTCTTGGCACTAACAATACCAGCTGTAACTGTTGATGTTAAGTTAAATGGATTACCAACCGCCAACACCCATTCTCCAACTTTTAATGCATCTGAGTTGCCAAAAGTGAGGTATGGGAAGTCATCACCCTCTATTTTTAATAGAGCTAAATCGCTTTGAGGATCACTACCTACCACTTTTGCTGTGAACTCTCTATTATCATTTAAAGATACTAAAACCTCATTTGCATTTTCTATTACGTGGTTGTTTGTGATAATATATCCATCTTTTGAGATAATAACTCCAGAACCAAAACCTACCTGTTCACGAGGTTGTGAAGGTGCCCTGTCTCCAAAGCCAAAGAAGTAATCGAAAGGATTTATATATTGTTGGCGACTTAATGTTTTTGTTTTCACGTGAACTACACCGTCAACAGAGCGTTCTGCTGCTTCAGTAAAATCGGGATATCCTTCAGATGTCATTAAGTTTGTGAGAACTACATCTTTATTCTGATCAAATGAGCTTGAGTACAAGCTAATATCTTCTGAAGAAGACTTAACAGACGATTTGTCAAAAAATCCAATATTATTTCTGTTTACAATATTATAACCCAATAGGGTAATAATGGAACTTACAACTGCTATTAGTACTATAAAGAGTACATTTTTTGTTTTATTAGTATTCATATTCATTGTTTTAATGTTAATCATTTATGTCAAATATAAAACAAATATTGTGCAATCATCTTCATAAACTTTTAACTTTTAACACTTTTAACTGAAAAAATATGGCATTAACCGGT
Organism: uncultured Proteiniphilum sp.; assembly: GCA_964384545.1. Classification (GTDB taxonomy): domain Bacteria; phylum Bacteroidota; class Bacteroidia; order Bacteroidales; family Dysgonomonadaceae; genus Proteiniphilum. The sequence continues at coordinate 68,346 of CAYLKV010000008.1, forward strand.
TTTAACCCTAAGTGTGACAAAAAGACATAGTTAGCGCATTCTGTTTCTCCTATTGGCATACCTTCTAAAGCGCAAATTACTTAAAGGTTGTATTAATTCAAATAGAAGCAGATTTATATTAAATTTTTTGGAGTTGAAGATCATGCTGCTTTTATTTATAACAATCAACTGAATGATAAATCTTAATAGTAACAGTAAAACAGAGTAACCCAGTAGGATAAAGTTTGACGAACTGACTGAAAAGAGTACTGAAAGTAGTAAAATCAGATAGAATGATTGCTTTGTAAAGGTTTCGAATCCTAAAATAAGATTTGCCGGCCCCTTATAAAACTGTTTGGTATAGAGGTATTTCGACTTAATTGATCGCCATGTCGAAAAGCTGTCTACGCTATCTGTCTCGGTTATACTATCTTTCGACAGAACTACCCAGGTGTTATTTTTATTTGAGATTCTGTTGATATAGAGGTCATCCTCACCTCCATCTATTCCTAATACAGAATAGAGTCCTTTGTTATTGAAAAACAGCTCTTTCTTATAAGCCATATTTCTGCCAATACCCATAAAAGGTTTACCTGCCATTGTCAGCGATAAAAACTTCAAATGGTGTATAAGGTTGTCATATTGAATGAAATTTCTTAATTTCACTTTATTTGAGAAAATCACTCTGCTATATCCCAATAATATCTCCTTACCCTTTGTAAACTCTTTACCAAATTCTAATATCCAGTTTTCTGATGAAGGCCTGCAAAATGATTCACTAAACAAAATATAATCATATTTAGCCGCTTTAACACCCAATGTAATTGCAAGCTTTTTCTCATTAACCTCATCTGCTCCTGCCGGTATAAAAGTATGATAAAGATGTGGATTTTTAAGTTCTGCCGATTTTAGCAGCACGTCTGTATCATCGGTCGACCCACTATTTACTACAATCACCTCATATTTAGGGTAATTCTGTTTTAAGAAGAAGGGGAGATTCTTTTCTAACTCAAATGCGTTGTTTTTGGAAGTAATTACAACAGAGATTCCGGGAAGTTCCGACTCACTCAACATTGTTACTGCTCTCTTTTTTTCATACGACTGTGGCTTTCTAAATAGAACTAAACTAAATAGAATTTGAAATATAAAAAATAGTAGTAAAGCGACAATCAGTGCTAGTTCAACAACTGAGAGCGACTCAACATAAGTGAGCAGAATTTCCATGTTTGCTATGAATTTTATTTATAGAATCTTAAAATAATAAATTATATATTGGTTAATAGTTATATTGTATCTGAGAAATATGATTTTGGAAGATCTCTGCAGTTATATCTCGATGCCATTATTTCGCCATATGCACCTGCAGAGCGAATTGCAATAAAATCACCTCTTTTTGATCTGTTTAGTGAAATATCTTTGGCAAATGTGTCACTCGATTCACAAATAGGGCCAACAACATCATACTTATCAAATTCTTGATCAGAGCTTATATTTTCTATATGGTGAAATGCCTGATAAAGTGCAGGTCTTATTAGATCTGTCATTCCGGCATCTAAAATAAGAAAGTTTTTTTGAATACCCTCTTTCAGATAGAGAACACGGCTAATTAATGAACCGCATGGTGCAATAAATGAGCGTCCCAGCTCAAAGTGCAATGCTTGTCCCTCTTCAAGTTTCAGATGCTTATTAAAAAGTCTGAAATATGATTCAAAGTCTGCCATCGGGAAATGGTTTGGATGCTGATAATTTATGCCTAGTCCACCTCCTGCATTGATTACCTCAAGCTTTATACCCTGTTCATTAAACCACTCTTGCAAAAGTTTAATCTTTACGCACAGATCCTCAAATGATGTTAGATCAGTAATCTGAGATCCTATATGAAAATGGATTCCTATAAGCTTAATATTGGGCGATTGAGATAATACTTTTAATGTTTCAGGCAGATCCTGCTCATTAATTCCAAACTTATTTTCTTTTAATCCTGTTGTAATATATTTATGAGTACGAGCATCAACATTAGGATTTATTCTGAGAGCTACAGAGGCAATTTTTCCTTTATTACCTGCAAGTTCGTTAATCACCTCTATCTCTGGAATTGATTCTACGTTAAAGCAGAAGATATCATTCTCTAAACCTATATTTATCTCTTTATCACTCTTTCCAACACCTGCGAATGCTATTTTAGATGGAGGAAAACCACACTCAATAGCTTTTAAGATTTCATTGCCACTAACACAATCGGCTCCAAAACCCTGAGAAGATATCTCTCTTAAAATTCTAGGATTAGCGTTTGCTTTAAGTGCATAGTGTACATGAAAGTTGTGATTTTCAGTCTCTTTCTTTATTGTTTGAAGTGTTTTCTGCAACAACTCCATATCATAGTAGTAAAAAGGTGTTTCGAGAGATTCAAACTTTTTGTTAGGAAAAATGCCTTTTATCATATTAAAATAATATTTGGGAAGTTAAGTTTCAGACTTTTTTCTGTTAATACAGATTTTATCGCAGCAAAATTACAATTTTTTTAATAAAATCTACATAGAGATATAAGAATAAGCCATTTCTATTTTCTGATCCATAGGCAAAGCGGCATCTATCCAGTTGATCTTAATACCTCTTTTCTCCATTCCCCTAAACCATGTCATTTGTCGTTTTGCAAATTGATGAATTGCAATTTCCAATCCATCATGCATCTCGTCAAAACTTATTTCACCCAAAATATATAAAGTAACAAATTTATACTCTAATCCATAGTAAATAAGGTCTTCAGGAGTAACACCGGAATCAAGAATCGATTTCACTTCATCAATCATACCCTCATCTAAACGTCTATTTAAGCGTTCACTGATTTTTTTACGCCTTAAATCACGATCAATTCTTACTCCAAGCACACAGCTTTCAATAGGAGGAAAATCTCTTTCTGCAGGATCTTGTTTCGATCTGTACTCCTCAATTTCAATGGCTCTTATTGCCCTCTTTTTGGTGTCTGTATCTGTGATGTTGTGAAGAGCTCTGTATCCCCTTAAAATCTCAGTAAGCTCTTCTAAAGTCTTGTGTTGAAGCTGCTCCCTAAGTTCACAGTTTGCCGGAACATCAGGCAGGTTATATCCTTTCAGCACCGATTCAACATATAGGCCTGTACCTCCACAAAGAATTGGTCTCTTGTTACGCGAGAGTATATCACCATATGCTATATGAAAATCATGTTGATATTCAAAAAGAGTATATTTGTCTCCAGCATCTCTTATATCTATAAGATGAAATGGAATAGGCTTTCCATCAATAATATAGTCTGAAAGATCTTTCCCGGTGCCAATATCCATTCTACGATATATCTGTCGGGAGTCTCCACTTATAATCTCTCCATTTAATCTATGTGCCAGATGGGTAGCAAATGTGGTTTTCCCACTTGCAGTGGGACCAACTATTGTTATTAATCTATTGTTCATCCTACCAGCTGCCACCTGCGCCTCCTCCGCCAAAACGACCACCGCCTCCTCCGCCGAAGCCTCCTCCGCCGAAACCACCTCCACCGAAACCACCTCCGCCGAAACCACCTCCACCGAAACCACCACTGCTTTTACCGAAACTGCCTGGGAAAAAAATAGTTGGCATTGTTGTCTTATGATATCCGCCTCCACCAATATTCTGGTCGCCATCGTTTGTTATTATCAGTATAACAACCATTATAATTATTCCAATAACTATCAGTAAAACAGATAATCCTAAAGCTTTATCATCTTCAGATTCAGCAATATATTCACCGGAAAGACGAGCTATCATTGCATCAACTGCGGCGTTAACACCTCCAAAATAGTCATCTTCCATAAAATATGGAATCATCTCATCTCTGACTATCCTTCCGGCAAATGCATCATTTATTCTGGTCTCCAATCCATAGCCGGTTGCTATAAATGCCTGACCCCTGCTATTGCCAATCTTTGGCTTAATCAGGATTACAGCGCCATTATCTTTGCTTTTCTGACCTACTGCCCATTTCTCTCCTAGCTTAAATGCATAGTCTGATGCTGCATATCCGCCCAAATCATCCACTGTCACCACATATATTTGAGTTGACGTAGAATCGTTATAGGCCAGCAGCTTCTGTTCTAGTGCACTATTTTCAGCAGTCGAAAAAATCCCGGCAAAGTCGTTAACCAAACGATAGGGAACCATAGGGTCGGGTATCTCTTGAGATATCGCCCCTGTTGAGAATAATATAATAGAGAAAAACAGAAGAGTGCTACTCTTCAATAATAACTTCATTGTCTAGTTCGTTTTTATCATCAATAGAAATTGGATAGAATTCTTTAAGGAGCTGACCAACTTTTTCAACTCCTTTTGTTATACCCGGTTCAAAATCATCATTCTTAAAATAGTTAAGCATCAGTTCAAGTGCTTCATTCCAGAAGGTGTTGTCTCCAACAGTTTTATCTATTCCTTCATCACCAAAAATAGCTGCTTTGTGGTCTGCAATCGAAACATATATAAGTACACCGTTTCGCTGCTCAGTTTTGTGCATTTTAAGCTGATGAAATTTTTTATATGCTGTCTCCAAAGGATCACCGTTGCAATGTCTTGCAATATAAACACGTATCTCTCCCGAGGTGTTGCTCTCGGCACCCCTTATCGATTTAGATATATTTTCTAAAGCCTCTTTTTTAAGCATCATCTAAATTGGGTTTCATGCTTAATAAAAATCAAAACTGAACCTGAGGAGCTGTTTGAGCTTCGGGTGTTGCCTCAAAATATGCTTTACTGTCGAACTTAAACCACTTGGCATAAATTACCTGCGGAAATTTACGGATATATGAGTTGTAATCCTGAGCCAGCTGGTTAAATCTGTTTCGTTCAACCGAAATTCTGTTTTCTGTTCCTGCCAGCTCATCCTGCAAAGCAAGAAAATTCTGATTAGCTTTCAATTCCGGATAATTCTCTTGAATTAATAGTAATCTGCCCAATGCCTGGCTTAGTTGATTTTGTGCCTGTTGATATTCTTGTAAACTTTCTTTAGTCAGGTTCTCCGGATTTATAGTTGTCTGCGTAGCTTTTGATCTTGCTTCAGTTACCTGTGTAAAAGTCTCCTGCTCATGTGAAGCATATCCTTTAACAGTATTTACAAGGTTAGGAATCAAGTCTGCTCGTCGTTGATATGCATTTTGCACATTTGCCCATTGAGAAGTAACAGCTTCCTGTTTTTCTACCATTTTGTTATATCCCGAACAGCTTGAAAGGGATATTGCACTTGCCACAACCAATAAAATGTATACCAATTTTTTCATATTTTTGAAATTTTAATTAATCACTTAATTCTATGCAAATATATTGTTTTTTTAGATATATGAATATATAACTTTAAAAATGAACAGTAATGCAGTTATAATGGTTTTAAATATTCATATGTAATGTAAAAATTTTATATCTTTGTAATTATGTCTAGCTTACTATAAATATGAAACAACTTCTTACCTATTTAATATTATCAGTTTTTTCATTAGCAATTAGTGCTTCTGACGCATTTCAAGAACCTGATTCACTCAAAATATTTGAAAATATAACAGATATAACTCGTCAGATACAACAGCAAACTGCTGTAAAAGAACCTATCGCAGTCCCTGTAGAAGGGCTTAATGAAGCTTTACAGGCAACTCTCCCTCCTGATTCAATATTAATTTCCACTTTAGAGGGAGACTCAATAATTGGAGATACAATTTTAGTGCCGTTTGTAAGCAGAAATCCATTAGATTCAATTTTTACAAGAAAAGCAAATGGTACACTGCAACTTCCCGAATATTATCAAAGCCCCACTGCTTTGGCAGGTTTGACTTTTAGTGACACTATTTTCTATAATCCTCTCTTCTTGCCAATGATATATAATGGTAAAATTATCCCTCGCGATTTATCAATCTATACACCGGAGGATTATGATAGTAGAGGAAAGTTGATTCCACAAGATGAAACATTTGCACCTAAATTGGAGCATGGCGATTTCATACAGAGTGTAAGACGCGATTATTATAGTAATTACCCCGATAGAGTGAAGTATTCAATACTCGACTTTGAGTCTCTTCCTACTGTTAAAAGTAGAGATGAGGATGTTAGAGATACATTTAATCCATTTCAAAAGTTACTAGATCCTGAATCAAAAGTTACTCTTCAGGCACCAGGGGTTGATGTTGTAAAAATAAAAAGAAAATATTGGACACGTTCGGGTGAGCATTCATTTCAGTTTGCTCAGAACCATTTCTCTGATAACTGGCACAAAGGTGGTACTAACAATCTTAACTTTAATAGTTATAATGTTTTAAGAGCCAATTTCAAAAAGAATAAGGTAAGAAATAATAATACACTTGAGTGGAGGTTGTCGGTATTTAATGCACCCGACGATACTGTAAGAATGTATAGAATTGGTAACGACCTACTTCGTTATTATGGAGATTTTGGTCTTGATGCATTTTTAAAAGGTTGGTCATATTCAATGAACATGGAGGCAAAGTCTCAGGTATTTAATGGTTATCCATCCAACTCTACAGATCTTCGTTCTGCATTTCTTTCTCCTTTATATGTAAACGCCGGGGTCGGTTTGAAATATGTATATAATAAGAGTTCAGAAAAAGTAAGACATAGAAATGTTAGATGGGATCTATCATTGGCACCTATTTCAATTAACTACAGATATGTAGGAAACGACTCTATTGATGTAGCAAGATATGGTATACCTAAAGGTGAAAAATCGATGCTAGACCTCGGTTCTACTATCACCTCAATACTTAAGATTGATATAACACGTTATATCTCTTGGGATTCAAGATTATCATACTTCACAAGCTTCGATAAGGTTTCATCTGAATTTGAGAATGGTCTAAACATGGCATTAAGTAATGCATTCTCTACAAGAATATATCTTAATGTGAGATATGATGATAGTGTTCCGCCAGATCCAAAATTAAACTACTGGCAGTTTAACCAAACATTAAGTTTCGGACTAAACTACAGGTGGTAGCGATTACTTAAAATAATCGCTTTCACCTAATTTGTAACCATTCAAAAAGTCTATGGCATTCATCCGCTTTTTGCCGGAGATCTGAAGATCTGTAATACTAAGAATGCCGTTTTCGGTTACTACATTTAAATAGCTTTTATTATCGCTTATAATGGAGCCGCAATTAAGATTTTCTGTGGCTCCTTTTTCTTTTATAGCAGTGCCAAATATCTTCATCCTGATAATCTCATCTGTCTCTGGTCTGCAATACTCACTCCATGCTGCAGGGTATGGCGACAAACCTCTGATAAAGTTAAATATATTCTCTGTGCTATCACTCCAGTTAATCCTGCAATCATCTTTAAAAATCTTTGGTGCAGGTTTTAAAACTATATCATTTGTGTTTAGCTCCTCCTGAGGAATACTTTTTACACTCCCATCAATAACAGCATCAACAGTCTTCAGTACAAGTTTGGCGCCCATAACCATCAATCTGTCATGTAATGTCTCAGCATTGTCCGATTCACTTATTGGAGTTCTCTCTCTAAAGATAATATCGCCTGTATCAATCTCATGCGACAGAAAAAATGTTGTTACACCAGTCTCTTTTTCTCCGTTTATTATTGCCCAATTGATAGGCGCCGCTCCTCTATATTGTGGAAGTAGTGATGAGTGAAGATTAAAGGTGCCCATTTTAGGCATGTTCCAAACAACTTCGGGAAGCATTCTAAAGGCAACCACAACCTGAAGGTCTACTCTCAAATCTCTTAACTGAGCAATAAAGTTTTCATCTTTTAAATTCTGAGGTTGCAATATTGTCAATCCCTTCTCAAGAGCATACTCCTTAACCGGAGAAGCCTGCAGTTTATAACCTCTTCCTGCCGGTTTATCCGGCATTGTAATTACACCTACTACATTATAGTTGTTCTCTACCAGAGCTTTAAGCGACTCAACCGCAAACTCCGGGGTACCCATAAACAATATTCTTAAATTCTCTTTTTTCATTATGATTAATTATTCATAATCCTGTGAATAGTTCTCTACCAACACCTCACGGTATGAATTAAATACAGATGATTGTGAAAGCAGTCCCATATACTCTCCTTTTTCATTAACAACAGGCAGATTCCATGCTTTGGTTTTTTCAAAGGTTGCCATAACATCCTCCATATTGTTATTAATATCAATTTTAGCAGGAGATCCAACCATGAATTTCTGAACGGTAAACTTATCATACAGTTCAGGCCTGAACATAATATTGCGTATATCATTCATCAGAACCAATCCAAGAAGTATATTGTCTCTATTTATAACAGGAAATATATTTCTGTTTGAGGTTGATATAACTTTAACTACATCTCCCAGTGTCATATCTGGTGTTACAGTTGGTATATCTTTCTCAAGGAGATCTGAAATTTTTAGGAATGTGAGTACAGCCTTATCTTTATGATGTGTTATCAACTCACCTCTTTTTGCTAAACGAATAGCATAAATACTATGTTTCTCGAAAACCAATATTGTGCCATACGAAACAAGCGATACTATCATTAAAGGGAGAAATAACTCATATCCTCCGGTAAGTTCAATAATAAGAAACAGCCCGGTCAGAGGTGCATGCATAACTCCAGCCATCACTCCGGTCATACCCATCAGTGCGAAGTTTTCCTGAGGCAAATAGGTTGTAAATCCCAACTGATTAAGTGTATAAGAGAAAATAAACCCAACAATACATCCTAAAAAGAGGGTAGGTGCAAAAACCCCTCCGGTGCCGCCCCCTCCGTTGGTTGCGCTGGATGCAAATACTTTAAAAAGAATTACAAGCATAAGGAACAGAACTATAGTCCATTTGCTCTGCAAGTTGTAGAAGAAGCTTTCGTTGGTCAGATTAGTAAATGTATCCCCACCTGCCAGCAGCGTATTTATTGTGTTATATCCTTCACCATAGAGTGGGGGAAATATAAAAATCAATAAGCTAAGCATAATTCCACCAAGCAAAAATCGTTTAAAGTGAGAGAGACTATGAAAAATAGATTCAAGCCAGCTCATACATCTTATCACATAAAGCGAGAGGATTCCGCAAATTATACCAAGCAAGATTACAAAAGGGATACGTTCAAGTGTAAAGGGCTCAACAATTGAGTAGGCAAACATTGCATCAGTACCTGTCAGTATGTATGAAACCACTGTGGCTGTAACTGCTGTAACAAGCAGCGGAAGAATAGACGACATTGTAAGGTCGAGTAGAAGAACTTCAATAACAAAAAGTATTCCTGCAATTGGGGCTTTAAAGATTCCTGCAATTGCACCTGCGGCACCACAGCCAACCAATATCATCAAACTGTGTTGCTCAAGCTTAAAATATCGTCCCAGATTTGAACCTATAGCTGAGCCGGTCAGTACGATAGGAGCCTCTGCTCCAACAGATCCCCCGAAGCCGATGGTAATGGAACTTGCCACTAGTGATGTATACATATTGTGTGGTTTTATTCTACTTTTTCTCTGAGAAAGAGCAAAAAGTATTTTTGTAACACCGTGACTTATATCATCTTTTACAATATATCTTACATACAGGCCTGCAATCAGAATTCCGACTATTGGAAAAAGTAGGTATGAGAAGTTGAGGTTTTCGCGACTGAAGTTCTCTGTCAGAAAAACATGAAAGAACTCTATCGCTAACTTTAACAGGTATGCGGCAAAGGCTGTTAGTATACCTACCAGAAAACAGATTATCAGAAGGAAATGCTTCTCTTTTATATGAGTATTCCTCCAAAGTAAAAATCTGTTATATATATCTTTTAACTGCATATCAATAGTACATCCTTATAAGTAAGCAAAGATAATATTATAATGCTCAAAACAAAAAAGGATAATATTTATCCCTTTATATCTATTTAATTACTTTCTTATTATCTTAATTGTTCCATCCTTCCCCAATTTTAATATTCCGGATGGTTCGCCTGCCTTATTCTCTTTTCTTCTATAATTTACAACATAGTCTACACCATTTATAATGGAATCAGAAATATTAGAAAACAGTTTTGGTGTAGGTTCGCCACTTATATTGGCGGAGGTAGATACTATTGGTTTTCTGAATTGCTTGCAAAGTTCACGCGAAAAGAGTTCACTGGTAACTCTAATACCTATGCTTCCATCCTCTGCAATAAGGTTGGTTGCCAGGTTTTTTGCTCCATCAAATATAATTGTAAGCGGTTTGTCGGTTAGGTCTATAAGATCCCAGGCAATATCGGCTACATCCTGAACATATGTCTGAAGCTTGGAAGGGTTGTCTAAAAGAATCAGCATCGATTTACTGTCATCTCGCTGTTTTAATTCATATATTTTCTTAACTGCCTCCTCGTTTGTAGCATCGCAGCCAATACCCCAAACTGTGTCTGTTGGGTAAAGTATAATTCCTCCCGATTTTAGAACTTCAATTGCTTTTTTTATATCATCCTGCATATGCCGTGGTATTTATTTGTTTATCAATAAATTAAATTCTTCTGTTTATATTTTGCATCAGCAGTGCACTCTCAAAAGTGGTACCGGTCGACAACCATTCGTTAAGATTGCCCGAGTGTATATATCCTGCTTTTGTAAATAGATCTATACTTTTTTTGTTGCTTTCGGGAATTATGGCATATAGCTGGTTTAAATTGAGGAAACCAAATGCATAATCCTCTAAAAGTTTCAAAGCTGTTAAGCCAAAACCGCGACCTCTGTGGTTGCTGTCGATTAAAATGCCTACCTCTGCCCTGCGGTGTCTTGGTTCAAAATCGTAGATGTCTACCGCGCCGACTACAGCTTTGGTTGCTTTGTCTACAATCATCAATCTTAGCTGTTTATCGCTGAAGATGTCATGTTTGTTTTCTATTAAATATTGCTTCAGATCGAATCGTGAAAATGGGGTATAATATGCACCATATTCCCAAAGGGTGGTGTCATTCTCCCAGATATATAGCAAATCCAGATCTTCCGGTTCCGGAGCTCTTAATCTAATCTGATCATTCTCAAGTAACCTACTCATTATTCTTTTCTTCTTTCAGATCAGTTTCGTCAAAGTCCTCTAAAATGTTTTCCTGCATTAATGTTTCTCCAGAATCCTTATCCTCAATTATAAACTCCTGGTTCAAATTTGTATCAACACCACTATTTTCCTCTTCAGAAATCAAAAGCTTCTTCAATTCAGGAAATGATGGCTTACAATATATATATAGAATAAAAAGGACGGCCGTAATCCAGAAAAAATTGAGATTTCCCGAGTAGTCATACAGAAATATATTAATAAGCGTAAGCAGGCCTATTGTGTATAGTCTAGTATAATATGCTTTTTTATATTTGCTGAAAACAATTTCTGGTCTAGCTTCTTTTGGCACCTTTTTTAGAAGTACCGAAAATAGCTTTAATATTCCGGGGATCGCCATAATTGTTATCACTATAATATATCTCTCAACCACAATATTCACCACCTGCTTTTCTTCAAAAAATGGGGTTAACTTAAACATTGCCAGAATGAAAAGTGTTGCTAAAACAATAATATTTATCCAATAGTGTGTTTTTAGCAGTTTTACCGTGGCGTCTATTTTTTTATCTATTTCAATCATTTAGAAGTAAGTTTATATGATTCATCAAATGGAGTTCTATTTAATATTGAGCGACCAAGGGTAACCTCATCTGCATATTCAATCTCATCGCCTATCGATACACCTCTTGCAATTATTGTCAGTTTTACATTCAGATGCTGCAACTTGCGAAAAATATAGAAATTGGTTGTATCTCCTTCCATTGTAGCACTCAGGGCAAGTATAATCTCATCAATACCACCCTCTTTAACTCTCTCTACGAGGCTGGCAATCTCAAGGTCCGATGGTCCAATACCATCAATTGGGGAGATCATCCCTCCCAAAACGTGATAGAGGCCTTTGAATTGAGCGGTTCTTTCAATTGCCATCACCTCTTTTATGTTCTCAACAACGCATAAAAGAGATTTGTTGCGACTCTCATCGGTGCATATTTCGCATATATCGGTGTCTGAAATGTTGTGACACTTCTTGCAATATTTTACCTCATGTTTGAGCCTTACTATGGCTTCTGCAAAATTATCCACTTTCACCTCATCTTGCCTCAGTAGATGCAGTACTAGCCTAAGTGCCGATTTCTTCCCTATTCCGGGAAGTTTTGCAAATTCATTTACCGCATTTTCTAATAATGATGAAGGATAGGAACTATTCATAGAGTTATGACATTCGTGAGTATATACAAAGATAATACGATTCGCATTTCTGAACAAATATCTTTTTAAATTGAATAATTTATATACTTTGTCTGTTAATTTCTACCGATTTCGTTTTTTGTTACATATAAGTTAGTAAATTTGTAACTTAATAATAGTAGAGAATAAACTATTTGGCAAATCAATATTTCCAACAATTTTTATTAAACAAGACACATTATGAAAGTACTTTTGGCAACAAGCAAACCTTTTGCATCACAAGCTGTAAATGGTATCCAAAATGTCATAGAGACTGCAGGATATACATTTGAAAAATTAGAAAATTACAGCGAAAAATCGCAATTGCTTGATGCTTTATCTGGTGTGGAGGCTCTGATTGTTAGAAGCGATGAGATAGACGCAGAGATAATTAGTAAGGCTCCAAATTTAAAAATTATTATTAGAGCCGGAGCCGGTTTTGATAATATTGATATAGAGGCTGCATCAAAACATGGTATCTGTGTGATGAATACACCGGGTCAGAACGCTAATGCAGTTGCAGAACTTGTTTGGGGCATGATGATCTATATTCAGAGAAATCAGTTTGATGGTTCGGTAGGTCGTGAATTGAAAAACAGACGATTGGGTCTGTATGCTTTTGGTAATGTGGCAAAAAAAGTGGCAAGAATTGCTCGCGGTTTTAATATGGCTGTATATGCATTTTCTCCTGCGCTTACTCACGATGATCTTAGAAAAGAGGGTGAGTATGGTGTAATTACTGCTTATAGCAACAGAGAACTGTTCGAAAACAGCGATATTATTTCGTTGCATATGCCATTACTGGAAGATACCCGCAGAATTGTAGATTATAAATTATTGGCTTATATGCCTGAGGATGGGCTGCTTATTAACACTGCTCGCAAAGAAATTGTTGCTGAGGAGGATTTGATAAGAATTATGGAAGAGCGTCCGCTGTTTCAGTATGCTACAGATATCAGACCCGACAGGCATGAGGAGTTTCTGGCAAAATTTCCAAAACGTTATTTCTCAACTCCAAAAAAGGCAGGTGCACAAACTAAAGAGGCCAACAGAAATGCAGGTATTGCTGCAGCACACCAGGTAGTTGCTTTTTTTAAAAATGGTGATGATCGTTTTAGAGTTAACTAGTAAATCTTAACCTATATAATTAACGAATAAAAATATTTAAACTTATAAATCAATGGAAAAGTACAATTTTAATGCAGGACCATGTGTTCTTCCCCGACAGGCAGTTGAATCTGCAATTGATGCCATACGCAATTTTGATAATACCGGAATAGGTATTCTTGAGATATCGCACCGTACTCCAGGCTGGGAACGCATCATGCAAGAAACCAGAGATTTGTGGAAAGAACTCCTGAATATACCTGAGGGTTATCATGTACTATTTCTTGGGGGTGGAGCAAGTACTCAGTTCTTTACCTTACCTGCTAATTTGATGAAGAAAAAGGCTGCTTACCTTCAGACAGGTGTGTGGGCAAAGAAAGCCATTAAAGAGGCTAAATTTTACGGTGAAGTTGATGTTATTGCATCTTCTGAAGATAAAAACTACTCATATATTCCAAAAGGATATACTATTCCTGAGGATGCAGATTATTTTCATATAACCACTAACAACACTATTTACGGTACTGAGCTTCATGAAGATATAGATAGTCCGGTTCCATTGGTTGCTGATATGTCTTCTGATATTTTGAGCCGACCTATCGATATTTCTAAATATGGAATTATCTATGGTGGTGCACAAAAGAATGTAGGTCCTGCCGGAGTAGCATTTGTTATTGTTCGCGAAGATCTTTTAGGACAAACCGGTCGCCCAATCCAAACTATGGTCGATTATCGCACACACATCAGTGATTCAGAGAAGAACCAGTCGATGTTTAATACTCCACCCGTATTCTCAGTATTCGTAATGCACGAAACCCTTAAGTGGCTGAAAGAGTTGGGCGGACTTGAAGCAATTCACAAACTAAACAAAGAGAAAGCTGCTATCCTTTATGATGAGATTGACAGAAACAGAATGTTCGTAGGCACTGCAGCCAAAGAAGATCGTTCAATTATGAATGTCTGTTTTGTAATGAGTGAAGAGTACAAAGATAAAGAGGCAGAATTCCTTAAGTTTGCAGTCGAAAGAGGCATGGTAGGAATAAAAGGTCACCGTTCCGTTGGCGGTTTCCGTGCATCAATCTATAACGCATGTCCACGCGAAGCAGTTGAGGCACTCGTTAAATGTATGCAGGATTTCGAAAGTCAAATTTAATTAAACCGATTTTAAGTAATTCAGGTTTACGAAAATTCTGATTCAACTAAATTCATATTAATGAATATAAGTTTCACCTGAATCACCATCTGAATTTACATTTAAAAGATATTTTTTTTGAAAGGGAGAGTTTCACATAGTTGATTCTCTCCCTTTCTTTATGTTGTTACTCTACAATATTTCAACCTGAACATAGTTTAATTCCTATTTCACCCCTTTATAAAGGGAGTTTAAAGATAGATGGTAAAAGCGAATTAGGGCTGAGGTAAGAATAAACTATTGACAAATTTGAGAGAATTATGTGACTATTAAATGACTTCTTGCTAATGATTTTAATAATAGCTATGCATATTTTAATCTATAACTGAAAATATCATACTTCAACTTTAAATAATTTTTGGCGCTTCTTTAGTTCTAAGTTTCAAAACTCCGATTTGGCTCTTTATTATTATTTAACAATAAAATATTACGAAATTATTTGATGAATACGAAAATATCGTACATTTGTGATGTGATAATATTTTAGATAATACAAATATTTGAATTTATGGAACGATTAACTCCACAGGAAGAGAATGTTATGTTGCATGTGTGGCAGCTGAACGAATGTGCGATTAAAGATGTAGTTGATAAGATGGAAGAGCCGAAGCAGCCATACACCACTGTTGCTTCTATTTTTAATAATCTTGAGAATAAGGGTTATCTGGATAAAAGGCGTTTTGGTAATGTGAAGGTATATAAACCTAAAATTGCAGAGGCGGCATACAAGAGGCACTTCTTATCGGATGTGGTGAAGAGTTATTTCGATAACTCATATAAAGAGTTGGTATCTTTCTTTGCTAAAGAACAAAAGGTTAGCGCAGAGGATCTTAATGAAATTGTGAGGCTTATAGAAAAGAGCCGTAAGTAATCATTTCAAACCATTAAAACAGTAAGCTATGCACCCGTTTATTATCTATCTAATTCAAGTAAACATTGCATTGGTGCTCTTTTTTCTATTATATGTCCTTCTATTTAAAAGAGATACTTTCCTGCAATTGAGACGATTCTACTTTATTTCAGTAATTGTTTTTTCATTGCTATATCCTCTGTTTGTATTTCCCGGATTGAGTAATCTATTCGATTTTATTTCATTCAAAACTGCTAGTGGAGAGGTTTCAGTGATTGTTGAAGCACCAACAATGGAGATGATTATTGCTGATTCGGAAGAGGCAACTGATTCTTCTAATATAGCATGGGATAAAATATTGGCTATACTATATTTTGTTATTACAAGCTTTTTTATTTCACGTTTCCTATGGCAACTGCTATCGATCTTCAGATTGAGGATAAAGAGTAAAAGGGTGCAGATTTCAGGAGTAGAGGTTTATGATCTCAAATATGATATTACACCTTTTTCCTTCTTTGGAATGATATTTATAAACAGTGAAATGCATTCTGAGGAGGAGCTAAATCAGATTATTATTCATGAGTCTACACATGTAAAAGAGAAGCACTCTTTCGACATTATATTAATAGAATTGGCGTTGCTATTTAGCTGGTGGAACCCAATTATATGGTTTTTTAAAAGA
>CAYLKV010000009.1:0-11300 GCA_964384545.1 uncultured Proteiniphilum sp.
GGAGAATCCGGCTGAGGTGGTTAAATCGGAGTGATTGACCACCTGCCGGTAATCGAATATCGTTTTATAAATATTGTATCATCTTACAGAAAGTAAATGATTTTCGTTTTACTCCAACGTGTAAAACCTAACTCTGTCGATATACATTTCAACAGGTAGTGTTTCAGGATCAACTGCACCTACCCAGCTTCCCCCGAGCTGCATATCGATTAGAAGGTAGAACTCCTGTTCATTGAATGGGAACTGACCCTCTTTATCGGTTTCAATTCTTGGATAGACAAATGTGAGATTTTCATTTATGTAAAACTTAAGGCTATCGATATATTTTTCAACAGCATAGGTATTATAACCATCCGGGTCTATTGGATGTGTTGTTCCTTTTGGAGGGTTATTTATTTTTAGATTTTGGGTGTAATGGGTGTGAATTGTTTGATATGCAATTGAGTCATAATGGAGTCGCTCCATTATATCAATTTCTCCTCCATAAGGCCATTCCTCATCTTCAGGTAACATCCAGAATGCAGGCCATGCACCCTTTGCGCCATTTAACTTTGCTCTGATCTCTACACGTCCTTCACCAAATGTTTTCTTGCCTTTAGTATATAATCCACCTGTAATATAGGGTGCTGTGTCATTTGGCAATACATTATTAACAAATCCCCTTAAAATAAGATTTCCATCTTTTACCTCATAGAGAGAGTCGTAATCGCTCATATAATTATTCCAGTCGCTTAATCCTCTTCCTATTTTAGACCAAGTGGTATAGTCTATTTCGTTGCCTTCGAAGTCCTCTTCCCATACAAGCTCCCATCCGGTTTTTGATGCTTTTACTGAGTTTTCCCTCTGTTCTGTGCATGAAGCAAATAGCGTAGTCATTGCTATTGATATTACGACTAATAATGTATTTTTCATATTTTACTTCTTTAATGTTTTGATTCAAAGATAATATTTTTTTTAACGATTCAATTTTATTGTATATTTTTATCATGTTTACTGAATGATTTTTTATTGAATTATTATTCAATAAATTTAATGAATTAGACATTGTTTTTACTTGAGCTTATTATTGTTTTTTCATGCTTAATAGACTAATTAAAATAATATGAGAATTTGGTCGTTACATCCAAAATATTTAGATACAAAAGGTCTTGTTGCTTTATGGAGAGAGACTTTGCTGGCCAAACATGTGTTAGAGGGGAAAACAAAAGGTTATAAAAATCATCCGCAACTCAACAGATTTAAAGAATCGATTGATGCTATTGGATTTATTAACTGTTACTTGAGCTATGTTTTTCTGGAGGCTGAATTGCGAAATTATAAATTTGATAAAGACAAAATTAATTGGAATTTATCTCCCGGCAGTTTAACAGTTGCAAGTGGTCAAATAGCTTATGAAAGAGAACATTTGCTTAGGAAGTTAGCAGTAAGAGATCTTGAAAGATTTAAGCAGGTTAGCTTAATTGTTGATTTAGATGCTCACCCTCTATTTAAGATTGTGGAAGGTGAAATAGAAAATTGGGAAATAATCTGAAAGGTTGCTCAGAAAATCTCCCAATTTAACACACAATTTTATTACTTATTAGAACTTAATCATAACTCCAATCGCCGGTAATACAGTTCCGTTGTATGTCTGTATCTGTCTGAGGATATGTTTCTCGGAGTTAGCAGGATCATCCATAACCACTCCGTTTACATCTTTATTTGTATAAATTGGAGTGCCTTCAGATTGGAAATTATAGGCATTCTGAATATCTAGATAGAAGTTGAGCATCATTTTTTTGAAATAGTACTCCTTGTCCAATCTTAAATCTAGCTGATGTGAATCTTTGACTCTTAAAGAGTTGTAGTTGTCGTAATCTATATATGGTCTGTAGTTTACACTCCACGCATCTTTATTTGTCGACAACTCCATATCGATTGGAGAATATGGTGCACCTCCAACATAGCGCCAACGCATAGAGATATTCCAGTTTCTGGGTAGATCGTAACTGCCTAGAAGATTTACCATGTGACGGGTATCCCAGCTACTTGGACGATAAATACCATCTTCGCCTGTAAACTCGCTCTTAAACAGTGTATATGTGAGGGTGCTGTTGAATTTCTTGTAATCAATTAGACGGCCCAAGAACTCAATTCCATATGCCCTCCCCTTTCCGGTTGAAACAATTGCTTCATCACCTACCTGACCGTAATCGGTGCCTTTACTGGCTATACTCATTCCGTCTGTAAGTGAAAGTGGATAATCTTCATATAGTTTATAAAATCCTTCTAGATTGAATCTGAAATTGTTGTTGGGCTCAAACGCAAATCCTGCAATTGCCTGGTTTGATTTGATATGTTTCAGATTCTCATTTTTATTTACAAACTGGCCAGACTCATCTTTAAATCCGAGTGTTGTGTAGGCTGGACGCATGGCATAGCGACCAATATTTGTATTAAAATCCCAGCTGTCGGTCAGTCTGTATGAAGCAGAAAATCGTGGTGATATCTGATTCAACGGATTGCCCATATCGCTATTGAAGTTGTTTGCTATTGTATTTATTCCCAGAGACAAAGACAGACGGTCGTTGAAGTATGTATCGGAAGCCTGAATAAATGCCTGATATGACCATAAATCGAGCTCTGTGTTGTAGATCAAGTCGTTGAGTGTGCCATTGCTAAATACTTTTCGGTTGGTTTCGTTAACATAGTTTGAGTATGTAATACCGGCCCCAAAAAGAAGTTTCACCGGTAGGTCGGCATAGTTTCTCTCGAATCGAAGTTTATTCTCTGCTTCATCTGATAGATAATCTGAGGTTTTGGGTTGCGACTCATCGTTGTTGGGGTACTTAAAATTGCGGTTTCTCAACATATTTCTACTTAGCACCCATGTATCGAAATAGTTCGAACCAAAGTGTTTGTAAACAGCCCCAATTGTATAGTTCCACTGCTGATATACAGGCAAATAATCTAGTAAATAACGCTGTGCTTCTGTTCCATCATCCTGAAGATCGGTGTTTAGAGTCATATTGTCTATTGCTCCTAATCCGATTATAGAGAGTTCATTCTTTGGATTGATCTGATATTTATACTTTACCTGAAAATCGTTGTAGGTAGGAAGAAATGGCAATCCAATGAATTTAAAGAGCAGTTGCAGGTATGATTGACGGGCAGACACAATGAAGGTTGATTTATCACCAATAGGCCCATCCATTGTAAATGCTGCATCTGAAGCACCGATACCTACTTGAGTATGAATACGGTCGCGGCTGCCATCTTTCTGACGAATATCCATTACCGAGCTCAATGAATTTGGTCTGTTTGCCGGGAAAGCTCCTGTATAGAAGTTAACCTCTCTTACGAAATCGGGGTTTATGATACCCACTACTCCACCCGATGATCCTTGTGTTGCAAAGTGATTAATGATTGGTATCTCAATTCCATCGAGATAGAAAACGTTTTCTGATGGACCACCACCACGAACAATCAGGTCGTTACGGTTAGGGTTTGTTGCTCCAACTCCGGGAAGTGATTGAACAGCTTTTGAAACATCTCGGTTTACACCTGCTGCTTTTTCTATATCTCTAACACCTATTGTAAGATATGAGACAGGACTTTCTATTTTCTTTAAATTCAATGTTGGCTTTATTACCACCTCGTCTATTAATGTTGCGGCTTCCGGTACGGCTATATCGATAAATGCTGTTTGATTTCCTTGAATATGCACTTCGGCAGATAATGTGGTTTCGAAGCCTACATAGCTCACCATTAAACGCACAAACCCGGGAGGTCCTGAAATTTCGTAATTGCCATCTAAATCTGTTGTAGTGCCAATTGTAGTACCCTGAATTTGCACAGTTGCAAACTCAAGAGGCTCGTTGTTTTTTTGGTTATAAACCCTTCCTTTTACAATACCGGTTTGAGCAAATGTTAATATGTTCACTAATAGAAAAAGTGAAGTCGTTAGGTATTTATTCATAAAAAATGTTTATCTTTTGATGTGTTATATTTCACGCTGTTGAAACAATGAAGTGCTGTTTTAGTTCTTGTGATAGGCTATATAATTATATTAATTTAATTGATTTTGAAAATGTTTTTAGCTTAATAAACATAGACGAAGAGTTTGAATGTAAAAACACCCCAAAAGTCACTAAAAACCATTGGGGAGTTTTAAAAGAATTTGTAGATAATTTGCTATAATGCGTCTCTCAAAGTCTTTATTTCATTGTGAGATACTTTTATAATTTGTAGTTGACTTAACAGCACTTCTCTTTGTGAAGTAGTTAGATCGTCTGACTCTAGAGCTGTTTTGTAGGCTAAAATTGCTGCATCTTCACCTCTTTCGCAGTTATTTAAAACAATCTTCCTCTCTCTTCCTGTTATAAATGCACCTAAGTCCATCCGTGCCCATAAATTTTACCTAATACCATTGTGCCCTTGGCAATATCTTCACCAAGTAGGGCTACCTCAGCTGTAAGTTCGCTAAAAATACTTGACTTTCTCTTATTTTTTCTTGAAATAATATTTTTAAATCTGTATCTTCTAGAACACTTTCTCCATCTTTTATGATTTCAAAAATACCTTTGCATTTTTTCTTTTAAGGCTTCTTGTCGATTAAGGCAAACACCTCTTCGAGGCGACTTATTTGCCACACTGTTTCTGTTTGATGTTTACTTATGCTATTTTTGAGTGCTTTTGAAGTTGCTGCCTTCTCCATCTTTTTAAGTGCTTTTAATGCTTCATGTTCTGCAAAATAGATGTCTTTCAACTCTTCATGTAAGAAATCCATCAACTTTCCTTCATGCCTCTTATTAAAACGGGTTACGTTTTTTTAGTTTCAGATTTACTTACAGCTCCTTTTTTAGTTGTCACTTTCGACTTCTTTGTCTTTTCTGTAGTTCCTTTTTTTGATTCCATAAAAATATCGTTTATAAATTGAAAATGTATTTACTATATTTTTTCAAATACTATATTTATACTCTAATTTTGCAATTAATGTTCTTGTTTTTGCTGAAGTATTACATTTTATTAATATTATATAGTATTGATTATCATTTATATATATGTCATAAAAAAGAGCACCCCTTATAAAAGTGCTCCTTTTTTAATCTTTTAAATAACTTATTTTATATTGGAAAATATAACTAAATTTGATTAATTACTCTATCAAACCAACTTCTGATTTCTTCTTTTGTTTTACCTGTTTTTTGTTGGATTCTACCTAACAATTCATCCACTTCCCCTTCTGTATAAAGAAGGTCGTCGTCTGTTAGATTGGCCCATTCTTGTTTAGCTCGACCTTTTAATTCAACCCAGCTTCCTTTAATTCTTAATTTATCCAAAATAGTTACTATTATATGAGACCTTAATTGAAATCTCTTTTTTTTTAACGGTATTGCATATTTCATTGTTCATAAATATCTGGTGTAAAAAAGTTATTTATAGTTGATTAACTTTATTTCAGATACATTATTTTGCTCTGAATGCAGTTGGGGTAAACCCTGTATGACTTTTGAAATATCGTGTAAAAAAGGATTGATTGGGGAAATTAAGTTCATTACAAATCTCCTGAATTGATTTATCTGTATTTTTAAGAAGGAATTTAATTAGGACTATTGTTCGTTCTGAAATCCATTCCATTGGGAGTTTACCCGATTTATTCTTTATTAGTGAAGAAAAATATTTAGGTGTCAGAAATGCTTCGTTAGCATAAAACTCAACAGTTCTGTGTTTACTAACATTTTTTGCAAGTGAAATTGTGAAATTTCTGAATATAAGTTCCTGTCTCGATAAACGCTGTGTTTTAACCTCTTTGTTTTCAGTAAAGAGGGTCACAATTTCTAGGGCTAAAAGGGTAAGAAGGTTGCTTCTGATTTCCTGTTTTAATGGTCCAGAGGCCTCTTTATAGAGCTTTTCTACAAAAAGATATATCTCTTTTGACTGCTCGAGTTGATCTTCATTGAGTTGCATGCAGGGTGTTTCTCTAATTTTATCAATGTAGTTATCTACCGGTTGCGACAGTGCTAGCTTTTCGATAAATCCCATACCTGTGGCTATTAATGTAATTTTTGTATCTTCTGACACATCAGCCAATTGAATAACAGAAAATGGTAGCAGTATAACTATACTTCCACGGTGAATACTGATTTTTTGCATATCTACCACTATCTTTCCTTCTCCTTTGAGACAAACAAAGACAACCACTCCTGAATCGAGTATTAAAGGTATTTTTTCTTTTAATTCCTGCAAATCGGTAGATGTACTATCAAGTTTTAGATAACTGTCAACAGTAAATTCGCTCTTTTGTATTTGATTCTCGAGCATTGTTAAAACTCTACTCATTATATGATTTTTATTAATTAAGTCAAATATAACAATATTTGTCAGAAAAAAAATGCTGTCATTATATAAAATAGGAATTTTTGGACAATTAACTCGAATTATAGATAAACCGGGACCTATTTTGTTGGCTTACCTTTGTGCCCTCATATTAAGATATATAATAAGATTGTTTAATTATGAATATAGAAAGAATAACCACTGTAATAGTAAGTTGTCTCTTAATTTTAAATAGCTGTAAAGAGGTTGGCGTTAATAACGCTGAAATAAAAAGTATTAAGACAGATACAGTTAAGGTTTATGGTCTTGCAGGAAGCAACAAGTATCCAGGAAAGGTTATGGCTTCATCTGATGTAAATCTAGCGTTTAGAGTTAGTGGAACAATTGACAAGGTGTATGTAAATGTAGGCTCATTTGTTCGCAAGGGAACTTTAGTTGCTCAGATTGATTCTAGAGATTATGGAGTTCAACTTGAAGCAACTACTGCAGAATATAACAGAATTAAAAGTGAGACTGACAGAATAATAGAACTTTATGAAAAAGGGTCTGTTACTCCCAACGATTACGAAAAAGCTAAGTATGGTCTTCAGCAGATTACAGCAAAGTTAGAATCTCATAAAAATGCTCTTAACGACACAAAGTTGCTGGCACCAACTGATGGTTATATAAATAAAAAATTATTTGAACCTGGTGAAACTATCGGAGCAGGTATTCCTGTTATTTCGATGGTTTCAGCAAGTATCGGTGAGGTAGAAATTAATATTCCTACTACAGATTATATTAAAAGAGCTCAGTTTGAAGATTTTAATTGCAGTTCTGACCTTTTTCCAGGTGCTATTTTTCCTTTAGAACTTATTGGTATTACTCCTATTGCCAATGCTAATCAATTATATACTATGCGTTTTAGATTAAAAGGGGGTGTAGGAGAAAAACCTGGACCAGGAATGTCCGTAATGGTTTCTATCAACTTTAAGAATCAATCTGCACAAACTGTATCGATTCCTTTTTCATCTGTATTTCAGTCGGAGGGGAAATCAAAAGTGTTGATATATGATTCTTCAACCGAAACTGTTTCAGAACAAGTTATCACAATTACAGAGATATTAAATGATGGCACTGTGGTTGTTTCCTCTGGTTTAAGTTCTGGCGATGTGGTTGTTACAGCTGGTATTCACTCTATTAAAGTGGGAGAAAAAGTAAAACTTTTACCTGTTAAGTCAACAACAAATATCGGAGGATTACTATGATAGATTTTGGTACATGGGGACTAAACAACCGTAAGTTAATCTACTTTCTTGTAGTTTGCCTTATGGTTGGTGGAGTTTTGGCAATAACAAAGATGGGAAAACTTGAGGATCCCGAAATTGTTGTTAAACAGGCTTTGGTGGTTACTACATATCCCGGTGCTTCTGCTCATCAGGTTGAGCTTGAGGTTACCGACCTTCTTGAGAAGTCGATCAGAACAATGAAGAATATCGATTTTGTTGAGAGTCGCTCTATGAACGATTTGTCGATGATAACAGTTGGACTTTCAACCCTTGTTCCTAATGATGATATTGATAATCAATGGGATATTCTTCGCAGAAAAGTGACTGATATTCAGGGTAAACTTCCTGAAGGTGCTTCTGTTCCTTTGATTAAAGATGATTTTGGCGATGTTATGGGTATGTTTTATGCTTTGACATCTGATGGTTATTCCGACAGGGAGATGGATGATTATGCTCAGCTTATTAAACGTGAACTACTTGCTGTTGAGGGTGTTTCGAGAGTTGATTTATATGGTGGAGGCAAAGAGTGTGTCTATATTGAGATGTATGAAGATAAGCTTGCAAATTTAGGTATTTCTCCTACAGAGGTATTAATTACTCTAAGTGGTCAGAATAAAACAGTCTATTCTGGATATTATGATGCTGGTGATATGTCACTTAGGGTTTCTGTTAATGACAAATATAAAAATGCCGACGACATAGGAGATCTTTTACTTCAAGGTTATCAAGGTGATCTGTTTAGATTGAGGGATGTTTCAAAGGTATGGACCGGTTATGAAAGGCCTGTTAGAAATGAGTTGAAATATGATAATGAGAAAGCATTAGGTATCGCTATTTCTGCATTATCTAATACAGATATAACTCAAGTAGGTAAAAGAGTAGAGGAAAAACTAAGTGAGCTAAGTGCT
The DNA here is from genome assembly GCA_964384545.1 of uncultured Proteiniphilum sp. Taxonomy (GTDB): domain Bacteria; phylum Bacteroidota; class Bacteroidia; order Bacteroidales; family Dysgonomonadaceae; genus Proteiniphilum. Next base: position 8,495 of record CAYLKV010000009.1, read on the forward strand.
AATCGTCTACCTGCCGGGATGGAGCTAAATAAGATCTTTTTTCAACCTGACAGAGTTAATGAAGCTCTTTATTCTTTTATATTGAATATTATTGAGTCTGTAGTGATTGTAGTGCTACTTCTTATATTTTTTATGGGTAGGAGAAGTGGTTTTATAATAGGAATAAACCTTGTTGTAATTGTAATTGGTTCGTTATTAATACTTAATATTACCGGTGGTACATTACAGAGAGTTTCTTTTGGGACATTTATCCTTGCAATGGGAATGCTGGTTGATAATGCGATTGTAATACTAGATGGTATATTAATTGATTTGCAGCGAGGTAAACCGCGTAAAGAGGCTTTAACAAGCATAGGCAGGAAAACTTCAATGCCGCTTCTTGGTGCTACGTTAATTGCTATTCTAGCCTTCTTCCCAATTTATCTTTCACCCGATACAGCCGGTTATTATGTAAGAGATTTGTTTATTGTATTGGCTGTTTCTCTTTTATTAAGCTGGATGCTTGCACTTGTTTATGTACCAATTCAAGCAGATAGAATGCTAAAGATTAATAAAGATAAAATTGGCAAGGATCCATATAATAACAAATTTTATAAAGCGTTGAGAACTGTTTTAATGTGGACTCTAAAACATAGAACTGCAACTATTAGTTTTGCAGTAGTTCTTCTTCTTATTGCAATTGGGTGTTATCGTTTTCTTCCACAGGGATTTTTCCCAGATATGAATTATAATCAATTATATATTGAGTATAAGCTTCCCGAAGGTCATACAAGTGAAAGAGTATCGAAAGATTTGAAAGAAATTACAGATTATCTGCTTTCTAGAGATGAAATTACACATGTAACGACTTCAGTGGGTGGTACACCAGCAAGATATAACCTGGTTAGAAGTATGGCCGATCCTTCACTTTCTTATGGTGAGCTGATAGTAGATTATACATCTCCTAAGGTGTTGGTTGCCACAATGGATGAGATTCAAAAATATCTGACTTCTCAATATCCCGATGCTTTTATTAGATTAAAGAGATATAATCTGATGTATAAGAAACATCCCATTGAGGTTCAGTTCAGCGGTCCTGACCCTGCAGTATTGAGAGATCTTACAGCTCAAGCACTTGAAATAATGGAGAATAGCAATGCGATACATCTTACACAGTCTAACTGGGAGGCACAAACTCCTGTGCTTATGGTAAATTATAATCAACCTGTTGCTCGAAATGTTGGTATGAGTAGACAAGATGTTGCATTATCGCTATTGAGTGCAACAGGAGGAATACCTGCTAGCTCTTTTTACGATGGTATTCATAGTCAGACAATATACCTTAAGAGTGTCGACAGTAATGGAGATCCTATTGAATCGCTTGAAAATGCGCAGATATTTAGTAAGCTTCCATCACTTAACTTTTTGAACAGGGATTTAGTTAATGGGCTGCTTACTGGTGCTTATTCTGAAGAGTATATTTTGAGAGAGGCTCTGAGAACAATCCCGTTAAGCCAGGTAACAGATGGAATAAGTTTATCATGGGAAGATCCTCTTGTAATTCGTTACAACGGTCAGCGCGCCATGAGAGCTCAGGGTAGTCCTAAAAGTAGCATAGGAACAGAAGATGCAAGACAAACTATTGTTGATCAGATTGAAGCAATTGAACTGCCAGAAGGTTACACAATGCAATGGGAAGGTGAGTTTAAAGCAAGTGAACAATCGAGCAAATATCTATTTAAATATTTCCCACTGGCAATTATAATTATGATTGCAATTCTTATAATGTTATTTAAAGATTATAGAAAACCTCTTATTATTGTACTCTGTATTCCGCTGTTGTTGATAGGAGTTATTTTTGGAATGCTACTTTCGGGCAAGACTTTTGGTTTTGTTGCAATTGTAGGGGTTCTTGGACTAGTAGGGATGATTATTAAGAATGGTATAGTATTGATGGATGAGATTGAGTTACAACTAAAAGATGAAAGCATAAATCCTGTAGAGGCATTACTAAACAGCTCATCAGGAAGGTTCAGACCTGTTATGATGGCTTCACTGACTACAATTTTGGGGATGATTCCATTATTAGGTGATGACCTGTTTGGATCGCTTGCTGTTACTATAATGGGTGGTCTTCTTATAGGTACTCTAATTACACTAATTGTAATTCCACTACTCTATTCAACATTCTTTAAAATAAAAATTTCAAAATAATGAGACTTAAATATTTAATTCTTACATACATATTTATTTCTCTGAGCTCTATTTTATTTGCTCAGCAGAAGCTTACAGTAGAGATGGCCAGAGAGATGGCTCTAAAGAATAATAAGCAGGTAGCTATTGCATCTGAGAATAGAGAGATAGCTAAAAACAGTGTAAAGGTATATAGGGCAAACTTTCTTCCTAAGTTTTCTGCTACAGGCAATTATCTGCTTACAACTGCTTCTTTAGAGAAGAAAATTGATGCTTTTCATCTGCCTACATTTGTACCTGATGCATCTGGACAATTGGTGCCAAACATATTGACTACAGTTGATGGTATACCTGTTTTTAAGGAGTATGCTTATTTCCCAGGTATGGACCTGAGCTTGAAACCCAACGGCACTTACATTACCGGTTTAAGTGTTGAGATGCCTATCTATGTGGGTGGAAAAATTTCATCTGCCTATAAGATGTCGAAGATAGGTGTAGAAATGGCCCGATTAAATGAAACTAAGACTCAAAATGAGGTTATTTTATTGGCAGATCAGGCTTATTGGACCTATGTAGAGACTCTGGAGCTTGAGAAAACTGCTCAAATGTATATTGATTTGGTAAAGCAGCTGGA
>CAYLKV010000009.1:11400-12518 GCA_964384545.1 uncultured Proteiniphilum sp.
TTAAGAGAGTGGTTCGGGGGCAGGTTGATCTGATCTGCCAATTGAACTTAACTTTACTTCTGGCAATTTAATAAAATCTTTATTATCGTTTGGTGGTAATATAATACTTCCAGCTTTCCAATCAGCTTTTGCCTGTTCAATCCTTTCTCTCCTAGATGACACAAAGTTCCACCAAATAAATCTGTCACCTAAAGGTTCACCTCCTATCATAAGAAGTGTTGTGTTTTCTATAGCCAAAATTGATGGTTCTTCATTTTTTGAGAAGACAATCATCTGTCCCATTGAATAATTAAAATTATCTATTTCGAGTTTTCCTTTTGCAATATAAATCGATCGCTCTGAATATCCTTTTGGAAGAGCCAATTTTTGACCAGATTCAATATTAATATGAATATAGAAAAGTGGTGAGTGCGTTTTTACATTGCTTTTAAGACCGTATGCTTCACCTGCTACCAATCGAATCCAAATACCTTTATCAGTAAATGTACCGAGCTGTTCCGGCTGATAATTAACGAATGTGGGATCAGTTTCTTCATCTTTTTCTGGAAGAGCAACCCATGTCTGTACCATTTCGAGAGAACTTTTAGAAAGCAGTTCCGGATCTTCAAAACGCTCTGAGTGTGATATTCCCTTTCCTGCAGTCATCCAGTTAACTTCACCCGGACGAATAGTTTGTTCTACGCCTAAACTATCTCGGTGAGTAACCTGACCACCAAACAGATACGTCACAGTCGACAATCCAATATGTGGATGAGGTAGTACATCCAATGCTGTTATATCAGTAGGCAAAACGGTAACTGGGCCGGCATGATCTAGAAAGATAAATGGTCCAACCATTCTGCGACGGCGAAATGGTAATATTCTGCGTACTTCAAGACTATTGCTTATTGCTGCAGTACGTGCATCTATAATAATTTCAGGCATGATGTTTTAATTTATTCTTACCATAAAGCTTTATTTCTAAATTAAACAGCTTTATCTAAGATATTTACAATTAAATATTTGATCCATAATTTACACCTATTATTCACAAATCTACAACATCAAATTAAAAAAACAAAATTCAATTAATTGTAGTAATAATATTTTACTTTGCTTAATCAGTTTAAACCAATAGA
>CAYLKV010000009.1:12618-77974 GCA_964384545.1 uncultured Proteiniphilum sp.
CCAATTAATCAAAAACAGCTTGCTATTAACCCACAACAGCGTAAAAAGATAGGTGTTGTATTGAGTGGAGGTGGTGCAAAAGGATTCGCTCATGTTGGCGTTTTAAAGGTTCTTGAAGAGGCCGGAATTCCAATAGACTATATTGCCGGAACCAGTATGGGGGCTGTTGTGGGAGGATTATATGCTGTTGGGTATAGTGCAGATATGATCGATTCACTTATACAAATACAGGATTGGAATAAGTTGATGCGAGATGTTGTGGAACGTGAAAATATTCCAATGGTGCAAAGAAATAACTATAACAGATTTGTCGTATCCCTACCCTTTAATCTTCCATTTGGAGATAATTCTGGTGGTGTAACTTTACCACCGGGAGTCTATTCAGGGCAGAATATATTTAATCTGTTTTTAAATTTAACAATTGGTTATCAAGGCAATATAAATTTTGATGATCTGCCGATTCCATTTGGATGCGTTGCTGCTGATGTTCGTACAGGTAAGGATATAATGTTAAGAGAAGGCAATCTAGCTGAAGCAATTAGAGCAAGTATGGCAATACCGGGTGTGTTTACACCTGTCGAAAAAGGTGATATGCTATTAGTTGATGGTGGCTTAGTAAACAACTATCCAGTAGACCTGGTTAGAAGTATGGGCGCAGATATAGTTATTGGGTCGATTTTTCCTATTGAAGAGGAAGTTATTGAGCAAAGCAAAGGAAGCATTTCTGAGATTACACAACAGATTTGGAATTTTATAGGAGTAGAGAAAAGAACAAGTAATGTTGATAATACAGATATCTTAATTACTCCTGATATTTATCCATATCATATGATGGACTTTCAGCGACCGGCTATTGATACAATAATTACAAGAGGTGTAACTGCCGCAAAGAAGAGTTGGGATGATCTAATAACACTTAAAGAGTGGCTGAATATTGATGAAAGTGCTCAACATAACATCAAGAAGATAAATAATTATATAAATCTCAACACATTTAATATTAGGAGTGTAACTATTGAAGGAATACCTAAAAGAGAAAATAATTATCTCTACAGATGGATCGATATTGAAGATAATAAAATAACCAGAAAGGAGTTAGATCAAATTATTGCTAAAATATATGGTAGCGGATTGTTTACCAAAGTACATTATAGACTGGAAGGAACTGATCCTTTTGATCTGGTTTTCATTGTTGATGTGAAAGAATCGAACAGGTTGAACCTGGGAATACACTTCGACAGTAACGATATGGCAGCAATACTTGCAAACTCAACAATTAAATTAAACAACTCTCTGAACTCGATGTTTGATTTAACAACCCGACTGAGTCGCGATTCATATCTGATGATAGACTATTCAATTAATAGTGGAATTTTTTATAAAGGTGGTATTAACTATAAAATTAGTCGTAACGACTTAAATATATATGAGAGAGGTAATTTATCTTATATTTTAGGGTTGACAAAAAACACTTTGAATCTTGTCTTTTCGGAGTTCTATTTCCGAAATCTAATGTTGCATCTTGGTGCACAAATAGATCACTTTCATTTCTTTAAGGCTTTAGGGAGCACAAATGAACCACCTCGTAATTTATTGGTGAATCAGCTTTATATTAATTATCTCATAAATGGAACATTCGATAATTTAAACAATGAATATTTCCCATCATCTGGTCAATATTTCTCTTTTCAATATTCTGTGCATACCGATAATTTTGTAAGTCTAAATGATCATAATCCGACAAACATTGCAGAAATGAATTTTTTTAAACCAATTTCAATGAGTGATAAAGTCTTTATTACTCCACGTGTAGCTGCAAGATATATTTTAAATGACAGTGTGCCTTTAGTATATAGAAATATTGCAGGCGGTAGAACAGATCGTCATTACATACCACAACAAATATCAATTCAAGGGTCAAAAGGTATGGAGTTATTAGAAAATATGGTGCTGACTACTGATGTCTCCTTACATTACAACTTCAGAACAAACAATTATCTGTACACAAACTTAAACATAATGGTACATGATCACAATATTTATTCAATTTTAAAAGGAGATTATTATCTGGGTATAAATATGGGGTATTCTTATCTCACAGTTGCAGGGCCTTTGAGGCTTGAATTGGGATATTCCGGACTTTCTAAAAGATTACATCCATATGTGAGTTATGGGTATTATTTTTAATTGTTAATGTGGAATTTTTTTTTTAATTTTGCCTTATAAGTAATTAGATAAAACAATAAAAAAATTTATGAAAACATTAGATTATTTACAATTAGATCCTAAAGGCGCTGAAAAAACAGTTGAAGGTTTACAGAAGTTATTAGCAAATTTTCAACTATACTACACCAACCTTAGAGGTTTTCACTGGAATGTTAAAGGTATTGAGTTCTTTGGTGCTCATGCAAAATTTGAAGAGTTATACGACGGAGCTGCAGAATTAATTGATGAAGTAGCAGAACGTATCTTAATGCTTGGTGGAGTACCTGCTCACAATTTTAGCGATTATCTTAAAGTTTCAACAATTAAAGAAACAGGCGTTGAAAGCAAATATTCAACTATATCAAAACTAATTCTTGATTATTTGAAGGAACTTATTGCTATCGAAAGAGAAGTATTAGAAATTGCCGGTGAAAACAATGATGAAGGCACTTCTGCTTTATTAAGCGATATTATTTCCGGACAAGAGAAGACTGTTTGGATGCTAACTGCATCTTTATCTTAAAGATAACAGTTTCTCATATTAAAGAAATTACATACAACTAAAGGGGCTGTCTCAAAAGTAGACGGTCTCTTTTTTTTATTTAAAATTATCTACTAAAAACAATATAAATAGTTGTTGTATAAAGTGATTTATGCAACTAAAGATCATACCGAATCGGGTTACTGGAGCTAAGGATGAAAAAAATACCTGGTATGGTAGTACTATCATCACCAGGTTTTGGAGACACGGTATAGTCTACGTTGCCAATAACTGCAAGTTCAATTTCGAAAAGGAACATTAGGGGTTGACACCTATAAGTTACCCGTTTCAAAAAGTTCCGGAGCAGAGATTAAAGAGATACTATTGGAGTAGCATCATCAAAAACATTGTTAAAAATAGTAAGATTGTTCACTTTTTATGTCACCAAAAATTGATTGCCTTAGTCATATTATAGAACAATTAAAAAATCAATGTGATGAAAAAAATTCTTTTTACAATGCTTTTAGTCGGGATGATAATCCCAATGAGCGCCCAAATTAAAGGTAAAGTAACTGACACCTACAATAATCCGGTCAAGTTTGCAAAAGTGGCTATCTACTCCCTGCCCGACTCTGTAATGATAGCCGGAACGACGGCCAATGAACGTGGTGAATTTACATTTCCCAATTACTACAGTGTGAATAAACTGCTAAAGATATCCTATAATGGGTACAAAACTACAATGTTCCGCGCACTGCCGGAACAGCATGTAAAACTAAGGGATGAGCTGACAATGCCGGATAATCTGGCGTTAAACAGCTCCGGTAATTTGCCAACTAAAAAAAAGAAGAGCTGATAATTACGAGAATCGTTCTGTTCTGAAACATCCTCAGATGAATCCGTATCATGCACCATGGGACGGTTTTTTTGTTTATTGAAACTGGATGGAATATATAAACCATGTTCCATTTTTTGATTCCAATACACCGCTATCGACTTATTTAATTGTACACCTTTTGAGCTCAATTACTATCTCTTTTCAATTAAACTCATAAACTGTTTCTTATAAGTTTCGCCAATTGGGATCTGCTTTTTGTCGATTACAATTCTGTTTTTATTTATACTCGAAATCTTATCTATATTAATAATATAAGATCTGTGTACTCTTATAAAATTTCCAAAAGGTAAATCTTCTTCCAACTGTTTTAAACTAATTAATGATAATATTGGTTTAGGGTTATCTTGAGTATAAATCTTTACATAATCTTTTAGGCCTTCTATATACAAAATATCATCATACAAGATATGCAGGTATTTGTATTCCGACTTAACAAAAATTCCAACCTGCTCTCTCTCTTTTTCAATTTCCGCAATAGATTTATGTTTAATTATTTCAAACCAGTTATATGCTTTTTTTGCGGCTGTTACAAACTCCTCAAATGAGAATGGTTTAAGCAGATAATCTAGAGCATTTACCCTGTAACCCTCCACTGCATATTCACTAAAGGCAGTGGTAAAAATCACTTTTGTATGACTACTAATAGTGTGGGCAAAATCCATTCCATTTACTTCAGGCATTTGAATATCAAGAAATAGAACATCTACTTTCTCTGATGCAATATTCTGCATAGCCGAAAGGGGGTTGCTATATTTACCTGTAAGCTTAAGAAATGGAACTTTATTTACATAAGATTCCAATAATGAAACTGCTAACGGCTCATCATCAACTATCCAACAATTCAGTATCATTCACTATCTTTTTTGTATCTAATATTAGTTTTGTAGAGTATACATCATTTTCGATATGCGTCTCCCAAATATAACTACCTGCCTTTATTAGTTCAAGTCTTCTCTTCACTAAATCGAGGCCAATGCCACTACCACTTTTATCTGACTCTGACTTTGGAAAATAGCTATTCTTACATTCAAACTTAACTTTACCATCCGGTTCCTCTTCAAAAAATATGTCTATAAAAGATGGCTTATCACCACTTATTCCATGCTTGAAAGCATTTTCAATCAAAGATATAAAAATTAAAGGTGGAATGAATGTACTTCCATTCTCTGTATTTGAAAATTCAGCAGTTAGCTTAACATTATCAGAAAGTCTAATCCTCATAAGATCTATGTAGTTGCGCATAAAATTAACCTCCTGACGCAATGGTACAAATTCATGATTATTGTCATATAGCAAATGCCTTAACAGTTTGCTCAAACTCACAACTGCCTTTTGTGCTTTTGGAGGATCAAACTCTATTAATGCATAAATATTATTTAATGTATTTAGCAGAAAATGTGGATTAATTTGATTCTTTAAATTTTGTAACTCTGCTTCCGACTTTGCTTTTGATAGTTCTTTTCGTTCATTGTCTACCTCAAACAAACGGAAAGTCATTTTAAAAGCAACACTCAATCCTAGTATTAAGAAAAGAGATGTAGAGTTACGAATAATATGCATAAACATTATTGCAGTAGTTCTTTTACCTCGCCATCTTGGTCTTATATTTGGCAAAATATTATCAAGCCAACCTCTTCCAAAAAACATCAGAAATGCTACAATTACAATAAGCAGTATATTGTAGATTATAAAACTTTTTATCTTACCTTTAAACAGAAGCTTCTCTATAAATATGAAGTAATTAACATAAAATACAGTTATAAAACCTATAATTTCCGGCAGTGATCTTAAAAAAGGACGCCAGTTAAACACCTGTTCAGAGTCCATAAAAAAGTATGGGAGGATAAAAATAACCCCCCATAATAATATATGAACAAATACATTATTCCACGTAATCTGCTTATTTCTAGTAATGCTATTATCCATATTATAAAGATTTAAATAGGTCTACATTCTTCTTCCACCCCATCCACCTGGCCCTTGTCCAGGTCCACTTCTTTGCATCATATCTTCCTGACTTGCACCGCCTTTAAAAATATTGAATCTATATACAAAGTGCACCATGAAGTAGCTGGTTAATGTGTTTGTCGTTGTGTCGCGTATGAAATTAGATGAGACGCTTCTACTTATATTACTTCTCTGTTGCAATATATCATATATCTTTAAACGAATAGTTCCACTCTTTTGTTTAAAGATTGTTTTCTGTATTGATGCATTCCACAACCACTCATTTTGCTCAAAACCATCAGCATAACCTGAGTTGGTTGAATAGTTAATATCGCTCTCTAGAGTAAAGCTCATAGGCAAATATATAGCTGTATTTGCACTGGCTCCATAATTAAAATACTCCTGATTTTGCTGACCTTCAAGGCTGTTGTTTACATTATTGTAATTCACATTACCTCTAACACTGAAATCAAATGCTTCTGAACGATAGTTTAACCCTAAAGCTTCTGATAATGAGTATCTTTTACTAACATTCTTCTCTTTGGTAATCAGCCCATTATTATCTTCATAACCTGTATAACCGTTACTGTTATTATAACTTGCAAAAGACATTGAGAAGATAGAGAACTTAATGTTATTCAGAGGCATATTCAGCATAACGCGTCCGTTTGTATTCCAGTTTCCTTCAATATTATCATATGTAGTGATCTTTTTTCCTGACTCTAAATTGGTCGCTGTAAAAGAAACCACATCATTAGTCATATAACCAGCATTAATAAAAGCGTTAACTGAACTAGCTTTCTCAGGGTTAGAAGAACGATATCTTATATTGAACATATGTTCAAATGAAGGCTTTAAGTTGGGATTACCATACCTGATATTTAATGGATCCGAAACATCAATTACAGGTGAAAGCTGTGTTACACTTGGCTGATTAGTATTTCCAAAATACCTAATTCTCAAGTTTGTATTTTTATCCCATTTATAATTAAACTGAGCCATTGGAGCATAATTTACAACATCCTGTCTCAGAGAATCTATATTTCTATGACCAATAAAAGTCTTATTCCTTGAGCTTGAAGGTTGTACCGAGAATCCAATCAGATAATCATATTTCTCTCTTATAGATTGAAAATTAAGTTCCAGTTCCTGACGAATAAAATTGTTATCCAACTTCTTACTGTAAAGTGTATCGAGTATAGTGTAGTTGCCCGATCCCAAAACATCTTCAGTTCTTGTATCTCTGTCTGATATTGAATTATTTTGTCTATACTGATATGCAACCTGAATGAAGTTGTACTTTCCTATGGGCTCTACGTATGAGATGTAACCACGCCAAGAGCTATTATCATTTACATTCTTAAAACGCTGATCTATATTATCATTCGGACGGGTTCCCCTGTAATAAATAGTTTCAGAAATGCTACTGCCACTATTTTCCGAATTTCCCGTTTGTCCACTTAACTGTGCACTGATTACTCTTCCATCATCACCAAGTTTGCGACTAAAATCTATATTTAATCCTAAATCATTTCCATTACCTTCTGAATAGTACTCTGAATGACCATCATTTATCTTTTCTTTAGATATCTCTTCAATTGTACTAAACTGTCCGGATTCTGTTCTGTTGTTATTATAAACCGATGCAGTAGGACGAATTATAAACTTGGTATACTCATTGGGATCCCACTCAAGTCTGAAATCCATATTTAAATTCTCACTCCTATTGTTAGATTTGTTAGATTCATCTTCCAATGTGTTTCCGGCACTAAGTATATTCTGAGTATATTCACTTGATATTACGTCAGTATCGGTAAAACCATATCTAACATTTCCACCGAACTTAAATTTAGGTGATACTTCCATACTGAAGTTACCTCCAATATTTCCCGAAGTAGATATACCATTATTTCCACCAAACATACCACCTCGTCCGCCACGGCCACCCATGCTTCCAAACATGGCTGAACCAAGATCCGAGAATCCTGCGTTATTTGTATTATTAATACCTCCCAAAGCTGTATATTGATTTTTATCTTTCATATAATTAACCATGAAGTTGCCCTCATATCTGTCCTGACTTCCATAACCTGCAAATCCATTACCAAAAAGGCCTTCCTTCATACCGGGTCTCACTGTCAGGTTAATAACATTCTCCTCATTACCATCATCAAAACCTGTCATCTGAGACATCTCCGATCTTCTCTCAAGTACCTGAAGTTTCTCTATCATATTAGCAGGCAGGTTTTTGGAAGCCACTTTCGGGTCATTGCTAAAGAACTCTTCACCATCGACCAATATTTTGCTGATAGCTTTACCATTAATAGTGATATTACCCTCAGTATCAATCTCAACTCCCGGCATCTTCTTCAAAAGATCCTCTACCACAGCACTCTCTGTAACTTTATATGAGTCGGCATTATACTCTAATGTATCACCCTTAACAACAATCTCTGCAGCTTTTGCCGATACAACTGTTTCCGACAATAATATATTATCAACATTCATTGTAATATTCCCTAAGTCCAATAGCGGTTTTTCTGAAGTGATATCTACATTCTTAAACAAATCGAGGTAACCGATAAAAGAGATATGCAATATATAGTTGCCATTTTTGATTGGTATATTAAATTTTCCATCTAAATCTGACGCTTTACCAGTTATAAAAGTACTATCTGATTTTTGTAGTACACGAATGTTGGCTTGTGGAATCGGCTCATTTAAGGCATCAGAAATGAGCACTCCTCTAATACCACTGCTAAAATCACTCTGTGCCGAAAGTGATAAAATTGAAACTAATAATATTGTCGCTAATAAATAGACTTTTTTCATAATTAATTATTTTGAATTATGTTGTGATTTACCTAAAATCAAAAATCATGAACAAAAATAAACCAACTGTTAAATCAAAACAAAAAAAATAGACAAACCAACTCTTTATATCTACCAACAAACGGTTATAGACGTTTAACATATGGATATTTGCACAAAATACAGACTGATTTAACGCAATATTTATTTCAAATTAATTAAAAAACTGATCCATGAGATCACTGTTTTTTTTTCTAATTAAAAGAGGAAATTTCACTTTACAATTTGTTACAAAGAATTAAATAAATATGTAAAAATGGCTCGTTTTGTAAAAAAGATTTATACTTTTGCACAATTCAACAGGTTAATTAAAAATTTCATTTAGTCATTTAGTTTAAAAATAATCCAAATTATCATGTTTAAATCATTACGAACCGAAGATTGGGTTGCCACACTTATTGGGGCTTTTATTTTGGTACTTGTTATACTTGTACCTTCTGTTATGAAAGATAAAATATATTTTTCAATAATTATTGCAATCCTAACTTATTTGGGTTATCGGTTTATGGGTAATAAAGACAAAGGGCAGTATTTAATATCTTTTGTCGTAATCTACATTTTAGCACTAGCTGCAAGTTATCTTTCAGGATTACCCTCTATTAAGACAATTGGACTTGAATCGGTATTCTTTGCAGTATTAATAGGATTACTTATAAGAAACACTGTAGGTCTCCCAAAATGGCTTGAACCGGCTGTTAAAAGTGAGTATTATATAAAAGCGGGGTTGGTTATTTTAGGTAGTTCAATACTTTTCAAAGAGATTATGAGAGCTGGAGCACTAGGAATGGTGCAAGCACTTATTGTTGTATTGGCTGTTTGGTATTTCAGTTTCTGGATTGCTACAAAAGTATTTAAGATCGATAAAGAGATGTCTATGCTGTTATCAAGCTCAGTGTCCATATGCGGTGTATCGGCTGCTATAGCAACCAGTGGAGCAATCAAAGGAGATCCAAAGAAACTCTCTTTTGTAATCTCACTTGTTCTTATAGTTGCAATTCCAATGATGTATTTATTACCCTATCTGGCAGGACTGATGGGTCTTTCAGAAGAGGTTGCAGGGGCTTGGCTTGGTGGAACAATAGATACCACTGCTGCTGTTGTAGCGTCTGGAAAGTTTATAGGTGAAACAGCTGAACAATATAGCGTAATAATAAAATCGGCTCAAAATGTACTACTTGGGGTAGCAGCTTTTGTAATTTCAATCTATTGGTCGTACAGAGGAACCAACTCCGAAATAAGACCAAGCGGAACAATCCTTTGGGAAAGGTTTCCTAAGTTCGTACTTGGCTTTCTAATCGCCTCACTTATTTTTAGCTTTGCTTTCGATATGGAGACAGGAAAAGAATTATCTAAAATTGCTAATAAAGGATCACGAGAATTACTATTCTCTCTTGCCTTTGTATGTATAGGTCTTGAAACCGATTTCCGTTATATATTTAAGAAAGAGAACTCCCGTTATATATGGTCGTTCCTAACTGCTCAAACTTTTAATATTATACTTACTTTAGTTATTGCTTGGTTATTATTTTCTCAATTATAACTCTTTAGCTACTTTAAGCCATTTGAAGTTCGCCTGTTCAATTGAGATTTCCGACCAGGAATCAACATTAAATTCAAAGCAAGCAGTCGATGCAGTTGGCAGATTATCCAGATTAACACCCAACATATTTATTAAATCGGTGACACCTGGATTATGACCAACAAAAACACAACTATTAATATCGTTTGGTAATTTAGAGATAACATTCATAATCCAGCGGGCCGGAGCAAAATAAAGACTCTGGTCTGTCTGGATATTTTCTTGTGGGTATTCCAAACCTTTAGCGGCAAGTAAAGCAGTTTCATGAGCTCTTTTTGCAGCCGAAGAAATTATCAGTTCGGGGGTACCACTTTTCTTAAACACAAACACTCCCATTTCAGAAGCATTTCTTCTACCTCTTTCTGTTAGAATTCTATCATAATCATCTTTTGCCATTGTGTCTTGTTCTGCTTTTCCGTGGCGGAAGATAATGAGTTGTTTCATAAAGTTATAATATTTTAGTCGTTTCGATTGCAAAAATCAGCCGCAAAATTACTCATAAAATTTCATTTTGAAATCATTTTTGATCATTTGTCTATTCAACAAAAATAAACTCTTATTGGTAATTAAGAAAAATAAACAAAACAGTAGTTTATAATCAATGTAATAGTTTAATCATTATAGAAGCAGTTCAATCATCAAAACAGATGTCTAACCAACATAAAATAGTTTCCATCAATTCTTCCTCTATTATTAAAACCTTTATTACTACATTTGATATCTGAAATAAATTATTAAGAATTATGACAAAAAAGATCAGAATAGCTGTAGGAATTATTTCTGCAATAATTATATTATTACTGATTGGTTATACCTATAAAACATTCTTCAGACCCTATTATGGATCAAGTATAAATGTTGTAGGAGTTATAATAGTTAGCATAGTTGTTGGAGCCCTAATCACCTATCTGTCATTGCAATTAAGGCAGGCAAGAAGCAGTTCCAAATCTCTACAAACCTCATCTCACACCCTGTTGGAAAGCATTAGAAAAGTATTTAAGATTGTTGTTGCCGAAGGTCAGATGAATGAAATATTCAATTATGAGAATACAAAGAAACTTCTCAAAGTAATTCCATCAACAAAAAAAGCATTGGTTATCGTACGGGCAAATGTATTAATCGGATATGATGTAGATAAATGCAAGTGGGATATAGATGAAGTAAATAGAGTAATAAAATTAATTGAGTTTCCCAAACCAGAGATAATATCATTAGAGACCGACTTCAACTACTACTATTTCGAGGATGATCTATTTAATTTCATTAGTAGAAAAGATCTGCAGGATATACAATATCTTGCAAAAGAGCAGGTAAAAAAGTCGGTACTCCAAACTGACCTTCTTAAAATTGCATCTAAGCAGATGAAGCTTTTACTCGGAGAGGTTTCCACTCTAAACAATTGGACTATAGATAATATGGCTCTTATAGATGATTTTAAATATCCACTAGAAGAGGAGGAAACAAATGAGCAAAAAATAGATGAGCCGAAAATATCGACCCATCTACTCCAAAAAATCAACCTGCTCGATAAAGCAGTAAATCTTTTAAAAATCAGAACCTAAAAAACAGTTTTACACTAGTTCTAATTCTATTAATATTTTATATCATCATAGACTAATTTCGAGCGTTACCACTACTGCCAATCTAAAATAACTTTACCGCACTGTCCGGTTTCCATAATATCAAAGCCTTTCTGGAAATCGTTTACATTAAAACGGTGAGTAATAATTGGAGACAGATCTAGACCAGAGATCAGCATCTGTTCCATTTGATACCATGTCTCCCACATTTCGCGACCATATATTCCTTTAAGAGTAAGAGCTTTAAAGATAATTTTATCCCAATCAACTGTAGTTGTGTTAGGCAGAATTCCAAGTAATGAGATCTTAGAACCATTATACATATTCTCAATCATCTCTTTAAAACCTGCAGGAGATCCTGACATTTCAAGACCAACATCAAAACCACGCATACCAAGTTTCTCAACAGCCTGAGCAACAGTCTCTCCTTTTGATAGATTTACAGTCATTGTTGCTCCCATCTTTTTGGCAATCTCAAGCCTGTATTCGCTCAAATCACTAACAACAATATATCGAGCACCTGCAAACTTACAAATTGCTGTAGCCATACTACCAATCAGTCCCACTCCTGTAATAAGCACATCTTCAGCAATCAAAGGGAATGAAAGGGCAGTGTGAGTAGCATTTCCAAATGGGTCCATAATAGAAATAATCTCGTCAGGAATGCGACTATCTACTTTCACAACATTTGCAGCCGGAAGTGAAAGATACTCAGCAAAAGCACCATCTCTGTTTACACCTATTCCAATTGTATTTTCGCAAACATGAAGTTTACCTCTTCTGCAGTTTCTGCAATGACCACAAGCAATATGACCTTCACCAGTTACACGATCACCAACTTTAAAGTTCTCAACACCTCTGCCCATATCAACTATCTCACCCACATATTCATGACCGATAGTCATAGGGGTTTTAACAGTCTTTTGCGACCATTCATCCCACTTGTAAATATGCAAATCTGTACCGCATATAGATGTTTTCTTTATTTTGATTAGCACATCATTCACCCCAATTGATGGAATTGGAACCTCTTCCATCCAAAGTCCTTTTTCAGGTCTCAACTTAACTAATGCTCTCATATTGTTTTATATTGTAATTAGTTGTGAATATATCTTTTATCTAAATCACTTTCAATTCTTTACCTACTTTAATAAACGCTTTAATAGCTTTATCGAGCTGTTCTCGGTCGTGTCCTGCAGATAGCTGAACTCTAATTCTTGCCTCATTTCTAGGTACTACCGGATAGTAGAAACCAGTCACATATATACCCTCATTCAATAGTTCCGCTGCATATTGTTGCGATAATTTTGCATCATAAAGCATAACTGCACAGATAGCCGACTGAGTAGGCTTAATATCAAATCCGGCTTCCTTCATTTGTGAAACAAAATATTCAACATTTACATGCAATTTATCCTGAAGCTCATTATTCTCTTCAAGCATAGTAAAAGCCTCAATTCCGGCTGCAGCAACCATAGGAGGTATAGAGTTAGAGAATAGATATGGACGTGAACGCTGACGCAGCATATCAATTATCTCTTTTTTTCCAGTTGTAAATCCACCAATAGCACCACCAAATGCTTTTCCTAGTGTACCAGTAATTATATCAACCTCTCCAAGAAGATTATAAAGTTCTGAAACACCTTTACCACTATTTCCAACAACACCGGCAGAGTGACTTTCATCAACCATCACCAAAGCATCGTACTTTTCAGCAAGCTTCATTATCTTGTCTAGAGGTGCCACATTTCCATCCATTGAGAAAACACCATCTGTTACAATTATACGAAAGCGCTGTGCCTGAGCCTCTTTTAGTCTGGCTTCCAATTCATTCATATCAGCATTTGCATAGCGATATCTTTTAGCTTTACACAAACGAACACCATCAATAATTGAGGCATGATTAAGAGCATCAGAAATTATAGCATCCTCTTCTGTAAACAGTGGTTCAAATACACCTCCATTTGCATCGAAGCATGCAGCATACAAAATTGTATCTTCAGTATGAAAAAAATTGCTGATAGTCTTCTCTAGGTTCTTGTGATAGTCCTGAGTACCACATATAAAGCGTACAGAAGACATACCATATCCACGCTTATCCAAAGCATCTTTAGCAGCATTAATCAATCGAGGATGATCAGAAAGGCCAAGATAATTGTTCGCACAGAAATTCAACACCTCTTGTCCTGTTTCTACTTTAATCTTTGCACTTTGTGGGGTAACTATAATTCTCTCGTTTTTGTACAAACCTGCCTCTTCAATGTTTTTCAATTCATTATGCAAGTGTTCTTTAAATTTCCCGTACATATTCTTTATATTTTTAAAGTTGTTTTATTACAGTTAATAGTCCTATTTTAAAACCGATCTGTTTTAGTCAACCTATAATCAATTTTAAGCTCTAAGAATTTTGTCTAATCTGTTTAATTATAACTGAAAATTAATTTATTATTAATCAATTAACGAAGTCGGCAGCGTTTTTTTAGTCTTAACACCCAACTCCCTCAACTTCTCAGCCTGTCCAATAAGATTACCCCTACCCGACTTCAACTGGGAATATGCATTATTATAGCTTTTCTTTGCTTTTTCTAGGTGTGTATCTATCTCAGTGAGTGATGCAACAAAATTGACAAGCTTATCATATAGTGCAGATCCTCTTTCAGCAATCTCCATAGCATTTCTATTCTGATACTCCCTCTTCCACAGGTCAGAAATCAACTTAAGAGCGGCAATAAGGTTAGTTGGGCTAATTAGCAATATCTTTTTATCGTATGCATACTGCCACAACTTCTCATCATACTGCAGAGCAAGCATATATGCAGGCTCGTTAGGAATAAACATCATTACAAAATCGAGTGTATCTGTATAATCCTGGTAGCTTTTAACGCTAAGCTCATCGATATGCTTTTTTACCGATCTCAAATGGTCGCGAATAAATCTCTTCTGCTCTTCAGCATCATTGCTACCCACATAATATGCATATGCAGTAAGCGAAACCTTAGAGTCGATAATTACTTTTCTATTGTCGGGATAAGAGATAATTACATCAGGCTGCATCTTATAACCCTGATCGTTAACTAAGTAATTACCATCTTCATCTTTCAGAAACTCCTGAACAAAATATTCTCTATCCTTAACCAATCCCGATTGCTCAAGTATATTCTCAAGAATCATCTGACCCCAATCGCCCTGAATCTTAGAGTTCCCCTTAAGCGCTTGTGTAAGATTGTTAGCCTCACTGCTAAGCTTATCATTTAAATCCCTAAGATTCTTCAGTTCAAGGCCAAGTGAAAATCTTTCACGAGATTCGCTCATATAAATCTCCTCCACCTTTTTGCGGAATGAGTCGATATTATCTCCAAAAGGTCTCAATATAGAATCGAGGTTAACCCTGTTTAGCTGTGTAAACTTTTCACTCTTCTCATCTAGTATCTTTGAGGCAATATTTTGAAACTCAAGGTTCAACTGCCTGTGCAATCCCTCAATCTCACTCTTTCTTGCTTCAACACTCTCATTAAGCTTCTCTTTTGCAATTGCCAAATCGCTCCTAAGCCCAAAATTCATCTCCAACAGCTTATTATACTCCGCTTTAGAAACAGAATTCGACTTAGTCAGCAATGTTG
The DNA here is from genome assembly GCA_964384545.1 of uncultured Proteiniphilum sp. Lineage (GTDB taxonomy): Bacteria > Bacteroidota > Bacteroidia > Bacteroidales > Dysgonomonadaceae > Proteiniphilum. The sequence continues at coordinate 27,800 of CAYLKV010000009.1, forward strand.
CTATAATCCATGCAATAATTCCCCCGGCCAAGAATGCAACTACAAAATAAATCTGGTTCATATTATACCGGTGAATTATTATCCTTAACTATTTTATATTTCTGAGTATATGTCCCATTCTCTTCTTCTTGGTCTCCATATAAAATTTATTAATCTCATTTGGAATCACCTCAAGAGGAACATTATCAACAACTGAAAGTCCGTACGATTCAAGACCAATTCTCTTCTTAGGATTATTTGTCATCAGTCGCATATTCTTAATATCAAGACTCCTTAATATCTGTGCACCAACACCATAATCTCTCTCATCTGCCTGATATCCAAGATGCAGGTTAGCGTCAACAGTATCAAGCCCCTCTTCCTGGAGCTTATAAGCAGCAGCCTTAGCCATCAGTCCAATTCCTCTGCCCTCCTGATTAAGATATACTAAAACACCTTTACCCTCTTTCTCAATCATTTCAAGCGCCTTATGCAACTGTTCGCCACACTCACACCTCATTGAACCAAAGATATCACCTGTCATACAAGAAGAGTGAACACGAACCAAAACCGGCTCATCATCCTTCCACTCACCCTTTATAAGAGCCACATGCTCCTGACCAGTTGCTTTTTGCAAGAAAGGAATCATCATAAATTCGCCGAACTCGGTTGGCAACTTAACAGCTTCTCCCCTCTCTATAAGAGATTCGGTGCGAAGTCTGTATTTAATTAAATCGGCAACAGAGACAATCTTCATGTCGAACTTCTTAGCCATCTCCATCAGCTCCGGAAGTCTTGCCATCGAACCATCTTCATTTTTTATCTCAGCAAGTGCTCCAGCAGGATATAATCCGGCAAGACGAGCAAAATCTATTGTTGCTTCGGTATGACCGGCACGTCGTAAAACACCTTTTGATTGCGCTTTAAGAGGGAAAATATGACCCGGGCGACCAAAATCCTCCGGTGCAGTCTCTTTACGAGTAAGCGCCAGTATTGTCTGAGCCCTGTCATATGCCGAAATACCGGTAGTACACCCGTGAGTAAGCAAGTCGATTGAAACAGTAAAAGGAGTAGCATGTACAGAAGTGTTGTTGGATACCATCATTGGCAACTCCAGCTCTTCGGCCCTCTCTTTTGTTACCGGAGCACAAATAAGTCCTCTTGCATAAGTCTCCAAAAAATTAACCTTTTCGGGAGTAATACATTCAGCAGCAATTACCAAATCACCTTCATTTTCTCTATCCTCATCATCTACGACTATAATGAAGTTACCTTTTTTAATCTCCTCAATAGCATCTTCAATGCTATCTAATACTATTTTTTCTTGCATATCTCTATTTAATTTACTTCTGATTCAATTTCGCCTGTTGCATCCAATTCATTCGATCCATCTGTTTCCTCTGAGTCAACAGACATGTCTGATATCTCTGAATCATCTAAAACTTCTGAAACCTCATTTCCATGTAACAAAGCATTTAATTCACCATTCAACCTCCTTACGTCCTTCAAATCATTAATAATTCTTAGGTCGAAAGGAATCGATGTAAGTCTTAATATTATGCCCACTGGAAACAGATACATAAATATCTTTGCAAGCAGACTATTTGGCTTAACATGACGTACACTATTTATAATTACAGGATACTCTTCAGCTTTTCTCAACTCATCATGACTTATCGAATTTGAGATAGAGCTAAGAATTTTCTCCATCGATACCTTAATTTTATAAAGCTCATCGTTAAAACCGTTGTCAGTCCAATACTTTTTATATGAGAATGTACTATATTCATCAAGATAAGAATCGATCCTTTGAGATAGCATATTCAAGCTATTCGAAATCTCAGAGTATCGCGGTTTATCAATAATAACAGACTTAACACCATATTTTCTCTTCTCTCTAATAAAAAAGAGCTTTTTAAATAAAGAAATATATGTATCGGAATTCATTATAACCGAGTCGTTCATAGCTTTATATGTCAGGAACACCCCAATAGGCAGCAGCACCAGAGAGCTGAACCACATACCAAACCAATGTTCCCAAACACCATCGCGGGTCATTTTGTATCCCACATTATTTACAATATAATATATAATAAAGAGGATTACAGAAATAACAATTGGGGTGCCCAAACCACCCTTACGAACAATAGATCCGAGTGGGGCACCAATAAAGAAAAATATTAAACAGGTAAAAGGCACAGTAAACTTCCTGTGCCATTCTATCCAGTGCCTGTTTATTGTTTTTTGTGTAGTAGTTTTGTTTAATGATTTGAACAGGAACTCATTACTGTTGTTGTCGGCCTTCAGGTATGCATTTTGCATAATAGAAGATTGCTCCTGCATCGTTTTAGAGTGAAGTAGTGTATCGGCCGATGGAACCTCAATTCCTGAATTTATTACAGCTGTGATTACAGAGTCTCTTTTTCCTTCGGGATAGTTGCTTCTGAATGATAAGTATGAGTAGGTTTGCATTGTTTTTCTGTCTACAATGTTCACACTATCCATAATCAACTTCATAGAATCAATTGAGAAATGTAGCTGCGATAGATTCTTAGAAATATAGTTGTTGGTAGAACTCCCCTCAATCACCTCTTCACCCATACGAGAGAAGTTAGCATCGTAAGGAACCATCATCACCTTCTGCTTGAAGTTCTCTCTGGAGTAAGGAACAAAATCCTGATCATAATTCACCTTCCTGCTTCTGCTCTTGCTATCGTTCTGAATCCAGTTCTGAAACTGCTGACCGCTATACATTGTAAAGATCAGCATCGTTTTATCTTCATTCGACGACATCTCGGCTGAATCGCAAACTATTACGGTCATATTATTAAAACCGCTTGCTATATCATAAATCAACACATCATATAGCATACCGGTCTCCTGATTTTTGTGTTCCACATAAAGATTATAACCGTTAATCTCCTTATAAAAAACACGTTCCGGAATATCCAGCTCAGGTGAGGCTTGGCGGATAGATATCAAAAGTGAGTAGAATTTTGTCTGTATATTGGGGAGAGCATTATTCTGAAAAAAAAAGGCTCCTACACTAATACAAAATACAAGTATTATCAATGGCTTCATAATCCTCAACAGAGGAATACCTGCCGATTTTATTGCAAGAAGCTCAAGGTTCTCTCCTAAACTTCCAAAAACCATTAAAGATGCTAATAAAAGAGAGAGAGGCAGTGCAAGTGGTATAAGGTTAAGAGCTGCATATAAAAACATCTCGCCCAATACATCAAGGCCCAAGCCTTTACCAACCATATCTTCCACGTATTTCCAAAGAAATTGCATCAATACCAAAAAAAGGCATATCACAAATGTCATTACAAATACAGGAATAAAGGTCTTTAGAATATAACTGTATAACCGTTTTATGTGGAAATCTTTTCTCATCAACAGTACAAAAAGAGACTTGTTTTAACTCTCGGCAAAGATAATAAAAAAGAAGCTATCAAACACCAAGTCTTCTCTTCATCTCTTCAACCTGCGACTCCCATAATGTAATTGCATCACCTTTTTCGTCGGGCTCAGCAAAATCGGTAACTTCCAGAGTCATTTCTCCGGTTAATTCAAGTTTTCGCAACCTGAATTCGAAATAGACTGATTCATCATGATCGAGCCATCTGTATCGTATGCTAATCTGAGGTTTAATATGAACAATTTCAGCCTGACTTATAGAACTTTTACCCCATCTAAAAGTATAGACAGACTCGGTTTCATTCATGGTAACTTCATCTGCAAACCATTCCGAAAGGCCATCTATCTGACTTATCATACGCCATAAGCTACTAAGAGTGGCGTTACCCATAAGAAACTCGATATGGAACTTTTCTTGTATCATGATTCATTCTAAAAATGATTCACAATATACAACTTTTTTTTGATTATCACATATCGAGTTCTCTTATTTAAATCTGCTTAGCTAATTGGCACATATTCTACGAATGCCTCAATTGCTTCGTAAGAGGCAAGACCCAGTTTCCAGTACATATCTGCAGTAGCACGGTTGCGTGCCTCAGAGCGTTGCCAGAACAGTCTTTCGTCATCTCCAAGGAATGGGGCACTCTCCATTTGCGATTGATGCTGCAGAATTGCATTTCTCTTTTGACGAAGTTCTTCAGGTGAAAGCGGAACAGCCATTTCAATATGGTCAATCTCCCACTCCATCCATGCACCTCTGTACATCCAAACTCTACAATCTTTATACCAATTCTCAACCTTTAATATGTCAATAGCACCAAGAATAGCATCCAGACACACCTTGTGAGTTCCGTGCGGATCTGCAAGGTCGCCTGCAACATATATCTGATGTGGCTTAATTGTCTCAATAAAATCCTTCATGATAAGTACATCCTTCTCAGAGATTGGATTCTTTTTCACCCTACCTGTCTCATAGAAAGGAAGATCAAGAAAATGAACATTTTCATTAGATAAACCCACATATCTGTCGGCAGAGCGAGCCTCCTCTCTTCTTATTCTCGATTTAATGAATAGAATTTCAGGAGTATCCAAATCATCTTTAGTCTTCTCATGCATCAGGAAGTGAAGAATATCATCATATTTCTTCTGCAGATCCACGCTATTTGGACTAAACTTCTTGGTTAGACTCTTCATTACAGAGATATATCTTATCACCTCTTCATCTCCTACAGCAATATTTCCTGAAGTTTGATAAGCAACATGCACTTCATGTCCCTGATTAACCAATCTTTGGAATGTTCCACCCATAGAAATTACATCATCATCAGGGTGAGGACTGAATATAATAACCTTCTTAGGATAAGGAGTTGCTCTTTCGGGACGATAGGTATCATCTGCATCAGGTTTTCCACCCGGCCATCCTGTAATAGTGTGCTGCAGATCATTAAATATCTTAATATTCACATTATAAGCAGAACCATAAAGCGATACCAGCTCACTCAATCCATTCTCGTTATAATCCTTATTGGTTAGTTTTAATATTGGCTTATCCACCACACCACACAACCAAACAATAGCTCTTCTAATCAGTTTACTATTCCATTCACAGTTGGTTACAAGCCACGGACGGCTCAATCTGGTAAGCTCCGATGCAGCAGCTAAATCAACAAAAACAGATGCTTCAGGATGAGACTGCAGCACCGATCCCGGCACAGAATCTACAACAGCACCTTCAACAATATCTTTAATACTTTCAGCTTTCTGTTCACCCCAAGCCAAAAGTGTTATTTTTCTCGACTCCATCAAATCATACAGACCCATTGTGATAGCACTCACAGGCACCTTATCCAACGATCCGAAATGATGTGCAATATCAGTTCTTGAGTCGCCGTCTAACATAACCAATCGCGTTTGCGAATGTAGACTACTACCCGGCATATTAAAACCTATATTACCCTTACTTCCTAGTCCCAGTAACAGGTAATCCATTCCACCGAAGTTCTCTAATTTCTTCTCATACTCCTCACAAATCTCTCCTATCATCTCTTTTTCAACAGTAGCATCCGGAGAAAATATATTTTCGGGAGCAATATCAATCTTGTCTAAAAAGACCTCCTTCAACATCTGAAGGTTGCTAAAAGCAAAATCCAAAACAGGATAGAACTCATAAGTATTAAAAACTACAACATTTTTAAAACTAAGACCCTCTTCTTTATGTTTTCTAACCAGCTCTTCATAAACGGGAACGGGAGATGCACCACCACTAATTCCAAAAACAAATGGCTTTCCCTCCTTCTCTTTTTGCGTTATCTCTTTAACAATATCGTTTGCTATTTCTGTTACAGCTCTTCCTGCCTCTTCATATATAGCAACCGGTAGTTTCTCATAGCGAGCAAGATTATACTCTTCAAAATCATTATCTGGTCTGTAATACCTTTTAGGAACTCTTTCGAGAGTAATTTGTGAACTCAAATCTAACCTCATATTTTTAATTTATTTAAAGGAAAACATATTGATATTATAACAATCCTGATTAATTCCTGTTTATTGAACACTCTTCTTATCGATCTTTTTTGTAATAGTTCCATAAAAATATAGAGCAACTGCAGAAATCAGCCCAATTCCCACAAATACATACCATATATAATGTGAATTTTGTGTAGCAGCAGAATAACTTAGAGTATCCAATACACCAGCTTCGTCTGTAAAGAGTCGAGGATCGGGACAATATTTATCTAAAAGGAATCCCGACAATCCAAAGGCAAACAGAAATGAAAAGAATGAGTGCAAGTGACTAAACCCTAAATAGAGACCCTCTTCACCTTCAGGAGCCTGAAGCGAGAAAAACTCTAAATAGCGTGGAGAGATAAAACACTCAGCAATTGCCTGAAGAGCAATGCCTATAATCATCATAAATGCCACAGGATGTAAGCCCCAGATAAACCCTTCACCCACCTGAGTGCCAAAAGACATCACCAGCGCCGATACAGGAATAATAAGCATACCTATCATCATAGATTTTATAGCAGATCTCTTCTTCATAAGAGAGGTAACAAAATTTACACTTATAAAAACTACAAGTGGATTAACATTTGCATACCATCCGGGCGAAGCACCCTCACCAATCATTCTGATCACATATTTAGGCATAGTGGCGTACATCTGACTCTGTATCATCCAGAAACCACTAACAATAATAATCAGCAACAAAAGGCGACCATTTGACATCACCTTTATAAATGATTTGCCAATATCTGCGAAGCTCTTACTACTGCTTTCCGACTTAGCCGATTTATAGAAAAGATATACAGCAACAAGTGCCAAAAGAGTCATTGCAGCCGAGAAGTAGTTGAGATAAACCAACCCCTGATCGCCCATACTTCTGCGGAGTGGGTCAACAACAGTCTTTCCTGTAAAAGCACCAATATTCACCATCATATAAAATATTGAATATCCGCGTGCCCTGTTTTCTGTAGTAGTCTCTCTGGCAACCGTTCCGGAGATAACCGACTTAATAAATGCTCCACCAATAACTAGTAGTACCAGCGGTGCAATAATCGACCATCTCAAACTACTATCCTGAATTCCGGTGTAGGTAGTGGTCATTCCATAACTAACCAATCCTGCGCTCTCAAGCAGTGTAGGCAAAACACCTAAACCGGCGTAACCAACTGTTAGTAGTGCAAAAGCCAATATTATAGCTTTTCTAAATCCAATCTTATCAGAAAATGCACCTGCAAACACAGGGAGAAGATAGAGAGAAGCAGAAAAGAGTCCGGCAATAACCCCAGCCTCAATATCACTAAATCCCCATACATTAGAAAGATAGAGAGTTATAACTATAAAAACAGCATAATATGCCAGTCGCTCAAGCAGTTCTACAAAGTTAGCCACCCAAAAAGGCTTAGAAAATTTCGCCATCAGTAATAATTTTTAAGTTTACACTATTATTAGAAAATTTAATATTGTCCACAAAGTTAACAAAAAACAGTTGTAACAACCGTTAAAATTCGGCCGTTTTTAAATATATTGAATTTATGCAATATCAATAACAGTTATTCCTGCACCACCAAACTGAACATGCTCGTCGCGATACCCTGATACCCCTTTAACAGAAGAGAGATAATCCCTGATAATCTGTCGCAAAGCACCCGTTCCTGTACCATGCAACACTCTCACCCTCGAGATACCAAGCTGAATAGCATCGTCAATAAAATATATCACAGCCTGAAGCGCCTCATCTCCCCTCATGCCCCTCACATCGATATCCTGCTTAAAATTCAGCTTTCTCTCATGCAGCAAGTCGCGAGTATTCGACGCCTTTTTCTCCTTCTTAATCTGGTTACTGCTCACCACCTCAAGCTTAGCAACATCAACAGTCGATTTTATCATACCAAAAGCAACCGTCGCCTTCTTACCGGCCACCTCCAGCACCTCGCCATAGGTAGTCTGCCCCTCCAGCCTCACGAAATCACCAGGTTTCAGCATATTTACGGTCTCACTCTTTTTAGTAGCCACCTCCTTTTTCTTCTGAGCACGCTTGTTGCCCTTTTTATTCGGGGCACCACCCTGCAGGCTATCATCAGCTGCAACCGATTCAAGCTGCTCCTTAAAACTGCCAATCTTCTGTCGCGCCAGTTTAGTCCTCTCTTTATCAGCCTTCGCCTCCTTTATCTCCCTAACCGTATTCTCAATCAGCGCATTACTCTCAGAAATAATCTGTTCGGCCTGTTTCTTAGCCTCAGCAATAATCAGCTTTTTCTGCTTATTAATATCTTCAAGCTCAGTCTCATACTTCGATGTAACACCCTCAAGACGTTTACTTTCACGCCTAATCTCATCGCGCTTACGCTCCCAGTAGCGCCTATCCCTCGAAATATCTTGAAGATACTTATCCATATTAATATATTCGCTCCCCACAATCTCCGAGGCATACGAAATAACAGCATCGGGGAGGCCAATATTTCTGGCAATCTCTACAGCAAAAGAGCTTCCGGGGTTACCAATAGAGAGTTGAAACAGAGGCTTCATCTCATGTCTGTCGTACAACATGGCACCATTTACAACACCCTCATGCTCATTTGCAAAGTGTTTGAGATTCTGATAGTGAGTGGTGATAACACCAAAAGATTCCTTTTTATTAAACCTATCGAGCAGCGCCTCTGCAATAGCAGCCCCAATCTGTGGCTCGGTACCACTACCAAACTCGTCGATGAGAAGGAGTGACTTACAATTGCAATATCTGTCGAAATATTTCATATTCATCAAGTGAGAGCTGTATGTGGACAAATCATTCTCAATCGACTGCTCATCACCAATATCTATAAAAATATCATTAAAAATACCCACTGTGGAGTTCTCCTTCACCGGAATCAATATACCACACTGTACCATATATTGCAGCAGACCAACTGTTTTGAGGCAGACCGACTTACCACCGGCGTTTGGTCCTGAAATTACCAATAACCTCTTATTGCCCTCAAGTGTGATATCGAGCGGTACCAACTTCCTGTTCTGCTTCTTAAGAGCAATATCGAGCAGCGGGTGAATAGCATGCACCCAGTCGATTTTCTGAGCATCCTCCATCGGTGGTCTTATTCCACCTATATATATAGCAAACGATGCCTTAGCCTGAATAAAATCAATCTTCGATAAGAACTCATACGAATCGAGAAGCTCCGGCAAGAATGGACGCAAGTAATTGGTGAAGTCGGTCAGAATCTTTATAATCTCCCTTCTCTCTTCACTCTCAAGCTCCCTGATGCGATTATTGGCCTCCACTACCTCCGACGGCTCAATAAAGACTGTCTTTCCAGAGGCCGACTCATCGTGCACAATTCCCTTGATCTTACGTTTATGTGAAGGGTTTACAGGAATAACAAGCCTCCCGTCGCGCATACTGGGCGATACATCCTTATCTACATACCCCTCAGCCTGAGCCTTTCGCAAAATCGAGTTAAGACTGCTTGAGATAGAGCTCAATGTTCTGCTCAACTCACGTCTGATAGATGATAAGTTGGGCGAAGCATTATCTCTAATCTGCCCAAAATTATCCAGAATATGATCAATCTTTTTAGTTATATCAGGAAATGTAACTACACCCTCGGCCAGAAGCATCAGTTGGGGATACTTAACTACCTTCTCCTCGCCCCGGCTAAGAAAGCCAACAATACCATTTATTGTGAGAAGCGACTTGCGCAGCTCTGTCAAAGAATTCAGCTCAATCCACGAGCCGGCAGCCTTTATTCTTTTAAGCACCGGTCGCAAATCATAAAAACTATCCAAAGGAAAATTGTCCTCCTCATTCTTAATCCTCACAAACTCCTCATCTTGAGCAAGAAGCATTTGAATCTCCTCAAAAGATACAGAGAATTTCATCTCGTCAACCTTCTCTCTGCCCAGCGTGCTGAGGCATCGGTCGCTTATAAGCTGACGAACCTTATGAAAATCTATCTTATTTTCAAAACTATCGGGATATATCACAAACTAAAAATCGAAAATTGTTTTTAAAACTTTTAAAGACACAAAATTACAATTTTTACATTAATATTCATTATCAATAATAGCACATATACCACTATTGAACAATAAAAAGTTTAGTCCAGATATTGCATTATATAAAAATATATACTACTTTTGCACTTCAAATTTGGCGAGATAGCTCAGTTGGTTAGAGCGCATGATTCATAATCATGAGGTCGGGGGATCATGCCCCCCTCTCGCTACTAGATTGAAACTTACTACTTAAAAAAGGACCCAAGCTAAAGCGAAGGTCCTTTTTTCTATTTGTTAATCATCAATGTAATCAAGCACGCACAAAATGAGATGACCAATCATCCATGTTTGAGTACCAATTGAAACATTATAAAATGATATTGTATTCAAAGTCAATTCAAAAGAACATACCAAAGTTATTTATATAAATGCTTTAAATTGTTTATCAGATGGAGTGAATGGATGGTTAGGAACAAACAGTCTATAGATATGTAATTCTTATTTACCTAAGCTCTATTTCACTTCTTTGTAAAGGGAGTTTAAAAGGAGAATATAGGGACAAGATAATAGCTAGGTATGAATGTGGTTAGTACAATCTCAAAATAAATAGCCCGAATCTACATTCACCCATAAAGCAAAGATAATTCAGGACTATTTAATAAATTGTTACAACAGAATCAGTCCTTCACACACCTAACTGAGACTGCAAAATCTTTTGAACCGGTAATAAAAGCAAAGTTGTTATCGTTGCTTTCAACAACTGCAACTCTCATTTCAGTAGCACTTACAATATCTGATGTGAGCCAATATCCGGTTGTAGAGAGATTGCTGTAATAGGGAGCACTATTAATACGCGCGCCTCCCGGTCGTGCTGTAAACCCATACTCATTTGTAAATGATGAATTACCAGTGCTCCACCATAGTTGATCTTTGAGTTTAAAGCCCGGATTAGTACCTACATAGTTTATCAGCTGCTGCCATTATGCTGAGCTTGGCAGATGCCATCCTTCGGGACAGATACCCTTTACTCCACTAGGATTTGCATTGCTACCTGTTTCACCCTCTAATGCTGCACTCCAGTTATACAATATACCGGTGAGAGAAAATGCCTGCAACGCTTCGGGATCTACAAAATCTCCCGTAAACCCATAAACATAATAGTATGGGATTGTATTTGATCCAATCTGCGGTTCTGATATATCCTCATCGAAAGGATAAAATTTGAGGTTTTCGGCCATCCAAATTTGATTGCCTATCTGCACAGTTTTATATGGCTGCCTATCTCGGCTATCAATATGCGTCTGTTTTACTATATTGCTAAATGACAAGCTAGTACCGTTGTAAGATGCATAAAAATGAAACGCTTTACCAATTGCTGTTGGAGCCACTCTGGGGGGCTTAGAATCTGTTGTTACCAAAGTGCCACCGGAATAAGTAACTCTCAACTTTAGAGCAGGCCAATTATGATCACTTTGCCGAGAAGGAGGAAATCATCCCCACAGTTCAAGTATATCACTCGGTAAAATATTATCAGATTCGGCAGCAGCAAGAAAATGTAGCTGATTCGTAAATATTGTTGTTCCGTTTATAAAAACACCATTTACAACATCATACTTAACTGTATTAACTCCATTATTCTGATGAGCATATAACACAGCACCAGGTGTATCTGTGAAGATATCTACACTTGATACTCCGTTTAGTGGAGTAGTACTATTATTCTCTAAAAAGATTTTAAAGAGAGAGCCTACATGGCGAAAAGTGACTGATATTACCGGATTTGCAATATTTATTCCGCTTGCTTCAAATCTTAGCATCACAAGCTGTTCGTCCTGCAAAAATGGCAATGCTGCAGCCCAGGGAGCGGCAGGTAAATTTACAAAAGAATCCTCTCCCTGTGTTGAAGAGAAAGATGCACTTCCAAATATGCCATACAGATCGAAAGTTTCAGATACTATTGAAGGAGGAATTTCCACATCAAACTGAGCTCTCTTTCCATCGTCTGAAACAGATGAAACGGATGTTGTACTTTGAGCATAATTTGCTCCATCAAAAAATATCAACTTTATCATATCACCCTCTTCCCATGTGAATTTCATATCTAATCTATCTTGAGCCATGGCAAGTCTGGTTGACGATTCATCTTCCTCGACAGTTGCGCTAATTCTAATTTTTGTAACAGACTCCTCCTCTATTGGTTTGTCGGTTTGTAAAACATCCTCAGAGCAACCCAATAGTATGAGTAGGAGACCCATTAATAAATATTTTATTCTATTCATTATTCTATTTTTTATTGGTTTGTTATTATTGGGAAACTGTTACTTATATTACCACAATTCGCCAGGCATATCTTCAGTAGATCCTGCTTGCAATATATTCTGCTCTAGCACAATGTCGTATATCTCAATTGTAGGTGCCACATATTTAGTAGCATCGTCTTGTTCATTGTTATTTTCTTTCATAACGTTATTCATTTAAAAGGATTTGTTAAGCTGTTTACATTTTTAATAATCACTTAAATAGTGTCTTAATAAGTTATTAAACACAGATATAAATAATAAACATCATTTTAGTTTTCATTTAAAATGTCTATTATTTTACGATAGCCTGAATTGAAAAAATAATTGATAAAAATTATTTATGACAACACCTTAATTATTACTGCGATCTTAGTTATTTTTTTCGTATATTGTATTGCAAAGTAGATAATATTTCTTACTTTATAGATATAATTTATGAATTATTTATGTAGCTTATAGTAAATTATGCTTTCTTTTAATTCATTTTAATGTTTTTCAATGGAATATCTTCACTATAATATTGCAGGTCATAGTTTTATAATTGAAACTCCAGATTCTTTTGTAACAAAGACTCTAATCCCCACATTCGATAATTTTTTGAAAACGGATGGTGAAGAAGAGAGAGATGTTTTGTTCAGATTTATTGGGAATTGCAATATAGTTGTGCCGAAGTTGGATCCTGTTGAAGATATTATAACAGAGGGCATAAATTTTAAGGTGTATATTGAGGGGGGTGTAACAACTGTATACCTGATTCGCATAATGAGCGACGGCACAATAAGAGTTTATGGAGCGCCATGGAGCGGCAGTACTCCTTGCTACAGAAATATATTTGCAGACCTATCAGCTTTTGTCTTTTTGCAACAGAGCAGTGAAAACCTGCTTTATAAGCTTGATGGATTGACATCTTTTTCTGTATTGCTGAAATCGACTTCAATAATGAGGTGTGACAATAAAAACAGGTTAATGATAATATCTGTTATATATGAAATTTTGGAGAAAGCTTCGGTTTACAGGCTTAATAATCGCCCTGAAAAAGAGGCTGTTGCACTTAGCAAAACTTTGTTGATTTAAAATTGTGTCATAAATAAATTATAAAGTTATGAAAATAAAAGACAATCTGTTTGTCCGTCAAATAGGAAAGGAGTATTTGATGGTGTCGGAGAGTGGATCGGGTCTTAACTATACACGTGTAATAAGCCTGAACTACACTGCTGCTTTTCTTGTTGAGAAGGTTGGCAACAAAAGTTTTACCAGAGAAGATTGGGTTGAAATGCTTGTCCAGAAATATAGCATATCTAGAGAACTTGCTAACAAAGATGTAGATAATTTGATTAAAAAACTTAAAAAAGAGAATCTGCTTGAAGACTGAAATAAATTTCTTACGCTTTATAACAAAAGGCTTTAAATCGAAAATTGGACTAATCGTACTTATAGAATTGGCAGAGGTTTTATTTTCGCTCGCCTTTGTTTGGTTTTCAAAAGTTGTAATTGATATCGCCACGGGAGAGAGACTAAACAACCTCTTCTACTACTCTATATTGTTAATATCGATTGTTGTTCTGCAGATTATACTCAGAATGTTTGATATAAAGATGCGCAGAATGAGTGAGGTTAGACTTGGAAATTCAATTAGATATAGTGTCTTCTCGCGCCTTTTGTATTCGCGTTGGCAAGAGTTGTCGAAGGTTCACAGTGGCGATATGCTCACCAGAATCATTAAAGATACAGATGATGTGGTAAATATGCTTGTAACCGCTCTGCCACTCTCAATTGCAGCCATTACACAGTTTGCCGGTGCATTGGTAATTCTCTTTATTTTAGACCCTATGCTGGCTCTGATTATTGGAATTGGCATACCTCTACTTACACTTTTTGCACGGATGTACTATACGAAGATGCGCAAATATACTGTTGAGGTTAAGGAGAATGAGAGTGTGATTAATTCAATGGTTGAGGAGAGTTTAATGAATCAGGTTGTGATTCGCACTTTTGAGAGGCAGGAAAGCGAACTAAGCAGGCTTGAGAAATTGCAAACAAAACTGCATAACAGTGTTGAGAAGCGGACTAATGTTTCTGTCTTTGCTAATCTTATTATGGGTGCTACTTTTAGTGGAGGATATATAACTGCTTTTATATGGAGTGCGTATGGACTTGCTGCTAAGACTATTACTTTTGGAACTGTAACTGCCTATCTGCAGCTGGTTAACAGGATTCAGCGTCCTCTCTTCGATCTTATTAGATTGCTTCCATCTATTGTATCTGCTAAAACGGCGGTTGAGAGATTGGTGTTTCTAACTGCATTTGAGTTGGAGAGCAATGAGGAGAAAATTATGCTTGATGGGAATATTACACTTAAAATGAATAATATTAAGTTTGCCTATACAAATGAAGGGAAGTGGTTGTTTTCGGACTTCTCAATGGAGGTAAAGCCTGGCAGTATGGTTGCAATTACAGGAGAGACCGGGGCAGGAAAAACTACACTGTTACGCCTACTACTGGCACTTCTAAAACCTGAATCGGGAACTATAACTATTGAAAATGAGACTCAAACTGTTGAGGTTTCGGAAAGAACCAGATCTAATTTTGTATATGTTCCTCAGGGAAATTCGCTGTTTAGTGGTACGATAAGAGATAATCTGCTGTTGGGAAATTCTGATGCGAGTGACGAGGAACTGTTGCGAGTGCTTGAGATAGCTTCTGCTGCGTTTGTTGCTGAGCTGCCTGATGGTCTCGACACAAAACTTGGAGAGAATGGTGCAGGAATTTCTGAAGGTCAGGCTCAGAGAATAGCAATTGCCAGATCGTTGTTGCGACCAGGTAAAATATTACTTTTTGATGAAGCTACATCGGCTCTGGACGCGGAGACTGAACATAATTTGCTAGTTAATTTGAAGAGGGAGATTGGCAACAGAACTCTGATTTTTATTACTCATCAGCCAGAGGTTGCATCGTTTTGTGATTACAGGTATAGTTTAAAGTAGTTGGAGCTTGAATTGGAGTTATAATTTGAATTAGACTTTATTTTGATGCCGATAAGTATCAATTGAAACTCATTTGAAATTATAAATCGTAAACTACCGCTCCAATAAACTATTATAAAGAGTAACCATTTTCTTTGCCTTCTCATCCCATGATAGTTCGAGCTGCAACTGTTTACAATTGACCGACATCTCCTCTAAAAGTGGTCTGTTTGAATAAAACATATTTAGGAGCTTGGCAAATTCGCCGACCGCCTGTTGCGGGTTACACAGAGAAATTTTACGCCCTACACTATCATTGATAACTGCACCAAATCCACAAGCATCGAAGCAGAGAACCGGCAGACGGTTGCTTATTGCTTCAAGAACTACTGTGGACGTATCTTCACTAACACTGGTAAAGAAGAACAGATGTGCATTGCGCATTGCCTGCTGAACAGTTGCATTGGGCTGATTACCATGCCAGACAACCTGATCTGTTATATTTAATGAGGTGGTCAATTCCTTAAGTTCTCTCTCCTGCCTTTCACTTCCTTCGCCATATATATTTAGAATAACATCTCTATTTCCTGCAGCCTCCAGTGATCTTAGTGCTAATGGAAGTTGCTTTCTGAAATCGAACTTACCCACCCACATCAGGTTGAGCTTATCGGAGTAGAACCTATCTGTTGGCACATCATCTGAGATAAAAGTACCTGTTTCGGGAATAAGGACTGAATTTAAATTCTTATGTTTTTTAATCGCTTTTTGAGAATCGGGAATTGAACTGATAAGCAGTTTGGCATGCTTTAGAGCTCTGTTTACTCTGTAATCATATTTCAACTGAAACAGACTGATAATATTTTTAAGTCGGTTAAATAATACAATCTTTTTTCCGGCACCATTTAGAAAAGCAACGGGAAATTGCTTTAAACCGCCAATTGGCCCCCATACAAATGGAATTCTTTTAATTCTCCATAAATAGCCCGGTTCTCTAAAACCAATCATGTTTAACTGGTGTATGATATCTATATCATTCTCTGAAATAATATTCTTTGCAATTTGTAGAGCTCTCTTTTGCCACTTTTTATAATAGGTATAAAACCTCCAGTCACCCTGATTTCTGGCCATCTCTCTCACCTGCTCAGACACAGGGTTATAATAAAATATCAGATTCTCTCTATATGGTAATTTAGAGACGGCATCTTCAATTTTAGGTTTAAATTCCTCTTCAGTTACAATATGCAATTCGCAATATTTTGCCAAATGGATGCACCAGTTCCATCCCATACCCGGTTCACTTCCCCTTTCGGGTGAACATGCATATGCATTAACAAGAACTTTTATTTTACTCATTTCTATGTCTGTTAATTATTATTTCAGGTAAAATAGATGCGTCAAGTTCGGGATCATATATGTTGGTTTCTGCACCCACCACAGGCTCCATATTTTTATAAATCCACAAAGATTTATCGGCTATTCCATCGCGGTTTGTATAATTTACAATATTTTGCTCCACTCTGATTGAGTGAGAGGGACCTGATTCTTTTTCCGACCAATTACAAACACTTATAGCAACATTTGTGAAGTATTGCTTTTTGCCATACACCCTATTATTTCTGAGAGTCATATTGTTGCCTCCTCCAATTCCTATACCATATTGACCCGGATCTACCAATATGTTATCTTCTGCCAATTGATAAGAGCCACCCAAATCTCCCAGAAGAATTCCACCACCTGAAGGGGATGGCCCCCCGCCTCTGAGCCAATTACCTATAACCTCGATGGGACTATCTTTTGTGCCATGCGACTGATTAATATTTATAAGATCGCCCGGTGAACTTTGACCAAAAATATTCTCTACTGCATTAAAATTAACACTATTATTCTCTCCTGTAACTCCAATAAATTGCACAACAAATCCGTTATTAGTGTCGTCTGATTCAGACAGCAGACCACCTATATTAATCACATCATTATACTCAAATCTTACACCTTGTGAAGTTGAAGCTGTTAGTGCTGTATGAACATTCTCAAAAATATTATCAATTATTCTTACATTGCGGCAGTTGTAGAGATATACCCCTCTTTTATTTGATGCTCTGAACCTATTGTTTCTGATAATTACATTTTCACAGTCGTATAAACCAATTATATCACCATCTACTCCTGTGAAATCTAAACCCTCAATTAAAATGTTCTTTTCATTCATATGTTTTATTGCAGCAGAAGCTTTAAAATCTTTTATATTCCTATTTCCTTGAGCAGTTGTTGTGAAAATAGGAAAGCATATAAGAAAAGCTATAACCCTAAAATATAACATATGAAAGAATTTCATTTTTAGCTTGTGAGACTGATATAATTAATAATAATATCTCATTAAGTATGAATCATCATCGAGACCTTCCTCTTTTTTAAATCCTAATCGATAAGCCAATTTATAAGAATTGATGTTTTCTTTCAGTATATTGGCATAAATAGAGGATAAACCTATTGAACGGCCATATTCTACTAAATATTTGAGCATATCTATGCCTATTGCTTTTCCCCAATACTGCTTTTCACCTATATAGAGAAAGGCTTCTGCATCAATATCAGTTTTGTTTTTAAACCCTGCCACTCCAATTGGATCTTCATCACGCCATACCGAAAAGATAGTGTAGTCTTTCCTCTCTTTTAAACTTTGAAACCACCTCTCTCTACTTTCAGGATCGATATCAGGTGCATTAGTCATTCGTTTAATTTCGGGATCTTCCAACCACTCCTTCGATTTTTCAAATATTGTTCTGTCGAATTCCTTGAATTGAACATCTATTATTCTTCTGAATTCCATAAGAGTTCATTTTTGTGATTATTATAGTTAATATTAATTGTCATTTTACATATTGGAAGTACACCAATCAATTAAATATCTTGAGCTTGTTGATCTTCTTTATACCATTTGTACATAAGATCTATACCATCCTCAAGTTTAACAATATGATGCCAACCTAGTGATTTAAGCTTTGTTACATCATTTAATTTACGATAGGTGCCGTCGGGCATATTTGGATTAAATTTAATTTTTCCTCTATACCCCACAATATCGGCAACTAAATAAGCAAGTTCTTTAATAGTTATCTCTTCACCTGTACCAATATTTATGTGACTGTTTCTGATCTCGTCCATATCTCTAACGATATCTCTGAAATTTACATTCTCAAGAATATATACACAAGCATCTGCAAGATCGTCGCTCCACAGAAACTCTCTTCGCGGCTTTCCTGTACCCCATAGCTCTAGATGATTTTTAAATATTCCGAATTTGTTTAATGTTAATACAAACTCATCTACCGTACTCTTACCATTAACATTATCGAGATTCCTTCTCTTAATGTCGAGCTGAATACCACTCCAGTTATTATCCTGTAAACATTTGGCTAAGTGCATTTTCCTAATAAGAGCAGGCAGAACATGGCTCTTTTCGAGATCGAAGTTATCGTGTGGTCCATAGAGATTAGGAGGCATTACCGACAAGAAATTTGTGCCATATTGAATATTAAAGCTCTCACACATCTTTAATCCTGCAATCTTTGCTAATGCATATGGCTCATTGGTATATTCGAGCGGTGAGGTGAGCAGATACTCCTCTTTAATAGGCTGTGGAGCCTCTTTTGGATAGACACAGCTACTGCCTAGAAAGAGTAATTTCTTCACCTTATGCTTAAAACTCTCATAAATTACATTATTCTGAATTTGTAAGTTTTTATATATAAAATCGGCACGATATGTATTGTTGGCAATAATTCCACCAACAAATGCAGCAGCAAGTATTACATAATCGGGCTTCTCATCGTTGAAGAACTGATTTACTGCAACACCGTCTAAAAGATCGAGTTCTTCATGAGTTCTTCCTATCAAATTATTATAACCTTTTGAAAGTAGGTTTTTGCATATGGCCGAACCCACCAATCCTCTATGTCCGGCAACATATATTTTACTATCTTTATTCATTCTATTATTTTTATAATTTGCTCTTTACTAAAGTAAAATATCGATCTCTGTGCATTATTCAATAATTACCGCTTCCTTAGCTTTCAGCTGCTTTACATATAGTAAATCGTGGCGTACCATTAGGCGCACAAGCTCCTCAAATGATGTAGATCTGGGATTCCATCCAAGAAGCTCTTTTGCTTTTGTGGGATCGCCAAGCAGCTGTTCAACCTCAGCAGGACGGAAATATTTAGAATCAACCTCAATAAGTACTCTACCTGTGCTTGCATCAACACCTTTTTCATCTACTCCCTCACCTACCCATTGAATGGTGATTCCTGCCTCTGCAAATGCATATGTACAAAATTCGCGTACGGTATGCATTTCACCTGTTGCCACAACAAAATCTTCAGGCTTATCGTGCTGAAGCATCAGCCACATACATTCAACATAATCTTTTGCATAGCCCCAGTCTCTTCTGGAACTTAAATTACCCAGATAGAGTTTATCCTGTTCGTTATTAGCAATTCGGGCTACAGCAAGAGTTATTTTGCGAGTCACAAAAGTTTCTCCACGACGCTCACTCTCATGATTGAAAAGTATACCATTAACTGCAAACATGTTATACGACTCTCTATAATTCTTTGTAATCCAAAAGCCATAAAGTTTTGCTACACCATAAGGACTACGTGGGTAGAAAGGTGTTGTTTCACGTTGTGGCACCTCTTGCACCAATCCGTAAAGCTCTGATGTTGAAGCTTGATAGATTCGGGTTTTCTTTTCAAGACCAAGTATTCTCACTGCCTCAAGTAGACGAAGTGTACCAACTGCATCGGTCTCTGCGGTATATTCAGGAACATCGAAACTAACCTTAACATGACTCTGAGCTGCCAGATTATATATCTCGTGAGGCTGAATTGTTTGAATTACCCTGATTAGTGAACTTGAGTCGGTCATATCTGCATAGTGAAGCTCAACAAGTCTCTCCTTTTTCATATCTTTTACCCACTCATCGAAGTAGAGATGCTCTATTCTTGATGTGTTGAATGAGGATGATCTGCGAAGCAAGCCATGAACCTCATACCCTTTATCTATAAGAAACTCTG
Organism: uncultured Proteiniphilum sp.; assembly: GCA_964384545.1. Lineage (GTDB taxonomy): Bacteria > Bacteroidota > Bacteroidia > Bacteroidales > Dysgonomonadaceae > Proteiniphilum. Next base: position 48,035 of record CAYLKV010000009.1, read on the forward strand.
CGAGAAACGAACCGTCTTGGCCGGTGATACCAGTAATTAAAGCGACTTTTTTCATATAATTATATTTATTGTTTTGTTGTTAATCTAACCTGCATTTTTATATGCACTATTACCAAAAACTGTCATAAAGATTATCTTGAGATCCCAAAAGAAATTCCAGTTTTCGAGATAATCCATATCATATTCAACCCTCTTTTCCATTTTCCAAAGTTCATCTGTCAATCCTCTGAACCCATTTACCTGAGCCCACCCGGTAATGCCAGGTTTTACGAAGTGACGAACCTTATAATGCTGTATGAGCTGAGAATATTGGTCGGTATGCTTCAACATGTGTGGCCTGGGTCCCACAACAGACATATTGCCAAGCAGAACATTTATAAACTGAGGCATCTCATCAATATTGGTTTTACGTAAGAAACTGCCAATTGAAGTTATCCTAGAATCATTAACCTGAGCCTGTTTACTATCGGACTCAGAATTAACAGTCATTGTTCTAAACTTTAAACAGTTGAATGTTTTATTATTAATACCGGTACGTTGTTGTACAAAAAAGACATTTCCTTTCGAATTAAGTTTTATGAGCATTCCAATAATTGGGAACAGCCAACTAAAAATTAACACAATTACTGCAGTTGAAAAGATTATATCAAATAGTCTTTTTGTTAAACGCAAAGTGAGATCATCCAACGGTATCTTTTGTGGATTGAATATCTCGAAGTGAGTGGCCGACTGAACTTTCCTGCTTAATGGTTTACTCCAGTACCCATCCATCATAATATATCGCAATCTTATTCCTGTTTCATTACATTGCTTTAGCAGTTCTAATGTCTTCTTTTTTGTAAAATATTTAGGATTAGTAACAAACAGCATATTAATCTTATACCTCTCGGAGACCTTGTTAAGATCTTCGAGTGTTCCGAGTGGGCAATAGTCAGTCATATTTTGCATATCATTAATATATCCAACAAGACGGAATCCTAAAGAGGGATTATTATTTATCAATTTGCCAAGCAGTTGACTGGAATTTCCCATTCCTAGTATTGCTACTCGTTGAAATGTGTGTCCGTTAGAATATCTATATCGCTGATATTTATAGATAAAATAGAATACTGTTACTTTTACTACAAAGAAGAATACTGTATATTCGATCAGGAACCCTTTGTGATATCCATCTGGAAGAAAAACCTCTGCAAGAACAAATTGAATAATAAGAAGTATAATGAAACGTACACTAAATGATTTTACTCTATCTGAATATTTATCTGTAAAAAAGTAATTTCTCTTTGAATAAAGTATGTATGCCAAAAGCTCTGACGCATTTGCATGCAAAATATAAAAATTCCTTCCCGGTAGATCTACATAATTATACATTGGACTATTATGAAAGACCATGTATGCTGAAACATTTAATAAAAACAGATCGAACAACAAAAAGAAAACGCGCATTCCTGAATTATTTGATTCCATATCTCTTTTTCACTATTTCTTTTCTACCTAATAAGTTTCGGGAGGTAATAGATCTATATTTGACTCACGACTAACATTCTTAAATTTCTCTTTTATCATCTCTACAACAAAAATTGTATTACCAATCAGGTATCTTCTCCACATTCTTTTTGGCTCATTGATCAATCGGTAAAACCATTCTAAACCTGATGATATCATCCAAACAGGAGCTCGCATCACTGTTCCGGCATAGAAGTCGAATACAGCACCAATACAACAAACATGAACAGCATTAATTTTCTCGAAATGTTGATATGCCCATTTCTCCTGTTTAGGTGCTGTCATTCCGACAAATAACACATCAGGATTTACATTATTTATTAGTTCAATCATCATACTACTATCCTCTTCTGAAAACTCTGCTTTATATGGTGGTGAATATGTATACACCTTAATATTAGGATATTCTATGATTGCCCTATCTTTTATCAATGAGAGAGTAGATTCGCTGCTTCCAAGGAAAAAACAGCTTCCACCCTTTGCATTAACACGTTGCATCTCATATTTAAAAAGATCTTCTCCTGCAATTTTCTTAATCTTTTTTCCTTGTAGCCATCTTGCACCTATTACAACACTAATTCCATCAGGTAAAAGGATATTACTTGCTTGAAGAGCTTTAAAGAAAACCGGATCTTTTCTTACTGTATTGAAAGAGTGGGCATTTAATGTTGTAATAAGCTGTTTCTCAATATTTAGCTCTTGAAGCGACCCATTATATAATTCGAATTTCCTAAACATATCTTATAGTTTTAATGTGAATTAAGAATTAATTGACCAACTGAAGCTGTATCTTAGTGATGTGATACCGTTATGATTTTCTTTGAAATTAAGTAAACCGAGGTTAGGTACACCATCTACAGATGAAATTCCCATATCTAAATATTCAAATCCCAATTCTTTGTAATATTCAAATATTTTTAAATACATTAGATCTACAACTCCTATACTTCTCTTTTGGAGAGAGCTTCCCATGAAAATGCCCTGTGCTATACTTTCGTGACCACGATAAACTACTGCTGCACCTACATAATCGTTGTCGTTATCATTTATATAGAAAAAATCTACAGGAAACAGTTCTTTTACCTTCAAAATATCTTCTAATGACATATGTATATTGCGACCTAAACCTTCTCGGTTTTTAAATATTACATCATAAGTAGCTTCCATCTCTTCAGGGGTTGTTGCAATATTCCATTTGAGATTATTGCCTATTGCTTTTCTTATATTACCGGCAATATCACTCTTAGTCCATTTTCCATTAAACTTCTTCAGATCTACAAAACTTGTTAAATCTGGCACCTCCATTTTATACCCAAGCCTGATAAATGCATTTACAAGCTTTGCATTCATATTATTTTGATATATATTCGGAGGAAGTGTAATAAAAATCTCCTTAAGTCTATTGCTTGATAAATAACCTTTTAGATCTGACAAAAAATTATAAATAATTTCATAAGACATATTTTCATGCCTGTAATGTAATCCCCCAAATGGTGCAGAGAATGGAGAGCGCAATACATTATCTTTAAGTCCTACCAATAACCCTATTGAATTTACACCCTCCTTCATCAATCTTAATATTTTATCTTGCTTATGTTCATTTAAAGTGACAAAAGCTTCACTAATGAATGGGTTTTTATCTATAGGAAAAAGGCCTCTAAATTCTTTATTAGATACTTCAACAAGCATTTTTTTAATTTTATAAGTTAATTATTAGATATTTCATATAAAATAAAGTGTAATCTCTGCTCAAAAATTGGCAGAGTAAACTGCTGTTCATACTTAGCTCTTGCGTTTATTCCCATCTTTTCTTTTTGAGTTGGATTAAGTATAAAATACTCTATTTTATCGGCAAGAGAAACTGCATCGTCGTAGGGCGAAATGAGAAAGCCTGTTTTGCCATCTTCAACCATATCAGGCATTCCACCCTCTTTTGCAGTAATAACAGGAAGACTATGTTGCATTGCCTCAAGTATTACTAAAGGAAAGCAATCGTATCGAGAAGGTAAAACAAACAGGTCTGCCTGTTCGAATACCATCTCTTTTAGTTTACCATATCGTTTACCCAGATACTCAACTTGGTTTGTGAGACCCTTATTTTCTATGGATTCTTTAAGTTGTTTTATACTGACATCTCCTTCACCCCCAACAAAATCGCAATGAAATGAGTAACCTCTTTCTTTTAATATCGAACAGGCTTCGACAAGTACAAAAACACCCTTTTCTTTAATCAGATTAGAGAAGAAAAGTATTCTGAATGAATCGTTATCCGATAGAGTGAGGAAAGATGTTTCAGGTTGAAAATCCTTTATACCGTTAGGACAAATGTAGACTCTGCTTACAGGTACATAGGGTTGTATATCATAATAAAGATGATGAGACAATATAATTACACTGCTATTTTTAAATATAAACTTATAAAGGATGTCATTCAACCTCTTTTTATTTGCCTTTATAATACCTTTATTATGAATATGGTAGACTGTTTTTACATTAAACAGACGCAAAAGTGTAATTAACAGAAAATCTTTGCGAAATCCACTTCCTGTGGTAGTAAGTGCATAGTAACATAGATTTGGTCTGCGATTTATTAGCTTACCTAACAGATTGAACCAGATTATTGTGAAACGGATCAATTTCTTAATATTTGTTTTACCACTCTCATGTACATGTCTGGAGAGAATAAGATTAATATATCTGCCATCAAAGGCATCGTTAATTAATTTACTCTCTTTCACAAGCTCTCCTACTAGTGATGAACCATGAACAGGTGGAGGCAGGTGAAGCATAAAAAGAATATTTTTACGTGAATTACTCGTTGCTGGTTTCATAATTTTTTGGATATGATATCGGCTTTCCTGTTTCACTGTTAATAAGTTTACTCCACTCTATCAGAAATGAAGGTCGATAATCTTCAATTAATGGTGGGGATTCGGCCAAAGAGATTATGTCGACAGGTTTTAAATCTTTTACAAAGTGATGAAATTTATTAAATGCATCGTCACTATCAAGAGGATTGAATAGAAGTCCATTTTCACAATCAATTAAACTTGAAGCTCCTGCATTGATTGAACAGAGTACTTTTTTACCAAAAATAAGGGCTTCGTTAACAACAGCTCCAAATGTTTCAGAAATACTTGGAAGAACAAGCCCTGAGGCAGTTGCGTACCATCCATAAAGTTCGTCACCTTGATATTTTCCAACAAAAAGAACTCGATTTTCAAGTCTGTTCTCATTTACTATAGTTCTTATGCGAGCCTCTTCACTGCCATCGCCCACCAATATAAACCTTATATTGTCGTCGGATTTAAGTTGAGGAGCAATTACTTCAATAAATTGTGGTAATGCTTTCTCAGATACTAATCGTCCTACAAACAGGATTACTTTCTTACCAACAAGATTATAGTAGTCAATATATTGGTTTGCGTAACGCTCAATTATATTTGAGTTTTTCCTTAATCTCTCAGGCAATTGAAGAATAGGCGAAATAAGAACTTTTCTATCATTCAGATGAAATTTATTGCGATAGAAACGAGCTACTTCACTTGACATAACAACAATAAAATCGAGTTTTCGAACAGTTCTCTTGCGAATAAATTCTCTAGCTTTAGTCTGTACATTTTTGCAAATATCAGGACTATCATCTATAAACGAGCCTATCTTTTTATTTATGATTCCTAATCTATTTAACAGAAGTAGATATTGCGTTGTGAGAGAGTATTCGAAACCCATAATGATATCTGGATTAAACATCTTAATTTCACGCAGCATACCTAATCGAAACAGACGTCTTTTAAGTATCACTCCCTTTAACAGGTAGGAATATTTAAACTGACATAACTCTCTCAATTTTTGTTGGTCCATATTAAAATTCAATAAGTTTTCCATAAGAAACACCACCTTCAGATCATATGTCTCATTTAGAGAATTAAACTGATCTATTCTGTATGGAGCCAATGTAGGATGAAATATAAGCATACGCTGTTTTCGATTTAGTTCTTTATTATGCATAAACCTATATATTAATTTTTAACTCGTTCCCATATAAGTGGGAATAAAGTTTTCATCCATAACATTATATAAGAATAGGGCAAAAAGAGTGGAAAATGTTTACCTATATAGTAGAGGTACTCTTTATATGCCAAGCCTTTTGGGCTTTTTAAGTATGCAATACGCTCTTTAAGGGAATAACTGTTACTACGCCAATTTTTACCATGATCATCGGCACACTCACCACATATTCCTGGAGCGAGAAGCACAGGTATTTTTTTTCTTGAAGCTTGCAAAGAGTAGTCGTAGTCGGCAATTCCATGAGTGAAATGATTATCAAAAATTCCAATTTTATCAACAACATCCTTGCTTACCCAAAGAATATTTGCATTTGTAATCTGACACCTTTGTGGTTTTTTGAGGGGAGAAAGCATCCTTAATCTGACAACAAACAGGTAGTTATAAACTTTACTCCCTCCATAAGTTATTCTACCATTAGTACTATCAACCGTAGCACCACTATAGATTCCCTTCTTTCCAGTATCTGCATAAGCGTTAATGTCTGTTTCAATTAGGTTTAAAAAGAAATCGGGATAAAGAATTACATCATCATTTAATAGCAGAAATGCATCATAATCCTTCTTTATTATTGCCGTATTCCAAGCGAGCCTCATGCCACCTGCCCAAAATAACTGACCGTTACCTTTAATCAGCACTACTTCAGGAAACAGCTCACTTACCGTTTGATAAGTGCCATCTGTAGAACCATCGTCAGTCAGGTATACATCCACTGTATAATCCGAAGGTATTTTAGCCCTAAAAAGTGATTCGAGACAAGCCACTGTCTTATTTTTCCTGTTGTGGCATGTCAGCAAGACTGCTATATTTTCTTTTTTCATTATATTCTTTTTTAAACAAAAGTTGTTGTAGTCGAACATATCTTATATCAAATATTCCACGCGCCCAAATTGTAATCTCTTTATCTGTCATGTTCCTGAATGAGTAGGAATAACATATACCTAGCATCATCATAAGCATGAAATAGTTAAGTGAAAAGTTATTTACATCTTCAACCCATGAGTATAACCAACGAAATGCGACATAGACACCCAACATTTTTATATAGATATTTCGTGATTTATTTATAGCTAAGAAAGATGCACGATAAAATATAAGAAAGTATAAGATAACCCCGACTAATCCTGTCCATGTGAAAACATTTGCAACACCAATCTCATTTTCAAGACGCTCGTACCTGCCGGTAATTTCTGCAGCTAGAACCCCAAATGTATCGGAATCATTACCTCTTGCTGGAGTACGCCCCAGAAGCCAGTAATTATTGTTGATTGCCGATTCCAACACCTCTACATAAATGAATGTGCGAGTATCTACAATAATATTTTGCTCAACCATATTTCCATCACTATCTACCCCTACCGAAGTTACTTCTCCCTTAATATATTCGTTTGTATTGAAAACATTGAAAATTCCACTTACACCAAGTATTAGAAACAGTAGTGGCATAACAAACAGTGAAATACGCACTGTTTCTAATAACTTTGCAGGCATTTTTTCTCTGAATCCGTAAATCAACAGTATGAAAAAAGGAAGACAAAATTTGATAACATTACTTCTTGCACCCAAATCGGCAACTAAAACTACTGCAGAAGCAATCAATAAAATTATTTTTTGTGTTCTGGTTAAAACAGGTAAGAATAAAAGCATAAAACTGATGGGGATTAGGTAAAAACCAAAAGCATCGGTTCTAATGATAATACCTACCAGAATGAAAAGTGGCAATGCATATTTTAAATAAGAAGCGAGCAGCGACTGCACCACCATCTTATTGGTTGCGGAGAAAATTACAATTGGCATTAACAAAGCCATAGTATTTCCGATCAATCCCTTCCAATCCCAATATATTTCGGCAACAAACATTCCTCTAACAATACACATTATATTCCATAAAATGTATATCCATACAGCCATCAGATTATCTGAATTACGTTTATCGAAGAAATAGTTTCTCGACATGAAAAAGCCGATAAGAATGAATGCTGATACACCCCACCATAAAAAGGTGTTATCTAATAACATAGCCATGGGCACACCCGGTTTAATATAGGGTATTATTGAATATATTGCCAACAAAAGAATAAAAGTTGGAATAAAGTGGCTAATTATATGTTTATTTAAAGTGTTCATTTTCTATTTATTGTTGTTTTAATATGTTTTCATACCATTAAATTTCATATACCAATAGAGGAGGCTAAACTTCCTTAATATAAAATCGCCTCTAAGACCGAAAATACCTTTGTATTTAAACCTCAGCCAACTTTCGTAATATACCGAAAGGTCTAGAAGATTAAATTTATTAAGGTGAATAGATCTGTATTTCTTAAAAACTTGAAAGGCCTCTTTCTCTCGTTTTTCATTCATCTCAACACTTCTTGATATAGAATTCCGATGTATACGGTAAGCTACAGTTGGAGTTTTCATGTAATACATTTTATAGCCAAGAGATAAAACTCTAATAACCAAAGTAGTATCTTCATATATCTTAAAATCCTCGTCGCAATAGCCAACTTTCTCTAAGACATCGGCCATACAAAAAAATGTTGGCACATTCAAAAATACAGGCCATCTTGTATATGCTTTAAGTTGTTTCTTTGCCGAGTTCAAGCGTGAAATATATACCACTCCTTCATTTAGGACCTCTTCCCTTATTAATTTGCCATCTTCATCTATCTCGTTGACATCAGAAACCAGAAAGCAGCAATCAGTAAATTTCTCTACAAATTGCATATTGTCGTTTATACAATTATTCAGCAGAATGTCATCTCCTGAAATTGTTTTAATCCATTGTCCTGTCACAGCTCGAAGACCTCTATTACAATTAGCCGGAATTCCGGTATTCTGAGGCACAGTAAGAAGTTTAGCATTATAGAATCGATCTTGATTTTCATTTAACCAATTAGAGCAAATTGAAATAGTTTCATCTGTAGATCCATCATCACTTACAATCAGTTCAATATTATTCCATGTCTGATTCTTCACACTCTCAAGTGTATCTAATACATATCTAGCACTGTTATAAGTGATGAGTACAATTGAAACTATAGGGTTTTCTTTTACATTCATAACATTTACTTTTTCTTTAATTTTTGTATACCAGTTTGTATAATCTCACGGATACCAATTCTTTTTTCAAGCTCTTGGTAAGAATACCATCCCGAGATAATTATCAGCAAAATACCTATCAGATAAAAATATGGTTGCTTTATAAAATTTACAGCAGCAAAACATAAAGTTGCAAGTGAGAATTGAATTAAGAATAATGTGATCAGTGATGGGTTAAACGAGAAATTATATTTAACCTTTGCTATCACATATACCTGTAAGAAATAGAGTGCATAGCTTGCACAGAAAGCTATACCCAGTCCGGTTAGACCTCCCAATTTATATCCCAATAGGCTTAAAATAAGACCTTGAATACTTCCTCCTAGCTCATTCCAAAAAAACAACTTACTTGCTCCTTTAGCCAGGAAAACAAATGCAATAGCCCAACTAAAGGCTTTAAAGAAGATACCCATTGTTGCCCAATAAACCATGTGAGTGATTGATAGGAACTGATTGGAATATAGAAGGATAACTGCCCATTTCAGAAAAACTAAAAAAGTAATGAGTATTGGGGCCAAAATAAGCAGTGCAATTTCTGATTGTTGGTTGATATTCTCTTTGCATTTTGAATTATCATGAGCCACAACTGACAAACGGGGATAGTAATCGGTCCCCATTGCAGTGAATACCATACCCACATATGTATTAATTATTGTAAACCCTGCACTATAGAAGCCAACATCTGCAACATCCCCCGTTCTATTTATAAAAATTCGAATTACATATGCTACTATCACAGAAACCAGTCCGCTCATACTTATCATAAACCCCATAATGAGCATATTCTTACTCTCTGTTAAGGATGTTGAAAGAGATAATTTTCTTATTGAGGCTCTATATTTACGAGAAAAAAGCCATGTGAAATATAGGGCTGAGGCTGCTGTAATAATAATAACAGGAACGATTCCTTCAACTCCAAACTTATAATATAGAGGAACACAAACAGCCAGTCCTGCCAGACTACCATAAACATTTGCTTTTGCAAGTTGCTGTAATTTGCGTAATCCTTGCAATATAACAAGTTCTCCAGTACTTAATTGATTCAGCAACAGAGTGATTGATAACCAGATAAATGCTAATGTATAATCTTTATTACCAAAAGTAAATTGACTTAACATTGAAGAGAAAACAAGAGTAACAAGGGTACCAAATAATCCTGTTATCCACACTAAGCGTCTTACAATAGATATTACTGTATAAAGTCGTTCTTGGTTTTCACTAGAATTTTCTTCAGATATATTCTTAACGGCACTTGTTCCAAGTCCAAAGTTGGTTAGACTTGCTACCAATCCAGTGGTTGCTGTTAATAAGCCTACTACCCCCATACCGGCAGGTCCAAGTAAAATTGCAACGAACTTTGAACGGATTACAGATATTATTATTTGAAAAAACTGTACTCCTCCAAAAAGAGATGTTGCTTTTACTATCTGACGATATGAGCTTTTCTGTTCCATTAATTACTTTTGTTATTCATTTAAATCTGAGCAAATTTCTCTATTTAAAACTATTCAATATTTCAACTACAATAGATGCCTCTTCATATGTAATCACCTGACTTATAGGCAAACTAATCACCTCATCATGAATCTTTTCTGTTATAGGCAGAGTTTTGTTATTCATGTAATTATATGCTTTTTGTTTATGTGGAGGTACCGGATAATGAATAAGAGCCTGAACTCCATTTTCATTTAAGTACATCAGAAGTTCATCGCGGCGATCTGTTCTTATTACAAAAAGATGAAATACATTTGCATTCCAGTCATCCACAGTAGGTAATATTACATCCGGATGTGTTATATTATTAATGTAGAATTTTGCAACATCTTTTCTTCGTTCATTATCTTGGTTAAGCTTAGAAAGCTTTACTCTTAAAATGGCTGCCTGAATTTCATCTAGCCTGCTGTTATAACCCTGATAATCGAAAATATACTTTATTTTTGATCCATAATTTGCCAGTGATCTGATAGTATCTGCAAGTAAATCGTTGTTTGTTGTAACAGCACCTCCATCACCTAATGCACCTAAATTCTTACCTGGATAAAAGCTGTGTCCTGCAGCATCTCCAATTGATCCTGTAACTCTATTATTATATTTACAACCTGTTGCTTGCGCATTATCTTCAATCAGATTCAGGTTATACTTCTTACATATTTGTCCAATATTTTCAGTATAAGCACACTGTCCGTAAAGGTGTACTATCATTACACCCTTTGTTTTTGAACTTATAGCAGCTTCTATTTTTTTATCATCAATCTGATAAGTTGTTATATCCGGCTCAACTAAAACAGGCACCAATCTATTATCAGTAATTGCAATAATTGATGCGATGAAAGTATTTGCAGGAACTATAATCTCGTCACCCTCTTTCATTATACCCAATTCAATATATGCTCTGAGTATTAATCGAAGTGCATCTAATCCATTTGCTACACCCACACAATGAGTAGTTCCTATAAAATTTGCATATTCTTTTTCGAATGCCTTTACCTCTTCACCAAGTAAATACCAACCCGAATCAATTACACGTGAAGCAGCTCTATGTATTTCGAAACTATACAGATTAGTTATTTTATGTATATCTAGAAATTTGATCATTTTATCTGTCGAGTTTTAAATCATGAAAATTTCCTTTCTTATCTTTCATATTCATATCCAGAATCACTCCATCATTAGTTATATATCCTCTATGTTTTGCCGGATTTCCATAATACAAATTATTGTTAGGTATATCTGTAGTAACTACACTACCTGCACCAATAAATGCATACTCACCAATTGTAATTCCTGGAAGTATAGTTGAATTAGCACCTATTGTAGCACCTCTTTTTACAAGGGTCTTTTTCAAATTAGCTGTATTATACCTTTTGGATCTTGGAATGAGTTCATTTGTAAATGTTGTATTAGGTCCAATAAAAACATCATTCTCAATTGTTATTCCATCCCATATTTGAACTCCATTTTTTATTGTAACATTATCTCCAATAACTACATCATTTTCAATAAAAACATGAGAACACAAATTACAGTTACGTCCAATCTTTACCCCCGGCAGAATTACACAGTACTGCCATATAGAAGTATCATCACTTATGTTGACACTTAATACTTCAGAATTAGGGTGTATCATAAAAGTTTATATTCTTTAAATTTTTTATAATCTCTTATATAATCTTCTTCTGAATACGGTGTTGAAGCTAACACTAAGCACACTGAACCGGAAGAAAAGTTATCGAGCTCTCTCCAGATACCAGGAACAACTAATAATCCTCTATATGGGCGATTAATTGTGAAGGTTCTTTTCTGTTGACCATCATCAATTGTAACATCGAAGCTACCACTTGCAGCCACTATAAACTGTTGCAACTCCTTATGAGCATGACCTCCACGAGATTCACCCCCTGGAACATCATATAAATAATATACACGCTTTATATCGAAAGGGATTGTTTTGCTATTTTCTACCACACTTATATTTCCCTTTTCATTGTGATGCTTATCAATTTCAAGCATCGTACAATCATAAATATTTGTTTTCTTCATACGCGCATTTTCGACCTAAATATTTAAAAGACTCAGTTAGATAATCTCTCAGTAGATAACTCTTTAAAGAGTTCATAATCGTATATATAATCACCAGGATCGTATGGAATTGAAGCTACAATAAGTGCTAATGAGTTGGTAGAAAAGTTAACCATCTGTCTCCAGACTCCTTTTGGCACATATAAACCATAATATGATCTATTTAATGAGAAGGTTTTTCGCACTAATCCATCATCCAACATCACATCAAAACTGCCAGAAAGTGCTATAATAAACTCTTCGTTGTTAAGGTAAGCATGTCCGCCTCTCACCTCACCACCGGGAACATCATATATCCAATAAGTTCTTTTAATCTCGAATGGAATGTTAGTAATCTCTTCTACAACTGAAAGATTACCTCTGCGGTCTAAATTCTTAGGCAGTTGAATAATTATTGCGTCATTGAGCTTCATCGCAAAACATAAATTATATTAAACATTAATTTCTTTATCAAAATTGCTTATAATCAGCACTCAAGCTGTGAACTAAGGCTGATAATCTTCATTTACTATGAGTAACCGTAACCATACTTTTTACCCAATCCGTAGCGATATTCAGTACTGTTAAGATCTACATAGTTGAGTATAAAATACATTTTTTTAAGCCTGTTTTCTTTAAAATATTGATCAGCATTCTCTACAAGCTTTTTAGGAGTATACCCTACCCTTGCAACATATAGATTCACATCAGTCAAACGATTCAATAAAAAGCTATCTGAAACTAATCCAACAGGTGGTGTATCAATAAGTACATAATCATACTCTTGTCTCATCTCGTTAATCAAATCATCCAATATTGGTTTAGCCAGTAACTCATTAGGGTTTGGGGGAATTGCACCTGCTGTGATAATAGATAAATTTGGATGTAAACCTGATGGATTCACCAATTCACTTTTATCGAGATGTCCAGAGAGATAGAGAGTAATACCTTGCTTATTATTAAGGTTCAACTCATTAGCAAGCTTAGGTTTTCTAATATCCAGTTCAACTATAAGTACTTTCTTGTCGAGAATTGCAAGGCTCATTGCTAAATTCAGCAGTACAAATGATTTTCCTTCTCCACTAATACTCGACAGCATATTGATAACTTTATTCTCCTTACCATCAATAACAAAAAGAAGATTAGCACGTAATAATCGCATCATTTCATTAAAACTATCGTTTGCACCTTCTTTTACAGCGACAACTTCTGTCTGAACTGTTTTAGGTATTTCACCAAGAATCGCTATAGAAGAGATATCTTCCAAATCTTCTTTTGTATCTATCTGATAACGTAGTAGATCTCTAACCTTAATTCCTATAAATGGAATAACCATACCCATAATCATCGCTATGAGCAAGATTAGAATATTATTAGGCCAGGCTACACCCATTACATGAATATTATCTATCATCCTAGAGTTAGGCTCTACTGAAGTCATATTCATATAGCGCTCCTCCTTCTTCTGCAAAAGATATAGAAACAGATCTTCCTTAATATTCTGCTGACGTTTAAGATCTGAGAAAGCGCGCTCCTGTTGTGGAATTGCCCATATTTTTGCACTGTTTCGCGAATATTCAGAATTGATATCCCTTAACTGAATCTCAAGACTATTTTTCTCGTTACGAAGACCTGAAACCACAGAATTAAAGGTGGTCTCCAACTGGCTGTTAAGATTAATCATAGATTGATTACTGCTTGAAGCAATTCTCGCTAACTTATTTCTATCTATCACCAGATTGTTGTAGGTAGTAATCTGATCATTCAATACCATGCTTTTAATACCTGAACTGGCAGGTATTGCCTGATATATTCCATTTTGTTCTACAATACGTAATAGGTCTGAAACGATAGAGTATTGCGACTCAACATCCATTTTAATCTGACTTATACTTGCTAGCTGTGAATTATATAGATCTGCTTGAGATGCAATATTTGTTAATCCACGCGATTGCCTAAAATCTTGCGTTTGATTCTCTACTTCCGAGAGTTCATTACTTAGATTAGCAAGATGATTTTCAATTACCTGAGATGTTTTAGCAGCTATTTCACTTTGATCTCTAATACCATTTTCGTTATATGTTTCAATATAGTTATCCAGGAAATCCTTTCCCAAATCAATATTGTATGCTTTTAATTTGATGTCTGCAACTGAAGATGTCTTTGAAGTAAGCTCTATATCCAGATTATCGAGATAACTATTTGCAACATCACGAGGATGGTTAATTTCAACCCTGATCTTCGATCTGTTCTTAAGAGTAACATTACCTCTGTTAAGAATTACATCTCCAAAAGGCAGCTTAACAAGCGTATCGTTAGGCGCAACTATAACATTAAATTTTTGTTTCTTATATACTCCCGACAACATGTAGTTTTCTTTGCCTGTTTTCTCAATAAGGAGCCTAATAGGCTTTTCTATAATATTTAGACTGCCTTCCGAAAGTATCAGATTAAGAGGGTTATCTTTTCCATAGAGAACTTCATACTTCCTGTGTGGTAAATTAATCCCATTTATATTAAGAGGGATAATAGGCTTAATTTCGATATAGTTGGCATACAACCCTAATTCACGAACAACACTTTCAACAATAAGCGATTTCTTTAATATCTCCACCTCATTATCTACATTACTCCTTCGTGTTACAACTCCCATATCCTTAAACACATTCAACTCAGTGATTCCACCACCTCGCTGATCATCTCTAAATACTATAGATGTGGCAATATTGTAATTTGGTAATGTAAAGTATATATATATTATAGCAATAGATAGAAACAGTAAGATAGACACCACAAACCACTTCCAGAAAGAAAGATATTTAAGTAGTATTGGAGTCACATCTACCGGTTTTTCTATTAAAGCAATAAACTCTTCTTCTACATTAGAAAACTTGTTCATATTTTATATCCTTTATTATTATCTTGGATTAATGTCAATAATATTAGTTCTTTTAGTTGATTAGTATGAATTATCGAGATATGCCAAATATCGTAGTAGCCATTGTTGCAAGCGATATCAATACGGTTAGAGTAGAAATTCGATATGTTTCAGCAGCGCCATACTTAGAAGAATTGGCTCTCGATTGGTTAGGTTCCACATAAACAACATCATTCTGCTCTAAAAAAAAACATGGTGATCTGAATACATTCTTATCATTGAAATTCAAAGTATATACTTGTCTTTCACCATTCGCATCCTCCCGTATCACCTTCACATTATCCCGCCTCCCATATATGGTCATATCGCCTGCCATTGATAATCCTTCTAATACGGTCATTCTTCCATTCTTTGTTTCATACTTACCAGGCCTCTGCACTTCTCCAAGAATATTTACTGCATAGTTCATTATTCGTACAGTTATTATAGGCATCTCTTCAGTAAAATAGGGTTTAAGTTGCCCTTCAATTAACTTCTCCAGCTCATTTGTAGATAATCCCTTTACCTGAAGTGTACCCAAAGAAGGAAAATTAATAATACCTTCATCGTTCACCAAGTAGCTTTGAAGAATCGGTTGGCCCTGAATATACCCCATATCGACATCAATCTGTGGAGCTATAAGATTGAATCTGCTTGAAGCTTCCGGCTCACTGCTTACAACAGTAATAGAAAGGATATCTTTAGGTTTAATACGTGCACTATATTCTGCACGGGGCAATTCACTACTAGACTGACCTAATTGTTGAAAATAGGATATATCTTTCACCGGAGCGCACGAGGAAATTATAAGTATAATAACCCAGAAATTAAACACCTTTTTCATATTAACAAATTTTCAATTTATGCATGTATATACGAAAAGCTAGAACTCATATTATACAATACAGTTAAGAATTACGCTATGATTTTAAGTACGAGATATTACAAAAATTACAATTTGTAGCACCTTTATTTTCTTAACTAATTTAGTTAAGTGTCGCAAATATATGTTGCTGATATTCTATTTATACAATATTTTTCCTTACATATTATTACAGAAAAATCTAATTTTTCTGTAAGATTGTTTCTATGATTAAGTTTGAACGATATCTGTTTTTAAAATCATTCTAAATAATTAGAACTTTGTAGTTAACACATTTTAATTCTTTATAATTTGAACAAAATCCTTACTAATTGATTGTTTGATAGTTGAGTTTTAAGAAATTTATATGTTACTTTTGCAACAACAAACTACAGATATCTTACTGCATTGATTAAATTTCTTCAGGGTATTTATATTTATTTGAATAAAAAAAATTTTCTGATACTACTGATAACATAAAAACAAATTTTATTAATAAATTTTTCAATCGGTAATATATTCTTTATTGTACACAATTAAGTAAAACCCATTTTTTATTAAAAGAAATAACTGGTTCAAAGCTAGCATGAACTCAGCTATACTTGCTATTATTAAAAAAATGGGGTGTCAAAACATTAATCATTTAATAACTAAAAAAATGAAATTAATTAATCAAGCTATCTTATTAGTTATGGTGCTACTCTGTATACCATTCGTCACAGCTAATGGTCAGGGTTCTAGGTACACAGGAGAGTACAAAGCATCTCCTAAATTGCAATATGTAGGTAAAAATGACTTCGTTATTGAAGGTTTAGATTTCTCAGGTGTGACAGGAGATGTTATCGGTCTTTACGACTGTAATAATGTTATTATTAGAAACAATAGTTTCAGATCATCCACTAAAAGAGGTGTATATCTTTATAACTGTAAAAACGTAACGATCATTGATAATACTTTCGAAAATGTTCATACTGCTCTAACAGCTTCAACATCTCAGGGTGTTAAATTTGAGTATAACGACATTAAAAACATTGGAGGTCTATTATCACAATCTAATGATACCAATAATGGTTTTGTTGCACTATTTATTCAGGTAAGTGGAGCAGGAAACAGTGTTAGTTACAATGCTGCAGAAAACATATTTGGAGAAAGCTCACCAGGAGATCTTATAAATATAAATCAGTCGAATGGTACCTCTTCAAGCCCAATTATGGTTAAAGGAAACTGGTTAAGAGGAGGCGGACCTTCACACTCAGGTGGTGGTATCTTGATTGGTGACCTTGGAGGCTCATACCAAATAGCAGAAGATAATATACTTGTAAATCCTGGTCAATATGGCATGGGTATTGGTGGAGGAAACAATATGATTATGCGTAACAACAAAGTATATGCAAAAAGTCAGTACTTCACAAACGTAGGTTTTAGTATTGCCAATTGGTCTGAAAGTCAATCTGGAAAATCACATACAATTACATTCCAAAACAATATAGTAAATTATGCTAATAGCAATGGTGAAACAGGAAATTCATGGTGGATTGCCGATAATATGAAACCTGTTGTGGGAGTAGAAACAAACAAGTATGATCAAAAACTTAATGAATCTATCTTACCTGAACAATTAGTGGGAAGAGCAAGGCTTGCTCAAACAGATCCAGGTGATCAAGTGCCCGGTGGTGATCAAGATCCTGTTGATGGTGAAGAAAATCCAAACTTCGAGTTGCCTAAAATAAACAACCATCCATCAATTACAATCTATGTAGACAAATATAATCATCTTTGTATTAACTTGCAAACAAGATTGAAACCTGCAATGGTTATGATTGCTGACACTAATGGAAATCAAGTGTATGAGCAAGCATTAACCAGATACCATACAGTTCTGCCTACTGATAATGAATCCGGAACCTACTATGTATATGTAAAAAATGGAGATAGGGAACATTTAAAGGCTGTAACTTTTAAAAGAGTTAACAACTAGTTTTTAAAGGATATATTTCAAATAATTAGCTTACAAACAATTTAAGTTTATATAGTAAAAATGTATATACAGTTACACTATATAAATCAAAAATATAATTTTAAACATCTGTAATCGACTTAAATGGAAAGATACAAATTTCATTTAATATATTGATAAACAAACGACAACAAACAATTTTCAGATATGAAAAAAATAGTATATTTATTAAGTATAATAGCCATAGTTATTTTTGCTTCATGCGAAAGAGAGGCATCAATTATCGAATCACCAGATAATGTGAATGTTAATGGCATTTGGGACGTAACAGCATATATTGATACAATGGCAATTTCAACATCATTTACCTTACAAACATTAGTTAGCACAAGCCAAAATGGAAGCGACTCAATAGTTATCAGTGACTCTAAAGATGAGTTCTGGAGCTTTAAGGTTAAAGCAGCATTAAAAGAAGATGGAACATTTGAAACAGAACTATCTAGATGCGAAAGCCGTCCAGAGAATATAGGAATAATTGTATCAAATGGTAAAATTATAAACAAAAGTATTTATTTTGAGATACAGTTCGAAGATGATGTAACTCCATTCCATAATGTATATAAACTAAAGGGAGAACGTAACTAAACAATATGTAGTTATTTACTATCTAAAGTAATATTTTTTACCACAGATTTTTTGTCTATCAATTCCTTTAATGTGTCAACCAGTTGCTTTTTATTAAGCAGATCAAGCTTCTTGTTGATACGATGAATAGTTACAAATACAGAATCTAAAGTTCTGTTAGTAATAGAAGCAATATCCTTACTATCCATATCGTTTGCAAGTAATCCGCAAAGTATTACTTCTCGATTGGATAGTATAGGAAAAGCGTTTTGAATAATTCTCAATTCTTTTTCATAATAGACCAAATCATCTAAAGTTAATTGTTGATTTGTCTCTTCTCTGAAATATTTCTTCATAATACTGTCGAGAATTGTCTTGCCACTTCTATTAAGAAATGGTTTAAGTTTTACTATCTCATCTCTAATTGAATATAATGATGAAATTGATGCTACTAAATATTTATCAGATGCTTTAGAAAAATGAATAATATCTATCTCTCCTAATTTAGTATTATAAATCCTTGTCATTGAGTAGTTTAAAATCTCATGCTTCCCATTTAAAAGGATTATGTGAGCTTTCTTATCAATTACCACATCCTCATCCTTAGCTCTAATTATATCTTTTACATAAGGATTAATTTTATTCCATGTAAACAGATCAAATTTTTCATCTTCTTTCATCTCAAGAATATCATAGGCACGTTTATTTAAGATGACTTCTTTGGTTCTTGTAAAGAAGAGTGCTGTAGCAAAAGGAATTTCATCTATATTGATTAAAATATTATCATCCGATTGATATTTTTTATCTATTCCAATCTGAATTCTATGGTTGTGCATTATTGTATTTTTTAAATGTGTAACAAAAGTAAAATATTCTAAACTTAAAATATTAAAGAATATTGATATATAATTCAGACAAAAAACACGATTTATGTTATTGTACTAAATTATCTTATTATATATATCTAATTGAGTTTTAAGAACTTTATCCCTATCATTTCTTTCAAAGGCAATTTTTCTTGCTTCAAAAGATAACAAATCTGCCAATTCAGGATTAGTAATTATATTATCAATATTTCGAGCACACTCCCAATAATCTCCCGGAGGATAATAGAGAGCCGATTTACCATGTTCAGCAAGTTGAGGCATAGCTCCTGAAAAGGCTACAACAGTAGGAACACCCACCATCATAGACTCTGCCAAAAACAAGCAATAAGTTTCGATATATGAAGGAACTACAACTACAGACGATCTTTGCATCTCATTTATAATCTCATCTGCACTTAACATTCCCAGCCAATTAACCGAATCTCTAATACCCAATTTATTTATCAATTTAAGTAGCCAACTTGTATATCCATTTCTGATAACACCATATTTCTTTTTTAATTGATAGTCGCCCCCAATATTCAATTTAATATTAGGATATGTTTTCTTCAAAATCGCTATTGCTAATACTAGATCATGAATACCCTTATATGGAATTGGACCTGAAGAAGATGTATAAATATTAATATGATCATTGTTTACCGGTCTTTTCCAAGCAGAAGCCTCATAAAACTTCTTCCTCAACATAATCCCAGTGTAAAACATTGAACATCTATTATTTACATTTCTAATTACAGAATGAACCCAATCAGATTGAACAGAAATCAAATTAGATTCACGAATTAACTGCAACTCCTTCTTTCCCTTTTTCTTAAAACTCCTTCTTATGAAATAGGGATGAAATTGTGGTTTAATTAATTCTTTAATACCGATGCATTTAATTAAATCTTTCAGCTCTAAACCACCATAATAAAACTTCACGTAAGCAAATAAAAGACCTTGGATATCTAATAAAACCGGCGTTTTAAGTTTAGCCTTTTTTATTATATAACCAAACTCATTTTCAGTACCCCATACATGAATTAAATCAGGCTTAACCTCTTCATCAAGTTTCTTTACAAAAGTAACTAGAGCTGTTGATCCCTTATGATATTTTTTTAAGTCCTTAAATGGTATAATCCACTGAGTGATAGACTTAGAGTTTTTTTGAGTAATAGTATCAACTTCGCCATATGTAACATTATATAGATCAATATCATCCATCTCCGCCAAAGCATTCCCCATAGCTATTAACCAAGTTCCTGTAGTCTTAATCTTCTCATCAGAAAATTGAGCACCACAAAACCAAATTATTTTCCTTTTCTTCATATCTGGGAGATTTTTCACTACTTCGATGTATAATATCTATCTATTTTATGTCTCGATTATTAAATTCTCGTTCAAATATTAGCCAAACAGCCTGTTTAAATCTGTTCAAGCACTGAATTTTAGCTTCATTCAAGTGATGTATCATAACTTTAATGCAGTATAAGACTCTCATTAAAGTTAAGATATGTGAATTAAATAAAATGAAGTATTTCACTTTTACGTAAAATAATTGTCCCTAATGTAACAATTATGAATAATTGCCACTGCAAAACACAAATTTGTATAATTAACTAAATTAGTTAATTATTGAAAATATTTAGCTCAATGTAATGTTTAAACTAATTAAACAGAGACACAGCCCTTTTGCTAAATACAATCTCTTTAAGTGTTAGTATAAGCTCTTTTTTACTGCCAATGTTAAGTTTTTTATTAATCCTATGTATAGTCACAAAAACAGAGTCAATAGTTCTATTAGTAATAGCTGCTATATCCTTTGTTTCCATGTTATTTACAAGTAAACCACAAAGTATAACCTCTTTATGCGATAATGAAGGAAAAGCTTTCCCTATCTCCTCTATTTCGTTCTTGTAATAAACAATATCATCTAATGTTAATTGTTGATTTTCGTCGATGAAATACTTTTTCATTAAAGATTCAACCATATTTCTTCCAGTTCTACTAAGATATGGCTTTAGTTTAGAAACTTCATCCTGAATATTATAGAGAGAATTAATAGAGGCCGCAGAATACTTTTCGACCAATTTTGTAAAATTAATAATATAAATATCACCAAGATGTTGGTTATTTATATGAGCCATCGAGTATTTTATCAACTCATGCTTACCATTTGGGAAAACAACTACTCCTTTCTGATTTGAGATAATATCTTCTTTTTGACTTGTGAATAAATCAAAGATATTATTATTATTCCTAATCCAATAATCAAAATTGAAATAATCGCCCACTTTTAAACCCAAACACACAAATGCACGATTGTTTAGAAGTACTCTATTAGAATCTGGAAAATAAATAGCTGTAGGGAATGGTATTTCGTTAATACCTACTAATATTTTTTCATTAGATAGAACATCTCTGTTCACTCTAATTTCTACATTTAGAGAATTCATTTTGCGCTATGATTTTAAATAATTGTCACAAATATATAATTTTATATATAAATCGCATCATCTGATTAAAAAAATATACTTACAAAATATTACATGAATATATATGATTCCATATATATATCTAATATTCTGTTATTTATCTCTATTTCAATTTTTATAGAATGCTTTGTTTTTTTTCATCAAAAGAGATATTGTAGAAAAATAGGCTAAATCGACAATGCAAAAATCAACTAGCATATAATCAATTAGTAAATTTATCAATATTTAAAATTACACATTAGATGTAAGGAAGAATTACTACTTTTTAATTTCACTCATACAATCAATATAAGTAACAATAGCACACGTTTAACCTTTATTACAATTAAGTACACATTTTTTCACTTAAAACTGAAGTTTATTTACAATACATAATGTAAAAAATATTATTTCATTATAAATATCTCTTATAGTAGAGATTTTACTAATACTATAAATTTGACCCTTGGAATATAATTTATAATACTGTCTATCATGCCATTAGGTGCAACTGCTGCCAATCCATAAGAAAGGCGTGTTGAGTACCCTATTGACCACCTTGCAAGCAATACTAAGACATAATATCTAAACACAGGCATAGGAGTAATAGATGTTAACAATATCAAATAAAATTTATAGATAAGAAAACTACAACTTAAAACTAATTTTCTTAGTTTAGTTTTTGCAATAGCAAATGTTGGTATCTAGATGGATCTAGGCAAACATTGGTCATTCACTTTTCCTATATCATATTAAGACTGAGATTATAAAAAAACGACAGGAAAATAGTGTACTTTCATTGTAATACCTGAGATAATTTACCGGCCATCCAGAAACAATGATAGTTTTTTTGCCGGAGTACAATATAGATTTGCACACTATAATTTTGCTATTTATAAAGAATATCGATAGAAAGGACATACAAAAAAACCCGTTGTAAAAACAACGGGTTTTTTATTCAATATTTTTCTCTTAAACTTTATTATTCCTTATAAATTTAAGAAACAGTTTTCAGATAATTTTTTTGTAAAAGCTTTACTTATTCAGCAGTAGGCTCTTCAGCTGGAGCTGGAGCTGCAGCTTCTTCTGTTGCTTCTGTTTCTTCTACTACAGGAGCGTTTGCAGCTTCTTCTTCAGCTTTC
Organism: uncultured Proteiniphilum sp.; assembly: GCA_964384545.1. Lineage (GTDB taxonomy): Bacteria > Bacteroidota > Bacteroidia > Bacteroidales > Dysgonomonadaceae > Proteiniphilum. The sequence continues at coordinate 71,111 of CAYLKV010000009.1, forward strand.
TTTTTAGCTAAAGCTTCTGCTCTTGCTTTATTTACTGCTTTTTCTGCATCTAATTTAGCTTTTTCTTCTGCACGTCTATTTTCATCATCACGTGTAAGTTCAGAATTTAAAACTTGTTGCTTGCCTGTTTTCCAAGCGTTGAATCTTTTTTCTGCTTCAGCTTCATCAAATGCGCCTTTAGCAACACCTCCTAAAAGGTGCTTTTTAAGCAATACTCCTTCGTCAGATAGTATATTTCTTACTGTATCGGTGGGTTGAGCACCAGTTTGCAGCCAATACAAAGCTCTTTCAAAATCTAAAGTGATTGTAGCAGGATTTGTGTTCGGATTATAAGAACCTATCCTTTCAATGTACTTTCCATCTCGTGGTGCTCTGCTATCTGCAACAATTATTTGATAGAAAGGGTAATTCTTGCGACCTCTCCTCTGTAAACGTAATTTTGTTGCCATTTAGTAGTTTTTTTAAATTGTTATTATTTGTATTTGCGGGTGCAAAGATAAACAAAATATTGTGTTTAACAAAAAAGATTTCTTCACAAAATCAACTAAATAACATCTTAATTCAATTATTAATAATTAAAATAGACTCATTCTCAAATAAAATATCTTGCTGTTTTATATCTAAAAACACTCATATTAATCATATTTGCCCTACTCTTTTACTAATATAATCTATGCACATTGCCTTTAGAAAACCTCAAAATAATTCTTACATGATCCCTATTTTACTCCTTTATAAAGAGAGTTTAAAGGGGGAAGGTAGGGCCAAATTAAGAGTAATGTAAGAATTTGACCAAAACAATATATAATCAGGCCCTATTGTTCATATAAATTTCCTAATTTTATTACATCAAACTATTTAATCACATATTTAATAAATGGAAAAGAATCTATTGGTCGAAAAAGCAAAATTGCATCTGAATAAGTTATGCTCTGAGATTGGTGAGCGCAGGGTTGGAAGTGTTGGAAATCGTAATGCAACCGATTATACGAAGATGGTTTTTGATGAATTGGGATGGTCAACTGAGGCGACTGAATTGGTGGTAATCGACTGGACTACTGAGGGGGCTTCACTAACTTGTAACGAAATCTCATTTGAGGTGTTTCCGTCTCATTATTCGCTGGGATGCTCTGTGAAGGGTGAACTTGCGGTTGTCAATTCGGTAGAATTGCTCGAGAAAAGTGATATTAGCGATAAGATTGTACTTCTTTATGGTGAAATTACTGCTGAGCAGATTGCGCCGAAGAAGTTTCCTTTTTGGAATCCCGAGGAGCATCAGCATATTGTTTCTCTGTTGGAAAAAGCAAATCCTAAGGCACTGATTTGTGCGACAAAGAGAAATTCGGCTTTAGCAGGTGGAGTTTACCCTTTCCCAATGTTTGAAGATGGCGATTTCGATATCCCTTCTGTATATATGAAAGATACCGAGGGCGATAAGCTTCTGGATTGTGCAGGTCAAATTGTGGAACTGGAGTCTAAATCAGTTAGAATTCCCGAAACAGCTTACAATATTATTGCACGAAACAGTTCAGAAGAGGAGAACAGGATTGTAATTTCTGCACATATCGATACAAAAATTGGTACTCCGGGGGCGATTGACAACGCAACTGGTGTTGCTATTGTGCTGATGCTTGCAGAAATGATGAAAGGGCAAGTGACCAAATATCCGCTTGAGTTGGTGATTATTAATGGAGAGGATTATTATGGTGCACCTGGCCAAGTGAAATATGTTGAACAGAATAGTGGCAGATTTGAAAATATTCTTGTGAATATTAATATCGATGGAGCCGGTTATTACGAAGGCCTTTCATGCTTCTCTGCATTCAATCTTCCTGAGTTTGTTATTAATGCTCTTAATGAAGTGATTAATAATACTCCCGAAATTGTAGAAGGACTTCCATGGTATCAGGGAGATCACAGTATGTTTCTGCAGAATGGATGCCCTGCTATTGCCGTTAGTTCTCAATGGTTTATAGAGAACATGGAGAGTCAGGAGATAACACATACTCCAAAAGACAATCTTGGGATTGTCAATTATGAACGCGTTGCAGAGTGCGCTTTAGGTATTGCAGAATTGATCCGTAAACTGTAGGAAATACTATTTCAAGCTATGGTAATATAGAAATATCTTATATTCTGATCACCTCGCTTAATCAAATATTTCCTTTTTTGTCTTAATATTTAAGATACACTCTTTTTCGACCTTTGTTGTATCGGCCTCCTGATTGTTACTCGAATCATTTTCGAGAAGCAAACAAACAATAAGGTTTTGCTGAGAATCTACAGCAATATGTTCAAAAGGAGTGTATCCAGCTTTCTTAAATGTTACAATTGAGCCTTTGTCAACTGTAATTGAATACTTGCCCTCTCTGTCTGTGATTGAAACATCAACACTTGTTTCTGACTCTACAATTACATCTGAAATTCCTGTACCCCTGCATGTTACATAACCGGCAATTATAACTTTATTTTCAGACTGTTTTTGTTTATTCGATACATTTAAATTAGAAGCAGTAAGCTCTGTTGCAGAAAATAATAAACATAACAACATCAAAAAAACGATTCCTGGTGGGGATGCTTTCAGGAAAGTTAGGTTAGTCTTGTTTTTCATAATCTAAACTATTAATGTTATGGAATAGAACATAATTAGTAGATTACAAATATAACAAAAAAATAAATTAGTTAGCATTTTTTAATAATAAACAGTGAAACTATGTCACTTTTTTTACATATATGACTTAAAATCCTTTTTTTATTCTACAGAATCTTCTTTTATCAAAACTCCTTTTTTTATGTTACAGTATTGCAGGTAGAGGCACAATCATAAATAAATAACCCTGTATGAAACCATACAGGGTTATTATTAGTTTATGAATAATTCTTTTTAGAATCTATATCCTACTGATAGATATGCATTTTGTGTTTTTAGATCACCATCATCTGAGTCGAGAACATTAATAAGGCCCATATCCCAACCTAAATCGAGCAATAATGGTCCGAATTCAGCTCCAACACCAAAGCCAAGACCTGCATCAAATCTCTTCAGGAAGCCATCATCACCAAACACATCACTTTCTTCTTCGCCTTCCAAATCACCAAATGAGCCGCTGATTTTCGACTTGCCTCCAACTCCATAAGCAGCATACGGACCGGCATGCAATACTACACGTGTGCCAGGCATAACGTCAATTTTGTAGGCATAGTGTACAGGTAATTGAATGTACATAGGATTAACAGTTAAATCTCCAGATATTTCACCAACAGAAGTGCTGTATTTTGATCCTTTAGTTGTAAAAAACAGTCCTGTTTGAATTGCTGAATTGTATGCAAAATTTATATCTGCAGCTAATCCAATATGGAATCCAATCTTTACATTATTATCAGTTACATCTTCGCCATAAAAATTAGACATATTTACACCACCTTTTACTCCTAAAGTTGTTTGTGCACTTACAATAGTTACCATTGCAAGCATTGCAGCAACCAGCATAAATCTCATTTTTTTCATAATCTTTCTTTTAAATTAAGTTTATATTTTTTAGTTGATGATGTTAATCTTCAACACAAATATTAAACAGCTCTATCTGGTTTTTGTTCGATTACAGCATTACCTCTGCGAACCCATAGTTTTCGGTGAACGTATAAGAGGAGCTGTTTCAACGAAGCGAGTTTACTCTTTAGAGAATTAAAACTAATTATGGGTCATAAATTATCGTGAGTCGAAACTTAAAAAGTATTCAGCCACCCTACTTATATATTAACTCAAACCACTCTCTCGAAAACAACTCCTCCGCCAATTTCTTAATCTGACCTGACGTTATATCATCAACCTGAGCAAATATCTCTTCCAGATCTATAAATCTTTTGTGGTGCAAATAGTTTTTGGCCATGCTCAGTGCATTATTTTCATTTATCTCTGCCGAAATACCCAACTGCCCCTTCCACTGACGCTTGGCTACAGTCAATTGCATCGCTGTGAGTTCATTCTCCATTATATCCTTAATTTCCTTTTTTATCAGCTTTAGACATTTGTCCCTGTTTTTTGGATCGCATGCAAAATAAATTGAATAGAATCCTGAATCGCTGTATAATGAGATATTCGATTCGATATTATAAACTAGTCCGTTTTTCTCTCTCAGCGACCGGTTCAATCGGCTATTTAGACTACCCCCACCCAATATATTATTTAGCAGGTATAGCACATACCGGTTGGGATGAAACATACTGAATGTATTCCAGCCAAGTACAACATGAGTTTGGGTTGTATTCTTCTCCAGAGCCTTTTTCACAGGACTGTTTAATGTTGGGGCTACTCTAACTTTTCTTTCCGATTGCTGTTGCTGTATATTGAAATGTTTTTCCAGCAGCTTAACCACTTTAGAGAATGGTGTTTTACCAAATGAAAAGAACACCATCTCAGAGGTTTGATACTGCCGATTAATGAATGCTTTAATCATCTCATTATCAAATGCGTTAAGCGTATCGGGCTCACCTAAGATATAGTGACCGAAATCATGATTAGCGAAAATCAGATTCTCAAAATCATCATAAATCAGTTCCGATGGATAATCAGCATATGAATCAATCTCATCCAAAATAACCTCACGCTCACGGTTGATCTGTACATCCGGGAATGAAGAGTTGAAAATAATATCACTAAGTAGTTCAACCGCCCTTGGAAAATACTCCTTAAGAAAAGTTGAGTAGATAAAAGTTTCCTCTTTAGTGGTGTAAGCATTAAGATCGCCACCCACATTCTCCATGCGATTAGAGATATGATGAGCCTTGCGCTTTTTGGTGCCCTTAAACAGCATATGCTCTACAAAATGAGCCATACCATACTCTGAGTGAAACTCATCACGAGAGCCTGTATTTAAAGCAATACCACAATAAGATATTTCCGATGGAAACTGGCGATGAATAATTCTTAGTCCATTTTCCAGCGTGTGAGTATATATATTCTTCATTTAGTTTTTGATATTCAAATAATGTTTTCTCAACTCCTCATCAAGCTTTTCGATTGAGTACCTGAGCATAGTTCGGGGCATTTGGGCTGCAAACTTATCGAGGAAATATATAAGCGTCGCCTCATCCCTTTTGCCCATTTCGCGCAACATCCATCCACATGCCTTATGAATAAGATCGTGCTTATGAGAAAGAAACATCTCCGACAGATTTAATATATCATTGAAATCGTTGTTACGGATAAATGTGTAAGTCGCCACAACAGCAATTCTCTGATCCCAAAGAAGTTCACTCTCGGATAGTTGATAGATAATCGACCTGTCTTCTCTGTTTTTAAACCACTCACCCACTATCTTATGAGCAGAGATATCTACTAGATCCCAGTTATTAATGCGATTAGTATAAGACAGATAGAAGTTAAGAATCTCAAACTTCTCGAACTCATTGGCCTTACCATAACTGTTTGTGAGGATAACCAATGCACATAATCGACATTCATGAATCTCATCATTAAGCAGTAGTGCTATCTCATCAAGTGGCAATTTTGGAAACTTGGCTGCCACACTGCGTGTTTGGGGCACAGTGCAGCCTATAAATATATCACCTTCGCCATACTGACCCTTACCGGTTTTGAAGAAACCAAGAGAGTGAGTTGCTCTGATGGGGTCGGCCAACTTAAGAAGTTCATCTTTTACATTCCTGGCATTCATCGCTTAATGATTAAATTCTATATTTTAAAAGTATGAGTAATTTAATTTATAATAGTTATATTAATTGACTCTCGAAACAGGGAAACTATTATCGTAGAACCCTACTATATTTCTGCACATTTCTATAGACATCTTAATTCTATCTTCTATTGTTTTGGTACCTGCATGAGGAGCAAGAAGCACATTATCGAGTTCAAGCAATTCGGGAAGTATATGAGGTTCATTTTCATAAACATCTAGTCCTGCTGCCCATATTTTGTTATCGCGAAGAGCATTTGCAAGTGCCTTCTCATCAACCATATCACCTCTTGCTGTATTTATAAATATTGCTGTCGGTTTCATCATATTGAGCTCTTTCTCACCAATCATCTTGCGAGTCTCGGGTGTAGAAGGAGCATTGAGAGAGATAAAATCTGCAGTTGTAAGAAGCTCTTCTTTAGAAACATATCTGGCACCATACATATTTTCAATAGATTCTGACAGACGGGTTCTATTGTGATATATAATCGACATGCCCGAAGCAACAGCCCTGCGTGCAAGCGACTGACCAATTCTACCCATACCAATAATACCCAATGTTTTACCATATACAGGCAATCCTGCTTCGCTGTATACACCCCAGCTGACACCTTTAGTAGTGCGTAGCTTACGGTCGTAATATCCAATTTTTCGAGCTGCACCTAGCAGAAGAGCAAAAGCCAGTTCAGCAGTCGGTTCCCTTGTAGAATCTGGAATATTTGTCACCACAATACCCTTTTTTGTTGCATAGTCTACATCTATATTATTATACCCCACCCCATAGTTGGCAATCATTTCAAGCTTATTGCCTCTATCTATAATTTCGTGATCGGTATAGAAACCAAAATTAGGAACCAGCACTTCAAAATCGGGAATCATCTCTATAACCTCCTGTTTTGTGAAATGTGATTTTTCTTCAGGTTGCGTAATTTCGAACTCACCTTCTAAATCTTTTAAACCTTCTGGTTTTAATCGATATGCTAATAATACTTTCTTCATAATTTAATTAATAGTACTAAAAAGTGAAAGCAAGGCACTAAGTTATTTAAATTTGTGATAACTGGGAAGAATTTGCAGTAGATTAAAAACAAAAAAACGAGCCGTATTGACTCGTTTTCTTGCTCTCCCTCTTGGACTTGAACCAAGGACCCTCTGATTAACAGTCAGATGC
>CAYLKV010000010.1:0-74783 GCA_964384545.1 uncultured Proteiniphilum sp.
CCAACGCTTTCAATCGCTCGCGGAATGTTTCCAGGTCATTTCTCAACCAAATACTTCGAACTCCTGATGGTGACACAAAAACACCTTCCTTTTTCAGCTCGTTGGAAACGCGGACCTGACCAAAAGCAGGATTATCTGTTGCAAATGAGACCACGCGATCCTCAATCTCCTGTTCAATACGATTCTTGATGATGGGCTTTCGTCTGCTGATCTCCTGTAGAGCTAATTCACCACCGGTTTCCACCAGTTCCCTGTATCGGTAGAAAGTATCCCGGCTGTATCCTAAATACTTGCATGCCTGAGAGACATTCCCTAATTCTTCTGCTAATTTGAGCAGTCCTAACTTGTTTTTGATTAACTTCGTTTCTGAATTCATTTCTGACAGTTTTAAGGGTTGAACTTTCTTTGTTTATGCAATTACAAATTTAAGTTTTTGCCCTTAACTGTCAGATTAAATCAAAACTAATTCACTTTACCTGTGTTTGAAATATCATTCAACCTTTTAGTATTTTTACCTAAACTCTAAAATCATGCTATCAAAAGAAACTAGATCAATTATTAAATTCGGTGCCTAGGGAGCAGTTTTAATGACATATCCTCGAGAGAAAGCTCTTTAAACTCTGTTGTATATTTTGGATGCTTTGCAATAATATCTTTAGCTTTATTCTTCAGTTCATCCAAACTAATGCGACGGGGGTTGCGTTTTACTTCGCAAAACAGAAGACGCTTTTTTAATAATTAGCTGTTCAACATATTTGGCTACACCACCGGTTATCATATATAAAGCCAATAAATCTTTATTCGTATCTTTAGGAAGGCATAATTTTTAATTTATCGTAACTGCCATTACCGTAACCGCCATTACGTTAGCATAAATATATGAATAATTTATAATACAACCACACTTAAGCATTTTTTTTCACAGCTTTCACTTCATTACCTGTTTATATTAATTAGTGTCTACTTAAGCTTTTAATTTCAATAGATATAATATTTAATCAATGATATTTACAATAATCCAATTTCCAACCAACTCCCTACTAACTCCTAACCAACTCCTAACATGCCTTATGTTTATTAGGAGTTGGTTAGGACTTTGTTTGGACTTTGTTAGTATTTTGCATCTGTTTAATTAGGTATTTAGACTACCGGAAAATTGCTTTTTATGAAAAATTTTGTTAACTTGCTTTTGTAGTATTAATAATAAATATTGTGAAATGGCCAGATTAAAAAATGGATTATTAGGTGGATTTTCGGGTAAGGTGGGTAATGTTGTTGGTTCATCGTGCAGGGGTGTAGAATATATTAAAAGCGTTCCGTCTAAGATGACTAACCCCAGAAGTAAAGGTCAGACCAGGCAGCGTAGCAGCTTTATAGTTATACAGAGTTTTCTGAGGACTTTTACTCCTGTTATAAGAATTGGGTTTCAGGAGTTTGCTGTTGATGGAAAGAGTGCTTTTAATGCTGCTATGTCATATAATATGATTAATGGTATTAAAGCAGGTGTAGATGGTATAGTGATTGATTATAAGAACATTCTTATTTCAAAGGGACCGCTTTACTGTTCTTCCACAATAAATGCTGGTGTTATTAACTATGAGCTGAAGTTTGAATGGGATTCTGAAAATAAATATAATGCTAATCCGAATGATCAGGTGATGGTGCTTGCCTATAATACTGCAAAGGCGGAATCGGTTTACGATATTAATGCAGGTAAAAGAAGAGATGCATCAACTTTTATAGAGTTGCCCGAAAGTTGGAGTGGTGATGTTATTGAAACTTACGTGGCTTTTAAGAATATGGTATCTACAATGGTTTCAAACAGTTTATATACAGGGGGCTTTACTGTTTAATTGAATAACAAAAATTCCGCTTCCGGAAAGTTCTTTTAAATATCTTTCTGAAAGCGGAATTTAAATAATATCTGTTTACCGGCTTTATCTGTCCGGTATATCAATCAATATTAATCCATTAGGATGTGCATAATGTCGCAAGCCGACTTAGTAACCTTTGAGCCTGGCCCAAAGATGGCGGCTACTCCTGCTTTGTATAGGAAGTCGTAGTCTTGTGCAGGAATAACTCCTCCCACTATTACTGCGATATCGGGTCTGCCTAATCTTTTGAGCTCTTCTATTACTTGAGGAACCAGTGTTTTGTGACCTGCTGCAAGTGAAGATACACCCAATACGTGAACGTCGTTTTCTACTGCCTGACGTGCTGCTTCGGCGGGTGTTTGGAATAGTGATCCCATATCAACATCGAAACCGCAGTCGGCATATCCGGTTGCTACAACCTTTGCGCCACGATCGTGACCGTCTTGCCCCATCTTAGCAACCATAATTCTTGGTCTGCGACCTTCTTCTTTTGCAAATTTGTCTGTGAGTTCACGCGCTTCCTGAAGCGTTGGATCTCCTTTTGATTCTGATGAATACACTCCTGATATTGTTCTGATTATTGCATTATAACGACCAACTACTTTCTCGCAAGCATCTGAAATTTCTCCTAGTGATGCACGTAGGCGTGCTGCTTCAACTGTAAGTTCGAGTAGATTGCCCTCTTTTGTTTCAACACATTTTGTAATTGCATCGAGTGCTTTCTGAACAGCTTCGTTGTCGCGTTCTGCTTTTAACTTTGCCAAACGTTCAACTTGTTGTTTTCTTACTTCTGTGTTATCGATATCGAGGATATCAATTGGGTCTTCCTGTTCTAAACGATATTTGTTAACACCTATAATAGTCTGCACACCCGAGTCGATACGAGCCTGAGTACGTGCTGCAGCCTCTTCGATACGCATTTTTGGAATACCTGTTTCGATAGCTTTTGCCATACCGCCAAGTTTTTCTACCTCCTGAATAAGCTCCCATGCTTTGTCTGCCAACTCCTGAGTTAAGCTTTCAACATAGTAAGAACCTGCCCATGGATCTACATGCTTGGTAATATGTGTCTCTTCCTGAAGATAGATTTGAGTATTTCTTGCAATACGTGCTGAGAAATCTGTAGGAAGTGCAATTGCCTCATCAAGTGCATTGGTGTGAAGCGATTGAGTGTGACCTAATGCTGCTGCCATCGCTTCTATTGCTGTACGGCCAACATTATTGAATGGATCTTGCTCTGTAAGCGACCAACCGGATGTTTGTGAGTGTGTACGCAGTGCCATAGATTTTGGATCTGTTGCACCAAAGCTCTTAAGGATTTTAGCCCATAGCAAACGTGCTGCTCTCATCTTTGCAATCTCCATGAAGTGGTTCATGCCGATTCCCCAGAAGAAAGATAGACGTGGTGCAAATTTGTCGACAGGAATGCCTGCATCGATACCTGCACGAAGATACTCAATACCATCGGCAAGTGTGTAGGCAAGCTCAATGTCGGCTGTTGCTCCTGCCTCCTGCATATGATATCCTGAAATTGATATTGAGTTGAACTTAGGCATCTTTTGTGATGTATATTCAAAAATATCAGCAATAATCTGCATTGAGAATTTAGGTGGATAGATATATGTATTTCTAACCATAAACTCTTTAAGGATATCATTCTGAATTGTACCTGCCATCTCGTCGAGGTTGGCTCCCTGCTCTTGTGCAGCTACAATATAAAATGCAAGAATAGGAAGTACGGCACCATTCATTGTCATTGAAACCGACATCTTATTCAATGGTATACCATCGAAAAGAATCTTCATATCTTCAACGGAAGAGATAGATACACCTGCTTTACCCACATCGCCTACTACCCTCTCGTTATCTGCATCGTAGCCACGGTGAGTTGGAAGGTCGAATGCTACTGAAAGACCTTTCTGACCGGAAGCCAGATTGCGGCGATAGAAGGCATTAGACTCTTCGGCTGTAGAGAAGCCTGCGTATTGACGAATTGTCCATGGTCGCATAACATACATTGTTGAGTATGGACCACGCAGAAATGGAGGTAGTCCGGCAGCATAATTTAGATGCTCCATTCCCTCCAGGTCTTGTTTTGTATATATTGGCTTAACCGGAATTAGTTCGGATGTAAGCCATTCAGATTTGTTTTCGTTTTTTTCGTTCCACTCATCAACATTTGTTGGAGTAAAACCATCTGATTGAATATTTATTTCCTTGAAATTAGGTTTCATATTATTTATAGTAATATTTTTTGTTTTTAAATATAGGGTGCAATGATGTTTGCAATCGAAAGCAACAGACTAAACATTAATGTTACTTTTGCTGTATCACCATCTAAAGTGGAAATGCAGCTAAGATCTCTCTCGGTAGCGCTCTTCATCTTTTTGATGTTTCTGTTTGCCCATGGAAAGCTTATAAGCACCAAAAATGAGATTGGATGCAACAGGTCTATAGTAACCAATACGGCTATCAGCAGATAGGCGGCCAATATAAATGTTTGATATACTATCTGTGAGCCATCGAGACCAAGCCTTGTTGCCTGTGTGAGTATTCCTGCACTTTTATCTCGATAAAGTGAATGTGTGTTTGCAGCTTGTAATATAGCTAACACATGTAAACCTACTGGAGCACCAATTAATAACATCTTCCATAAAATCTTCTCTGTAATTACAAATGCAGTACTCATAGGTATGGCCATTGCATAACAAACATAAATAAGAAGTTCGCCCAATCCTATAGCTTTAAACTTACGGTAGAAAATAACAGTTATTACTCCTATTAGTAAAAATATTAATAGAGGCCAACCGGTATTTAACATGAGGTACAGACCTATTAAAATGGATGCAACAAGCAATATTACTGCGTAATTGAGCATTTTATTGGCTTTATTGTGATTCTCATTAAAGATATCTGCAGATAGTTGCATCACGAGAACTCCAATGAAGCCAATTTGTGCATTTAGCCAATTTACCTCTCCAATAATATTTCCCGATTTGAACAGAAAATGTATATATGAGATGGCAACAATTACCAGCGACAGAGATGCAATCCACGACCAGGATTGTGCTGCATTATTAATATTATCTGTTTTTACTCCTTCATCCATAATTTAATTAGTAGTAGGGCTTACCAATTATTAAGATTTCAGTATTTAACTTTATGTTATTACTTCAGCAATTTCTCGTTAAACATATTAAGTGTTTCCAGAACATTGCTGCGAACATGAATAAAATATTCAATACCTTGCGCTTTAAGATCATCTATGCAAGCAGGAGCTCCTGCTACTACAAGAATCTCTTTTCCATCCTTTAGCAAGTTGTATGCTTCCGGTGCAAATGTTGGATATTCGTCGTCGCTTGAACAGAGAACAACAACATCGGCTCCTTTTTCACGTGCTGCTGCTACACCTTCGGCAACTGTGCTGAAACCTAGGTTATCAATCAACTCATAACCGGCAGTACCAAAGAAGTTGCTTGAGAACTGCGATCTTGCAAGACGCATCGAAAGATTTCCTATTGTAAGCATAAATACCTTTGGTCTGTTTCCACTTCTTTCGGTAGACAGACGCAACTCGTTAAACTGACTTGCAAGTCGATTTTTATTAAGGCTCTTAAGTGGTGCAGATGAAGTACCTGTGCTGCATCCACAACCGTGTACTTGTTCATTTGCAAGTTTACCAACCATGCTCTCGTTGAAATTAGGATATTGGTTAGTACCAAGTAAAATTTCTTTACGGTTTGCAAGGTCTTTTAAACGACTGTCGGCAGAAGCATTAATAGCATCCTGTACTGTGCCTGCTAAAAGAGCATTATAGAAACCTGTTTCTTCAACTTCAAGGAATAGATTCCATGCCTGTTCTGCTAATGATGAAGTTAGAGTTTCGATATAGTATGAACCGGCAGATGGGTCGGTAACCTTATCGAGGTGCGACTCTTCTTTTAGAAGCAACTGCTGATTGATTGCAATTCTTTCTGCAAACTCTGTTGGAGTTTCGAAAGCTTCATCAAAAGGACGAACTGTGATTGAATCAACTGATCCTAAAGCTGCAGACATCGCTTCAGTTTGTGTGCGAAGCATGTTTACATATGGATCGAAAAGCGATTGGTTGAACTGTGATGTGGTTGCATGAATATTCATTTTTGCTGCACATCTGCATGTTCCATCGGCTGCTTTATTGTCGCAATCGTGAGGACATGGAGCTTTGTATGCACCAACAATATTTGCCCACAACCAGCGTGCAGCACGGAATTTAGCTATCTCCATAAAGTAGTTTGATCCTACACCGAATTCAAACTTTATCTTCTTGGCAGCCATTGAAGGAGCTACACCATTTTGGATAAGTGCAGACAATACCTGGTTACCGTAAGATAGTGCATATCCAAGTTCCTGATAGCTGTAGGCGCCTGCATCATTTATCATATTTCCTGCTACAGAAATTGCTTTATAGCGAGGTAGAGCAGCGGTAATATTAACAATCTCTACCGATTTTTCAATCCAGTTTGGTTCATCAACTCCCTTTTTAAGTATCTTTCTGAATGGATCGAACTCAATTGAGCCAAAGCACTCCATTGGATTTAGATTTAATGATTTCACGTAATCTACAACCAGTTTGGCAAGATCGATAGTGCGCGAAATGCATGTTCTGAAGTTTAGTTCAACCTTATCGGGCGCAATACCATTTAATAGAATTGCCAGATTCTCTGCAGAAAGCTGGTTCTTTGGTAACTGAAATCCCAACGATGTTACACCTTTTGTTAATAAGGTTAATGCTTTTTTGTTTGCTTCGCTGAAGTCAACGACTTTAATTTCGTGTCTTACATACCACAAGTTGTTTTTTCTTGTGCTGCGAACATAGGGGAATTCACCCGGTAGATTCTCTGCAGAAGCGAATCCTTCGATATCTTCTGCTCTGTAGAATGGATTTACATTAAACCCTTCTTTAGTTTTCCATACCAACCGTTTTTGGAAATCAGCACCTTTAAGGTCCTTTGTTACAACTTCCATCCACTCATTTGTGGAAACAGGAGGAAAATCTGTGAAAAGTTTCTCTCTCTGATTACTCATATTTTATTATTTATTATTTTAGGATTGGCAAAATTACATTATTTTGCTCTCATTCAAAACTATTTAAGTTTATATCTAAACTCTTTTTTTAATCTGTTTTACTGTCTATTCTTGATCTAGATCGACAAGAAGCTGTGCTATCTTTTTTACAACTACTTCTGCAAATCGTTTTCCCTTTTCGGCTGTCGATTTTTTAGGATTACCAACTCCTGTATCTTCCGATACCTCATCCCAATTTCGTGGTGACCAACCCACCCTATTGTTTAGTGAATCTATCTTTACAGGCTTAACATATCCATCACCTGCGCTTTGCATATTTACCAGTTCGGGATGATAGTGAAGCACTACAGATGTCTCCAGTTCTCCAGCATGATCATCAGGTTTCTCTTCGAAATAGCTGTCATGTGGTTCAACTGTCCACCAATCGACAACTATAATCTGAAAGTTGGGATGTGTTACCTGCAGGTCTCTGATATATGGTTTAAAGGTGTTGCCGCCGTGACCATTAACTATAACAAGCTTTGTGATTCCCTGTATGCTTAGAGAAGTAACAATATCTGTAAGAATTGCTTTTTGTGTTTCTGATCTTGTATGAATACAGAATGGCTTGTTCCACTGGCCCATATTCTGAGATCCAAAATAGATAGGTGGCATTACCATGCTGACAACTCCATTTGTGAATGCAAGTTCTGCAGCATCGCTTGCTATTTCATAAGTTATAATGCAATCTGTGAGATAAGGTAGATGATAGTTGTGAGGCTCAACAGCGCCCCAAGGCAAAATTGCTATACTATATTTTTGTTTTGACACCTCACCCCAGTTGGTTAAAGGAATATGCAGAAAACTATTTTTTGACATAAATTAATTAATTAAGCATTTACATATTTATCAGACCATTTCTTAAGCAGTAGAAGGTTAGTCCCGAAACCGTTTTTACACCTGTTTTGCGAATTATATTTTTTCGGTGTGTGAGTACAGTGTTGAGACTTATATTTAGCATATCGGCTATCTCTTTATTTATACAACCCTTTACTATAAGCTTAAGAATTTCTGTTTCTCTGTTAGTTAACTGGTTATCTCTATGATCTGCTTTATTATGATGATCGTTTGAAATTGAGTGCTGCAAATGTCTCATATCTGTTTTGTTAAGCTGCCCTAACTTAGGACCAAGCACTCTGTTTCGGAGCCTGTTGTGTGCCTCAAGATCTTTTTGAAACGAATGAACGGAAAAGATTACAGCGTGACAGAGATTCTGATTGAAGTCGGACGACACATGCTTTATAAGTATAATTTTGAGATCATTCAGCAAATCGTCCGGGAAATCATCGTCGTAGTTAATCAGTTTATTGAGCTGATATGACATACGCTCTTTGAATTTCATATAGAAAGTTTGCAGCATATTCAACTCCTTGTTATCAGTGATATTTGCTGTTGCGCGATGTGAATGATTGTTGGGACCATACTCAGAGCCACTTAATGCAATAAATGCATTTAAGTGCTTCTCTATATTTGGCATTAAGTTGTAGGTGTAGTTCTCAACAGTATTATGAAAATAGTCGACTATCTCTTCTGTATCAATATCATCAATACAATCGGGATAGTAGTCCTCATCTAAATAGACATTTAAAACAGTAAGTACAAGTGCAGGATTGAGATTGTTAGCCTTACAAATCGACTCAATAGTGCTCTCTCCAACACCCAATCTTATGCCAAAGCGATTAAGCACCGGTATCAACTCGTTGTACTCACTGAGCACATCTGCCATTACACTGTTTCTGTTCAATAAGTACACTTATAGATCTCTTTTGTTAATTAGCTTCGAACTCTCTGTTTAATTTGCGTTCTCTGATTATATGTTTAACTGCTGCAATTGGATGGATAAAAAACATGCGTGGGCCTGCAAAACGCATAACAGTTCTTATCCTCTCTCTCATATCTTTTTTGTAGCAATGTATTTTGCATGTTCCGCATGTTGGCTTCTCTTCTCCAAATGGACATCGCTCCAATCGTTGCATTGCGTATGCATTAAGATTTTTGCAATCTTCACACAACTCTTTGCCCGACTTATGTTTAGAACGACAATATATAGTAATCATCTTGCCGACGACATCTTTTTCTTTTTCGTTCATCTCTTCTCCTGAGTTTTTAGTTCAGTAATATAGAAATTGGGCTCAAATTTAGCTATTTTCTTGTTTCTTTCCAAAGTAAAAATAGTTCTACCTTACAGAAAATCAGTATTTCATAACAAATTACTACTTTGTATCCACCTTAATTAAAATAAAATCACCCTCAGAATTCTCCTCTATGGTATAACCTGCGTTTAGTTCGATAACCCACCCTTCTCCTTTTATAGTTTGATCTGTGATCTCTACAGGAGGCGATACTATAATCCAGCGCCAGTCGGATCGTAATAGAGCACCCCCTTCGGTTACTGTTAGCACCCCCCAGTTGTCGCTCACCACAATTGTAGGATAGACAGTTCCCTCATCTTCGTCGAGAGGAATTAGGTTTTTTGGATTGAAAGACATATTTATATCCTCTAATCTAATTTCGAGATGTGGTTCATCGAAGAATTTCTCGCGATATTCATCGAGGGTGAAACTGTGATCTGAGGAGCGTTGCAACTCCTCATCGGCTATCTCTCTTACACTATATTCTTCGGCAACCTGACGAACATATCCCTGCAACAAAATTCGCGCCTCCTGTTCGAATGCTTCCGACAGAAACTCGGTTAGGTCGGTATCATTATCAATATTTTTATTCCAATAGTAATCTTTTTGCTGCAGGAAAAAACCATAAACAGGGATTGTTTCATAGGCAAATGATCGCACGAAACTTGGGGTCTCTTTATAATTCTCAATCCTTTTGATAAGATATTCACGCCACTGCCATTTATCACGACCACTCATAAACTGACCGGTGTAGGTTGCAATACCTTCAAGCATTTCAAGGCTGTTTTCGGTAACCTCTGAGCCACGAAATATTAAATGTCGATACTGCCTGAAAATAAGTGCATTTCTAATATGTTCTTCCGACCTGCTTAACCTGTTGGCTTTTAGTGCTGCCTCGAGAGCGGCCAATTCAAGACGAAGATAGAATCTGCCATCCCTCTGATCGAGATGGTTGTTATCCTCTCTTCTGATATTAAAACCAAGTGAAGGTTGTGCACTGTGAAACAGCTCATGAGTAACAAGATCTAGCTTATCGGTATTGCTGAAAGGAAGCGGAAGCATTATCATTGCCCAATGAGTTCCATTCCAGGTTAGATCTGTATTACCAATAGTCACCGATTTTGGCAGGACCCCAATGTAAATACCATTTTTAGCTACCAAATCACCCTCTTGGTCTTGCATATTTGCATAGATTTGACGAGTATCCGGATCTACTAGCAAAATTGGTGCATATATATCTTTATCCCACAGTTTTTCATACCTTCTGGTCTGTTGCCTTACCTGCTCAAAGAAATTATAAATCTCTATTGTTGAGTATTTAAGATCCTGAGCCGATCCTGAGCCAAAAAGCAGATTTAATAAACATATAACTATGAGATGTTTCATATACACAACATAGTAAAACTGTTTTAATTAATTACGACCGTTTCATTATTTTATAAGAGAGTAGAATTGTCCATTTTCGAGGCAAAAAGCGAATCGCAAAGGGTGCCAGTTTATTTATTGTACCGTGAATTACAGTTGCTTTGCCCTTCATCATAGATTTATAACCAAGCATTGCTACATCTTTTGCATTGGCTATTTTCACGTTTTTAACAAGCTCTGATGCATTCATCTTCGACTCTTCACCAAAGCTTGTGTGAGTAGGACCGGGACATAGTGCTGTAACAGTAATATTGTGGTTTTTGAGTTCACAACCTAATGCTTCCGAAAGACTAAGAACATAAGATTTAGTAGCAAAATATACCGCCATCATTGGTCCCGGCTGAAAAGCAGCTGTTGATGCAATATTAAGGATTTTACCTGGTCTTCTTCCTTTCCAGTGGTTGATGAAAAGATGTGATAAATGTGTGAGTGTAGTAATGTTTAGCTCTATCATCTTCTCATACCTATCCCATGATGTTTCGGCAAAAATACCATAATCGCCAAAACCGGCATTGTTTATGAGATAATCGATTTCGATATCATTATCTCTTAACTCATTGAACAACTCTACTACTGCATTTCTTGAAGATAGATCTTTTGCAATGGTAAGTACGAATATTGAGTAGTTGGATTCAAGTTCTTTTTTTAATTGATTTAAAATATCGCCACTTCTTGCAACCAGCACAAGATTAATATTCTCTTTGGCAAATATAATTGCCAGCTCTCTACCTATACCTTTGGATGCACCTGTAATTAATGCTGTTTTAGACATAACCGCTACAAAATAATATGTTGAATTATTGATTTAGCAAATTTAATCTAAATTTATTCTGTACTGCAAAATTGAGGGGCAATTATAAATAAATGAGCAAGTTTTAAGGAAATTGAATGTTCAAAGGGGATTTATTAAAATTTTAAAAATCTATTATTTATAAGTCAAAGGTGAACTATCTAAATTGGATGTGGCTTAAATTTAAATAATAACAGGAAGTTGCAGAAAACTTAATTTCTTTTTCGGGTTTTATCGATTCGCAAAAAAATAAAAAGTAAAATAGTAAAGCCCCAAAGTGAAGAACCTCCATAACTATAGAAGGGTAAAGGTATTCCAATAACCGGCATTAATCCTATAACCATTCCAATATTTACCATAAGATGGAAAAAGAAAATACTCACTACACAATATCCATAAACCCTGCCAAAAACAGATGTTTGCCTTTCAGCTAGCTTTAACAGATGTAAGATAAAGAATGAGAAAAGGATTATAACTATTGAAGTTCCAATGAAACCATGTTCTTCGCCAATAGTGCAGAAAATAAAATCAGTCTCCTGCTCAGGTACATATTTTAGTTTAGTTTGAGTGCCATTGAGATACCCTTTTCCTGTTAAACCACCCGACCCTATTGCAATTTTCGACTGTCCAACATGGTATCCTGCTCCATTTAAATCTTGTTCTATACCTAGGGTAACCAATATTCTCATCTGCTGGTGTGGTTGCAGTACATCGGAGAATACATATTCTGTTGATTCGACAAATGCAACTGAACCTAATATAAATAGTAATACATAGAGATATGAGATGGCTCGGTATCGAAGAAAAAGAAAGATTAGATATAATGATGTTGTTGATAGTGCAACTATTGCCACTAATCCCCAGTTTACTTGAACTTTAAACTGTGAAGCAACAAATGCAGCAACTCCTATTAAAGTTGCGATTAGGAGAATATAATAACTTACTTTATTACGTTTGAGGTAGCTCCAGACTAAGCCGGATGAGAAGATTATTATAAGAGTGATAGATAATATTTCTCCTAGTGAAAGCATACCTAATTGTATTTCTGAGTACCTTATACCAAGAACAAAATATGCAACTGCAGCGACTCCCATAAATAATACTCCACCCGGAAGACCTTCTCGGTAAAGCACTAATATAAGGCTTAAATAGACTAACGCTGTTCCTGTTTCACTTTGAAAGATTACAATAATTACCGGCAGAAGAATTAGGGATATTACCATTAAGAGGTTCTTCTTTTCCATCAACTTGAAATCGTATGCATAAAATACTTTTGCCAAAGTTAGAGATAATATGAACTTCATGAACTCAGCCGGTTGTAGACTAAACGGACCTAATTGCAACCAAGATCGGGAGCCATTAATCTCTTTAGCAAAGATTGCTGTAATAACAAGCAATACAATTCCAATTATATAAAACAGAAAAGCGTATGTTTCGTAGAATCGGACCTCAATTTTGAGTAACGCAAATGCAAGTAGAAGTGATGTGCCAATCCATATTAATTGAGCACCCGCCTTTGTAGAGAGGTCGAACATATCGGTTGCATTCTCAAGATCGAAGCTAGCAGCATATATGTTGAACCATCCAACAAATACAAATAGAAGATAGAGGATAAGTGCTGTTTTATCAACCATACCCTTCTCCATAATTTCGTTATTTGTATTAATCAACATATATATTGAATGAAAAATTATATATTTAATTTACTGCAGATGGAATATTGCGAGTATAAACATATGGAAGAATTTCACGATTTACTATTGAATATTCCAGCCATTGATCACTTTCGGGTATCTCACCTAAGAAATATTTCTGTAACATTAGGCGAGCAATTGGCACAGCGTTGGTCGCGCCAAAGCGTCCATTCTCAACAAGAACTGCAATTGCCACTTTTGGATCATCTTTAGGCGCAAATCCCATAAAAATTGAATGGTCGTCGCCATGAGGATTCTCAGCTGTACCTGTCTTGCCACAAACCTGCATAAGAGGTTCCAGATTTATCCCACGGCAGGTACCTACAGATACTGCATCAGCCATACCATTTACAGTTAACTCATAATGTTCTCTTTTCACACCAGTCTCATGTCTTGTTGTAAAGGTTGATTCAAGTGCACCATTTTTTACTTCACTTACTACGTGAGGTGTATAATAGTAGCCTCTGTTTGCTATAATTGCTCCCAAATTGGCTATCTGAAGTGGAGTTGTCAATATCTCACCCTGACCTATTGAAATTGAGATAATATTATGTGCATTCCACCTTTCTGTATTAAAAACAGTGGAGTAAAATTTGCTGTTTGGTATAAAACCTCTTTTTTCGGAAGGAAGATCAACTCCAAGCCTGTAACCAAATCCCATATTTACCATATAATCACGCCATACATCAAAGGCATCTTTGGTACTTGCATACTTTGTTCGGTTATTAAGCATATAATTTAAGCCATAGCTGAAGAAAGAGTTGCAAGAAGTTGCTAGTGCAAATTGAATTGACAGTGGCGAGTAGTGACCATGACATCTAGGTCTTCCCCCAAGTGGTGGATAACCTCCATAACATGAAAATAGTGTCTGGGATGTTATAATCTCCTCTTCTAGAAAAACAAGTCCCTGTGCTGGTTTGAAGGTCGAACCCGGAGGGTATGTACCGGCAATAGAACGGTTTATCAGTGGTTTGTAGGGATTATTTTCGAGTAATTTATAGTTTTTGCTAAAATCCTTTCCGGTGAGTAGTGCCGGATCGTAAGTTGGAGCAGATATCATTGCCAAAATTTCGCCGGTTGATGGCTCAATCATGACTATACTTCCAACTTTATTCTGCATCAGTAATTCGCCATAAGCCTGCAGTTCTATATCAATTCCCAGCTTGAGATCCTTACCCGAAGCCGGAGCCTTATCCTGATTACCATCATCATAGCGGCCTTGAACTCGTCCGTGTGCATCGCGAAGTAGTATCTCTACACCCTTTTCACCTCTTAAATCAATTTCATGTGACAACTCAATACCCGATTTACCAACATAATCTCCTCTCAAATAGTAGGGATCATCAGCCATTTTATTTTTATCAACCTCAGCTACATAGCCCAAAATTAGGCCCATGTTTGGGTAATTGTATTGTCGCTCTGTTCTGCTCTGGATATATATGCCAGGAAATTTATACAGTTTTTCCTGCAAAAGTCCGTACTCTTCAACATTGAGCTGAGACATAAAAAGTTGTGGTGTATATGATGAGTAGCCTGGATTTTTTCTGCGATCCTTCATATCGGCATCTAGCATAAGAAATCTGTCTACACTTATATTAAGAGTTTTACAAAAGTCGAGGGTATCAAATCTATTCATCTCTCTTACCACCATCATTACATCGTAGGTGGGCCTGTTATAGACAAGAAGCTCACCGTTTCTGTCGTAAATAGCACCTCGTGCAGGATAAAGAGTTCTTTTTAGGAAAGCATTACTATCGGCAAAGTCTCTGTACTGCGGACTTAAAATCTGCAGTTTAAACAGTTGCACGATGTAAATAACACCAATTAATATTACTAATGCAGCAATAGTATACTGTCTGTTTGCTAAATTCTTAGGACTGCTCACCTGTTTTTTTCCTATAGATTAATACATCAAACGAAATGATGATAATAATTGAAATGAGAGATGATGCAACTATTCTCATTAAAGTGTAAGCTGCATTAAAAAGAGTAAACGACTCAATAAAGAACAGGATCGTTATATGAAGTAATACTGCAAAAACTGCAAGTTTTACAAACTGAGCAGTTCCTGAATTAATACCAGGTATAAACTCTTCGAATATCTCCCTGTCGTAAAAAAGATTAAGTATTGGCTTTCTAAATGTTGCCACAATGGTTGTTGCTGCAGCATTCATTCCGGGAGTATTTAAAAAAATATCAATTATTAGTCCAATCAGAAACCCGGAAATAATTGTATAATATGGGTTTCTGCCAAAAGGCAGCTTAAGTAGAAAATAAATATACAGAATAGGAGTTGCAAAACCTAATACATTTATTCTGTTAAGTATAATTACTTGTAACAGTATAAGAAAT
Source organism: uncultured Proteiniphilum sp. (assembly GCA_964384545.1). Taxonomy (GTDB): domain Bacteria; phylum Bacteroidota; class Bacteroidia; order Bacteroidales; family Dysgonomonadaceae; genus Proteiniphilum. The sequence continues at coordinate 15,374 of CAYLKV010000010.1, forward strand.
ATGAATAGAAAGAACTCCTGTATATATCTTATTTTCATACTTTTAGAACTTAAATTATTATTTTCTTACCTTTTAGACAACTCTTCAAGTTCTTTTTGCTCTTCATAATGCATGTCTTTTATAATATATACATACTGGAGAGAAAAAAAGTCGGTTGCAAGATTAACAGTAAAGGTATTGAAATTATCATCTTTCGAGTCTCCTCTGCCGCTCACAAAACCTATTATTAACTGTTTTGGAAAAATGCGGGAGAAGCTTGTTACTACTGTATCACCTTGGTTATAAATCTCATGTTTAGGAAGCTCGCTCAACTGTGCCTCTTTTGCATTAACTCCATTCCAAAATAGTGATCCATAATTTTCGGAGTTATTTAATTTAGCACTTAATCTGAACTTAGGGTTTATTATTGGGATTACTAAAGAGAAGTTTTCTGAAACGTTAGACACAACTCCCACTACCCCTTTTTGTGAAATAACACCCATATCAGCTTTAACTCCATCCTTTGAACCTCTGTTGAGTGTAATAAAATTATTAGCTCCAGAGTGACTTAGGTTTACTACTTCTGCAGGGATGAAACTGAAATGAGATTGAGTAATAGAGTCTGCAACAAAGGCTTGAATGTTAGTTGAATCGGTATCTGCCTGATTTATTAAATGAGATTTAAGCTGATTTAGCTCTTTCTCAAGTTGTGCATTTTGCTCTAACAGTAATTGGTTACTCTTTTTTAAATGAACAAATGAGATTACATTGTTAGATACATTATAGATCGAACCCATTACATTATTTGCAGAAGTAAGATAGACGCTTCTTTGATATGAATTATGAGCAAATACGAGATAGAAACTGAATGCTATGAGTATTACACCAAGCATCCAGTGACTATTTCTTATAATGAAGTTGATCAGATTGCGCATTAACGCATTAAAAAGCTGAATTTATTAATATTTCTCAAAGCTATACCTGTACCTTTTGCAACCATATGCAAAGGATCGTCTACTACTTTAAATTGGATACCAATCTTATCAGTCAATCTCTTATCGAGACCTCTGAGTAGTGCTCCTCCACCAGTAAGATAAATACCATTACGTACAATATCGGCATAAAGTTCTGGAGGTGTCTGTTCGAGTGCACTAAGTACTGCAGAATCAACTTTAGAGACAGATTTCTCAATACAGTGTGCTACCTCTTGATACGATACCGGAACATCCATTGGAAGTGATGTCATGCGGTTTGGACCATGTACTACATAATCTTCAGGTGGATTATCTAGCTCGGTAAGAACTGAACCAACATTTATTTTAATCTGTTCTGCTGTGCGATCTCCAACTTTCATATTGTGTTGGCGACCCATATAGTCTTGTATATCTTCAGTGAAATCGTCACCTGCAATCTTAATCGACTTGTTAGAAACAATTCCTCCGAGTGATATAACAGCAATCTCTGTTGTTCCACCACCTATATCAACAATCATGTTTCCTTCGGGTGCTTCAACATCGAGTCCTATTCCGAGTGCAGCTGCCATAGGTTCGAATATCATAAATACATCTCTACCTCCTGCATGTTCGGCAGAGTCGCGTACAGCTCTTATTTCTACCTCTGTACTACCAGAAGGTATACATATTACTACACGCAGTGATGGGGAAAATATTCCCCTCTTATGTTTAGTTGCCATTTTAATCATCTCGCGGATCATCTGTTCCGCAGCATTAAAATCTGCAATGACTCCATCTCTTAGTGGTCTTACGGTTCGGATATTTTCGTGAGTTTTTCCATGCATCTGCCTCGCTTTCTCACCAAGTGCAATCATCTTCTCGGTTTTGCGATCGAGTGCAACAATTGAAGGTTCGTCTAATAATATTTTACCCGCACTGTTCACTATTATAGAATTGGCTGTACCAAGGTCCATAGCCAGTTCTTGTGTAAATGAAAATAAACCCATATTTAAGTCAGTTATTAATGTTTAAAATGTCTTTTACCGGTTAATACCATCGACATTTTGTTTTTATTACAAAAATCTATAGATTCGGCATCTCTTATTGAGCCACCAGGATGTATTACAGAAGTAATTCCGGCATTATGAGCAATTTCTACACAGTCGGGGAAAGGGAAAAATGCATCGCTTGCCATTACAGCTCCTTTTAGTTCGAAATTAAATGCGGTTGCTTTTTCAATTGCCTGTTTAAGGGCATCAACTCTTGAAGTTTGACCGGTTCCACTTGCAATGAGTTGTTGATTTTTAACCAAAACTATAGCATTTGATTTAGTATGTTTTACCAGTTTATTTGCAAACAACAAATCATCAATTTGCTCTTCTGTAGGTGCAATTTCAGTAACAACCTTAATATCATCTTTGTTTTGTACACTATCGTTAATATCCTGTACAAGAGTGCCATTTAATACAGAGCGATATTGGATCTTTTGTGTAGCCTTCTTTAATGATTTGAGTATCAAAATTACACGATTTTTCTTTTGAAACAAAATTTCCAAAGCATCATCATCATAACTAGGAGCAATTAGTACCTCAAAGAAAATTTCGTTAATAGCATTTGCAGCCTCTTTGTCGATATTTCTGTTTGTTATAACAACACCCCCGAATGCAGAGATTGGGTCGGCAGATAATGCTGCATCCCAAGCCTCTTTTACAGTAGAACGGCATGCCATACCACAAGCATTGTTATGTTTAAGAATAGCCAAGGCTGTTTCATTAAAATCTGAAATCAACGACACAGCAGCATCAATATCCAATAGGTTATTGTAAGATATCTCTTTACCATGAATCTGCTCGAATATCTCATTGAAATCACCATAGAAAGATCCTTTCTGATGTGGATTCTCACCATATCTGAGTTCTTTTGGATTATTTAAAGAGATTCTTAATGCCGAGCCTTTATTATCATCAAAATAGTTAAAGATTGCTGAATCGTATCCTGAAGAAACTTTAAAAGCTTCTGAAGCAAAGAATCTTCTATCTTCAATTGAAGAAGTTCCTTGTTTTTCTTTTAATAGGTCTAAAAGTGGTGAATATTGCCCTTTAGAGGCAACTATAAGTACATCTTTATAGTTCTTTGCTGCTCCTCTGATAAGAGAGATTCCACCTATGTCTATTTTTTCAATTATCTCTTCTTCAGATCCACCTGCTGCAACTGTCTCTTCAAACGGGTAAAGGTCTACTATTACTAGGTCTATAGATGGAATATCGTATGACTTAACCTGTTTCTTGTCATTTTCATTGTCTCTCCTATAAAGTATTCCGCCAAAAATTTTTGGATGCAATGTTTTTACCCGTCCTCCTAAAATTGAAGGATATCCACTTACATCCTCAACTGTTTCACACTCATATCCGAGTGAGGTAATGAAATCTTTAGTACCACCTGTGGATATAAATTTTACCTGCAAACGATTTAATTCATTGAGAATTTCTTCCAATCCATCTTTATGATAAACAGAAATTAGTGCTGTTTGAATCTTTCTTGACATTATACAAATATATTAATTGTGTATTATCTTATCTTATTATTTTGAAGTTTACAAAGGTATAAAATCTATCGATTATATAAAGGCAAATAATTCATTAGTTTTAGGAAAATAAAAACGAGAATGTTATTGATTAACATCCTCGTTTTTAATGTTCGTTTTATGACGTGAATTGTTATTATCTAACTTCCCACCCCAATGCACTTGCACCTAACACTGCAGCATCGCTCTCTTTAAGTTCAGAGAACATCAGTTTTACCTTATTCTGGAAGATTGGAAGTAAATTTTTCTCCATACTTTCACGAATTGGGTCCATTATTAAGTCGCCTGCTTTTGAAAGTCCGCCAAATAGAATAATTGCTTCAGGGCTTGAGAATGATACGAAATCAGCGAAAGCTTCACCAAGGATATTGCCAGTGAATGCAAATATCTCTTTTGCTATTTCATCACCTGCGATTGCAGCATCGAAAACATCTTTTGATGTTATATCTTCTGCTGGCATATTTCTTAATAAAGATTGTGCCTCAGGTCTTTTTGATAGAATTTCTCTTGCTGTACGTGCCATACCTGTTGCAGAAGCATATGCTTCGAGACAGCCATGTCTGCCGCAGCCACATAATCTACCGTTTTCACGTCTTGAAATTACGTGACCTAATTCGCCTGCAAAACCATCATTACCGTATACTAACTGACCATTTACTACTATTCCACTACCTACTCCTGTACCTAGTGTAATAACAATAAAATCTTTCATTCCTCTGGCTGCACCATAAGTCATTTCACCAATAGCAGCTGCATTTGCATCATTTGTTAATGCTACAGGAATACCTGTACGTTCTTCTAGTAATTGAGCAAAGGGAATAACACCTTTCCATGGTAGATTTGGTGCAAATTCTATACTTCCGGTAAAATAGTTGCCGTTTGGAGTACCAGCGCCAATACCTTTAATCTGATCTTTTGTTGTTACTTTTCCTATAAGCTCATCAATTAAATTTGAAAGCTCATTTAGATAATTCTCTACTTCAGAGTGTTTTGCTGTTTTAATACTTCCGTCTACTAAAATTTGACCTCTTTTGTCAACTATACCAACCACAGTATTTGTACCGCCAACATCTACTCCTATTGCATAAGGTTTCTCCATGATCTTCTTTTTATAAAAAATTTGTTGATTATTATTTTATATCTCCGCAAATATAGGAATTTTCTATTACGTTGGGTACACTAAAAAGCAATTATTTTAAATTCTTTAAATCTAACTTTGCGATTATTAGTTTTATTGAGCAACATATGCACGATATTAATATCGGCTATATATTATCTAATTAAAAAATAAATGTTCTATATTTGCATCTTATAATTACAATTATTGAGTTAAAATAGCTGTTTTATTGCAATTTTCAACTTTAACGGGGTCAATGATAATCAATTTGACTTCGTTGTTTGCCATGGAAAACTTATAAACAGACAACATTGATGTAACACAATTTAAATAAACTAAGAGTTAAATAGACATGGAAGAGATTAAGTTTTTTTATGGGGAGAACATCCCTTTAGAATTGCACAAAGTAAGAGTTGTGCAAAAATTACATTTAGTGCCAATAGAAAGACGACTTGCTGCATTAGAAGAGGGTGGCTACAATACCTTCAGACTTTCTACGACAGACGTATTTCTTGACATGCTCACAGACAGCGGAACAAATGCTATGAGCGACAATCAGTTGGCCGCAATGATGCAAGCTGATGATGCTTACGCAGGTTCACAAAGTTTTGTGCGTTTACATAAAGCAGTAGAAGATGTATTAGGCAAAAAATTCTTCTTACCTGTACATCAGGGTCGTGCTGCTGAAAACATTTTAGCAAATGCATATGTGAAAAAAGGAAGCCTTGTTCCTATGAATTACCATTTTACTACAACTATGGCCCATATTACACAATATGGAGGTAAAATAGCAGAATTACTTTATGACGAAGGTTTAGAAATTGAATCAAATCATCCTTTTAAAGGCAACATGAATATTGAGAAACTTGAAGATATTATTAAGATTCATGGTGCTAAGAATATACCTTTTATTAGAATGGAGGCCTCTACCAACTTAATTGGAGGACAGCCATTTTCTATTAAAAACATGAGGGATGTAAGAGCAGTTGCTGATAAATATAATATCAGACTTGTACTTGATGCTAGTCTTCTTGGTGAAAACGCTTATCTTGTTCATTTAAGAGAAGAGGAATTTAAAGAATCTTCGCTTGGTGAGATCATAAAAATAATGACTGACCTGGCAGATATAGTCTATTTTTCAGCTCGCAAATTAAGTTCTTCACGTGGAGGAGGAATCTGTACAAATGAACTGGATATTTATCGTGAAATGGAAGCACTGGTTCCACTTTTTGAAGGATTCCTGACATATGGCGGTATCTCTGTTAGAGAAATAGAATCGATGGCGGTTGGTTTATATGAAACACTTGATGAAACAATGATTCGCCAAAGTCCCGATTTCATTTCCTATTTAGTAGAATCTTTGCTAAGCCACAACGTGCCAATGGTGACTCCTGCAGGAGTACTTGGTGCTCATGTTAACGCAATGAAAGTATGTGAACATATACCTCAAAATGAATATCCTGCTGGTGCATTGGCTGCAGCGTTATATTTAATTTCAGGTGTTAGAGGTATGGAAAGAGGCACTGTTTCAAATCAGAGAGACGAATATGGAAACGAAACACTAGCCGATATGGAACTTGTGAGACTTGCCGTTCCACGTCGCGTGTTTACTCTTTCTCAAATTAAATATGTAAGTGACCGTATGGGATGGTTGTATGAGAACCGTAATCTTATTGGAGGATTACGATTTGTATACGAACCACCTGTATTAAGATTCTTTATGGGAGGACTTGAACCTGTGAATGATTGGCCACAAAAACTTATTGCTAAGTTTAAAGAAGATTTTGGAGATAGCTTGTAAGCTATATAGTGAGTTAATAAATTTATTAGCATAAAACAATTGCAAATATTAAATAATTACATTAACAGCTTTTAGATTATTTTTAAACAACAACATAATTCAACTTTTAGGATGCATAAATCACCTTGAATGTATGCAAATCCTATTCTAAAAGCACACAAATCTAATCTTTAAATGTTAAATTTTCCACATGAAACCCCAACTTTAAAAGTTGGGGTTTCTGCTTTTTTTATTCTATTTTGACTTATAAACCTTTCATTTTATAACACAATACTACAATAAAATAGATAATCCTATCCTTTTAATATTATTTTTAAATAATTATTACTACATTCGTTATGTTTTTATTTTTAATTGAATGTAAAAAAACTTGTACATTTTGTTTATCTTATTTATATTTGCGCACTTTTTCAAGTAAATACGAATAAATATGTATTTATTTATATTTAACAAGAGGAGTTTATAAAATAATTTATTAATCACACAACAAGAAGAATGAAAAGAACGAATGTCTTTAATTTTAAAGGGATTTTCACACTTTTATTAAGTGTGTTATCTTTTTCGTTGTCTGCTCAGAATATCACGGTGAGCGGCAAAGTTACAGATAATAGTAATGAGCCGGTTATTGGGGCAACGATTGTAGTTGCCGGCAATGCCTCTCAAGGAACTGTAACCGATATCGATGGTAACTATAGGTTATCTGGCATTCCTGGTAATGGAGCTTTAGAGTTTCGTTATGTTGGATTTACTACTCAAACAGTTCAGATTAATGGCCGTACAACAATAAATGTTGTAATGTCTGAAGATGCTGAAATGTTGCAAGAAGTAGTAGTAACTGCATTAGGTATTACCAAGCAGGGAAGAGCTGTAGGTTACGCAACCACTAATGTATCAACTTCTGAGATAGAACGTGTAAACACCATCAACCCAATCAACGCTTTACAAGGTAAGGTAGCTGGTTTGGATATCAATACTACAGGTGCTTCAGGGGTTACATCTAGTTCTTCAATCACTATTCGTGGTGCAAAATCAATCGACAAAAACAACTCTCCTATTTTCGTAGTTGACGGTATGGTAATACAAGAGCCTTTACGTGGTGCTCTTGATGGAACAGACTGGGGATCACAGTTAAAGAACTTAAATCCTTCAGATTATGAAAGTATAACAGTTCTTAAAGGTGCCGCAGCTACTGCTCTTTATGGTTCACGTGGAGCAAACGGTGCGATTGTAATTAAATCTAAAGGTGGAAAATATGGTAAACAAGGATTAGGAATTGAAATTTCACAGATTCTTGAAACTACTGACATTTACAAATCTCCTATTGAATTACAAAACGTTTATGGAGCTGGATCTGTAGGAAACGGTTATGAAGGAGGTTTCCTTGCTGATGGTTCACTTCAACGTACAGCAAATAGCTTTGGTCCTAAAATGGATGGTTCTATGGTAAATCAATACCTTCCTCATGGTCAAGCTACACCTTTTGTTCCTCAACCTGACAACTGGAAAGCACTTTATCAAGCTGGTTTAAATAGTAATACTAACTTTGCAATTAGTGGAGGTAAAGAAAATTCATCTTTCCGTATATCCTATTCATACACAGATAATAATGGTGTATTTAAAAGGAATAAATTCACTCGTCACGCTATGTCTTTCAGAGGAATAACAGAATTAAATAGTATATTCTCTCTAGAAACTGGTATCAATTACGCTTTCTCTCGTGCACAAAATGGTGCTAATCAGGGAGGTTGGAACTGGGGTGGCAACTTAGGTATGATGACAACTTATTATACTCCTCGTAATATGGATATGAATGCATATGAAAGTTTGTATCGTAATCCAGATACTAAAGCTGTTGAAACAGACTCTCCATGGGGTACTTTAAGAGGATATCTTCATAATAGAGATATGAATTTAGATCAACGTTCTGAAAACTCAATGCTAAGTAATATGACATTGAGAGCAAAGATCACTCCTAAGTTAAATGCAAGTATTCAGGGTAACTATAACTACTACGGCATTTCCACAATGTGGCAATCTTATGGACAAGGTGCTAACTACGGACCAACTGGTAGTGGTGGTTATGGAAGAGGCGGTAATAATTCAGGATCATATAACTTCTTGGGTATGTTACAAGCGATGGACAATGAGTTGAATATTGGAAGTGAAACTATTGTAATTGATGGAATTCTTGCTGCAGAACTTTATGGTAATACAGAGTCTCACTCATGGAATAAGAGCACTAATGGAGGACTTGTTTCGCCTGCTGTATTTGCATTTGCTAACTCTGTGAACAGAATAACACCTAATTACGATTATACTCCACGCAATAATCAAGCATTTGGATTATCTGCAATTTTAAACTTTGCATGGAAAGATCAGCTATTTGTTGAAGTTACAGGTCGTAATGACTGGTTGTCAACTCTTACATATCCTTCTTATATGGCAACAGGTATGAACAACTATACAGTGTTTTATCCTTCTGTTAATACATCATGGGTTTTCACTGACACATTTGAAACTCCGGATTGGTTGTCATTTGGTAAACTTAGAGCATCTCTTTCACGCGTAGGTATGGGTACTTCAGCTTATGCTACTACTCGCGGATTTGGAGTATTCTCTCAAAGTGCACAATATGATCCTAACAGAGAAAGCGTTCTAGTGGCTAATCCTAATTTAGGTACTGCTTGGAATAACGACTTAAAGCCTGAAATTCAGCAATCTATTGAGTTGGGTACAGACCTTAGATTATTCAATGAATCGTTGAATATCGACTTTGCATATTATAAAACTAACACTAAGAACCAAATTCTTACTGTAGCTGCTGTTTCTGAATCAGGCGCAAGCAGCCAGTTGATTAATGCAGGTAATATCCAAAACCAAGGTGTTGAGCTATTAATTGAAGGTACTCCTATTAAAACAGCTGATATGCGCTGGACAATTGGAACTAACTTCTCTATTAACAGAGGTAAGATTATCGAACTTCATGAAAACGTTAAAGAGTGGCAGTTGATGGGTCAATATGATGGTGGTCCTGAAATCTGGGCATATGAAGGTGGTAAATTTGGTGTTATTACAACTCCATACAATAATGCTTATGGCGCTGCTATTGCACGTTATAATAACGAAAATGACCCTAGTGATCCAAAGAATGGTAAACCATTAATCTCATATTGGGGCAGAGTAGGTGCTCCTAACGCTGTGCCGGTTTATGGTTATACAACAAATATTGATTTAGGAATTCCTGATAGAGTTGAAGTTGGTAAAGTAGAACCTGATTTCCTATTAAGCTTTAATACATCATTCTCATATAAGAATTTCGATTTCTATGCACTTATAGATGGACGCGTTGGAGGTAACTTCTTCTCTAATACATATAAATATGCTTCTTCAATTGGTACTTTGAAGTCATCACTTTATGGTCGCGATGAAGAGAATGGAGGTTTGCCAAGAACAAATTATTTAGGTGAAACTGTTTATAATGCTTATCCATTAGATGGTGTATTTGATGAAGGCGCTACAGCTCCTTTAGCAAGCGATCCTAGTCAAACTATTGAAGTAGGTGGTCTAACATACTTGGAAGCTTTAGAACGTGGTATCAACCCAATGCCTGCAGGTTCATTCTATACATACAATCTTGGTTGGGGTATGCCAGCAGAATTAGGTATACAAGATAATACATGGTTTGCTCTACGTGAAATTACTTTAGGTTATAGATTACCTGAAAATGTAATTAGTAAATTAGGTGCTAATTATTTTAGAATTGGATTAACAGCACGTAATCTTGGTTATCTTGTTAATAAGCTAACAGACGGATTAAATCCTGCTTCAATTTCAAATAATAACCCATTAACTCCAATGGATATTGGTGCAGTTCCGTTTTCAAGAACTTATTCACTTAACTTCACTCTTAGATTCTAAAAATTACAACAATGAATAAATTAAAATATATCATATTAGGATTTGCATCCCTGATCCTATTTACGGGATGCTTGGAGGATTATCAGGAATTGAACACAAATCCTGAACTACTGGGAACAGTTGACCCACGCAGTGCTTTTTCTGGTGCAACTGAAAACTGGAATAATTCTCAACGTCACCATCTTACTAATAAGTATAGCGGTGTGATGCAAGTCATGCAGTATATTGTTAGCAATAGCGGTGGTTCTGAAGGAACATATGTAAACCTCAACAATAACTCACGTCCTTCACCTTATACTCCTTATTATTCTGACTATTTCGGACAGATTGGACTTAGACTTCGTTATCTTGTTGAGACTGTAATTCCTGGAAATTCTGAAGCAGAACGTTACCAGGATGTAGCAGCAATCTCTAACATTCTTGAAGCATATCAGGCATGGTTAATGTTTGATGTTTACGGTGCAGCTCCTTATACTGAAGGATTGAAATTGTCAAGTGAAGGAATAGCAAAACCACGTTACGATCTATATCAGAGTGATGTAAATGGTGAGCCTATGTATAAAGTTCTTGACAACAAGATTAAAGAGAACATTGCTCTATTACAAAGCAGCAATGAAAATCAATATAACTTAGGCAGGAACGACTACTTCTACAATGGAGATGTTTCAAAATGGATTAGATTTGCTAACACTTTGAGAATAAAAATGGCTCAGAGAGTTGAAAAAGCTGACAACTCATTCTATAATTCTGTGGTTACTGAAGCATTAGCTCAACCGGGAGGAATCATTTCAAATCTAGAACAATCTGCAATATATCATCACGGTAATGATCACAACAACAACACTGATGATATGCAAGGATTGACTACCAATTATGTTGCAACTCGTGCTTTGGTTAATTTCCTAAAAGAGTATAACGACCCAAGACTTCCTTTACTTGTTAGAAGAAATGGTTTTGGTTATGGAAATAACAATACTACAAACGATGAGATGTTTGAAACATTAGAAACATATTATGATAATTATGAAGTAGATTTTGCTAAATATCTCGATCGTTATGTTGGTAACTCAGCTAACCCTGACAGTTCAAGCGTAATAGGATATAATAATGCATATTATACTATTAATTACGTTGATGGAGAAGGTGTTGATCAAACTATGACTATTAGAAACAATAGTCAGATTGAAAGTAGATTCTTTGTTAAGAATGGTGGTAAAGTAAGTAATACACTTGGCGTACGTGAGAAAGAAGATCAGGAAAAATATGATGTTTCACAAGAAAGTATTTCACTTTTCACTCCACTTATTACTTATCCGGAAACATGCTTTATGATGGCTGAAATAGCTTTCAAGAAAGGTACTGCAATGGGTGGAAAAGACGCTTTAACTTGGTTCAAAGATGGTATTCGTGCTTCAATGTTACAATATCAAGAATGGGCAGAAAATATGGGAGTTCCTTCAGCAATGAATGATAATAGCGACAACTATGATCCGATCACAAACAGTGAAATTGATGCATATCTTGCTCGTCCTGAATTCCAGACTGTAACACTTGAGAAAATAATTTCTCAACAATGGGTCAATCTATTTATGCGTCCTGAAGAAGCATGGGCAACTTGGAAACGCACAGGATTACCTGCATTTAAAGAATTGCCAACTCCAGAAGATGGTGTTGCTTTCCTTGAAGTGATTGAATCAGGTGGTGATCAACTTTATATTCCTCGCAGAAACGTTCTTCCAACACCAAATACAGCAAATGTTGATAATTTCAATGTTGCAGTTGATGCTCTAATTGCTGATCCAAACTATGGTTCTGCAGTTATTAAAACAGAAGGAAGAATCTGGTGGGATAGACCATAAGTGATATAAATACTTCTAGACATAGTCTAGAATTTGAAGGGAGGATAATTTTAGTATCCTCCCTTTTTTAATGTTATATATATTGAGTTCTAAAAATTACATTCAGTAACATTAATGAATTTCACAAAAAACATATACATTTACATTTTTAAACAACCTGAAATAATTGTTGTTATTATTGCGAAGTTAAACAGTCAATTTACAGATTATACCATCTAAACTACATTACTATTTTCTAATATTAGAACTTATTAAGTATAACATAAACATAATAAAATGCGCCACATGAAGAAAAAAGTTTACCTCCTAATTTTTGCGATATCAGTTTCAATATCATCATTATTAGCACAATATAGTGCCGACTGGGAGTCGCTTGATAAAAGAGAGACACCTGAGTGGTGGACTGACGCTAAGTTTGGCATTTTTATCCATTGGGGTTTATATTCAGTACCTGCTTATGCTCCGGTTAATGAGGTGAAAGGCATATACGAAAAGTATGCTGAACATTATTATAATCGACTTTTAAGCGGTAATGAGTTGTTTACAAATTTCCATAATAAGTATTATGGAAATAATTTCAAATACACCGATTTTGCAACAATGTTTAAAGCTGAATATTTCAATCCGGATTATTGGGCTGAACTCTTTAAAGAGGCGGGTGCAAAATATGTTGTACTCACATCAAAACATCACGATGGATTTTGTTTATGGCCAAGTACTCAGACGCCCCACTTCAACAGTGTGGTACTTGGACCTCATATCGATATTATTGATACACTCTCTACAGCCGTACGCAACAAAGGACTAAATTTTGGATTATACTATTCTCTATTAGAATGGGCACATCCACTCTACTCACCTTCAACAATGGATGAGTGGGTAGATACACATATGATCCCTCAGATGAAAGAGCTTGTTAATAACTACAAGCCAGAGATTATATTTTCTGATGGCGAATGGGATTATGACAGTAAGACACTCAAAAGCGAACAGTTCTTAGCATGGTTATTTAACGAATCACCTGTAAAAAACAGGGTTGTTGTAAACGATAGATGGGGCAAAGAAACCAGAAGCCTACATGGCGATTATTTCACAACTGAGTATGACTTAGTTCACAATAGCTTGGGAATTGGTGACAAAAGCGATCACCCATGGGAAGAGAGCAGGGGTATTGGCACCTCTTACGGGTACAATCGTTTTGAAACCACTGATCACTACCTCACTTCAAAAGAGTTGATAGACATACTCATCGATAAAGTAACAAACGGCGGTAATTTCCTTTTAAATGTTGGTCCCGATGCTACAGGAATGATTCCTGTGATAATGCAAGAAAGACTACTTGATATTGGTGCTTGGTTAAAGGTAAATGGAGAAGCAATTTATGGTTCCAGCACTTGGAAGAGATCTGGTAAAAAAGATGATTCAAATCTATCATTCACACAAAAAGATGGAAGTCTGTATGTAATTATTAAAGAATGGAAAAAGGAACCAATAGTCATATCAAATATAAAAAATGCAGATAAAGTTGAGCTTATTGGTTACAAAAGTAAAATTGATTCGAAGCTTAAAGGAGGAAAATTGATAATAACACCTCCACAACTTTCAATTGATGAATATCCTTCGCAACATGCTTGGGTGTATAAAATAACTCGATTTGAAGAAAACTAATAGCAAATCATCTTATTTTAACTTTTATTGAATTTAATTTTTCTCACTTATTAATATTATAAGGTACTTTTATTTTATAAATCAAAATACAATTATTTTAATACTTTTAATATGAAAAAGATACTGCTTTCAATTACATCGTTACTACTATTAGGAATAGTAAATATTAATGCACAAGAAATTATTGCTCATCGTGGTTACTGGAAAACAGAGGGTTCTTCTCAAAATTCAATTGCTTCACTGATAAAAGCCGATGAGATTAAAGTATATGGATCTGAGGTAGATATTTGGTTGTCATCAGATGGCGTACCGGTAGTAAATCACGATGCTCATGTTACACTAAATGGAGAGAGTCTAATAGTTCAGGAAACACCTCTGGCAACATTACGTAAAGTTAAACTTTCAAACGGAGAGACATTACCTACAGTTGAGGAGTATCTCGATGCATTCAAAAAGTGCGAAAACATTAAACTTATAATTGAGTTTAAAACACACAAAACTAAAGAGAGCGAAGATGAACTTGCACGCAAGGTAATCGACATGGTTAAAGCAAAAGGAGTTCAAGATAGGGTTGAATACATATCATTTGGAATAAACTTTGTGCAACAAGCAAAAAAACTTCATCCCGAAGCGCCAATCTATTATTTAAATGGAGATCTTACTCCACAAATAATTAAAAAAATGGGATTAGCAGGTATCGATTATAATTTAGGTATAATTAATAAAACTCCGGGCTGGGTAGCTGAATCACATGAATTGGGATTAAAAGTGAATGTTTGGACAGTTAATAATGCCGAAGATATTCAGGGTGTTATAACAAAAAAAGTTGATTATATTACAACAGACGAACCACTTCTTGTTAGAGAAATATTATCTAAACAATGAATTTATCAGAACAGCTAAAACATGCAATTGAAATTGCTATTTCAGCACATGACGGTCAGTTCGACACTCATAACGGTCGCCCTTACATAGAACACTCATTTCGTGTAATGAATGCAGGTCACACGCTTCAGGAAAAAATCGTGGGAATACTTCATGATGTTATTGAAGATACAGATTGGACTCTAAATAAGCTCGAAGAGGCTGGATTTTCGAATGAAATTATAGAAGGTGTAGATGCAATGACCCGAAGGGATAATGAAACTTATGAAGAATATATTGTCCGAGTTCTAAAAAATCCTATAGGAGTGAGAGTAAAATTAAACGATCTGACCGACAATATGGATGTTAGAAGATGGAATGATATCAAGCATGAAGATCTTGCACGACTACAAAAATATCTCTCTGCATATAAAAAACTTACAGAAATAGAGTGAATATTCAACATAACAACACAAATGGGACTGCAGGTATATATCTGCATATCCCATTTTGTAAAACCAGATGTACTTATTGCGATTTTTATACCCTTACAAACGAATCTCAGATAGACAAATTTGTTGAAGCAATCTGCAAAGAAGCAGTAATAAGAAAAGATGAGATCCCTGAGGAAATAAAAACAATATACTTCGGTGGAGGTACGCCTTCACGTTTGAGTATCAACCACTTCCAAAAGATATTCGAAGTACTATACAATAATTACAGAATAGACCCAAATGCAGAAATAACTGCAGAGGCAAACCCTGACGACCTTTCAGAGGACTATCTAAAAACGTTATCAGAACTACCTGTTAACCGCTTAAGCATCGGAATACAGAGCTTCAATGATAAAGAGCTTAAGTTTCTTAGTCGCCGCCATTCATCTCAACAAGCAATAGATTCTGTAAAGATAGCACAGAGCCACGGCTTTAACAATATAAGTGTCGACCTGATGTATGGGCTCCCCGATCAAACCATTGAGATATGGAGGGATAATCTCGAACATGTAACTAATCTGGGAGTACAACACCTATCAGCATATCATCTTATCTATGAAGAGAAAACTAGAATGTATTCGCTATTAAAAGCAGGAAAGATAAAACCTGTTGATGAAGAGTTGAGTACAACAATGTTTTCAATGTTAATAGATTGGATGACAAGTCACAAATTTATCCAATATGAGATATCTGCATTCGGAAAAGAGGGATTCTTTTCGCAGCACAACACCTCATACTGGAAAAACAGAAAATATCTTGGACTTGGTCCCGCTGCCCATTCCTACAATGGTTACGATCGTTCATGGAATATATCTTCACTAATCAAATATATCCAAGGAGCAGAATTGAGAGAGATACCTAGACAGGTTGAACATCTTACAATCAACGAAAAGTATAATGAGTTTATACTTACTGGTCTTAGAACCATGTGGGGAATAAATTTATCTGATATGATAAATATGTTTGGCGATGAGATATATAGCTACTGTATGGAAAATGCACAGCAACATATTAAATCAGGCAAACTAATTATAAAGGATAATATACTAAAACTAACAAAAGAAGGCATCTTCATTTCAGACGGCATCATGAGTGATTTAATGATAGTCTAGAACAAAAAAAGAGGGTTTAGCTTAAACCCTCAATTTCTCCATTTATAATATCAATTCGCTTTGCCTGTGGATCGGAAGGAAGACCAGGCATACGCATCATCTCACCGGCAATTGCAACTATAAACTCTGAACCCTGGTTAATTACCAAATCGTTAATCTTCAGACGGAAATTTTTAGCTACCCCATACCATTTAGGATCTGCAGAGAATGAATATTGAGTCTTTGCAATACATACAGGCATAATTTCTAAATGAGTACCCTCAATAAGCTTCAACTTCTTCAATGCTTTTTCACTTAAAACTACATCGTGGGCACCATAAATCTGAGTCGCCACTTTAGATATTTTTGTTTCAATAGAATCCTCATCACTATATGTGAACTCCAAATCTTTTGACGGATACTTTTCAATAGCCTCCACAACCTTTTCAGCAAGTTCAATTGCACCTTCCCCACCTTTTGCAAATGACTCATTCACTGCAAATGAAACACCCTTGCTTTCGCAGAAACTACGAATAAGTTCAATCTCCTCATCAGTATCGGAAGCATATTTATTGAATGCAACAACAACCGACTGTCCAAATGAGGCAAGATTATCAAGATGTTTGCTGAGATTGCTCAATCCACTTTTCAATCCCTCAATATTAGGCAATTTAATATCCTTCTCACTTACTCCACCATGCATCTTAAGGCCCTGTGCAGTAGCAACAATGACTGTCAGTTTTGGTCTCAATCCACTTTTTCTGCACTTTATATTAAAGAACTTTTCAGCACCCAAATCAGCACCAAATCCAGCTTCTGTCACCACATAGTCACCAAAGGTCATTGCCATTTTTGTAGCCAGAACAGAGTTGCATCCATGAGCTATATTTGCAAACGGACCACCATGAATAAATGCAGGAGTGTTTTCTGTAGTCTGAACAAGATTAGGGTGGATAGCATCTTTCATCAATACAGTAATAGCACCTGCAATACCCAAATCTTTAACTGTAAATGCATTACCATCTCTAGTATATCCAAGTAAAATGTTTTCAATTCTTCTTCTTAAATCATTTTCATCTTCCGACAAGCAAAGGATAGCCATCAATTCAGATGCAGCCGTAATATCAAACCCTGCTTCCTGTGGAATACCATTTCCCGGGCCCAATCCTGTTACAATATATCTCAAACTTCTGTCATTCACATCCAGCACTCTCTTCCAGAGCACCTCTTTTAAAGCTTCTCCAGTACCCTGAACACGAGTATTATAATTATCGAGTAGAGCAGATATAGTATTATGAGCAGTTGTTATGGCATGAAAATCACCTGTAAAATGAAGATTGATATTCTCCATTGGCAAAACCTGAGAGTAGCCACCTCCGGCAGCCCCACCCTTCATGCCAAAAACAGGTCCCAGCGATGGTTCACGAAGAGCAATAACAGCATTTTTCCCAATCTTGTTAAGCCCAAGCGCCAAACCAATCGACACAGTAGTTTTACCAATTCCAGCTTTTGTTGCAGTAATTGCAGTAACTAGAATTAGATTACTCTTCTCAATTTTCTTATTATCTATCAGTTCTACAGGTATTTTTGCCATATGCCTGCCAAAGCCAATAACCTCATCCCTAGGAATGCCAATCGCTTCAGCTAAATCTTTAATCTTCTTTAATGGTGTTTCTCTCGCAATTTGAATGTCTGATTTCATATATATATTTTATTTTATAACTTCTCCTCAAGCATTGCAAGCTGATCTCGCAATTGTGCCGCCTCAAGAAATTCAAGTCTCTTAGCTGCAGCAAGCATAGCTTTTCGAGTTTGCTCAATCTTAGCATTTAATTCATCTTTGGTAGCAAATTTATCAATCGGCTCAGCAACTAAAGAACTATATTCTGGCTCAACATAAGCCTTAGCCTGAGCAGCTGAAGTCTGATCTTTATTTAATGCCGACGATTGCGCACGCCTAATTTGCGTAGGAGTGATACCATGCTCCTCATTATATTTCATCTGTTTCTCTCTTCTTCTGTTGGTCTCATCAATTGTCATTTTCATGCTATTTGTAATCCTGTCTGCGTAGAAAATAACTTTGCCATTTACGTTTCGGGCTGCCCTTCCGGCTGTCTGTGTAAGTGAGCGGTGAGATCTCAGAAAACCCTCCTTATCAGCATCCAGCACAGCAACCAGCGACACCTCAGGAAGATCAAGCCCCTCCCTTAACAGATTCACTCCAATTAGCACATCAAACAAACCCGATCTGAGGTCATCCATTATCTTAACCCTGTCTAAAGTTTCCACATCAGAGTGAATATAATTACATCTTACACCACTCTCAGTCAGATAATCGGTCAGCTCCTCAGCCATCCTTTTAGTCAATGTAGTTACCAAAACCCGCTCATCCACCTCTGCACGTTTATGAATCTCCTCAAGCAGATCATCAATCTGGTTCATGCTTGGTCTCACATCAATAGGAGGATCAAGCAGACCAGTAGGTCGTATCAGCTGATCAACCACAATTCCTTCCGATTTCTCAAGCTCATAATCTGCAGGTGTTGCACTTACAAAAATTATATCACCCGATAAAGCCTCAAATTCTTCAAACTTAAGCGGTCTGTTGTCGATGGCAGCCGGCAATCTGAATCCATACTCCACAAGATTTGTCTTTCTAGAATGGTCTCCACCATACATTGCACGAATCTGCGGTATAGTTACATGACTCTCATCAATAACTGTAAGATAATCATCCGGAAAGAAATCCAATAAACAGAAAGGCCTTGTTCCAGGTTCACGTCCATCAAAGTAACGGGAATAATTTTCTATTCCTGAGCAGTAACCAAT
The DNA here is from genome assembly GCA_964384545.1 of uncultured Proteiniphilum sp. GTDB lineage: Bacteria > Bacteroidota > Bacteroidia > Bacteroidales > Dysgonomonadaceae > Proteiniphilum. Next base: position 34,531 of record CAYLKV010000010.1, read on the forward strand.
CTCCTTAATCATCTCCACATCATAAGTCACCCTCTCATATAAACGCCTTGCCTCATAAGGTTTCTCATTCTCATTAAAGAAATCGACCTGCTTTCCAAGATCGATCAAAATCTCATCAATCGCCCTGTTAATACGCTCCTGAGTAGTAACAAACAGATTTGCCGGAAATATTCTATAAGTATCAAATCTCTCAATAGTTACACCCGAAAGAGGGTCAACCGACTCAATACTCTCAATCTCATCTCCCCAGAAAATAACCCTTATAATATAATCGTGATAAGCCAGAAATACATCCACGGTATCGCCCTTTACCCTAAAGTTACCCCTATCATATTCAGCCGTTTCATTCCTTGAATATAAACTCGATACCAAACGACGAAGCAACTCATCCCTATCTAAAGTCATCCCAACTTTCAGATCGACAGTTGTCTTTTGAAAATCCTCTGGGTTCCCAATACCATAAAGACAAGAAACCGACGACACAACAATTACATCCCTCCTGCCCGAAAGCAAAGAAGAAGTTGCAGCCAGTCGCAGCTTCTCCAGCTCATCATTTATCGAAAGATCCTTTTCTATATAGGTGTCAGTTGTAGGCAGATAAGCCTCAGGCTGATAGTAATCGTAATATGACACAAAATACTCAACAGCATTATTCGGGAAGAAACTCTTAAATTCACTATATAGCTGAGCGGCAAGAGTTTTATTGTGACTAAGTATCAATGTTGGCCTATTAATCTCTTTAATTACATTAGCAACAGTGAAAGTCTTTCCCGACCCCGTCACCCCCAAAAGAGTCTGGTAGCGCACATTATTTTTAAGACCATCAACCAAAGCAGCAATTGCATCCGGCTGATCACCTGTAGGTACAAATTGAGATGTTAGTTGAAATTCCATGAAAATTAATAGTTAATCAGGGGCACTTGTATATGGTTTAGTCTCATTAATTCTAATTACTTCGTAAGATGAATTTAACGTTATGTGAGCAATATAACCTTTAACAACCTCAACCCTACTATTTTTTGAAACATTTTTTTCTAATGGAACGTTCACTTCATAATAACCATTCCCCAATCTTTTGTACTGAATACTATTAAGAACCGGATTATATGTTACCGGCAACTCAAGTGATGAATAATAGCTGCTCACCTTACCCCTAATCATATCTATTTCAGCATCATCAATCGGTTCCGATTGATAAAGCCACTCATATCTTCTCTGGGCCTCATTAATATAATCGCCTTTTAAATCACCACGACGTGAAACCTCCAAATATTCATAATAAGAGGCAGCAGAGTTTGTTGTCACTGCCTCAACCCATGAGAGAGAATCGAGTCTCAACTCAACTAAAGATATATATGGAGAATTTGTATATTGACGAATAAAATCTTTCAGTTCCGAGATATTATCCGAAGCCTTCAATGCCTCCCAGACTGAAGCCTCAAGCTGCTTTAAAGTCAACAATCCCTCTTGAGCCTCATCAAAATGTGCACCCGAAGGGTGACTCTCTATATATTTAAGATAGCTATCAACACTATTCTCTTTAAGTGCAACTTCCCAAGCACTTCTATCAAGATTCCTTTGAAGCACAAACTTATAAAACAGAAAATATGAAGCTGTAATAATCAAAATCACAGATAGTATTCTGTATAAAACGCTACCTTTTTTCCTGTTTTTTGTAGTATAAATATCTTCTAAAGGTTCTCTATTTGTTGCAAAATTATTATTATCAGATTCTATAGCCGACCTATATTTATTTACTACAGGTTCTCTGCTATCAGAAATATTTTTATTGTATGCCTCTCTGGTTGAATTTACCTTCTCCTCACTAACTTTTTCTTCAACCCTCTGCTTAGGACCTTCCTCTTTTTTATGAAATGTATTATTTTTATTTATTTGATTGTTTACAGGATATTTAATCTTTTCAGGTACATCCACCTCATAATCAGATTTTACCTTCTTCGCACAATCGGCACAAAAAAGAGAATCATCTAAACGTCTATTTCCACAAAGAGGGCATATTTCAGACATAATTACAGACACTTATTTTGTTATTTACAACATACAAAGATACGAATGTTTTAAGCTGGAGGCTTCTTTTTGCGAAGATAATCAAATTTTGTACTTTTGATATTAATTAAACAAAGCTATTCAATGCCCCTTCCAGAAATAATTAATGCTGAACTACTCAAAATCGATAAAGAGAGAAAACTCCTTATATGCTTTTCACCTGAAAATAGGGAAAGATCTTTAATCGTAAGATATGGTGTTTTTCCCGAAAACATTGAGTTCTCCAGCTCAGTTGAGCAAATATGGGAAGGTGCTAAACTAAATATTATCAACTGTAGAATTGATGAAGATGGATACCTGGTGCCAACATACATTGTCTTGGAGCCCGACTACCTAATTGATGCTTCGGCCATTGCCGAGTGTTTTCAAGACTATCTTATCTCGCCACTGCACTATTTTCGCAACAGATTCGAAACCATAGATAACCGATCTTATATCCTTTTGGGTAATCTTGCAAATTACTTCCTCGACGAACTGGTTTTCTCTTCTGATATTGATAAAGTAACATTCAATGAAGCTTTTTCGAACTCTTTTAAGCAATCGCCTTTCGAATATACCAGTTGCGAAGATATCAAGTCCGACAGCGACTTCCGCACATTTATGCATAACGCACAACAGCGTTTCGAGAATATAAAAAGGGTAGTAAAAGAGGATTTACCTAAGTTGGGTATCGACTTAAACCACTGCACTCTAGAGCCCACTTTCTTCAGTGCCGGATATGGTTTTCAGGGAAGGCTAGATATGCTTTACGCTGATCCTGAAACGGCAAATACCTCAATCATAGAGCTTAAGTCGGGCCAACTCCCCTATCCCACTCACAACAGTTCAAAAATAAGCCTCAATCACATGATTCAGACTTATATTTATCGATTGATGGTAGAAAGTGTATTTGGCAGCATAAATATAAATGCATCAATCCTCTATGCTGCAGCAAATAACCCCGGTGAAAATTTAAGAAAGGCTACAATAAACGGTGAGATTGAGAAGTCGATTCTCAACCTCAGAAACCATATAATAATAAACGAGTATAAAATTATAAATGGTGATACAGAGGTGGTTGGGGAACTATTCAGCGCAATGTTTCAACAGGTTAATGAGATTTATAAACTGCCAAAGTTCTATATAAACAAGATTGATAAAATTGAAAAAGCACTGACCAATTGCAGTCAGTTGGAAAGAACTTACCTCTTTCGCTATATAAAATTCATATCACAAGAACTCTACCATCAAAAAATAGGCGATATAGAGGATGAAACTCCCACGGGTGTAGCATCTTTATGGAACACAAGTTTTAGTGAAAGGGCAGAAGCACTCGATGCTATTCAAAATCTATCTATCAAGGATATAAATGATGAGGGGAGAGATATGGTGATCCTTTTTAATAGAGAAGAGGTGGGAATGGTTAACTTCAGAGAGGGGGATATCTGCATCGTATATCCCAAGTCGAATGAAAATGATAATGTTCTCAACAACCAGATACTCAAAGGAACAATCGTCAATATTGCAGAAAATGAAATAGAGGTGCGCTTCAGATTTAAGCAGAAGAATCGCGATCTATTCAACAATAACCCGTTGTGGGCAATTGAGCACGATTCGCTCGACTCCTCTTGTAACAACATGTATAAAACTTTGTACAAATTTATATCAGCCTCTGAGGAGAAAAAGAATCTGCTTCTTGGATTGAGTTGCCCTGGAGATAGCAGTTGTGATAATATGGAAGAAGACAATTACCCGGAAGGCATTATTTCACAGGCGATAAATGCTCAGGACTACTTCCTTATAATTGGACCCCCGGGAACTGGCAAAACCTCAATTTTTGCTCGTAGACTCATTGAGGAGTACTACAAAAACCCCGATATCAATATAATGGTTATTGCCTACACCAACAGGGCTGTTGATGAACTTTGTGATTCAATTAATGCTGCTTTTGGATATGATGATGGTCAGTGCGAAAATTATATTCGGATAGGTAGTGAGCTCTCATGTGCAGAGAAACACCGACACAGATTGCTGCAAAATGTTTCTGATCGTTTTACACACAGAGAACTTCTTCGTAATGCTATAGACAACTGCCGAATATGGGTATCTACACTCGCATCAATTATCTCTAAACCGGAACTATTCTCACTCAAAAAGTTTGGTATTGCTATAATCGACGAGGCATCGCAGATTCTTGAGCCTCAAATTATAGGCCTACTTCCCGAATTTGATAAATTTATAATGATTGGCGATCATAATCAACTCTCTACCATAGTACTGCAGGATAATGATGAATCTAAAATTAATGATACAATTTTAAATGAGGTAGGAATAACAGATTGTAGCGATTCATTTTTCGAACGACTCCTCAGAAGGTGTATAAATAATAACTGGAATCATTCATTTAGTCAGCTCACAAAACAGGGTCGGATGCATGCCGATATTGCTGAATTTCCTGCTGAAAACTTCTATCCCAGGGGCTTATCGACTGCAATGCAATGGCAAACCGATAGTTGGAATCTGAACTTCAACAACAGCAATCACCTGGACAGATTTGTTGCTCAAGGGCGAAACTATTTTCTTTCAACACAAAATTTATATAAGCCTGTAACATCCAACAAGATAAATGAGATTGAGGCAGATATTGTAGTTGAACTTCTCGCATCAATCTACAGAGTTTACGAACAAAACGAAAGAGAAATAGATCACAACTCTATTGGCATAATTGCTCCTTACAGAAATCAGATTGCCCTAATAAGAGACAAGCTGTCCAGATCTTCAATTCCAAACGCACAAAAGATAATGATCGAAACTGTGGAGCGTTTTCAAGGTAGTCAGCGCAACATAATTATCATGTCGTTCTGCATTAATCAGCCTTCACAACTACGGTTTTTGTGTAATATGAGCAGTGATGGAAAGGTCGACCGAAAACTCAATGTCTCTATTACTCGTGCCCGCGAGCAGCTGTTTCTTATTGGTAATCCTCAAATCATGAGGCTTCAGACTATATACAAAAAGCTAATTGAGTTTTATAACGATAAGATGATTGATTGCAGCAGCTTAATCAATTAAAAGTGGCAACCAATGAAGGTGTATCAATCAATATACCACAATCGAAGGTACCCGGCACCTCCCATCCTACATTCAATGAGGTAATTGAGAGGTCATCCCAACTGCAGTTTTTCATGTAACCCTTTTCCTGTGCAGTTTTAAAAGCATTTTCTATTAAAGGATAAATATCTTTATCGATAATAATTTCTTCCATAGAGTGCATCGATTTACTGAACAACTGTGAACTAGCTACGGTATATATGAATTTTCTTGTTGCATCCTCTTTACCTAAATCTTCAGCTGCGTATTCGGGAATCTCCTCATATCTGTAATCATAAAGAGGAAGTCCAAACCAAAAGAAATCGACATAATTCAACGACTCATCATTGCTATTCTGTATCGTAATAAACAGTGTAATCTGCGCTGTATGCAGTTGCCCGTTAAACTCCCCATTCATCCTATTCTCACAAAAAAGAAGTCTTGCACCCATATTATATCTTAGACAACTTAAATCTTTCAGCATTACCTTATCAGTAAAGCCTTGTTCTATTAGTAGATGCGTCCACTCCTCACCCTCTTTTCGTGGAGCCGTATATTCTTTAGATGCCCTCACCTCAAGGCCCACTTTCTTTTTTCCATTTTCATCGGCAATAAAATAAAGTCGCTTTGCCCTATTCTCATAAATTATTGTATCATTACTGGTTACGGGGTATGGACTGCTAAAAATATTCTTACTCCCCCATTGCGCAACTAACCATATAGGATCCTCACCACTATACTTTCCGTATGGATAAATATTTCCAATTGGTGCCGGTAGTGCCGATGTATGTCCGCGAATCGACAAACCTAGCTCAAAAGTTCTGTCTTTAACAATCTGGACTGATGAAGAAGACTGAGCAAACAGTTGAAACGAAAGGAAAGAAGTTAGGAGTATGATGGCTGTTTTTTTCATATTATTTATATCAATAGCATAGCAGTCAAATTTATGAACATTATTTGTAATAATTGATTATGTTAATACTTTTAGCTCAAATTCATTCAAACAATTCAACGTTCACAATACCAACTCAACACTTAGTACAGACTTAGTCCCAATCTTCCTTATTCTCTCATTATATCCTGCATATATCCTCCTTAATATTTTATACGGATAATTGAGACTATGTAAAGACAAAATGCAGTCAATATTTATTTGCTAATTTGCTAATTACTAGAATTCTGAAAGTGTCTCTATTATACTGTTTCTTGTGAAGCCGTTTTTTTTATTACATTTGTTTTTCAAATATAATAATATAGTTGACCATGAACTACGTTATCAAAACAGGATTATTAATAATATATGCAGCTTTGTTATTATTTACAGGCTGCATCGGTAAAAATAAAGAGGTGAAAATTTTAAGACAATCTGATTTTAATGCCGCTCCAGTTGCTGAGGTGAGGCCTGATACTTTTATCAACTTCGACAAACAGAGAATTGATAACTATTTTTGGATGAGAGATAAAAACGACCAAAAGGTTATTGATTATCTTAATGCTGAAAACGCTTATACTAATATGGTTATGGCATCGACCGAGGGGTTGCAGGAGACTATTTATAATGAGATCTTGGGAAGGATTAAGGAGGATGATGAGACATATCCGGAGTATAGAAACGGCTACTGGTATTACAGCAGAACAGGTAAGGGTGAGCAATATCGTACCTACTGTCGCCGCAAGGGTTCTATGGATGCTGCAGAGGAGGTGATATTTGATGTTAACAAACTGGCAGAGGGTCATAGTGCTTTTATTTTTGGCGGTTACTCGGTTAGTCCCGACAATAGCAAAGTTGCCTATTTCTTTAACGAAACAGGATCTTATGCTGAGTTTGTGATGAAAATTAAGGATCTTAACAGTGGTGAGGATATTGGATTTACTGTTGAAGGTGCATCTGCTTCTGCATGGGCAAATGATAATCAGACCCTCTTTTATTCTGTGATTGATAACACATTACGCCCATATAGAGTTTACCGTCAGAAGCTTGATGAGCAGGATGGTGCGCTTGTTTATGAGGAGAGGGATACCAGGTTTAATGTATATGTATCTGCAAGCAAGACTAGAGAGTTTATCTTTATTGGTAGCGCAAGTACCACCACCTCGGAGGAGCGTTTTATCTCGGCAGACAAGCCTAACGATGAGTTTAAGGTTTTTATGCCTCGTGTGCAGGATGTAGAATATTTTGTTTATCCGCATAAAGAGAAGTTTTTTGTTAGATATAAGGATAGAGAGAGCTTAAACGGAAAAATTTATGAGGCTCCACTTTCCGGCTATGATGATATGAAAAGCTGGAAGGAGTTTGTACAGCATAGAGATGATGTCAGGATTGAGGGTATTGATATTCTGAAGGGATATGTGCTTCTTGAACTGAGGCGTAATGGCTTGTGCGAGATTGTGGCTAAGCCTGTTGGGGGTGGTGAGGATAAGATTATTCATTTTCCAGAACCTGTTTATAATGCTACGCTAAGCGGAAATCCTGAGTATGATTCTACTACATTCAGGTATTCATATACTTCGCTAAACAGGCCGACTACCCTGTTTGAGTATGATATTGCTTCAATGGAGACTAACAAATTGAAAGAGCAGGTGGTTCCATCTGGATTTAACCCAGATGATTATGTAGTTGAGCGGTTATGGGCTACAGCTAAAGATGGAGTAAAAGTGCCTATGGCAGTGCTTTACAAAAAGGGGTTAGACAGAGATGGAACCAATCCTGCTCTTATTTATTCTTATGGCAGTTATGGCATGAGCAGTGATGTATATTTTAGTGCCAGCGTTTTTAGTCTGATAGACAGGGGATTTGTATATGCTCTTGCTCAGATTAGGGGTGGAAGCGACTTGGGTGAACAGTGGTATGAAGATGGAAAACTTCTTAACAAAAAGAATACATTTACCGATTTTATAGCTTGTAGTGAGTTGTTAATTGAAGAGGGTTATACTTCGTCAGACAAGCTTGCTGCAATGGGTGGAAGTGCCGGTGGTCTGCTAATGGGTGCTGTTGTTAACAGTAGGCCCGATCTATATCAGACTGTTGTGTACCAGGTGCCGTTTGTTGATGTTATAAATACTATGCTAGATGATACTTTGCCTCTAACAACGGGTGAATATGAGGAGTGGGGAAATCCTAATGAGGAGATTTATTATAACTATATGTTGTCTTATTCTCCCTATGATAATATTAGCTCTCAAGATTATCCTAATATGCTGGTAACCGGTGGCATAAATGATTCGCAAGTGCTGTTTCATGAACCAACAAAGTTTGTTGCCAAGTTGCGTGCAATGAAGAGTGATGATAACGTTTTGCTACTGAAGATGAACATGGATTCAGGTCATGGAGGCGCAACCGGAAGGTATGATGGTATTAAAGATACTGCTTTTGAGTTTGCTTTTATATTAAATAGAGTTGGTATCGACAGGTAAAGAGTAACTTATAAATATTAAAAATATCTGAGATGAAGAGATTGGAGCTCCATTGGAGGATTCTTATTGGCATGGTTGCAGGTGTACTTTTTGGTTTCCTAATGGGATCATTAAGTTGGGGTAAGGATTTTGTGTTAGATTGGATTGCACCATTTGGAGCTATATTTATTCGTTTACTCAGACTGATTGCTATACCCCTTATTTTGGTATCGCTGGTGAAGGGGGTGTCGGATTTGAAGGATATATCGACTTTCAAGATTATTGGTATTCGTACAATTGCTATTTATATTCTTACCACATGTATCGCTATTATTATAGGCTTGGTACTGGTTAACTTGATAAAGCCGGGTGTTGGACTGCCACCAGAAACTATTGAAGAGCTGACTGCCACTTATGCTGGTGATAGCAACATTACTAAGAGTGTGAATATTGCAGAACAACAGGAGTCTGGTCCGCTCGATTTTCTAGTTGAGATGGTACCGGATAATATCTTTAGTGCTATGAGTAACAATGGTTTGATGCTGCAAGTTATCTTTTTTGCTATCCTATTTGGTATCTGTATGCTCTTGATTGATGAAAAAAAGGCAAAGCCATTATCGTTGCTGTTCGACTCACTGAATGATGTGATTCTGAAGATGGTTAACGTTATTATGATTATGGCACCGATTGCTGTATTTGCTCTGCTAGCCCAAATTATTGTCAGCTCTGAAGATATGCTCATCTTGCAGAAGTTGCTCAATTATGGATTTACAGTATTATTGGGGCTTGTAATTATGTTGGGTTTCTATCTAACTGTGCTTTTTCTTTTTACAGGAAGGAAGCCGGGGTGGTTTCTTAAAGGTGTGGCACCTGCTCAGCTTTTGGCATTCTCTACCAGTTCGAGTGCTGCGGCGTTACCTGTGACTATTGAGAGGGTGACTGAACATCTGGGTGTGGATAATGAGGTTGCAAGTTTTGTGCTTCCTGTGGGAGCAACAATAAACATGGATGGCACTAGCCTCTACCAGGCTGTTGCAGCGATATTTATTGCTCAGGCGCTGCATATTCCGTTAGATTTAACGGCTCAACTGACAATCATTCTGACTGCCTTACTGGCTTCTATCGGGTCTGCAGCAGTTCCCGGTGCGGGTATGATTATGCTGGTTATAGTGCTGGAGTCGATAGGTATTCCTGCAGATAAGATGGCTATCGGACTTGCTTTGATATTTGCTATTGATCGTCCGCTTGATATGTGCAGAACGGTGATTAACATTACCGGCGACTCTATGGTATCGGTTTTGATTGCAAGCAAAATGAACAAGATACATACTCCTGCTAAAAAGAGCAATTAATTTAATTGTTGGTAAACCAAAGGTCGTTGCGAATGTTATAAACTTCGCTCCACTCAACTATTGGTTTAAATTGATGATTATAAAAAAATATTTCTTCTTAATAATATCTCTATTTATTGCAACCGCTGCTTCTGCTCAGTTAGGTTATAATGATGATTCAGACTCTACGCTGCATCTGGATGATGTGATTGTTAACGCATTTCAGATAGGAAGCAGACTTCATCAGGTTACAGGTTCTATTTCGGTATTGTCTGGCAGTGAGATTGCTGTTAACGACGGCAACAATTTATCGCATATTTTTAATGGAATCCCCGGGTTGTTTATGCATAGTGGCACATATTCAACCAGTAGAATAATTATAAGAGGTGTGGGTAGTCGCACGCCATACAATACTAATAGAATAAAAACTTATCTGAATGACGTTCCGATTACCTCTTCTGATGGGATATCGACTCTCGAGGATATCGACATGATTGGTATTGAAAGGGTTGAGGTGATAAAGGGCCCGGCTTCTGCTCTTTATGGTTCTGGTCTCGGTGGAAATATAAACCTTTACACTCCTTCTGTGAATAGGAATAGTGGTGATGCGCTTATTCAATATGGCAGTTATAATACAATGAAGGTGGCCGCGGGTGGTAGATACACAGAGGGTAATTTTAAGATGTTCGCCAATTTATCGCATATGCAGACTGATGGATACCGCGAAAACAGTGCTCATAAACGTACCACTTTTCTCTCAACAGGAGCATGGCAACATGAGACTTTTTCTGTTGAATATAGTTTATTGCTGACCGATTTGTATTCACAACTACCTAGTTCAGTTGGTAAATCCCTGTTTGAAACAAATCCGAGGGCGGCAGCGGCTAACTGGAAAAATGTGGAGGGGTATAAAGAGTATCAGAGGGCTATTGGGGGTGTTTCGCTTATTAATAGGTTGAATTCGAACTGGAATAACAGGCTGACTATTTTTGGAAGATGGGTGGATAGCTATGAGCGTAGGCCTTTTAATAATTTAGATGATGGCACCGGAGGTGGTGGTATAAGAAATAGATTGTCATATCACACCTCGCACTGGGATGCTTTGATTGGGTTTGAATGGATAAGCGACTCTTACAGATGGCAGATGGATCTGGATAATGAGTTGATTAACAAGAACAGGGAGACTAGAAATAGCTCAAATATTTTTGGAATGGTCTATTTGAGACCTTCTCATGAATGGAATATTTCGATAGGAGGGGCTGTTAACAGTGTGAAATATGAGTTGACCGATCTTTTTGCGGATAATGGCGACCAGAGTGGGAAGCGTGATTTTCCGGCTATCTTTTCTCCACGCTTTGGTGTTAACTATGCTCCTTCAAAGATTTGGACTCTGTTTGGTTCTATTGGACATGGGTTTTCTATGCCTTCACCAGAGGAGACCTTACTGCCGGAAGGGGATATTAACAGTGATTTGAAACCAGAGCAGGGTATTCAGTATGAGATGGGCACCAGAATTAATCTTTTTGGAAACTCTACTCAGTTTGAATTGACTGCTTACATGATTGATCTTGATAATCTGCTGGTAACGAAAAGGGTTACTGAGGATATTTTTACCGGTATTAATGCGGGTATAACTAAACATTGGGGTATAGAATTCAATATTAAACAGCAGATATTTAATCTTCCTTCTTTTCCAGGAAGTATGAGTGTGAATGCCAACTATACCTGGTCGCGCAATAAGTTTGTCGATTTTATTGATGATGAGCAGGTATATGATGGTAAAAAACTGCCTGGTATTCCCGATCATGTTGGTCAAGCTCTTTTGAAATGGCAACCATTAAACAGGTTAAACCTTGATGCTCAGTTTCAGTATGTAGGCAGTCAATTTATTGATGATGCCAATACAAAAATAAATGACAGCTATTTTATTACTAACTTGAAAGCCTATTATCGATTGCCGAAAGTTAGTTGGACGGGTTCAAGGATGAAGAGATCTCAGTTATCGACTTCACAAATGACTAACTCTCAGTTGTCGGGCTCACGTTTTTCGGGTTTTGGTTTAGGTAATATTGAAATCTTTGCCGGTATAAATAACCTGTTTGATTTTTTATACTCGCCTATGCTGACAGTGAATGCTGTTGCTTTTGGTAACGCTGAGCCAAGATATTACTATGCTGGCTTGCCGAGACATTTTTATGGAGGTGTGAGGTTAAATTTGGATTAATGGATCTCTTAAATTAAACATGTAAAACTGTTTAGGTTGGGTTTAATGATAGTTGACTAAGTATTAATTTGGAATAACTAATCAATGTTCAGCAAGAGTATCAATCATCTTATCAATATTTAAACTGCGCGCAGAGGCATCAAATATCTTTCTATATTCTCCATTTAACTTATAAAGATCTTCGTGAGTCCCTGTTTCAACAAGTTCTCCCTCTTTTAGCACATGTATATAATCAGCATCGACAATCTGTGAAAGTGAGTGCGATATTATTACAACGGTGCGATTCTCTTTTATTGCATCGAGACTCATTTTGATATGTTCTGTTGCAATTGCATCAAGACTTGCAGTGGGTTCATCGAGAAAAATTATTGGGGGATTTTTGAGAAATAATCGTGCTATCGCAATTCGCTGTTGCTGACCCCCGCTCAGGTTTGATGCATCTGTATTATAACCTTCGGGAAGCGATAAAACCTGATCGTGAAGATATGCTCTTTTTGATGCTTCTACTATCTCTTCGTTTGTTGCATCTTTTTTACCATAGCTAATATTATCATAAATAGTACCTTTGAATATATGATTCTTCTGTAGAACTAATCCAATATTATTTCTGAGTGAGCCATTTTCATACTCTTCAAGATCTATATTGTCTAGGTAAATATTTCCACTGTCTGGTTTGTAGAATTTCGAAAGCAGGTTGATGAGTGTACTTTTACCGGCTCCGCTAAGTCCCACCACAGCGGTAGTTTTTCCACTCTCTATCTTAAGATTTATATTTGACAAGGCCTTTTTGCCGTTTGGATATGTAAAATTGAGGTTGTTTACATCAAACCATCCTTTAATGTTTTTAGTCTTGTATGTTCCCCCTATCTCAATTGCATCTTCGTTTTGAATCACTTCGAAGTAACCATCAGCATAGATTAGTGCATCGTTTATCTCGTCATAGATTCTGTGGAGCTGACCTATCGGAGCAGACACATTTCGGAAGAGCATGATATGCATCATTATGGCACCGATACCCATCTGACCATTTAAAACAAGATATACAGTTAGGATAATAATCAGAACTACACCTATCTGCTGAATAAAACTTTTGAGACTCTCATACACGTAGCTTGTTCTTCTGGTTTGAAGCTGATTATTAAGCATTTCCATCTGAACTTCATATTGCTTTTCACCTTCGAACTTCTCTTTTACGAAGCTTTTGATTACGGTTATTGAGTCGATTATATTTATTAGTCCATGATTCTTTCGTTCTCGCTGTCCCCGGAGTTGTATTCTCCATCCCTTTAATCGACCAGCCTGTTTTTGACTAACGAAGAAATAGGCTGGAACTATAATTGTTGCCAGAAGTCCCACATAAAGATTGGCATTGTACATTACGACAAGTGCGATTATTGCTGTTGAAAAGAGTGGAAGTATATCAAGGAAGAAGTTCTGCACCAATCTAATAAGGCTCTCTACTCCTCTATTGATACGAGTCTGCAGCAATCCGGTCTGATTCTCTGGTTCTGCATAAAACGACATTTTATATTGTAAGAGTTTATCGACAGCCGCCTGTGACAGGTCGCTCCCCACCCTAATACGTATCTTCTCTCCAAAATACTTCTGTCCAAATTGAATCCCTATATTTAGTAACTCATTTGCCAACATTATTAATGTTATTACTATTAATAACCGGAGTCCGTTCTGAAATGGATCGGGCTGTTTAAGTAGTTCCTCTACTCTGGTTATGGTCTCGTTTACCAATAAAGGATTGACCTGAGCTGCAAATGAGCCAACTAATGTTAAGAACAGTGTTCCTGTAATCATTCCTTTATATGGTTTTACATATGGAATGAGGTTTTGAAATAGTGCCTTAAAGGTGTGATTGTATGATTCTTCGTTTTTCATCTGCATTCTGACTTCATTTATATTAAACAGTTTAAAATATATTGAGTTTAAATTATTCTATTGATAAATTCATAAATTATATGAGTATATAACTACACAGTATAACTTCTTATATCTAATTAAGAATAAATTGCTAACTTTGGCAACGATTTTATTTCATTTTCATAACTACATGGAACTAAAACTTAAAAACGAAGTCTTAAGATTGTTGTCTGGGTTACTTCAGAAAAATAGACATAGAATTATTGAGGCCAATATTAAAGACATGGGGGCTTATCCTGACATGGATGATTCTATGAAGGATCGACTAAAAGTTGATGATGTAAAGATTGATGGTATGATTATGTCACTCAATGAAGTGGCGATGCAGTCGGACCCGGAAGGTAAAGTACTTTATGATTTTACCAAAGAGGATGGATTGCATATTATTAACAGGACAGTTCCTTTTGGTAAAATTCTAATTATATATGAATCTCGCCCCGACGTTACAATTGAGGCTGCTGCTACAGCTTTTAAAGCTGGCAACAGAATTTTGCTGAAAGGTGGAAAAGAATCGTTGAATACTAATCTGATTTTAACAGACCTATGGCAAGAAGCTTTATCTGTTTGTGGTGTAGACAAATCATTTGTGGAATATCTTATTCTAAATCACTCTGAAACACAACAACTTATTAAGGAAAATAACAGAGGTGTCGACATTATTATTCCTCGGGGAGGAGAGTCGCTTATCAATTTTGTGATAAATAACTCATCGGTTCCAGTTATTGTTAGCGGAAGGGGTAATAACTTCATTTTAATTGATGAGGATGTAGATTTTGATATGGCTGTTAAACTAGTTATTAATGGCAAAAAGCGTATCAGTGTTTGCAATGCTATCGACAAAGTGCTTATTCACAAAAGATTGCCTAATACAAAGAAGAAGATTAACAGCTTAGTTGTCAGCTTAAAAGAGAAAGGAATAGATGTCTGGGGGGATAGTGCTATTGTTGATATTTGCAAAGATATTAAAGTTGAGAATGATGCTAAAACTCTGTGTGAGGAGTATCTTGCGCCAAAGCTATATCTTACGCTGGTTGATGATTTGAACAGTGCTATTGATATGATTAATAGATACTCAGGTGGTCATTCTGCTGTTATTGCGACTAACAGTACTACAAATGCTGACCGCTTTTTGGAGAATGTTGATTGTGCTGCTGTTTATCATAATGCTTCATCTAGATTTACAGATGGTGGGCAGTTTGGGGTTGGTGGGGAGATTGCAATCAGCACTCAGAAACTACATTTTCGTGGTCCTCTCGGAGCTCAGGAACTTGTTACAAACAAATGGTTTATTTATGGTAAAGGAAATATCAGAGAGTGATAGGATTCTATTTTTTAATTTGGTGTAACAGTTAGATGAAGAAAAAATTAATTATAAAAATTGGGACCTCTACCCTGACAGCAGGTACTAACAGAATCTCATTTGCTGTAATTGAGAGCCTGGCACGACAAATTGTGGAGCTCAAAAAGATTTATGATATTGTCATTGTATCTTCAGGTGCTATTGCAACTGCACGACAATTTGTTGAGATTAACGGAAATAACAGGCGACTTGATTCGAAACAGGCATTGGCTGCAATTGGTCAGACTAAGCTTATGGAGCTATATGATGTGATATTTGGAACTTTTGGATTGAATATTGCTCAGATATTGCTGACTTACCACGATTTTGAGAATTCGGTTGCAATGGAAAACACTTGCAATACCATATATAGATTGTGGGAATTGGATTACATTCCTATTGTTAATGAGAACGATACAGTTTCATTTGAAGAGATTGTTTTAGGTGATAATGATAAGTTATCATCATTAGTAGCCACCGCGCTAAAAATAGATCTGTTAGTTTTAGTTTCTGATATTGATGGTATATTTAACAAGAATCCTCATCTTCATAAAGATGCAGTACTGATAACTGAGGTTCAAGATCTAAACACTATTCAGGATTATATCGAGGAGAAGAAATCTTTACTTGGTACTGGAGGCATGACTTCAAAAATCCATGCTGCTGAGATTTGCATGAAAAATGGTGTTGAGATGTGGATTGTAAACGGTCAGCGCCATAATTATATCATTAATGCAATGAATGGAGAGCATCCGTTTACCAGGTTTAAGAATAAAAACAACTTACAATAGAATTAAACATAATATGAAGCATGGGTTTATAGGTTTTGGAAATTTGGCAAGAGCAGTCTATATGGGTCTGAAAGAGGAGGATGATATTGAATTCTCATATTTCGCCAGATCTTCAAAGAATGTTGATATTAAGTTCTATCCGAAAATGGAAGAGCTTGTAGCGAATGTTGATATTTTATGGTTAACTGTTAAACCTCAGGATCTTTCAACAATTCTTGAAGATCTTAAAAAATATAATCTTAGTAATAAAACAATAATATCTCCGGTAGCTGGAAGAAGTGTTGATTTTATTGAAGGATATTTGGGAAAGAATCAGTTGATAATTCGTATAATGCCTAATCTTGCTATGGCTTATAAATCTTCTGTAACTGCTTTTTACTCCAATCAACCTGACAATGAGAAAGGTGAACAGGTATTCAATATATTGGGAAAATTGGGTAAGGTTGTGAAGCTTGAGGAAGGAGCTTTCGACCTTTTCACATCTCTATTTGGTAGTGGACCTGCATTTATCCTTGCTTTTATTCAGATATTTAAAGATAAAATGAAAGAGTTTAATTTATCAGGCTCCCTGCTCGATGAATTACTTCTTGAATTAACAAGAGGAACTACTCTATATTTTTTGCAGAACCAAAAGGACTACAGTATCGAACAGCTTATTAAAAATATTACTAGTAAAGGAGGGACAACACAAGCCGGATTAGATTATTTCCGTAGCCATGAGATTGGGAAACATTTTGAAGGGGTTCTGGATGCTGCAAGAAACAGATCTGAAGAGTTGAGCAAGAATGTAGGTTGAACTACATCTGACTCTTCTCTTCTTTAGCATTAAAAGCTATTGCATAATATCTAATCTGTTTGATAACAGATAATAGTCCGTTTGAGCGCGTGGGAGATAGATGATCTTTTAACCCTATTTCTTTCATAAACCTCAGGTCGGCATTAATTATTTCGACAGGTGTTCGTTCATTGAATATTTTCAAGACTAATGCTAACAGTCCCTTCACAATAATAGCATCACTTTCTGCCTGAAAATACAACTTCCCATTTCTATAATCGGTTTGTAACCATACACGACTCTGACATCCCTGAATAATATTTTCGGGTGTTTTATATTTGTCGTCTAATTTTTCTAGTGAATTCCCATATTCTATAATGAGTGAATATTTATCCATCCAATCTTCATAAATACTAAACTCATCTATGATCTCTTGTTGTATATCTTCTATTGTTTGCATCATTAATTGTTTCTCTATAAATTAGTATACTTCTATATAAAAAATGATACTAATTAAATTTGAAAATTATTATTTATATACTGAAATAGGATTATTAGTAATCAATTCTTATTATCGTTGTAAATAACCTCAAGTACTGTTTGACCCACAGCTTTGAGTGTGTTTTTATCAATATTGCGCATATCATCTTTCTGAGTATGCCAGTATGGAGCAAAACCTGTATTTGTATTTGTTTTTAAATTGATGATATTAGCGCTTGGTGCTCTATTATATTGGTTCACCGGTAAATGATCATCAGTAATAAATCCACCTCTGTTCGGAACAAAATAGTTGCCATATCCCAACTTTAAAGCTGTACTCCATATTTTATCAACTACATTAGATGCATATTGCAATGAATAACCCTCTTTCATGAAAGTGGCATTTGCACCACCAACCATATCTAAAAGAATTCCATATTGCGCTTTGTAGTTCTTTATATGTGGGTTTTTAGACCAGTATGTAGATCCAACGCACCACCAATCTCCATCAATCCATTTATTTGAAAATGATGGTTGTCCCCAATCTTCTAAATCAAAAAAGATTACGTCAACACCTAAATCAACTGGGGTTGTATTTAACTGACGTGCAATTTCTAACAGTACTCCTACTCCACTAGCACCATCGTCTGCCCCATCAACAGGTAAATTGTGGTTATTTGGATCAGTCTCTTCATCAGAAAATGGTCTCGAATCCCAATGAGCAAAAAGGAGAATTCTCTTTTGTGCATCAGGATTATATACACCTATTATATTTCTTATTTCTAATTTATTTCCATCGTAATGTGTTACAACAGCTTTCTGTTCAATTACTGATGCTCCAAATTCTTCAAGTTTAGAAACCAAGTAATCCCCACACTCAACATGTGCCTTTGTACCAGGCACACGTGACCCAAACTCAACTTGGCTCGCAACAAAGTTATAAGCACTATCTGAATTAAAGTCGGGAGATATTTTATTATATTCCACCTTTGAAATTGGTTGCTTTTTTGACTGACAAGAATTGCATGAAAGTGAAAAGAATAATCCTACAAGAATTATTACAATAATAGAAACCCATTTAAAATGACTCATTTTCTTTAATTTTCTATTTATTTCTTTGATATGAATAATCTGAGATGCCAATATTCCTGTAAGTTTCTTTAAGTGCATCTTCATCATCTGATATTACGAGAAGTTTATCATTTGCGAAAAGTTCTGTAATACCGGTAGGAACAAAATATCTATCACCTCTTTTTACCATTACGACAAGTGTATTATCAGGAAATGGCATCTCTATTAGATTCTTACCATATTTTAAAGTATCTTCTGAAATATGAATCTCAGTCATCGCAGATTTAATCTCTTCTGCAAACTCAAAGTCGAAATCTTCAAAATCCCTGTATTGATGTGGTTTTTCAGCTAACCCCAACCATCTGGCTATCAGAGGTAGTGAAGTGCCTTGCACGAGAAGGGATACAATCGTAATCACAAAAACCATATTAAATATCCATCTAGCATGTGGGATATCCCCCACTGCAAGTGGTAAGATTGCAAAAATGATTGGTACTGCTCCTCTTAAACCTACCCATGAAACATATAGCTTATCTTTTAATTTAACTTTCCTAAAAGGAGATAGAGTCAAGAAAACTACAAGAGGTCGACTAAAGAATATTAGAAAAGCTGAAACTATAAGTGCAGGTGCAAGAACGTCAATCAGCTCACTAGGATTAACAAGTAAACCGAGAGTTAAGAATAAAAGAATCTGACTCAACCATGCAAAACCATCCATAAATGTCATTGAAGAGCGTTTATGGGAAAATTTAGAATTTCCAATTACAAGCCCTGCTATATATACTGCTAGATATCCATTTCCTTTAAGATAGTAAGTTGCTGCATATATGAATATTCCCATTGTGATTAAAAGTATAGGATAAAGCGCTGAATTTGGCATTCTAATTAGATTTATAATTCTAACTGTTAATCTCCCAAGTATATAACCTGCAATTGCACCTACAAGTAGCTGTATAACAACCATTATCGCTACCTTTGCAAAATCGGGATTGCTTCCTGATCCAATAATTTGGATAAACATTATAGTGAGCAAATATGCCATAGGGTCGTTACTACCACTTTCAAGCTCCAACATTGGGCGAAGGTTATTCTTTAATACCAAGCCTTTAGAACGAAGTATACCAAATACAGATGCAGAATCTGTAGATGAAAAAGTAGAAGCAAGAAGCATTGCAGTGGTTAGACCAATACCCATTGCCGGAAACATCATTCCAGATAACCAATAAACAAAAAACCCTGTTACAATTGCCGTTAATAGAACCCCAATTGTTGCAAGTATTACTCCCGGCCATAAAATTGGCTTAATGTCATCAAACTTTGTATCAAGACCACCAGAAAAAAGAATCATAATTAAACATATGGAACCGATAATTTGTGCCACTTGTACATTTTCGAATGCAAGACCAAATCCATCTGACCCAAAAATCATCCCTACAAACAAGAATAGTAATAATACAGGTACTCCATATTTAGAACCAGCTTTACCAACTAACATACTTATAAAGAACAATATCGACCCTACAAGTAGTAGTAATTCCATGTTTAATTGCATTGTATTATATTATATATAGTTAGTTATTGTATTAATTTTATTTTATCTTTCTCAACTATTAATTCAGCAGACTTTCCCAAAATAAGAGGGAAATTTATCTTGTCATGCCCGGCAGGAAAATTTAATGCTATTGGAAATCTATACTCTTTAGTTACATCTAAAATCGATTCTATTAAAGAACAATACATCCTTTCGTCCTCATCGTAATCGGTAAAATCTCCTAATATTAAACCACTTATCTTATTGAATATTCCTGCAAGCTTAAGTTGATAAATCATTCGATCTACTCTATATGGAGCTTCACCTATATCTTCTAAAAATAAAATACCTTTATCAGGAACCGAAAAGTATGGAGTACCTATTAACCCGCATAGTACAGATAAATTTCCTCCAAAAAGTTTTCCTTTTGCATGTCCCTGGAAACTATTTGTAAAGCCTTCTATAACCGGTATTTCATAAGAAAATGACTGCCCATACAATAAACTTTTTGTATATAGTACAGACAAATCTTTAGCACCATTTTCGGAAAAATATTTAGCCATGGGTGCATGTAATGATGCAATCCCATTGACTTGAAGTGCTGAGTGAAGTGCTGTGATATCACTGAAACCAAGCACCCATTTAGGGTACTTTTTTATTCCTTCGAAATTCAGTTTATCTAGCAGATGAACTAAACCGTATCCTCCTCTGGAACAAAAAATAAGTCTAATGTTAGGATTATCAAAAGCTTCCTGAAGGTCATGCAATCGTTCATCTATCGTACCACTAAAACGACCGTTCTTATTTAGGGCATATTTACTGATTTTAGTATTTAAACCCCAATCTTTAAGAATTTCAGCAGTATCGTAAACAAGATTTTCATCAATATTTCCCGAGGGAGAAACTATTATTGCTTGATCTTTGTTTTGTAAACAATCAGGAAGCCTCATTAGTCATATTATTAATCGCATGATCGATATATTATAATGAATCAGTAATCCTCGTTATTTAAAGAATAGAAATCCAACTAAGCATCTATTTTAGCATAGCGTGAATTTTCTTCAATAAATTCACGTCTTGGAGCAACATCTTCACCCATAAGCATTGTAAAAACAATATCTGCATCGGCTGAATTCTCAATTGTTACCTGTTTAAGCATACGGTTAACAGGATCCATAGTAGTTGTCCAAAGTTGCTCAGCATTCATCTCTCCAAGACCTTTATAACGCTGTGTGGTTATAGCATTCTCATTTCCATCCGCATATTTATCTATAAATTCTCTTCGCTGACGTTCATCATAGCAATATTGCTCAATCTTTCCTTTTTTGCAAAGGTATAATGGAGGTGTAGCAATGTATATATATCCTTTCTCGATTAGAGGACGCATATATCTGAAAAAGAAGGTTAGTATCAATGTATCAATGTGACTTCCATCAACATCCGCGTCGGTCATTAATATAATTTTATGATATCTAAGCTTATCGATATTTAGTTCTTTAGAATCTTCCTCTGTACCAATTGAAACACCTAGTGCAGTATAAATATTCTTTATTTCATCGCTCTCCAACACTTTATGAGGCATAGCTTTCTCAACGTTCAGAATCTTACCTCTCAATGGAAGTATAGCTTGAAACATTCTATCTCTACCCTGTTTAGCTGTACCACCTGCAGAGTCTCCCTCAACAAGGAAAATTTCACTCAATAGGGGATCCTTGCTTGTACAGTCGGCCAGTTTACCGGGGAGACCGCCTCCGGATAGAGGAGATTTTCGTTGTACCATCTCACGAGCTTTTCTAGCTGCCTGACGTGCAGTTGCGGCAAGTATAACTTTATCAACAATAACTCTTGCCTCTTTTGGATGTTCTTCAAGATAATTCCTAAGAGCTTCACCTGTTGCCTGATCAACTGCTCCAATAACTTCATTATTACCAAGCTTAGTTTTTGTTTGACCCTCAAACTGTGGCTCAGCTACTTTTACGGATAGTACTGCAGTTATACCTTCTCTAAAATCGTCTCCGCTTATTTCAACTTTAACCTTTTCAAGTAACTTAGAATCCTCTGCATATTTTTTTAGTGTTCTTGAAAGACCTCTCCTGAATCCGGTAAGGTGTGTACCTCCTTCAATTGTATTAATATTATTTACATAAGAGAAAATATTCTCATTGTATGTATCATTATATGTCAAAGCTATTTCGATAGGTATACCATTCTTCTCAGTAACAATATGAATTGGATCACTGATAATAGACTCTCTGTTTTTATCGATATAACGAACAAATTCTTCCAGACCAGTATCAGAATAGAAACACTCTGTTTTGAATGTTCCATCTTCTTTTGGAGTTCTTTTATCAGTTAATGTAATAGTAATACCTGAATTCAGAAAAGCCAACTCACGAAGTCTGGTAGCAAGAATATCATATCTATATTCAGTTACAGTAAAAACAGTATCATCTGGTTTAAATGTAATAACTGTACCTGTTTTGTCTGTATCACCAACGATTTTCACATCTGAATATGGTTTTCCTTTTGAATATTCCTGAACAAATACATTGCCAGAGCGGTGAATTTCAGCCTTAAGGTAGATAGAAAGTGCATTTACGACTGAAACTCCAACTCCATGAAGACCTCCTGATACTTTATAAGTTCCTTTATCGAACTTACCTCCGGCATGAAGAACTGTAAGAACCACCTCCAATGCAGACTTTTTTTCTTTTTCGTGAAAGTCTGTAGGGATACCTCTACCGTTATCAGTAACAGTTATTGAATTATCTTCATTTATAAATACATTTATTTCATCGCAATATCCCGCTAATGCTTCGTCAATTGAGTTATCGACAACCTCATTAACCAAGTGATGTAAACCTTTTTCACTTATATCTCCTATATACATTGCAGGACGTTTACGTACAGCTTCAAGTCCTTCTAGAACTTGAATATTTTGAGCTGAATAATCAACTCCTGCCATTTTTTTTTCTTCTTGTGACATGCTATATCTATTATTTAAACTATCTGAAAGTTAGTTTGTATTTCTCTTACTTTAATTGAATATTTAATTGAGCAAATTTACTAAAAATCCGCCTCTCTTGCAACGTTTTTCATCTTTTTAAAGAGGCTTTTAAATCTCTGGCTAAATTAAAATTCGAAACCTCAATTAACTTTAAGTTTCGAAATATTTAGCAAAAAAAAGACCGAACATTTCTGTTCGGCCCTCTTTCTATTTTATTAGTCTAAAATCAGCTTAAACTATTCAAATGAGAAGCTAATTTAGATTTCAAATTATTAGCTTTATTCTGATGAATAATATTTTTCTTTGCTAGCTTATCCAACATTGAACAAACTTCAGGATACATCTTCTGAGCCTCTTCTTTTGTACCAGTTGCACGGAATTGACGTACTTTATTTCTAGTTGTACGAGACACGTATCTGTTTGTTAGACGCAAAGTTTTTGCTTGTCTTATTCTTTTAACTGCTGATTTATGATTTGCCATTTTCTTGACTTTATTTCCTTTTTTATTTGTAGCCCATAGGAGAATCGAACTCCTCTTTCAAGAATGAAAATCTTGCGTCCTAACCGATAGACGAATGGGCCTTATGTTGGGCGTTAACCCTTGTGTTAAAATGAACCAACGTTCAAATTGCGGGTGCAAATATAGAGCGTTTTTTTATAACTGCAAAACATTTTCAGGAAAAACTCTCTTTTTTTTCATTTTTTTTTGTCGCTCATGCTTTATATATAATTAAAACGCTGAATATAAATTTTCTCCTATATATAATTGGTACTTTTAATTATTTTATCTAATTTTGCACCCCGTAAATATAGTAAGTCGAAAGAAAATAAACAATTATATATATATAGTCAAATGAAAAGAACATATCAGCCGTCAAACAGAAAAAGAAAAAACAAACACGGTTTCCGTTCAAGAATGGCATCAAAGAACGGTAGAAAAGTACTTGCTTCTCGTCGTGCAAAAGGCAGAGTAAGATTAACTGTATCTGACGAATATTAATTATTTGCGACGCAGTAGAAACTACTAAAGTATATCACGCATCATTTGAATAAGTCGTGAAGAAAAACAGGGATTCGGTATACCGCGTTCCTGTTTTTTTATTTGCTCTTCATCTACTGCTAAATTTTTACTATTTTTGTAGTTACATATAACTTCAAGTAACAACTAATGCATAAGTTATGAATAAAAAGAAAGCAATCATACCATTTTTTAAAAATCCTATAATAAGGAATCTTGCAATGATTATTGTTACAGGAGTTATACTTATTTTAGTTACTCTCCTGTTTCTACACTTTTATACACGACACGGACAGAATATAGTTGTACCAAAATTGGATGGATTACAAGTAAATGAAGCAAGTACAATATTAAATGCAAAAGGACTTTCTATTGAAATTGTAGATTCAATTTATAATCGCAATGCAGTACCCGGATCCATAATGGATCAATCACCAAAAGCCAACAATAAAGTAAAAGAAGGACGATCTATATATGTAACAATCTTTTCAAAGAACCCTCAGCAGATCGCTGTTCCGGGACTTGTAGATTATTCATCTCGACAAGCTTTGGCACTTTTAAACTCGTTAGGATTTACACAGATTTCCATAGAACATGTACCTTCTGAATTTTCGGGATTAGTTATGGCTGTTGAATATAAAGGCAAACCTCTTACTCCTGATGAAAAAATACCTGCTGGTTCATCTCTGAATCTGGTAGTTAGCAGCAATCAACTTTCAGATTCACTTGATGTGAATGGAGAACAGATTATTGATCCTGTTCAACTAGAAGATCAAAATTTAAATAATTCTTCTGAAAGTGGAAAATTTGACGAATCGTTTTTCTAAATATTCATTTTTGTGATAGAAGAAGATAGCAATATTGATTTTATGTCTGATGATGATATAGAAATCATAGAAGAGTCAGATAACCCCGAATTGATGTACGAGCATTATAGATTTGTTGCAGACAAAGGTCAGGGTCCTTTGAGAGTCGATAAATTTTTAACCACTCGTATAGTTGGGACATCCCGCAATAGATTACAGCAGGCCGCGGATGCAAACTTTATCCTTGTAAACGGAACACCTGTAAAGTCTAATTATAAAGTTAAGCCACTCGATGTAGTTACTTTGGTTCTAAAATGGCCAAAGCGTGAATTAGAAATAATACCTGAAAATATTCCTCTTAATATAGTTTATGAAGATGACGACTTAATGGTTATTAATAAACCACCAAATTTTGTTGTTCACCCTGGTCATGGGAACTATACAGGTACAGTGGTAAATGCAGTTGCATATCATCTTAACTACGATAATATAAAAGATCTTGAAGATCCCCGTCTGGGGCTTGTTCACAGGATAGATAAAGATACTTCTGGTCTACTTTTGATAGCCAAAACACCTGAAGCTAAAACAAATCTATCTGCTCAGTTTTTCAGGAAAGAGACAAAAAGGCTTTATAACGCACTTGTTTGGGGAGATCCTGAAAATGATAGCGGTACAATAGAAGGAAATATCGGACGAGATCCAAAAGACAGAATGCTTATGAAAGTTTTTCCGGATGGCGATCATGGTAAAACTGCTATAACTCATTATAGAGTGTTAGAGCGATTTGGATATGTAACATTAGTAGAGTGTAAACTCGATACAGGTCGCACACACCAAATAAGAGTACATATGAAACATATCGGACATACTCTCTTTAATGACGAAAGGTATGGAGGAAATGAAATTCTAAGAGGCACTCATTTTGCAAAATACAAACAATTTGTAAACAACTGTTTTGAAGTATGTCCACGACAAGCACTCCATGCAAAAACATTGGGATTCATACATCCTCGTACAGGTGAAGAGATATATCTCGATAGTGAGATTCCCGAAGATATGAATGAGGTTTTACAAAAATGGCGTAATTATACAGCCTCAAGAGAACTGTATCAGTAAAAATATAATTTGGTAAACCGGTTATGAAAAAGAATATTGCAATTGTATGGGGAGGCTACTCACCCGAAAAGATTGTTTCAGAAAAAAGTGCATCAGGCATCTACTCGTTCATCGATAAGGATAAGTATAACGTATTTAAAGTTGTTATCAACCGTGACTCATGGCTTGCTGAATACAAAAACAGTAATTACCCAATCGATAAAAACGATTTTAGCTTCACTGCCGATGGTAATAAAATCAATTTTGATCTAGCTTATATCACTATCCATGGCACTCCGGGAGAAGATGGTGTATTGCAGGGATATTTAGATATGCTCGGTATACCCTACTCTAACTGTGGTGTACTTTCTTCAGCACTAACATTCAACAAGTATACCTGTAACAATTTTCTCAGGAGTTTTGGCGTAAAAGTTGCCGATTCAATTTTACTGAGAACAGGAGATGTTATCGATATCAATGAGATTGTAAACAGGTTAGGATTGCCAATTTTCGTAAAGCCAAATGTTGGAGGATCTAGTTTTGCGACTTCAAAGGTAAAAGAAATGTCGACCTTACGAAGTGCGATAGATGAAGCATTTAAAGATGCACCTGAGGTAATTGTAGAGAGCTTTATCAAAGGAACAGAGGTTACCTGTGGATGCTTCGAAACTAAAAAAGGTATTACTTTGCTCCCTCTTACTGAAGTTGTTACCAAGAATGAATTTTTCGATTATAATGCAAAATATATGGGTGAAGTTGAAGAAATTACACCGGCTCGTATCGATAAAGAAATTGCCTTAATGATTCAGGAAGAGACAAAAAGAATATACAATATTATAGGTGCAAAAGGAATTATAAGGGCCGATTATATAATAATGAATAATCAGCCTATACTACTCGAAATCAATACTACACCCGGAATGACTGCAACCAGCTTTATACCTCAGCAGGTAAAAGCGGCTGGTTTAAATATGAGCGATGTATTGACAGATATTATTGAGACAGAACATGAAAAATTAAATCCAAATCTTTATGAGTACTAATAACGACATATTCAGCGACATCAGGCCATATCTCGATAACGAAGTACCTGAAGCAATTGAACAATTAATTACAGATAACAACTTTAAAAAGGTTGTTGAACCGTTGATAAAACCTCACACATGGGAGGAGTTCTCTGCTCAACTTTTACAGTGCAAATCGACAAATGATTTCCAAAAAGTTGCTGTGTATCCATTTATGATGGGTCTGATAAAAAAGACAACGTCTGAAATGAATGGCAGTAATTGGGAAAATATCGATTTAGGTGAAGGGCGACTTTTTATCTCCAACCATCGCGACATTGTTTTGGATGCTGCTTTCTTTAACATATTGCTTTTCGATAAAAAAACCAATACAACTGAAATAGCGATAGGCGATAATCTGTTAATCTACCCTTGGATAGAGAAACTTGTTAGAATTAATAAGAGTTTTATCGTTAAAAGAGGTGTTTCAGTGCGACAAATGCTTGAGGTTTCGAGCAATCTTTCTAATTATATAAACAATTCTATAACTGAAAGAAACCAATCGATTTGGCTTGCACAGCGAGAAGGAAGAGCCAAGGACTCAAACGATAAAACACAAATTAGTCTTTTAAAGATGTTGACTTTAAGCAACAAATCAAATCCAATTGAAGCAATAAAACAGCTAAACATCACTCCTCTCTCAATTTCATATGAATATGATCCGTGCGATTTTCTAAAGGCAAAAGAGTTTCAGCTTAAGCGCGATAATGAAGATTACAAAAAGAGCCAGGCCGACGATATTGAAAATATGTATACAGGAATAGTCAATTTTAAAGGAAGAGTTCAATTTAAAATTGGCAACCCCATCAACTCTCAGCTTCTAAATATCCCTACCGAAATCGGAAGAGCCGAAGTACTTCAGTATGTTGCAGATATTATCGACAAAGAGATTTATCTCAACTACACATTCTACCCAATTAATTATATCGCATATGATTTAATGTCGGGTACCAACACATTCAACGATAAATATAGCGAAGATGATAAATCTAAATTTGAAACCTATCTAAAAGGTCAAATTGCTAAAATTGATATACCAAATAAAGATGTTGATTTTCTGCGAATGAAGATTGTTGAGATGTATGGCAACACGGTTAAAAATTATTTGAACGTAAAATAAAGATCAATAATAAAAAAAGCGGTACAACTAATAAATCGATGAGGGCGTTAAGGGTTAAGTCACTACATTTTGTACGCAGGATTTTAATAATCCTGTTTCTCTTCACATTTGTCGGATGCGATAAAGAGATACAAAGAATAGATGATTACATGGTGGAATTTGCTACAGTGATAAAGCAGAGTGGCAATTATAGTTTTAAGTTGGATAATGGTACAATTTTAACACCTCAAGAAGATATAAAATTCAAAAGTGAAGATGGAATAAGAGTAATACTAAACTGGGTGCCTTCCAACAGTAATATTGTAAAGATAAATAGCGTCTCACCGATTTATACAGGAAAAGTTCAAAACTCTGGTTACCCTGAATCATACTTTAAAGAGCCTATAAAAATCCAAAGTATTTGGGTTGGAGGTGATTATCTTAATATGATATATGAGATTGAGTATAACTCCTTACAACATAAAATATCTCTTTTACGAGATATGGATTCTAATTATATAGATCTCTATTTTTCTCATTCACGTAATAACGACCCAAGAGGATATCCTAAAATGATTTATTCCTCTTTTTTGTTAAGTGATATCAGAGATGCTGAGATTGATGGTGAAACCCCATTTAATTTATATATCAATACAGATAAGGGGCTTAGAAAGATACAGCTAACTCTTAAATAGCTGCTTAAAGTGAAGGTATTGGTTCCTCGTCAATATTAAAATCGATAGGAAGAAGGCATTTAACATTCACCTTTACACCATTATTTTCTCCTGCTTTCCATTTTGGCATTAATCCCAAAACTCTAATAGCCTCATCATCCAGATCCTTTGTAAGACCGTTCACAACCTCAATGTTAGAGATAGAACCGTCGGTACCGACTATAAACGAGCATAAAATTCTACCTTCAACACCTTGTTGCATAGCTTCTTTAGGGTAACGAATATTGTGAGCTATGAATTTACTTAATCCACTCTCACCATACTCATACTCTGGCATTTTATCAACAATGGTAAATATTTCGTTATTCTCTAATATTGATCTGTCTGTCTTTGCATAAGCCTTTGCTGTAGCAGAACTAGATGTTTTTGTTGATTGTTGCCCCTGTGCATTCTTGTTTAACTTAAAGTACATTGGCACATATGTTTCTGCTCTCACAATTTCACCTTTATGTCTAGCTGGTCGCCAAGGTGGCATATTCTTTAAAATACGAAGAGCTTCATCATTTAATAGTGGATCAGCCTTATGAATTATATTGAAATTAGATAAAGTACCATCCTTCTCTACAACAAATGTGTAAACAACCAATCCTTGTGCATTACGCTCTACTGCATCGGCGGGGTAACTCAAATTTTTTGAAATAAAACTATGCATCTCACCTGTACCGCCAACAAAAATTGGCATAATATCAGGTTCTTCATAAATATTATCACTCGATGAGATGGGGTAATTCTGTGCCGATACAGAGAATGAATATGCTGATACCAAGCATGCTAGTAAGATTGTAGCAAAAAGGGGTTGAAATTTACGTAAACTCATGCAGATTATATCACTTAACTTAGTTAATTCTATTAGAACTACAAATATACACAATTTACCTATATCTCATACCCCTTAAAACATATTTACTCACTTTTAAATAACACCTCTTATCTTATCGTCGAATGCAGAAAGTGCAGCTTTTGCACCCTCACCCATCGATACAATAATCTGTTTATAGGGAACTGTAGTAACATCACCTGCAGCATAAATACCGGGCATATTAGTCCTGTTATTAGTATCTATCTCAATCTCCCCAAATCGTGTTACATTTACTATATCTTTAAAAAGATGACTATTAGGAGCTAATCCAATCTGAATAAATACCCCATTTACATCAAGCTCTTTCTCATCTTCGGTCTTTCTGTTTTTTACTTTCAAACCTGTAACTTTCTCACCATTGCCAACAATTGCGGTAGTCATTGTTCCCAATACAACCTCTACATTAGGTAATGAAGTAAGTTTTTCCTGAAGAACTTTATCAGCTTTCAACTCATCTAGAAACTCAATTACTGTTACCTTTGAGCAAATTCCGGCAAGATCGATTGCAGCTTCAATACCTGAATTTCCTCCACCTATAACTGCAACACTCTTATCTTTATAAAATGGGCCATCGCAATGAACGCAGAATGCAACACCTTTACCAATATGTTCACTTTCACCCGGAACATTAAGCTTCTTCCAGTTGGCACCTGTCGCAATTACCAAAGATCTAGTAATAAATTTCTCGCCACCTTTAACATAGATGATTTTATCTAAACCATCCTGTTCAACTTTCTCAACTCTCCTATGATCAAGAATTGATATTGGATACTCTTCTATATGCTTCCTCAGGTTTCTAGTCAACTCTTCACCGGTGGTTGTTGCTACAGAAATTAAATTTTCAATTCCCTGAGTTTCCTTTACCTGTCCTCCCACATTTTCGGCCAATATTGCCACATTCAACCCTTTACGAGCTGAATAAATTGCAGCTGAAGCACCTGCAGGACCTCCACCTATCACAATCATATCAAATGTTTTAGGTTCACTATCTATTACAGAACCCTTTGAGCCATATTTCTCTTCAAGTTTAGTCAAAAGTGCACCTAGATCTCCCCTGCCCACATGAATCAATTCTCCATCTGCAAACAGAGCAGGTACAGCCTGAATCTTTCTAGAGTTAGCCTCATCCTGATATATAGATCCATCAACCATCTCATGTGAAATGTTTGGATTTAATATTGACATGAGGTTAAGCGACTGTACCACCTCAGGGCAGTTGGTACATGTTAGTGATACGTAAGTAGTTAATTTTATATCACCTTTAAGCGATTTAATTCTGTTTTTTATAAACTCATCGGGTAGATTTTTCCCTTTGCCATCGCTGTTAAGTACTGATAACAGTAGTGAAGTGAATTCGTGACCATTTGGAATACCGCGGAAAGTAATTCCTGTTGCCACTCCATCTTTTAGTAATGAGAATGCTAATGCATCTCCTTCACCATAATTTATTGATAGTTTTGAAGAACAAGAAACAACATCCTCAAGCATTTCAACCAGTTCTTTATAACTTTCATGTTCTTTAGAGGAGTGTATTTCGAAAATATAATTTGATTCAATGCCGGCAAAGATTGCGGTGACTTGATCTTTTAATGA
Organism: uncultured Proteiniphilum sp.; assembly: GCA_964384545.1. Classification (GTDB taxonomy): domain Bacteria; phylum Bacteroidota; class Bacteroidia; order Bacteroidales; family Dysgonomonadaceae; genus Proteiniphilum. The sequence goes on from CAYLKV010000010.1 coordinate 65,809, forward strand.
TTTATCAAGCATTTCTGTGTAGTTTTTAGAAAATATTGTGTTAATTACTTATGGAAAATATAAAAATAAATACAAAATACCCTCTGAACAAATTTATTGGATAACCAATTAGCTTGAGCAGAGGGTACTGTTTGGGGTTATAATTAAATTAAACCTACAAGATCGATACTTGGCTTAAGAGTCTCTTTTCCTTTTTCCCAATTTGCAGGACAAACCTCACCATTATGTGCTTCTACGAACTGAGCAGCTTCAATCTTTCTTACCAATTCGCTTGCATTACGACCAATTGGCCCATCTGTTACTTCAAGTACTTTTACAACACCTTCAGCGTTAGCTACAAAAGTACCTCTGTATGCTGTGTAGTCATCTTCGTTTAGTACACCAAATTCACGACTCAGTGCTCCTGTGTGATCTGCAAGCATTGGATATTGAACTTTCTTAATGCTTTCAGATGTATCATGCCATGCTTTATGAGTAAAATGAGTGTCTGTACTTACTGAATAAACCTCTACTCCAATTGATTTAAGATACTCATATTTTTCTGACATATCAACTAATTCTGTTGGACATACAAATGTGAAATCTGCAGGATAGAAGAAAAATACTGACCATTTACCTAATACATCCTTGTCGGTAACAGTTTTAAAACTACCATTATGGAATGCTTGTACACTAAACTCTGGAATTCTCGAATTAATAATTGGTTTCATATGATTTAAATTTTAAATGTTATTATTTGATGACAAAGATAATATAGTTTTCTCCTATTAGAAAACAATAGTAGATTTATTATATCTATAACCATAGATGATGGAAAAGGCTACAAAAAATATACAAAATTATATAGCTAGGAATTTATTTTTATAAAATATTTTAGAAATTTACTTTGACATACAATATTCTAACGAGAAAAATGTATCTTTGCAGCCTAAAAAAAAGATTGTTTAAATGCAGAATATCCGTAATATAGCCATCATTGCTCACGTAGATCATGGCAAAACCACCCTTGTAGATAAAATGTTACTAGCTGGCCACCTTTTTAGAGATAACCAGCAATCGGGTGAATTAATTTTAGATAATAATGATCTTGAGCGAGAGCGAGGTATTACTATCCTATCAAAAAATGTTTCTATTAAATATGGAGACACAAAAATAAATATTATTGACACCCCCGGACACGCCGATTTTGGAGGTGAAGTGGAACGTGTACTTAATATGGCCGATGGCTGCCTATTAGTAGTAGATGCTTTTGAAGGACCAATGCCTCAAACCCGATTTGTATTACAAAAGGCAATTGAAATTGGTCTAAAACCTATTTTGGTAATAAATAAAGTAGATAAGCCGAACTGCAGACCCGAAGAGGTTCAGGAAGAGGTGTTTGATCTTATGTTTAGTTTAAATGCAACAGAAGAACAGCTCGATTTCCCAACAATCTATGGTTCTGCAAAACAGGGCTGGATGTCGGACGACTGGACTAAACCGTCGAACAATATTATTCCTCTTCTAGATGCAATAATTAAATATATCCCTGCACCTAAATCACGTGAAGGTATACCACAGATGTTAATTACTTCACTCGACTACTCAAACTATGTGGGTCGTATTGCTGTGGGTCGTATTCACAAGGGTTCTATAATCAATGGCAAAGAGTATGCACTCTGCAAACGCGATGGTTCAATGAAAAAGATTCGCATCAAAGAGCTTAATGTTTTCGAAGGATTAGGTCGCGTTAAAACTGAAGAGGTTGGATCAGGAGATATATGTGCATTAATTGGAATTGATGGATTTGAAATTGGTGACACAATTACCGATGTAGAAAATCCGGAACCTTTAGATCCAATTGCAATTGATGAGCCAACTATGTCGATGCTGTTTACAATCAACAACTCACCATTCTTTGGTCAGGATGGAAAGTTTGTAACATCACGTCATATCTACGAACGCTTGATGAAAGAACTAGATAAGAACCTTGCACTTAGAGTTGAGGAGACAGATACTTCCGATTCATGGATAGTGTATGGTAGAGGCGTACTCCATTTATCGGTACTAATCGAAACTATGCGTCGCGAAGGTTATGAGCTTCAGGTTGGTCAGCCACAGGTAATCATTAAAGATATAGATGGAGAGAGACATGAGCCGGTAGAACAGCTTACAGTTAACCTGCCCGAAGAGTCTGCCAGCAAAATTATAGATGTAATTACTCGTCGCAAAGGAGAAATGATATCTATGGAGAGCAAAGGCGACAGAATGCATATGGAGTTTACGGTTCCATCACGTGGAATCATTGGATTAAATAATGTTGTTCTTACACTTTCAGCCGGAGAAGCAATAATGGCACACAGGTTTCTCGAATTCCAACCATGGAAAGGCGATATAGAAAAACGTCAGAATGGCTCGATTATTGCCGGTGAATCAGGAAATGCTTTTGCATACTCACTTGATAAACTTCAGGATAGAGGTCATTTCTTCATATATCCTCAAACAGATGTTTATGCAGGACAGGTTGTTGGAGAGAGTAATAAAGAGGGTGATCTGGTTGTAAATGTAACAAAACCGAAAAAGCTTACCAATGTTCGTGCATCCGGTTCAGATGATAAAGCTCAGCTGGCACCTCCAATTCTATTTAGTCTCGAGGAGGCCTTAGAATATATAAAGAATGATGAATATGTAGAGGTAACACCAAAACATATGAGAATTAGAAAAATCCTACTTGATGAGAATGATCGTAAGAGAGCTTCAAAAAAGGGGTAACACTCTTTTTTGTCTCCCCCTACAATAACGTTACAATTAAATGAACAATTATAAAATATGTAGCTGTTATTTAGGATTAGACTATTCTTAAGCATACAAAAAAAGCTCCCTGAGAGCTTTTTTCTTTTTCTATAATTTAGCTTAATAAACTAATTGAGAGTTTATTATCTCTATTTCTTTATCAGATTAATAAACTCCTCGCGAGTTTTCTGTTCTCTGAATATACCTGTAAAGTCGGATGTAGTAGTTGTTGAATTCTGCTTACTAACACCCCTCATCTGCATACACATATGCTGAGCCTCAATTACCACCATAACACCCATTGGGTTTAAAGTATTCTGGATGCACTCTTTAATTTGTGTAGTAAGTCGTTCCTGCACCTGCAATCTCCTTGCAAACACATCAACAACACGTGCAATTTTGCTCAACCCTGTCACATATCCGTCCGGAATATATGCCACATGTGCTTTTCCAAAAAAGGGCAACAGATGATGCTCACACATCGAAAAAAGATCTATATCTTTAACTATTACCATTTGACGATAATTCTCCTTAAACAGGGCAGAACGGAGTATTTCAGCAGGATCCTGACGATAACCTTTTGTCAGATACTGCATAGCTTTCGACACACGATCGGGAGTTTTAATTAATCCTTCACGCTGATTATCCTCTCCAAGCAGGTAGAGTATTTCTCTCATATGATCAGATATAAGAGATCTGTTTTTTTCTAATTCTTCAGATGACATCTTCTAAATAGTCTGATTAATTAACCGGAATTTTCACCTCATCAACCACAATATACATCTCCTTGCCAAAAGCGGGAAAACTCTCTTTAAGCAACTGCATTGCAGCTTCTGCTTCAGCTCTGGTCTGGAAATTTCCAACCCTCAGGCGCCAGAAGGGTGATTCAAAAAGAACAACAGCCTCATGTTCAGGATATAGATTTGAAATTAGGGTCTTCTTTCTATTTGCTTCATCTCTCGATGTTCTTTGGTTGTTACCTGAGAAAGCCTGTATTCTAAAACCTCTCATTTTGTAATACTGAGCAGAACTTTCTGGATCTGTAAATACCGGTCTTGATGGTGCCACAGGACGTCCTACAACATTTTTTATACTCTCATCCTCATAGATAGTAACATTTCCTTTACCAGGTCTGTTTGAATTGAGTTCATTCAATATCTCTTTCTTCTGGTTTGAAGTCTGTGCATCTACTCCTAATGCTAGTGTTATAAATAGAATTAAGTATATTATCCTGTTGTGAAAATTATTCATACAATCAATTACTTTATGAGAATACTAATTTTTACCACAGATAATCAATATCTGTGGTAAAATGATATAAAATTTAGAATGCCTCAATAATTGGCATAAATTTCTCAACACTTAACGAAGCACCACCAATAAGGCCACCATCAACGTCAGGATTTGAAAACAATTCTTTTGCATTATCAGCATTTGCGCTACCACCGTAAAGAATTGATATGTTTTCTGCAACCTCTTTACCATATTTTTCGACAAGTGTTTCGCGTATAAATGCGTGCATTTCCTGAGCCTGTGCAGGAGATGCAGTTTTACCTGTACCAATTGCCCAAACCGGTTCGTATGCAAGTACTATCTTACCAAAATCTTCTGCAGAAAGATCGAACAGAGATTCAACAATCTGCGATTTTACAACCTCAAAATGTTTTTCTGCTTCTCTCTCTTGCAACACTTCACCTATACAGAAAATTGGAGTAAGACCGTTTGCAAGTGCCAAAACAACCTTTTCTTTTAATAATTCAGCTGTTTCATGATAGTATGCTCTGCGTTCGCTATGTCCTAAAATAACATATTTAGCACCTGTAGAAGCTATCATTTCTGCTGACACCTCACCTGTGTATGCTCCAGAAACCTTGTTTGCGCAATTTTGAGCAGCAACACCAATTTTATCGCCATCTACAATATTTGCTACAGTTGCCAGATGAATAAAAGGAGTACCTATTACCACATCGCAATTAATTGTTTTACCTTTTAATGCTTCGTTCAACTCTTTTGCAAGTTCAACACCTTCCTGCAGGTTTTTATTCATTTTCCAGTTACCTGCTACAATATTCTTTCTCATATTATTTAATTTATTAATTCAATTTTCACCTATCAATCTTTTTCATAAACAACAAAGGTACAAAAAAGAGCAGAGCAATAAGCAATAGTTTCACCTCATTATCCTTTTGAGGATTATTTATTTGCAAAATTTCAGAATTTGGTACCGGCACCTTGCTGTCATCCCATTTATTAATTACATCTCCCTCCTTCAACAAAATAAGTCCCGGATTAGCCCTGATCATAGTTTTCAATGCCCTCTCGTCGGCATGACAGAACTGAACACCTGTTTTATAATTTGCTTCCCACTCACCCACTACATTTTCTGAAGAGGCTGTTAGCAAATAAAATGGATATCCATTACTTTCTGCATATTGCATTACCGATCTGAATTTATCCAGATACTTCTCATTTATATTCTCAAGTGAATATGATACCATCAAAAAGGTATATGTTGTATCCGAAAGCACCATATCTGTTATATCTCCTCCAATATTCCATGAGCTTTCCAGCTCATCATAATAGAGTGATTGAATAGAAAAATCTTCTATGGCAGGCTTTTCACCCTCAACTACAACCCTGGTCTTCATATCAACGAAAGTCCATGTTGAATCATTCCATGGATAGTTATCTTCAGTAAACTCTTTATCTTCCCCATCCTTACTATAGATAAAAACAGTCTCTATCACATCAGCTTTCTCTGGATCGATATACATCTGCTGAGGTATGTTTGCCCCTATCTTATAGGGTCTAAAGTCGATAACAGGCAAATTATATACATTGTGAAGTGCGAAAAGGAGTCCAAACAAAACTACAAAAACAGCTGCAAAAGGAACCATACGTCTTTTAAACAGAGGTTTAATCAGACTCCATTTTAACATAAGCAGAATGGCACCAGATACAATAATCAGGTTTTTATAAAATGTTTGCCAATTACTGATTACCAATGCATCACCAAAGCAACCACAGTTCTCTACCGGGTTTGTCAACGCAATCCATAGAGTAAAAGGAGTAAAGAAGATCATCATTAGCGCAATGAGTATGGTAACAGGTTTTCTGTAGAGCCCAAGCAACAGCAATGCACCCAAAACAAACTCAGCAACAACCAAAAATATTGCCGATGGTAATGCAAAATCATAAAGGTCTACCAGGTTCATCTCAACCAGATAGTCCTGTATCTTATAGGTAAATCCTAGTGGATCTACCGACTTTACAAAACCAGAGAAGACGAAAGTTACTCCCACAACAATTCGTGAAAGTTCGACTAAAATATTAATCGGCTTAAAATTTTGTTTCATTTTTAATCTTCACTTGGGAAATGTAATTTAATCAATCCAAAGATTGCATAATTAATCATATCCATATAGTTTGCATCTATTCCCTCAGATACAATAGTTACTCCATCATTCCCTTCTATCTCTTTAGTACGATACAGTTTAGTGAGTATCAAGTCGGTATATGAATTAATTCTCATACTTCTCCAAGCATCACCATAATCGTGATTCTTGGCATTCATTAGTTTTATAGTCTTATCTAAATATTTATCGTACAACTCTAATGCTCTCTCTGCAGTTATATCTACCACGTCGGCATAATCCAGTTCAAGCTGAATCAATCCTATAAGCCCATAATTTACAATACCGATAAATTCAGAAAAGATGCCTTCATCAACCATTCTCTCTTTTAATGTTTCTAACGTACGAATACGTTTGGCCTTAATAAAAATCTGGTCTGTAACTGATGTAGGTCGAAGTATTCGCCATGATGCACCATAATCTTGCAGCTTATCTGCAAAAACTTTCCTGCAAATTGCTGTAACTTCTTCAAACTGCTTCCCGGTAATGTTCATTTGGTAATTATATGCTAATTATTAACGTAAAACAACTTAACAAAGATATAAAAAAAAGGTACAAGATTGATATCTTATACCTTTTAGTTGTGTGTTTGTTTCGATAACTTATGATATGCGAATGCTTTTGCCCACTCGCAATACTGTTCTTGAATTTATATTATTTAGTTCACAAAGTTTACTTATGCTTGTGCCATATTTTCTTGAAATGGCTCCTAATGTATCTCCATTTTTAATTCTGTGATATTGAACATCACCAGATACAAACTTATTTGATGAATCAACAGTGCTCTCTTTTACACCTGTTCTTGGATTATCTGGTGTTGTGGAAGTTAATACAGCTTTACTGCTACTGTTAGTCTTGCGATAGCTGGAGTTTGTTACCAGATACTCATCCTGATGAACTGTTTTACTTGGGAAATCTATAATGAAATTAGGGTTAATTGGTTTACCAAGGAATCTTGTTTCGAAATGAAGGTGTGATCCATATGATCTTCCTGTATTTCCTGCTAGGCCTATTGGTTGTCCCGACTTAACAAAATCATTCTCTTCAACTAAAAATTTAGAAAGGTGGCCATAAACTGTTTCAAGTCCGTTAATGTGTCTAATTACCACATAATAACCATAACCACTTCTCTCATAACGCTTTACTCTTATCTTTCCATCAAATGCTGCTACAATAGTGTCGCCTGTTTGTGCTTTAATATCAATACCATAATGGTAACGTCTGCTTCCTCTTTTTCCAAAGTTGGATGTCATTTTACCTTCAAAGGGCATTGTAAAATTTTCTAAGTCTACAATAAAGGAGTCGGGGGCGTTTTCCAGACTTCCATACATATTTACATATCTATTATCCCACATTCCACCATAAATTTCATCGGCAGGGATATCTTCAGGGTTGAAGTACTCTCTTTCAGCTTCTACCTCTTCCAAAACAGAAAGGTCGAGCTTAAGTTTTAAACCATCGGCTAAAAGGTCTGATTTTTCGCTCAGAGTTGAGCTGTGTACTTGTTTATAAATAACTTCAGATCTGTTATTTTCCGGAGTCTCCTGTACTTCTTGTGAAAAAGAGTTTAATGAAACAAGCATCGCTGCTGCTGGTATAAAAACTCTTGCTCTTGCAATTAAATTACTTATCTCCATTGATATCTTTCTGATTTATATCAAAATTCATTTAATATCTATTTAATTTTTGCAATTAATATTCATCGCCGGCATATATACTTTTGATGTTAAATTGCGGATAATCAAAGATTTCATCTGTATTAAAAAATCTTTTCAGTTCAATATCGGCTGCCTCGGCCGAATCTGAAGTGTGTACAATGTTTTCTTGAACGCTTATACTGAAATCACCTCTAATGGTGCCCGGTATTGCTTCTCTTCCATTTGTTACACCAGTTATCTTACGTACAACATTTACTGCATCAACTCCTTTTAAGGCCATAACAATCACAGGACTTGCCTGCATTGAGTCTTTTATGCGACCATAATATGGCTTTTTTACCAAGTGAGAATAATGTAATTCAAGCTGACTATCGGTAAGGTTCAACATTTTCATACCAACAATCTGAAGCCCTTTCTTTTCAAACCTAGAAATAACTTCACCAAGTATTCCACGCTGAACGGCCGAAGGTTTTAGAATTGCTAATGTTACCTGCATCAACTTGATTAATTGTACTTATTGACTTTCTAAAAATTACAGATTTTTTTCCTTAATGATGTTCAAAGTAAACTTTTTATTATTTGAACTCCAAATTATCTAGGATTTTTTTCATTGGGTTAATATTGAAAAAAGAAACAAAACACCTTATTTCTCTCTGATTTATAACAGTTTACCTAGAATTATGTTTTAAAACATATAATACTGATTTTATGATCATTAAAGTTTATTTAATCATAAATTAACATGGAAGAATTTAGTTATTTTTTCTTCAATATTCATTTCATTCGGAAAAGCTTTAACATACCACTGAGTAACTCCTAATTAAATCCTAATATTAGTAAGGTGCATTAAGAGTTGGTTAGGAGTTGCTCAAGAGTTGGTAGGAACTTAAACAAACAAGATTCAGGACGATAAATTGACTTATGCATACACTTCATCACATAAAAATCATGTTGTATAAGAGTATACATGAAATTTGATACATATTTGATGTAATTTCAACGGTTTTCTTTATCTTTGCCGATTATTAAAGACTAAATGGGTATGATTCAGGTATATGCCACGAATCTAAATTAATAAAAATGATGTCTAAACAAAAGCTAATCAATAACATCTCAGGTTGGATTGTATTTG
>CAYLKV010000011.1:0-69070 GCA_964384545.1 uncultured Proteiniphilum sp.
ACAGATAAAAACTTAAATTTTCTTACCATAGTTTCTAGTCTTAACTTGAATTTATAAATGTTTAAATGAAAATCACAACAAATGTAATATTAATATATGATAAATTGGTTAAGAAAATGTTGCATTTTGTTCGATATTTTATAGGTCGCAACCGTTGACAAACGGAGTTTTTAAAGTAATATATAACTTATCTTACGTAAAAAACTTCAATTAGTAATATTAAGTTGATTATATCAATATTTTGCACAAAATAAAAGGCGTACAACTTTCAATTTATCATTTCAAGTTATACGCCTTAATAAGACATTTATTTTATTTATGAGCTGATTACATCATTCCGCCCATTCCTCCTCCTGGCATTTGTGGAACTGCAGGAGTCTTTTCTTTCTTTTCTGTAATCACACACTCAGTTGTCAAAAACATTCCAGCGATTGAAGCTGCATTTTCTAATGCAACACGAGCAACCTTAGTTGGATCGATTACACCAGCATCATACAGATCTTCATATTTATCAGTAGAAGCATTGTAACCATAGTTTCCTGAAGATTCACGTACTTTCTGTACAACTACAGCACCCTCTTTTCCCGCATTTGCTACAATCTGACGAAGAGGCTCTTCGATAGCACGTTTAACGATTTCGATACCTGTTGTTTCGTCTTCATTTTCACCTTTAAGCCCTTCAAGAACATTTATTGCACGAATATAACCAATACCTCCACCTGGGATTGTACCTTCTTCTACAGCAGCACGGGTAGCAGAAAGAGCATCTTGTACACGGTCTTTCTTTTCTTTCATTTCAACCTCAGAATTTGCACCAACATAAAGAACTGCAACACCGCCGGCTAATTTAGCCAAACGTTCCTGAAGTTTTTCACGATCGTAGTCTGAAGTAGTTTTTTCGATTTGTGCACGAATTTGTCCAATACGGCTCTGGATAGACTCCTTATCGCCTTCTCCATTAACTATAGTAGTTGTGTCTTTATCGATAGTAATTTTTTCAGCAGATCCTAACATGTCAAGTTCTGCATTTTCTAAAGTAAGACCTTTTTCCTCAGCTATAACTGTACCACCAGTTAAGATAGCAATATCTTCAAGCATCTCTTTTCTGCGATCTCCAAATCCTGGAGCTTTAACTGCAGCAATCTTAAGTGAACCACGTAAACGGTTTACCACAAGAGTTGTAAGTGCTTCTGAATCTATATCTTCTGCAATAATCAATAGAGGTTTCCCTGTTTGAATACCTTTTTCTAGAATTGGCAATAGATCTTTAATTGCAGATATTTTTTTATCGTGAATCAGAATAAGAGGATTGTCGAATTCAACTTTCATTGTCTCAGTATCTGTTACGAAATATGGAGAAATATATCCACGGTCAAACTGCATACCTTCTACTACATCTACGTATGTGTCTGTACCTTTAGACTCTTCTACAGTAATTACACCCTCTTTGCTTACTTTCTGCATTGCTTCAGCAATTAGTTTACCAATTGTTTCATCACCATTTGCTGAGATTTTAGCTACATTCTCAATCTTCTTAAGATCGCCACCAACTTCAACTGCTTGCTCTTTTAGGTTTTCTACAATTTTAACTACTGCTTTATCTATACCACGCTTCAAATCCATTGGATTTGCTCCTGCTGTAACGTTTTTAAGTCCAACACTAATGATTGATTGTGCAAGTACAGTGGCAGTTGTTGTTCCATCACCTGCATCATCATTGGTTTTAGATGCAACCTCTTTTACAAGCTGAGCACCCATATTTTTAAATGAATCTTCTAGTTCAATTTCTTTTGCAACTGTTACACCATCTTTTGTGATATGAGGAGCGCCATAAGCTTTATCAATAATTACATTGCGACCTTTAGGCCCTAATGTAATTTTTACAGCATCTGCCAGTTCGTCAACCCCTTTTTTCAGAAGGTCGCGGGCTTCCATATTAAATTTAATTTCTTTAGCCATATTATTATTTAATTTATTGTTTTAGATTTTTAGATGATTGTTAATGTTATTACTTTTAAGATAGGATTGCTAAAATGTCTGATTGACGCATGATGAGTAGTTTCTCACCATTAATTTCAATTTCAGTTCCTGCATATTTTCCGTACAACACCTGATCACCCTCTTTAACTACCATTTCTTCATCTTTGGTGCCTTTTCCTACGGCTTTAACTTCACCTTTTAATGGTTTCTCTTTTGCTGTGTCGGGAATAATGATTCCACTAACTGTTTTTTCTTCTGCAGCTGCTGGTTTAACCAGCACTCTGTCTGACAATGGTTTAATATTCATACTACTAAAATTGATTATAATATAATTAATATATGTTTTTGTTAGCTAAAAGCACAACAGCTAATTCTGTGCCAAAAATAATATCTATAAAAAACTGCCAAATCGACTGACATTATTACAGTGTATATGTTTTGATCGTTTTGAAAACAAATAGCGAACATAACTGTTTTTATTTATAAAAAAAGTCTATTTTTACACTTTAATTAAAAAGACCTCTATGGATGAAAAATTTGTTACTGTAAAGACTTTCACTTTTCCAGCTGATGTAACTATAGTACAGTCGTTCATGGAAATGAAGGGCATAGAAACCTATATGAAAAATCTTTTTTCTAACAGACTTTCATATGCCATTGGAGATATTGAGATGCAGGTAAAATCGTCGGATTATGAAATTGCTAAAGCTGCACTCATTGAAGGTGGATTTTCGGCACCTGAAGATTTCGAAAGATAAAACCCTGTAAATAATAATGTTAGAGGAATCAGGTAAGAAGAAATATAAATATATTCTTGTTGGATTAATTATCTTATTAGGATTGTTAATTTTCAAGTATACCCGCACATATATGAGCGGATTTCTTGGAGCTGCTACTCTGTATATAATAGTAGTTGAACAACATAGGTATCTGACTAGCAAACTTAGGTTAAAAAAAGGGCTTAGTGCAATTTTAATAGTGCTGGTTGTTTTAATTTTTATACTTCTGCCACTAACAGGTCTTACATTTTTAGTAATAGACACTTTTTCCGGGATATCTATAAATCCTGATACAATTCTCAGAAGTGTTAATGATTTTATTAATTCAATAGAAGAGAAGATAGGGTTTAACCTGTTCACTCCTGAAAATCTATCTGTTTTACCTAGAGCAGGATCAAATATTTTACAAATTCTTGGAAATAGTATATACTCTTTTATAATTAATATAATTGTGATTCTCTTTGTTCTCTATTATATGTTATTCAGTAACGAAGAGTTTGAAAAAGCAATTAAAGAGATTCTCCCATTTAAAGAAGAAAACAAGCAAATCTTAGCAGAAGAAACAAAGCTAATAATTCAGGCTAATGCAATTGGAATTCCATTAATGGCAATTATTCAAGGATTATTTGCATACATAGGCTATCTTTTCTTCGGAATAGAAGGTGCTATTTTATATGCTATTTTAACTGCTTTTTCTACAATATTACCTTTAGTTGGAACAATGATTGTTTGGGTGCCAATTGGCATCGGTCTACTAATCAGTGGAGATTTACTTAATGGTATAGGTTTATTGATATATGGATTACTTATAATTGGGGGTGTTGATAACGTTGCCCGATTCCTGTTACAGAAGAAACTTGCCGATATTCATCCTTTAATAACAGTATTTGGTGTATTAATTGGAATTCCAATTTTCGGCTTTTGGGGTGTGATATTCGGTCCTTTGCTACTATCTCTGTTTATACTTTTCTTTAATATGTACAGACACGAATATGTGCCAGGGTCAAATGCTCAGCCACGCGTAACGACACGTTTAAAGGCAGGTAAATTAAATTTAAAACATTATAATGCTGCCAAATTAAAATATATAAGTATAAACAGCAAACGCAGTAATACTGACAAGTCAAAAAATAAAGATGATAAAGACAATTCGCTTAAGGATTAAGAGTCTAATAATTATATATTCGGTACTAATATTTGCAGGATGTAATTCTGGAAAAGCAGAGAGTGGAATTGTTGAAGAAGGAACATTTTTATTCTCAGAAGAATTAAGATATGCAGAAGGTTTCAGTATCAATTATTATAAAGAGTATACAAAGGTTACTATTAATAATCCATGGGTCAATAATGACATACCTTATGCAGAATACTATATTTACAAATCGGGGGCAAATAAAAATAGAATTATTGACAACAATAAATTTATAATTTCTGCTCCTATTTCATCTTTGATAGTGAATACTTTCTCCTACTTCGAATTCTTAAGCCTTTTGAATGAATTGGAAGCTGTTACTGGTGTTACAGATGGATTCAGAATATACAATCCCACAATTTTAGGAAAAATAGAAAGAGGCACTGTTAAAGACTTGGGCGACCCTTTTAATCCTAACATTGAAAAGACTATTGAATTAAAACCGACTGCTGTAATAAACTCCGCTTATGCACAGAGTGATAGTTATAGTGAAAGGCTATTGTTGGCAGGGATACCTGTTATTTATACACTTGAATGGATGGAGAACTCACCTCTTGCAAGAGCTGAATGGATAAAAATGATTGCAGCTTTTTTTGGAAAAGGAGAAATAACTAATCTTATATTCGATGAAATAGAGAACAGGTATTTTACGGTTAAGAGTAAAGTTAATGGTATAAGTAATCGAAAAACGATCCTTGCAGGTGACAACTTTCAAGGCACCTGGTATCTTCCTGGAGGTGAAAGTTTTAATGCTGCTCTATATAAAGATGCAGGTCTTAATTATCTATATGATGATAATGAGCAAAGTGGCAGTATTGGTCTGGATATAGAATCTGTACTTACTCAGTTTGCCGATACTGATATATGGCTGGGATGTGAATCAAATTCATATAATCAATTAATAAATAAGGATAATAAATATAAGCTTTTGAGACCAGTAAAAAGCAAAAATGTATTTAATAACCACAATAGAGTATCATCTTCGGGAGGAAATGATTTCTTTGAAAGTTCAATTACTAACCCTGATTTATTATTATCTGATATTGTAAAAGCTGCATATCCTGAACTTTTACCTGATTATACATTCAGCTATATAAAACCACTGAACTAATGATACTTTTTTTTAATTAGTTCTATTTTGTTTAACAGTAAAATGGAGGTTAGAAATTGAGAAATAAAACAACTATTTTTATTATATTAATATTTTTACTTTTTGCCGCATTTATATGTGATATATTTACGGGAAATGCAGATATTTCAATTAAAGAAGCATGGCTAGCTCTTTTTGGGAGTTCGGGTAATGATATTATTGATGAAATTGTAAGAAATTATAGACTACCTAAAGCATTAACTGCAGTTATTGCGGGTGCTGCACTCTCTGTTTCAGGTTTATTGATGCAGACTCTTTTCAGAAATCCATTGGCAGGACCTGATGTATTAGGTGTTAGTGCCGGTGCTGGTTTAGGAGTTGCAATCCTTACAATGTTAAGCGGTACCGCTATATACCCTTTTATCCAATCAATGGGCAGTATGGCACAGGTAATTACTGCAATTATAGGTGCTACACTTGTGTTGATATTGATTTTGGCTGTCTCCACACGAATTAAAGATTCGATTACTATTTTAGTATTAGGAATGATATTTGGTTATGTGGCAAGTTCACTTATCACAATTCTTCAAAGTTTTGCAAATCCCGACTCTTTGAAGGTATTTGTTACTTGGACTTTTGGTAGTTTGGGAGATGTAAATTTAGATAAAATGCCAATTCTGGCAGTTATTGTTGTTACGGGAATTTTACTGACAATAATTCTTCAAAAAACATTGAACAGTTTGCTTTTAGGTGAAAGTTATGCCCTTAGCGCAGGACTAAACACAAAAAGAGCTAGAATTATTATAATTACGATAGCAGCTATAATAACAGGTACTGTTACTGCATTTACTGGTCCAATAGCATTTGTTGGAGTTGTTATACCACATTTCGCAAGAGCATTTTTTGGTACAGTTAATCACAAAACTATACTTCCTGCTACAATAATTATGGGTAGCATATTATTACTAATTTGCGATATTGTATCACAGATACCTATTACTAACAGAACCTTGCCAATAAATGCTATTACTGCAATGTTTGGTGCTCCAATGATTATTTGGATAGTACTGAAAAGAAAGAAGTTATAACTCTATTTTTATTTGGCATCATATTTGCCCTATATGTCTGTAATAACAAGAATTATAGAGTAAAAATCAATAGTCGATTAAAAATAATAGTTTATATTTGTATTCGATACACAGCAAAAAGAAGGAAAATAAAAATGGATAATAATTTTACACAGCGAGTCAGAGACGTAATGGCATACAGTAGAGAAGAAGCCGGACGTCTCCAAAACAATTATATCGGGCCAGAGCATCTGCTACTCGGTATACTTCGTGATGGAGAGGGTGTAGCCATACAAGTTCTGCAAGATTTCGATATAGATCTTCATCTTCTAAAAGATTATATAGATTCAAATGTGAGATCCATACAGGAGCCTTTTGACGGAACTAACGAACTCGTAATAAATAAAAATACGGAGAAAGCTCTTAAAATGAGTATTTTGGAGGCACGTTTAACAAAAAGTCCCGTTACTGATACGGAACACATTTTACTTGCTCTTTTAAAAGAGAAAGATACTCTTGTATATGACATATTAAAACAGTTTCAATTAGATTACTCAAGTGCATTCCTTTATATAAAAAGTATAATTGAGAATAAATCTGAAGAAGGAGATGATAAAAGTAATCTTCCTACTGCAGGACCTAATTTTACTGATGATGATGATGAATTCAGTCAGAAATCGTTTAATCCCGGTGGAGGCAACCAAAGCTCTGCATCACAGAGTAAAAATGCAGCATCAGATACACCTGTTCTAGACAATTTTGGAACAGATATTACTCGTGCGGCAATTGAAAATAGGCTTGATCCTATTGTTGGTCGCGAGAAAGAGATTGAACGTATTGCTCAAATTCTTAGCAGACGTAAAAAGAACAATCCTGTATTAATAGGTGATCCTGGTGTTGGTAAATCTGCAATTGTTGATGGGCTGGCACTAAGAATAATACAGAAGAAAGTGTCTCGTGCTTTATTCGATAAAAGAGTTATTGCTCTTGATATGGCATCAATTGTTGCAGGCACAAAGTATCGTGGACAATTTGAAGAGAGAATTAAAGCAATATTGAATGAACTGTCTAAAAACCCTAATATTATACTTTTTATCGATGAAATTCATACAATAGTAGGTGCCGGTGGAGCAGCTGGCTCACTTGATGCTGCTAACATGCTTAAACCTGCATTAGCTAGAGGAGAGATACAGTGTATTGGTGCTACTACACTTGATGAATATAGGAAGAATATTGAAAAAGATGGTGCATTAGAAAGACGTTTTCAGAAGGTAATCGTAGATCCTACAACACCAGAAGAAACTCTTCAGATTCTTAGAAATATAAAAGAAAGATATGAGGATCATCATAATGTAAGGTATACAGATGAGGCATTACAAGCATGTGTAAAACTTACAGGCAGGTATATTTCTGACCGCACCTTCCCTGATAAAGCAATTGATGCATTAGATGAAGCCGGTGCAAGAGTACATATATCTAATATAGTAATACCGGAGACTATTGAACTCCTTGAAAAAGAGCTCAAAGAAGTTGAGCAACAAAAAACTGATGCAGTAAAGGCGCAAAAGTATGAATTGGCTGCAAGCTATAGAGATAAACAGCGTCAATTATTGCTTGCACTTGAAGCAGAAGAGGAAAATTGGCAAAGAGAGATAAAAGAAAAGCCGGAGTTGGTTGATGAAGATAAAATTGCAGAGGTTGTTGCAATGATTTCAAATGTTCCTGTTCAAAGAATAGCTCAGGCTGAAGGTCAACGACTGATACAAATGAGAGATCTACTAAAAAGTAAGGTCATTGGTCAGGATGAGGCAGTAGATAAGATTGTGAGAGCAATTCAACGTAACAGAGTGGGTCTTAAAGATCCAAACAAACCTATTGGCACATTTATGTTTCTAGGCCCTACAGGTGTAGGAAAAACTCACCTTGCAAAGAAACTGGCTGAATTCCTGTTTGATTCTCATGAAAATCTCATTCGTATTGACATGAGTGAGTATATGGAGAAATTTAATGTTTCAAGATTAGTTGGAGCACCTCCGGGATATGTTGGTTATGAAGAAGGTGGTCAGTTGACAGAAAAAGTTCGTCGTCGCCCCTACTCTGTGGTTCTACTTGATGAAGTTGAAAAGGCTCACCCCGATGTATTTAACATACTTCTGCAAATTATGGATGAAGGTCATGTTACTGACAGTCTTGGACGTAAAATTGACTTCAGAAACACTATCTTGATTATGACATCAAATATTGGTACACGTCAACTTAAAGATTTTGGTAGAGGTGTAGGTTTTAAAACAAACTTTGATGTTTCAGATATCGAATATTCGAGAGGTGTAATTCAGAAAGCACTAAATAAAGCGTTCGCACCCGAGTTCATTAATAGAATAGATGATATAGTGATGTTTGATCAGTTAAACAAAGAAGCTATTTTCAGTATTATCGATCTAGAGCTAGAAGGATTATTCAAACGAATTGGAGAACTTGGATTTAAATTAACACTTACAGAACCTGCCAAAGAGTTTATTGCAAATAAAGGTTATGACATACAGTTCGGAGCTCGTCCTTTAAAACGTGCTATACAGAAGTATATTGAAGATGAACTGGCAGAAAAGATTGTTAGCAGTAATATGAAAGAAGGTGATTCTGTTATTGTAGACTTTGATGAAGTGAATCAAAATATTGTAATGAAACAGGAAAATGAGGAGGTTTTGAACTAACTATACTTTTTAAATATAAAATGAGCATAAAAAGGGGCTGTTCCAAGGTAGACAGCCTCTTTTTTGTATTATAAGAATAAAAAACTAAAGCAAACTGTTCCTTGATTAATAATTAAATTAATAATACATTAATGAAATAACATATTCATATAAAAAATAACACCTTAATTAATTTCATATAATAGATTTTAAACAAAATGAAAGTCTATTTGTTTAATCGAATCGTATCATATTAAATATTCAAAATAATAATGAAACAAGAGAAAATGAAAGTTGAAGTTTGGACTGATATAATGTGTCCCTACTGCTACTTAGGTAAAATACATTATGAGAAAGCACTTCGTCAGTTCGATCATGCAGATGAAATTGAATTAGAGTGGAAAGCATTTCAACTAAATCCAAACTTACCTGACAAAGGTAATGGCTACCCTGTAAAAGAGTATCTTATAAATAGTGCAGGTTATCCTGAAAATGCTATTAAAAGCATGTTTGAAAATTTAAAAAAGCTTGCTGATCAAGCAGGTGTAGGGTTTAATCTTGAAAATTCTTTAGCAGCAAATACTCATGATGCTCATCGTTTGATTAAGCTTGCTTCAAAAAAGGGATTAGATAGTGTTGTGTTAATGAAATTATCCAAAGCTTATTTCGAGGAAGCAAAGGATTATAGTGATTGGGATCTGCTTATTTCTATTGGCAAAGAGGTTGGATTACAAGAAGACGAGATTAGATCTATGCTTGAAAGTGATGAATTTTCTTATGAAATAAAACAAGATATTCAAGAAGCTGGAAACCTAGGGTTCGATACAGTCCCTACTTTCTTATTCGACAGAAAACAGGCAATTATTGGCTCTGAGCCGGTACAATTATTTCTGGATGTTTTAAATAAATCATACAATAATTGGAAAAGCCGAATCACAGAATCTGTAAAACCTGAAATTATAAAAGGAAAGTCATGCTCTATAGATGGAACTTGTGAAATATGAACAAAAGGATTAATTTTACATAATGGAATTCTTACATATTGAAGCAGTAGATACTAAAAGGTGGAATAAAGTCTGGAATTTATATGAAGACAGTTTTCCCATTGCAGAACGGAGAAAGGTTGAAGATCACATACGTGCTTGTCAGGACGAAAGATTCTTCCCTCTTTCTTCTTGGGATGGAGAAGAATTGATAGGCTTGATGTTTTTTTGGGAATGGGATTCATATCGTTATCTCGAACATTTGGCTGTGAACCCAAATCTAAGAGGACAAAATTATGGAACACAGCTACTAAGATACCTAAGAGATTCCGAACATACAATTATCCTTGAGATTGATCCACTTATAAATGAGTTATCGGTTAGAAGATTGCAATTTTATGAAAGAGCTGGATATTCATTAACACCATACAGATTTGTTCATTTACCATACCGTTTAGATGGAAATGAACAAGAGTTGCTAATTCTTAGTTATCCTAAAATGATAACTAAAGAGCAACATAACAATTTCCTGAAGTTTGTTGGTGAAGAGGTAATAAAATATTGTGAAGGTTATCAGTTTGACAACAAATAATAAATTATTTAGAATTTACTCTCTAATCTGAGGAACAAACAACTCCTCAGTAATTTTGATTTCAATAAATCCCATCTCTTTGAGCATGGCAGTTAAAACCATCTTTGCTTGATTTGTTGCATCTTTAAAAATACCTTGTTTAATAGCATCGTTTATCATAATACTTTTTTCTCTTGTTAATGCTTCATTATAATCAGATATTTTGATTGGATTAAATGCATTTTCACTTTCATTATAAATCTGAATAGATCCCTCATCAATTACTGTATCAAATATTTGAGGTTTAGGAATTGAAACATGCACTAAAGAGTCTGTTAAAGTATTAATTTTTATTCTGCTAAAATCTACTCCAGCTTTAATATAACCATTATATTTTAAAAGAAAATATTTATCGGTTAGAGGCACATTAATATTGAGTATCTTTTTACTATCCTTATATGCTATAACTCCTGTGTAATTTTGTTTGATTAATGCCAATTCCTGTATATGAGTTATTCTGCTCATAACAGTTGAGCTATCATATTCGGACTCTTTATACTTTGAACTGTTTTTAATTAGCAGAGTAAAGGCAAGAATTATGGTAGTCAGAAAAAAGAAAAGTGTTGGAATTGAAATTTTTCTCATATAACAATATTCATTTTTGATGGTAATCACAAAAATAGTGATAAAGTTGATAAATAAACAAATATAAACATCGCTCAATCCAAATCGAGCTATTTTTTGTATTTTATGTTAATTTAATAAGAAAGTTTAAAACTTTTAAATAGTTTTATGGCACAATCCATTTAAAACTAACTAAATGAACAGAAGAAATTTTTTACGTTATGCAGCAACTGCTGGAGCAGTTACTCTTTTACCGGATTCACTTTCATCAATGACAATAGAAAGTTTAAACCAAAATGCAGATGATGAGTTATCTTATCATCTTCTTGAAAGCATAAATTTCACTAGTGTGAAACTTAGTTATCCTCGTTTGGTAGGGAAAAATTCTCATTTGGGTATTCATGGACATGGACCATCCTTAACAATTTGCACTCTAACATCAAATAGAGGTGCTTCGGGAATAGGAATGTTGAGAGGCTCAAGAGAAAAAGCCACTGAAATCTTCGATCAGATTAAAGGAAAAAAGATTACTGAAATATTTACCTTGGAAAATGGTGTTTCAGATATTGCTCAGATATTTGATATCCCATTACATGACCTCGCCGGAATTATATTAAACAAACCTATATATCAGCTTTTGGGTCAGGAAAGTCCAATCATCACTAAATGCTACAGTGGTATGATATACATGGATGATGTTGATATTAAGGATAGTAGAAAAGCTTTTGATAAAATACTTGAAGAGTGTTTTTATGATTATAATAGGGGATATCGCCAATTTAAACTAAAAATTGGAAGGGGATTCAAGTGGATGCCTGCAGAAGAAGGTTTAAAAAGAGATGTTGAAGTTACAAGGATGGTAAATAGTTATTTTACTGATGTAGATATTTTAGTAGATGCTAATGATGGATATACATTGAAGGATTTTATCAGATATATGGAGCAGCTTGAAGATGTTCCTATTTGGTGGATTGAGGAACCTTTTAGAGAAACAATGGAAGATTTCGGTGCGCTGAGAAAATGGTTGACTGAAAACCGAAAGAGAAATACATTACTTGCCGATGGTGAAGCAAGACCTGATTTAAACCTTGCACTACAAATGGGTAAAAACAATGTCTTAGATGTTTATCTTGATGACATTATGGGTTATGGTTTCACAAACTGGAGAAAATTGATGCCTAAATTAAAGGAAAATGGATTGCAGGCATCTCCTCATAACTGGGGTGATTATCTAAAAACAATATATACAGGACATCTTACAGCTGGTATTGGAAATGTTGTTACAATTGAAGGTGTTACCTGCTTTTCTAGTGACATAGATTTTGGCTTTAACAGAATAGAGAATGGAGTTTTTATTCCATCGAGCGAACCGGGATTTGGTGTAAGATTATTAAAATAAATTTAATGTAGCATTTATAGTTATATATGAAAAATCAATAATTATCTGAATTGTAAGCTTTAGTCTTTATCAATTTTTTAATTATTTATATCAAAACAATAATGTCTATTATTCAAATTTTATCTATTTTTGAACAATAGACATTATTTATAAAAATTCTAAACTTAAAAAACATTTAAATGCCATGGGTTATTCTAGAAGACAATTTATTAAAACAGCAGGGTTAGCAACTGCAGGAAGTATAATTGCTACTCATACATCATTAGGTTCGAATTCAATATGGACTTCTAACAGTAATACCTTAAAAATAGGTCTTATTGGTTGTGGTGGTCGAGGAACCGGAGCTGCAGGAGAGGCGTTAAATGCAGATCCTAATGTTATCCTTACTGCTATGGCAGATGCATTTGCTGATCAACTTGAATCTTCATATAACAATTTAAAAGAAAAATATAAAGACAAAGTACAGGTACCTGAAAGCAATAGATTTGTAGGACTTGATGCTTATCAAAAGTTGATAGAATCTGATGTGGATGTAGTTTTATTAGCTGCACCTCCATGTTTTAGACCAATGCACCTCGAAGCAGCAGTAAATGCAAATAAGCATATTTTCTGTGAAAAACCATTTGCTGTTGATGGTCCAGGCTTAAGAAGAGTGATGGAAGCAGCAAAAAAAGCAAAGACTAAAAATCTTTCTCTTGTATCAGGATTCTGCTGGAGATACCATCAACCTAAACGTGACATTTTTGGAAGAGTATTAAATGGTCAGATTGGAAATATTCTTGGTGGAGAAGCTACTTACAACACAAGTGAGTTGTGGTTTAAAGAGAGACAACGTGGATGGTCTGATATGGAGTTTAAACTTAGAAATTGGCTCTATTATAATTGGATATCGGGAGATCACCTGGTAGAACAGGCAATTCATAGTATTGACATGTTTTCATGGGCTATGGGCGATAAAGCTCCTTTGAAAATAAGTGGTACTGGAGGTAGACAAAAACGTATTGATCCTAAGTTTGGAAATGTTTTTGATCATTTTGGTCTGACTTATGAGTATGAGAATGGCACAAAAATCTATTTCTTCTGTCGCCAACAAAATAATACAACTCCTTCTTATGCAGTGGAGCTGATTGGAGATCAGGGAAGATGTTATGTTGATTGCAGAACTGGAGAACATAAGATAACTGGCAAGAATCCATGGAATCTTGCAGATGCTACTAAATTTACTGATTCAGAAGCTTATAAACAAAGTGAAGTAAGAGGTATGTATCAAGTTGAACATGATGAGTTGTTTGCATCTATCAGAACAAATAAACCGATGAATGATGGCGAATGGATGACACGTTCAAACTTGCTTGCACTTGCAGGAAGGATGGCTGCATACTCAGGTGAGACTATCACTTTTGACCAAGCTCTAAACTCTACAGAAATATTGTTTGAAGATAGTCTTACACTAGACTCAAAATATGATATTTCAGTTGCTATTCCCGGAATAACAGAATTTAAATAGAAAGATGATGAATAAAAGAGATTTTATTAAATCGGCAGCTGCATTAGCTGGTGCTACGGCACTCTCTCCAATTGTCACGGCATCAACTAATACAAAAGATGTAACTGCAAATATTTCCGGATCTAAATCTAACTCAGTAGATATTAATTTAAATAGTTCAGGAAAAGTAAGGCTTAAAAAGTCTTTGGGGCTTGCTATGATTTCAGAAGACCTCTCTTTGACTGAGAAATTTAAACTTGCTAAAGATCTAGGTTTTGATGGTATAGAGTTGAATAGCCCTGTCGATTTCACATTAAAGGACATAATGGAGGCAAAAGAAAAATCGGGTATTGAAACGCCAACTGTTGTAAACAAAGACCACTGGAGTGCTCCTCTTTCAGATCCTGATCCTGAGGTTAGAAAGAAGTGTGTTTTATCTGTTGCAAAATCACTTGAGGAAATTAAAGAACTTGGCGGTGATACAGTATTGGTAGTTCCAGGTGTTGTTAATGATAAAGTTTCATATGAAGATGCTTATATCACAGCTCTTAACTCAATACGCGAATTGATTCCATATGCTGAAAAGACAGGTATGCAAATTGGTCTTGAAAATGTATGGAACAATTTTCTGATTAGTCCTCTTGATGCAAAAAGATTTGTTGATGAAATTAATCACCCTCTTGTAGGCTGGTACTTTGATATTGGTAATGTGCTGCGCTATGGCTGGCCCGAGCATTGGATTAAAACATTAAACAGACGAATAATGAAGCTTCACATAAAAGAATTTAGTCGGGAACTAATGAACTCTGCAGGTTTATGGGAAGGTTTCAAGGTTGATCTTCTTAAAGGAGACAATAACTGGCCAGTGGTAATGAAAGCTGTAAGTGATATTAATCATCAAGGTGGTTGGCTCACAGCTGAAGTTCCAGGAGGAGACAGAACTCATTTGAAGAAAATATCAGAGCAAATGGATGAAATAATCAGCTTTTTATAAAACACAATAAACAGAATTCCAAATATTTGGAATTCTGTTTATTTATTTAACCTAAGCCCAGATATTTCCCTATATCATTTCTATATAAAGTTTCTGAAACATTAGAATGATATTTAACACTTAATTTAAAACGCTTATTATTACCCAATTAAACAAAAGTACTATGTCAATAAATAGAAGGCAATTTTTAAGTAGATCACTTGCAGGAAGCGCTCTTGTTTTAGGAAATAAATTCGATAGTATTGGAAATGTAAGTTCTAATTCAGAAATAGAGAATATTTTTGATGAACTTAATCCACCATCTAAAGGTAAATCAGTATTAAGATTGCGTTGTACACCAATCCCAAAAGTTCGTATAGGTGTAATTGGACTAGGCAGAGGTAGTGGTGCGGTTAGCCGACTAAGCACAATTGATGGAACAGAGATTGTTGCTTTATGTGATCTTAATATTGAAAGGATAAACAGTTGTCAAAACTATCTTAAGAACAATAAACGAAAAGAGGCAGCTTTTTATACCGGAGAGGAGGACTGGAAAAAACTATGTGAACGTGACGACATAGACTTAATTTATAATGCTACTCCATGGGAATTGCATGTCCCAATTGCACTTTATGCAATGGATCATGGAAAACATGTTGCAATAGAAGTTCCTGCTGCATTAACTGTAAAAGATTGCTGGGCTTTAGTTGATAAAGCAGAAGAGAAACAACTCCACTGCATGATGCTTGAAAACTGCTGCTATGATTTCTTTGAACTTGCTACTCTAAACATGGCTCGTTTAGGTTTACTTGGTGAAATTATTCATACCGAAGGTGCTTACATTCATGATCTTCGTGAATCTAAATTTAATGGATATTATAAGAACTGGCGACTGGAGTTTAGTAAACATCACACTGGTAATCCCTACCCTACACATGGCTTAGGTCCAATTGCTCAAATTATGGGTATTAACCAAGGCGACAGATTGGAGTATCTCTCTTCTGTTTCTACAAATCAGTTTGGTTTATCATTATGGGCAAAGGAAAATTTAAAAGATGATGAACGAATCACTCTTTCTGAAAGGTATAAGATGGGTGACATGAACACAACCATAATACATACCGCGATGGGTAAGTCTATTATGATTCAGCACGATACTACCTCCCCAAGACCATACTCAAGAATTCATCTGGTTCAGGGAACTAAAGGAATGGCAGTAAAATATCCTGATGAGAAGGTTGCAATTCAGCCTGAGACACACTCATTTTTGGAGGAAGGAAAGCAGAAAGATATATTATCAAAATATGAGCATCCATTAAGCAAATATATTGGAGATAGAGCAAGAGCTGCTGGAGGTCACGGAGGTATGGATTTTATCATGGACTGGCGTCTGATCTATTGTTTACAAAATGGTTATCCTTTAGATCAGAGTGTTTATGATGCCGCTGCTTGGTCGTCATTAGTAGAACTGACTGAAAGATCTGTTCTGAACAAAAGCTGTTCCGTTGCTATACCCGACTTCACACGTGGTAAATGGAGAGATTGTCAACCCTGGCCAGTTATTGACATGGAGAAGGTTTTACATGGTTAATAACCAGGTTTTCTAAGTAACATAAAAAAGATTCACTTAATTATTAAAGAGTATAGAATTTAAGGAATTTAAAAGCATGCGGTTTACAAATCATAACTGCATGCTTCTATTTTTTATTACTAATTACATTCAAAATATACTATTTATATCTATTTTTGAAAGATTGATACATTGTTATAATTCAATCGTAAAAAATATATGAGAAAAGCATTCATTTTATTTTTCCTCATTTCTATTACAGCCATATTTAGTTTATCAGTAACTGCACAAAGTTCACAAAACAGGCTAAAAGGGAAAACTATTCTCTTTGTATATGGTGGATGGGAAGGGCATGAACCTTTACAAACAAAAGATATTTTTGTTCCATGGTTATTATCACAGGGTGCTGATGTAAAGTTGAGCAACAGCCTCGACATTTATACAGACACATCAGTTATGAATAATATCGATCTGATTATTCAGACATGGACCATGGGTGAAATAACCGCCGATCAAGAGAGAGGATTGGTAAATGCTATTAAGAATGGTGTTGGCCTTGCCGGCTGGCATGGAGGAATAGGAGATTCTTTTCGCAATAATACAGAATATCAATATATGGTTGGAGGACAATGGGTTGCTCATCCCGGAGGTGTAATTAAATATGAAGTTAATATTACAAATCATGAAGATGAAGTAACTAAAGGATTAAAAGACTTTAAAATTGAATCTGAACAATACTATTTACATATCGACCCTAATGTTAAAATATTGGCTACAACTACATTTAGTGGGGAGCACGACTATTGGATTGAAGGTAATGTGATTCCTGCAGTTTGGAAAAAGATGTATGGTAAGGGCAAAGTGTTTTACTCTTCACTTGGCCATGTAGCAAAAGATTTTGAAATTCCCGAAGTATTTGAAATAATGAAAAGAGGAATCATTTGGGCAGCAGAAAAATAAATAATAAATTTAAAATTAGAAAAAATGACATCAAACTCCTATTTCTTGCAAAAAGGAAATTACATCTTTAAACTATTTTCAATTGTCTGTTTAACGTCACTGCTATATGGTTTTACACCTATAAAGAAAAGTGACGCAGTTCAACCAGTTGATTATGTTAATCCATATATGGGCAATATAAGTCACCTGCTTGTTCCAACCTATCCAACAATTCACATGCCTCACAGCATGCTAAGAGTTTACCCTGAGAGAAATGATTTTACAGATGATTTAATCAGAGGTTTACCAATAACAGTAACATCACACAGAGGAAGCTCGGCATTTAATCTTAGCCCTTACAGTGGAACAACAGACCGTAAGTCACCGGTTATAAGCTACAGCTATGATAACGAGAAGATTACTCCCTATTCATATAATGTATATCTGGACGAAGAGGATATTGAAGTTTACTATACCCTCTCTCACCAATCTGCAATTTATGAACTACAGTTTGGAAAGGATGATGATAAAAGAGTAGCTATAAACTCAAGAAATGGTGCACTCACGTGGGATGGAGAGGCTGTTTCAGGTTATCAGAATCTATCAAATGGTGTGAAAGTCTATTTATATCTTCTACCCGATCAGGCTCCAAAAGGTGTTACCAGTATAAAAAATGGAGAAATTTCTGAAGTTACCTCCACAAATGGAAGAAATGCATGCTTGGTATTGAATTGGTCAAAGGGCAAAAGGTCTCTTTCAATGCGTTATGGTATTTCATATATAAGCGAAGAGCAAGCTCGTAAAAATCTCGAAAGAGAGATTTCAAAGAAAAACTTTAAAGATATATTAGAAAGTGGAAGAGATTTATGGAACCAGGAGCTAAGCAAGATTGTGATAGATGGTGGTACTTATGATGATAAAGTTATCTTTTACACTTCACTGTATCGCTGCTATGAAAGACCTGTTTCATTATCTGAAGATGGCAAATATTTTAGTGGTTATGATGGTAAAGTGCATGATGATTTTGGGAGAACTTTTTATACTGATGATTGGATTTGGGATTCTTACAGAGCACATCACCCGCTGAGAATTCTCATCGATTCTAAAAGAGAAGAGGATGTTATTAACTCTTTCATTTTAATGTCGGAACAGATGGATAATTTTTGGCTGCCAACCTTCCCTGAAATAACAGGTGATAGCAGAAGAATGAACTCCAATCACGGAGTTATATCAATTCTTGATGCACATGTAAAAGGATTAACAAACTTCGATCTTGAAAAAGCATATAAAGCCGGAAAAGGTGCAGTTATGGATAAAACTCTTGCCCCATGGTCGTCGGCACCTTCCGGAGAACTCGACAAATTCTATCATGAGAAAGGTTATATTCCTTCTCTAAAAATTGGTGAAGAGGAGACTATACCCGAAGTACATGGCTTCGAACAGAGACAGCCAGTTGCAGTTACACTTGGCACCTCTTACGATCAATGGAGTTTGGCTCATTTGGCTAAGAGCTTAGGACTGAATGATGACTATAAATATTTTATGAATGCTTCTTTTAATTATAGAAATGTATTCAATAAAGAGACAAAATTTTTCCATCCTAAAGATAAAGATGGCAATTTCATAGAGCCATTCGACTATCGCTTTGATGGTGGTATGGGTGCAAGAAGATATTATGGTGAGAACAATGGTTGGATTTACCGCTGGGATGTTCCACATAACATACCTGATCTCATTGAACTGATGGGTGGCAATCAAGAATTTACAAAGAACCTCGACTCAATGTTCAGAGAGCCTCTTGGCAATAGTAAATATTCATTCTACGCACAACTCCCCGATCATACAGGCAATGTTGGTCAGTTCTCTATGGCAAACGAACCATCTTTGCATATACCATATCTATATAATTATGCAGGCGAACCATGGAAAACTCAAAAACGCGTGAGAACTCTTATAAAACAATGGTTTAGAAACGATTTAATGGGTGTGCCTGGTGATGAAGATGGTGGAGGTCTCTCTTCATTTATTGTGTTTTCACAAATGGGATTCTATCCTGTAACACCCGGAACAACTCAATATGCTATTGGAAGTCCTTTCTTCAACAATGTAAAAGTGAATCTCGGCAATGGTAAATTCTTAGAAATATTAGCCATAAACAACTCTACAGAAAATAAATATATCCAATCGGCTAGTTTTAATGGAAAGCCTCTCGACAAACCATTTATAGATCATTTTGAAATTCTGAAGGGTGGAAAACTTCTATTTCAAATGGGTGACAAACCTAATAGAAATTGGGGATTAACTAAATAACAATTTTTCCCTGATTCTTCATTTTAATAATTCATGTTGACTTTTTAGAAATTTAAACATGAATTTTATGTATGTTTGCGCCTTTATTTTTTTTAATAATCTGAATTATAACTCATTCACAAAATTTAGTAAAATGAACAATAGTTACGGTTATGGCTTTGCCTACTCAAAATTACAGATTATCGGTCTACTATTTTTAAGAGTTCTTATAGGTTGGTTTTTCCTATATGAAGGATTAGCAAAAATACTCTCTCCAAACTGGACATCTTATGGTTATCTAATGGATTCCAAAGGAGTTTTTTCACCACTTTTTAAAATAATAGCAGAAAATCCTTCATTAGTTGCAGTTGCAGATTTCATAAATATATATGGACTAACTGTAATTGGCCTTTTTCTTATTCTTGGACTTTTTGAAAGAGTTGGATCTATTGGAGCAGTAGTTCTTCTGCTTATGTATTATTTATCTCATCCTCCACTCTTAAATGTTGAGTATTTGCTACCAACAGAAGGTTCTACTTTATGGGTAGATAAAAACTTAATAATGTTGGCTGCATCGTTAGTACTTTACTTTTTTCCAACATCAGGAATAATTGGAATTGATAGAGCAATCTTTAAAAACAAAAGTCGTTATGTCAGAAAGTAATAATAATAACAATAATAGTATATCACCAAAAAAAGAGGGCTATTCTGAAGAGAATAAAGCCGTTGATAAAAAACAAACAGAGCTAAAATCTGAGGAGAACAACAATGCTGAGAACAACAAAAATGTTTCTAAAGGTAGGCGCGATGTATTGAAAACCTTAGCTACTGTTCCCGTTTTGGGAGCGATGGCATATGGAGTTTATAAGAAGAGGAAAAATGAAATTTTCAATCGCTCTGCTGCAGATATGTTTCACTTCCCCACTGAGATAAAACCATTTGTGCCAACTAATACCGATAGCAAGACTATCCGTATTGGGGTAATTGGAACTGGAATTAGAGGTAAGCAACTATTAAGCGGACTAGGTTTCAGAACTCCTGAAGATGTTCAGGAAATGATAGATCTTAATAAATCCGACTCATCAAATAAGAGATATCAGGATTTCATTGAACAGGAGGACCTTAATATTAAAATTACAGCTGTTTGTGATATCTTTGATATACATGCTGAACAGGCTATTACAGCAGGTGCAAATATCTACAGAGAAGGTGTAAATGGAAAGTTTGGAGAGAGTCCTAAACGATATAAGAGCTATAAAGAACTTCTTGCTGCTGATGATGTTGATGCAGTAGTAATTGCTTCTCCAGATCATTGGCATGGACAAATGGCTATGGATGCTGCCAGAGCAGGGAAACATGTCTACTTAGAGAAACCTATGACCTGGACTGTACCTGAAACATTTGCATTGAGAGAAATAGTAAAACAGTCCAATATTATATTCCAGCTTGGCCATCAAAACAGACAAATTGAGGCATACGAAAGAGCACGTGAAATTATTGAAAGAGGTCTTCTTGGCCCTATCACTCTAATTGAAACAGGAACCAACAGAAACGATCCAAATGGTGCTTGGGTATATAACATAAATCCGGGAGCAAACCCCGACACAATCGACTGGAAACAATTTGATGGCAATCCAGACAGAATTAAAGAGTATCTGGATTATATGACTTCTGCCGGTTTAGCAAAATATATGGGTCCCGACCCACGTGAAAAATTTAGTCTCGAAAGATTCTTCCGCTGGAGATGTTGGTGGGATTACAGTACAGGGTTGAGTGGCGACTTGCTGACTCATGAGTATGACGCTATGAATCAGATTCTAAAATTGGGTATTCCATCCTCGGCTACCTCTTCGGGAGGTGTTTATTTCTTTAAAGATGGCAGAACAGTACCAGATGTTCTTCATACCACTTTTGAGTTTGCAAACAGAGGATTAACAATGTTATACTCTGCAACCTTAGCCAGCCAGTTTTCACGTTCAAGAAAAATAATGGGTCACGATGCAACAATGGAAGTGGGAAGTTCTCTAACAGTCACAATCGACCCAAGATCTGAAAGATATAAAGATAAAATTGAACAGGGAAAAATTAAAGCAGGTGAACCATTTTATCACTATATACCGGGTAGAAATTTAGATGCAATTACATCTGCAACTGAACTCTATTTTGCAGAACGTGGACTTCTTTACTCTTATGTTGGAGGAAAAAGGTACAATACAACATATCTGCATTTGCATGAATGGCTAGAGTGCATTAGAACAGGTTCACAACCATCATGTAATATAGATCAGGGTTTTCAGGAAGCTATTACTGCCCATATGGGCACTCGTGCTTATCTTGAAGGTAAGACTATGTATTGGGATGCAGAAAAAGAGGAAATAACCAGAGGATAAAATGTCGACCCTCGCTCCGTTCTCAAAACCGATGTATGTTATGCTTAAACCTGTTGGCTCTAAGTGTAACTTAGATTGTGATTACTGCTACTACTTGGAGAAAGAGAATCTTTATAATAAGATTAATCCTGTGATGAGCGAAGAGCTTCTTGAAAAGTTCATCAAAGAGTATATTGAATCACAAACCATGTTAGAAATAATGTTTACATGGCATGGAGGTGAGACTCTGATGAGGCCAATCTCTTTTTATAAAAAAGCTATTGAATTTCAAAAGCAATATGCACACGGACATCATATCGAAAATTCTATTCAGACTAACGGAACATTATTAAACGACGAATGGTGTAAGTTCTTTAAAGAGAACAACTTTCTTGTAGGGATATCAATAGATGGACCTAAACAGTTTCATGACGAATATCGTCGCGATAAAATGGGGCGTCCATCTTTTCATCGTGTAATGAAAGGAATTGAACTTCTAAACAAACATGAAGTTGAATATAACTGTCTGGCAGTTGTAAATGACTATAATGCAGATTACCCGTTTGAGTTCTACAATTTCTTCAAAGAAATTGGTTGTCAATATATTCAATTCACACCTATAGTAGAAAGAATTAGAAAAAACAAATCTCTTTTAAAACTTGCAACTGCAAGCCAGAGTAATGAAGAGGTTTATCTTGCACCATATAGTGTTACGGCTGAAAAATGGGGTAACTTTTTATGTGCAATATTCGATGAGTGGATAAAAGAGGATGTGGGTAAGATATTTATACAGATTTTCGATTCAACACTTGCCAACTGGGTTGGAGTACAACCGGGGGTTTGCACTATGGCAAAAACTTGCGGACATGCTGGAGTAATGGAGTTTAATGGTGATATATATTCATGCGACCATTTTGTTTTCCCTGAATATCGCTTGGGAAATATTAATAACAAACCGTTGGCTTCAATGATGTACTCGGATGAACAGTTAAAATTTGGTAATGATAAATTTGATACTCTACCTCAACAGTGCAGAGAGTGCGACTTCATGTTTGCATGTTATGGAGAGTGCCCCAAAAATCGCTTTATAAAAGATAAATATGGCAATAATGGGTTAAACTATCTCTGTGACGGATACTACAAATTCTTTAATCATGTTGCTCCCTATATGGATTTCATGAAAAAAGAGTTGCAGGAGCAACGAGCTCCTGCAAATGTAATGCTGTGGAATAAACATAGAGAAAAGGCAGATAATATTTAATTCAATTATTTAATCAATTATCTGATCAGAAGTTTATACCTTTTTCAATATTTTTTCCTCAATTTCTAAGAATTCAACAACCTCTCAAGCACTTTTAAGTTGTTTGGCGAGGTTGATTTTTTTCCTTCAGGTGTATACAATTCATTTATCCTGTCGCTATAGGCTTCGTAAACTTTATGTTTAACAATCTTCATTGTACTGTTTACCATACCATTCTTTTCAGTGAAATGCTCTTCAATAAATGCTAAACCTGATGGAATCCAACGCGTTGGAAACATACTTTCATATTTACCACCTTTCAGATATTGGGCAATCTCCTTTTCTAAAAGTTTTGCTGACTCTTCAGGATCTGATGTTAACTTCTTCAGCTCTGTAGCATTTGGCACCAATAGAGCAGTAGTATATGGTTTCTGATTATTATAAAGAACTATCTGATCGATAAGCACCGATTTAGCAGTTATAGATTCTTCAATACCTTCCGGAGAGAATTTCTCACCATCATCGCTAATTAATAAAGCTTTGGTTCTACCTAAAACATATAAAAATCCATCTTTATCCAAATAGCCCATATCTTCAGTTCTAAGCCAGCCATCGACAATTGTCTTAGAGGTTGCTTCCGGATTTTTCCAGTAGCCTTTCATTACATTCCCACCTTTGATAATAATCTCTCCCTTTTCACCAACGGGTACCTCTTGCAATTTATCATCAACAATTTTAATCTCCATATTTGGTACCGGTCTGCCCGATGAACCAAGTTTGTGGGCCTGAAGCGAATTTGCCGAAATCACCGGTGTAGCCTCAGACAATCCATAACCTTGAAACACAGGAATACCAATTGCATAGAAGAACCTCTGCAACTCAATATCCAGCAATGCACCTCCACCAATAAAGTACTGCATATTGCTTGCAAAGTTTTTTCTTATTTTAGAGAAGATAAGTTTATCATAAAAACTTAACATAGGTTTAAGCCAAAACTTAACTCCACCTCCCTTGTTATAGCCCTCTTTATTATATTCATATGCAGTTTTAAGTGCATTTTTAAACAGAAATTGAGTAAATTTCCCCTGTTTCTCAATTCCTGCTTCAATATTCTTTCTAAAGTTTGTAGATAAAGCCGGAACACTCATCATTAGATGTGGGTTTATTGCTTTTATACTTTTAGGAACATTTCTCAACAGCTCCATAGGAGATTTTCCCATTGCAACCGAAGCAATTGATGCACCACATTTCATAAATGCATATATACCGGCAGTATGTCCAAACGAGTGATCCCAGGGAAGGATTAACAGTTGCCTGAAAAAGGATGGAATACCATTAAGTAATTCAACTGATTGCTCAACATTGCATACATAATTGCCGTGTGAAAGCATTATACCTTTAGGATTTGCTGTAGTACCGGATGTATATGAGATATTTGCAAGTGATTCGGATGTAACGTTTTCAATTCTATCTTTCAGATAGTTGTGGTCTTGAGCTAAAATATTTTTACCTTTATTTAATATATCATCAAAAAGTATCTCATCATTTTCGAGATTTTCTTCGGGATCTAATAGAATATATTTTTTTACCAAATTGAAAGATTTCTTCATCGGCCTTATTTTAGCAATCTGCTGATCAGATGCAAAAACAACAGTTGTCTCTGAGTGATTTATCCTAAAACTTATATCCTCTTCACTTTCGAGCTTTACCGACAACGGAACACAAATGGCTCCGGCATGAAGAATGGCCAGTTCACTTAAAATCCAATTATTTTTCCCTTCAGATAAAAGTGCAATTCTATCTTCTGAGTTCACTCCTAAATCTATTAATCCAGCAGCAAGCTGCATTGATTTTTCCTGAACCTCTTCATATGTTAAGTGTTTATATTCAACTCCATAGCGCGCTTCATAAAGAAATGGTTTGCCCCTGAATTTATTTACAGACTCTTCTAATAATGATAAAATTGTTTTGCTCATAACAACTGTTTTTAAGTGAAATTGCAAACTTAAATCATTTTACGAAACTAAAAAAACATTGTTGATAATAAATCATTATAATATAAAAGTACTACTTGTTGATAATAAGTCATTTTAATATAAAAGTACTACTTGTTAATATTTATATCATTTTTATTTTTTGATACATATTTTTAATTAATCAATCTAAGATTATATGAGAAAAAAAATCTAATTTTGTGAAATAACAATAATCTTATCTTAATTAATCAAATAATACAAAATCAATGACCTCCAGAAGACAATTTTTAAAAACAATGGGTGGAGTTACCTTACTCACTATTGTTCCCAGAAACGTGCTTGGCAAAGGAATGATTGCTCCAAGTGACGAACTTACAAAGGGTATAATCGGTGTTGGTGGAATGGGTCGAGGACACATTCCCTATGTTAACACACGAGTTACTGCCATATGCGATGTTGACAAAAATCATCTTGCTCAGGCAGCTTCAATGATTAACAACAAAGTAAATCAATATCATGATTTTCGCGAACTGATACTCGACAAGAGTGTCGATATCGTACATATCGCTACCCCACCTCATTGGCATGGTATAATGTCTGTTGAAGCTGCAAAATCCGGCAAAGATATTTGGTGTGAAAAACCAATGACACGCACAATTGGGGAAGGAAAAAGAGTTCGCGAAGCTATTGCACAGCATGGCAATATTTTCCGCCTTAACACTTGGTTCAGATTCGACGACAATTTTTATGGATTAGGAAGTACTGTAAAGCCACTGAAGAAGCTAGTTGACAGTGGATTACTTGGATGGCCGTTAAAATTTACAATCAGCAGACATACTGGATTCGATTGGAAGTTCTTCTGGGTTGGTAAAAATCACTTAGAACCACAACCGGTTCCTGCAGAACTCGACTATGATATGTGGTTAGGACCGGCTCCTTACAAACCATATAATGCTCACCGTGTTCATGGAACTTTCCGCGGATATTGGGATTATGATGGTGGTGGTTTAGGAGATATGGGTCAGCACTACATAGACCCGGTTCAATACTTGCTTGGCAAAGATGACACATCACCTGTAAAGGTAGAAGTAGATGCTCCTCAGCAACATCCTGATGCAGTAGGAACATGGAGAAGTATAACATATACTTATGCAGATGGTTGCCAAATAGTACTTTGGGGAGATGATTACGGAGATCCAAATACTCCATATATATCTGGACCAAATGGTAATGTTTATAAAAACTTTGTTTGTGATATTCCAAATTGGGAAAAGAAACTTGCTGAGTTCCCTGAACCAGCTGAGCAAAATACAGACTTCCTAGAGAGTGTAAGAACAAGACAGAAATTTGCATTAAATGAAATTAATGGTCATCGTTCATGTACAATTGTTAATATGGGACTTGCTGCTCTTCGTTTAAACAGAACTCTTGAGTTTGATCCTGTAAATGAAATGTTTATAAATGACGAAGCGGCTAACAGATTAATAAATCAGCCTACTCGCGAACCTTGGTCAATTTAATCTTAAACAATTATATAAAATGAATCGTATAAAACTAATTATAATAAGCCTTTGCTTTCTTTTAACTGTTGGAGCACAGGCTCAACTGCCAAAAGGTAGAACTATCTCTACCATTTTAGCCGATGCACTTGCTCAGCTTCCGGCAGACAATCCTCAAAAATATAATCTTGTAATTGCCGACCTTGTTTCAACTGGCGAGGAGGGTTTATTGGATCTTATTGGAAGAATGAACCCTCCGGGTGCTGAGTCTAATGAAGCTTATGATTTTGCAATTAGCGCATGGACTCATTTTGCTGCAACTGATGAAGCAAACCGTGCAATTGCTGCCTCTGCTTTTGAAAAGGCATTGAGCAGAAATCTCGATAAAGAGGTAAAAGCATTCGTTATCAGAAACCTAAGAGTTGTAGCAGATGACGCTAATGTGGATGTACTATCAGAATTTCTTTCTGATGAATATCTTTGTGGTGGTGCTGCTGCTGCATTAACATCAATTGGAACTGAAAAAGCTGAAGATGCTCTTTTAACAGCAATTGCTGCAAGTAAATCTGAGCAAATGAGCCTTCATATTGTAAATGCATTAGGACAGATTAAATTTAACAAAGCTGAACCTGCTCTTTTAAATATGCTTAGCAGCAAACCATCAAGCAAAATGGAGAATGTATTATTTAATGCACTTGCCAATGTTGGTGGTAAACAATCAATTAAACCTCTAAAAGAGGCAGCAGGAAAAGTTGAGTTTGCTTATGGAAAAAGTAATGCAACAGGTGCATATGTAGATCTACTTACCAGATTAAGTTCAACAGAGGCTCAAACTGTAAAGAAAGAGGCTCAAAGCTTACTTAAAAAAGCAAAGAAACAAAATCAGAGTGATCTTAAGATTGCAGCAACACAAATTTTGTTGAATCAGCCAAAAGCAGATGCTGCTAAGATTTTAAAAGATGTAATCAAAAATGGTGATATTAAATATCTTACCAGTGTATTAAATTCTTATCCTTTTGAAAATGATAAAAAGGCATTTGATTTGATTCAGAAATCATTGACTGCAAAAAAATCTAACGATGTTCAAACTGCAATTTTATATTGGTTAGGCAGTAAGAAATCAGAAAGTTCTGTTTCTCTAATAACTCCTTTATTAAAAAGTAACGACATGATGGTTCTTAAAGCTGCAACTCAATCACTTTCTAATATTGGTGGTGAGAAAGCAATTTCAGCATTGGCAGGACTATTAAAAAGCGGTGATGATCAAACTGTAAATTTTGCAAAAAATGCTCTTTTGACTGTAAATGGAGATGTTTCAACTTCTATTGCTTCTGTTTTCGATGGTAGTGGAGATTCAGGAAAAAAAGCTGTTCTTGATATCATTTCAAGCCGTATTCTCGAAAACCAGTACAGTTTGGTTTATAATCAATTATCGAGCGATAACAAAGTTGTAAAAGCAGCTGCTGCCAACACACTTAAAAATATCGTTAAAAGTGAAAACCTTAATGATATGTTTAATCTGCTTGATCAATCAGATTCTGAATATATCCCTGCAATCCAAGCATCTATTAACGCTGCTCTAAAGAGTTTGTCTGACACTGAAAAGACTAAATTAGTAAGTGAAAGAATTAGCAAATCAAATAAGAAACATCTTTATTATAGCGCACTTGCAGGTATTGGTTCTTCTGATGCAATCAAACAAATTGTTGAAGCTTATAACAAAGAAAAAGGAACAAATCGTGATGCTGCATTTGCTGCATTAGCTAGTGTAAATTCATTCGATGCTATTTATCCTGTGTTAGATATTGCACGTGCAACAACAGATAAGGGAGAACTTTCTAAAGTTACTGATGCTCTTATTAATATAGTTAGAAAATCTAACATAAAGGCTGAATTAAAATATCTCTATCTGCGTGATGCTATGGAGTTTGCACAAAGTGATGCGCAAAAGAATACTATTCTTAGTCTGATTGGTGCAACTGCTCATTATCCTGCAATGATATATGTTGCTAAATTTATGGATGATAAAGCTGTAAGCGAAAATGCAGCATTGGCAGCAATGAATATCGCTTTATCTAACACTGAATTTGCAAGCGAAGAGACTACAGCAATCTTGAACAAAGTGAGCAAAACACTAACTAACCCTGATGCTGATTATCAGAGACAATCTATCAAAAAATATCTTTCTGAAAATTCTGCTGAAGGTGGTTATACTGCTATCTTCAACGGTAAAAACCTTGATGGGTGGAAAGGCCTTGTGGGCAACCCAATTACAAGAGCTAAAATGAGTGCTAAAGAGCTTGCTGCAGCACAGGTAAAGGCTGATAAGCAGGCGGCTCTCGACTGGAAGGTTATAGATGGAATGATAGTTTTTGAAGGTAAGGGTGATAACCTTTGTACTGAGAAACTTTATGGTGATTTCGAAATTCTTATTGATTGGAAATTATATCCTGGTCCAGAACCTGACGCAGGTCTTTATCTACGCGGTACTCCACAAGTACAGATTTGGGATACAGCACGTGTAAATGTAGGTGCACAAGTTGGTTCAGGTGGTTTATATAACAATCAGCAAAACCAAAGCAAACCTCTAAAAGTTGCTGATCAGAGAGTTGGTGACTGGAATACATTTAAGATCCGTATGGTTGGTGAAAGGGTTTCAGTTTGGTTGAATGGCGAATTAGTGACTGATAATGTGATTCTTGAAAACTACTGGGACAGATCGCAACCTATATTCCCAATTGAACAGATTGAACTCCAAGCTCATGGAAGTAAGATTGCCTACAGAGATATCTATCTGAAAGAGATTGCACGTCCTGTACCATTTACTTTATCTGCTGAAGAGAAGGCTGAAGGTTTCCGCATTCTTTTTGATGGAACAAATCTTGATCAATGGACAGGAAACAAAAAAGATTATACTGTAGAGAGTGGAAATATTGTTCTTTATCCTCCTACAACCGGATCTGGTGGCAACCTATATACAAGCGATGAATTTGATAACTTCGTATTCCGTTTTGAGTTTATGTTGACTCCTGGTGCAAATAATGGTCTTGGTATCCGCACTCCTTCAAGTGGCGACGCAGCTTATAGTGGTATGGAACTTCAGATTCTAGATAATGATGCTCCTATTTATGCAAATCTTGAGAAATATCAGTATCATGGATCTGTATATGGTGTAATTCCTGCAAAAAGAGGTGCTCTAAAACCTACAGGTGAGTGGAACTATCAGGAAGTAATTGCAAATGGTGATAATATTAAAATTACACTTAATGGCACTGTAATTATTGATGGTAACATCCGTGAAGCGTCTAAAAATGGAACAATGGACGGAAAACAGCATCCGGGACTACTTAACAAAACCGGTCATATCGGTTTCTTAGGTCACGGATCGCATGTTAAATTCAGAAACATTCGTGTTAAAGAGTTGAAGTAACAGCAAAAGAACTGTTATAAAACTTTTAACTTAAATAATAAAAGGGGGAGACCAACTGGTTTTCCCCTTTTTTTTTATATCATTTGATCTTGAACGAATTGCTTTGGATTAGTTGGTCTTTCCTAATATCTGGCTATTACCTGCTCCTTTACTTCTCCTTATAAAGGCCTTTTATAAAAGGGTGATTAGTGGGTTAGTTTCATTCCAGCCCATACTGAAATCAATCCAAGCACAACACTTGTAATAGTATAAAATGCAAAAAGTCCCCACTGGTTTGTTTGAATCAATCTCAAATTTTCGAAGGCAAAGGTAGAGAAAGTGGTGTAGCCTCCACAAAATCCCACAATAAGTAGTAACCGGAATGTTTGATTATCGGGTTGATGCGTAAGCATCCATCCAGATAGTAATCCTATCAGAAAACAACCGGTTATATTTACAGCAAATGTCCCGGCAAAGACCCATTCTATTGATACGAATTTGATTACTAAACGAGAAATAATAAACCTAAAGATACTGCCTACAGCTCCACCTAAACCCACATAGAGTAATTCTTTCAACATTTTTGCTTTGTTTTGATTTTTGCAAAGATATGATAAATTAGTTTTTTCGGTGTATTCAGTATTATCTTAAATTTATTAGATTCTGTTTTGTAGTTTTTTAAATAAAAAATAACATCTTAACAGTACAATAAACAACAATTTATAGCTAAGTTTGTATCTTAAGTTAAATGAATACAGTGGAATTAATATTTACCAACAATTATAAAAACAATCTACTATGGCTACAACTGCAAAACTTTACACTCTAAGCTTAAACAACACCAATACATATCTGATTGCAACAATATTTATTGTTGGCAATCTATTGATGCCTCAATTGGCGCATTTGGTGCCACAAGGTGGATTCATTTTTCTTCCAATTTATTTCTTTACGCTTATTGCAGCATATAAATATGGAATACATGTGGGGTTATTGACCGCCATTTTATCTCCGTTGGCTAACAATTTGATTTTCGGAATGCCTCCTACTGCTGTTTTACCGGCTATTATTATTAAATCTGTCATTCTTGCAATTGCTGCAGCAATAGCAGCAAAGAAGTTTGGCAAAGTATCATTTTTTGGTGTTTTGTTGGCAATAATTGCTTATCAACTAATTGGAACAGGAATTGAGTGGGCAATGACTCAAAACTTTTTCATGGCATTGCAAGATTTCAGAATTGGTTTTCCCGGAATGCTAATACAGCTGTTTGGAGGTTATGCTGTTTTAAAGGCACTTGCAAAAGTTTAAGATGTCTATAGAGAAATCATTTGAAGAGGTTCTTCAGCGATTTAGAGATATCAGGTTTGAAGAGACATTTGATATCATTGTTGCTATTGCCAACGGGGGTATTATTCCGGCAGCTATTATTAATCAGCGACTTAACACGGGTGTTGAGTTATTGAAAATTAATCTGCGAGACCCCAATCAGAAACCAATATATGATAGTCCGAGACTTGTATCTCCCATCGATTTTGAATTCAGAGATAAAACTATATTATTAGTTGAGGATAGAATAAAAACAGGGGCTACGGTAAAATTTGCCATCGATCTTTTAAATGGTGCTAAACAAATTAAGACTTTTGCTGTAAACGGAAACGCAGACTATGCCCTTTACAATGAAGAGTGTTTTAAATTTCCCTGGATAGTATGACTACAATTGTAATATCTTTTTGCATATTAATTTTTACACTTTATCCTTTATATGGTAGTAGTATAAATGATACTATCAGACTCGACGAGGTTATTGTAACTGGTAGCATGCCTAAAGTAAATTTACATAATCTGCCAATGAGTATATCCGTGGTTACGGAAAGTCAGATTGAGGCAAGGAAAGATAACTCACTACTGCCTCTACTAAATGAAGAGGTTCCGGGACTGTTTATTACTCAACGTGGTATAATGGGATATGGCGTTGCAGGAGGAGCAGCTGGTGCAATGAGCATAAGAGGTGTAGGTGGAGCTCCCACAGCAGGGGTATTGGTTCTTATTGATGGACATCCGCAATATATGGGACTTATGGGACATCCGCTTGCCGACAGTTATCAATCTTTAATGACTGAACGCGTGGAGGTTGTAAGAGGTCCTGCTTCTGTACTTTATGGCTCTAACGCTATGGGTGGAGTGATTAATATTATTACAAAGCAGAAGAAGCAGACCGGCCAACATAACAGTGCAAGATTAATGTATGGCAGTTACAACTCATTGAATGCTGAGGTGGCCTCCGGAGGACAATATGGTAAATACAGCTCTATGTTGAGCCTTGGATATAACAGATCTGATGGTCATAGAGAAAATATGGATTTTGAGCAGTTCAACGGATATACCAGATTGGGTTACGACTTTAATAGTAATTGGAAAAGTTTTGCGGACTTAAACATTTCAAAAACATTAAGTTCTAATCCGGGTTCAGTAAAGGTGCCAGTTGTAGATAATGATGCAGATATTATCAGAGGAGTTGCTTCGGCAGTAATTGAAAATGAATATGGAGACACATCGGGTGCATTAAAGTTTTTTTATAACTTCGGAACGCATGATATTAATGATGGCTACCCTATCAGTTCATCATTTATTCCGGACACCAGATTTAAATCAAATGATATGATGCTTGGGCTTACCGCATATCA
This sequence comes from uncultured Proteiniphilum sp., assembly GCA_964384545.1. Taxonomy (GTDB): domain Bacteria; phylum Bacteroidota; class Bacteroidia; order Bacteroidales; family Dysgonomonadaceae; genus Proteiniphilum. The sequence continues at coordinate 32,810 of CAYLKV010000011.1, forward strand.
GTCGTTTAGCTTCTTTGAAGGCAATAAAGCAACTGTCGGTTTTGATTTTCAGCGTTTTGGAGGTAAAGCTATTCAGAAACATACATTAGATGCCGCAAAAGATTCAACATTAGCAGATATAAATATCAACAACCTAGCCGGATATCTGAATATACAGCAATCGGTTTTTAATAATACGTTAACTCTGAATGGAGGTATCCGTCTCGATCAACATGAATTGAAAGGTTCGGAATGGATTCCTCAATTGGGACTAAGCTACACCCCTACTCCTTATACATCATTAAAAGCAATTATAAGTAAGGGATTTAGAAATCCAACAATCAGGGAGATGTATATGTTTCCACCACAAAACCCTAATCTTGAAGCAGAACGGTTGATGAACTATGAGGTATCATTTCTGCAGTCGTTTCTCGAAGCAAGAATTAGAATGGGTATAAATCTCTTTTATATTAAGGGAGACAACATGATACAGGTCGATTTTGTGGATGGAAGACCCTTAAATGTAAATTCGGGTGAGGTCGAAAACAGAGGATTTGAACTTACCGTTAACTATAGTGCAACAGACAATATGCACTTTTCAGCAAACTATAGCATGCTGGATATGACTTATAAAATTATCGGAGCACCGGAACATAAATTATATGTTAGCGGAAATTACATATATAACAAGTGGAATTTTTCGACCGGTATTCAATATTTAGGAGATCTTTATACCTCGGTTAAACCAGAGCTAAAAAAAGTAGATGCTCTTTTGCTTAACGCTCGTGTTAACTATAAAGCATTTAAATGGATGGATCTATTTTTGAGAGGTGAGAATTTACTAGATAGCGTTTATGAGATTAATGAGGGTTACCCTATGCCGGGGATAACACTTTATGGAGGTGTTGGATTGACCTTTTAAAACAATTCATACAATATATTTAGTTAAGCGATATGAGTAGAGGACATGATTACTTCTATAATTTCTTATCGATAAATAGTCTAACTTTAGTGAACTAAAAACTCTAACAACAATAAACTATGGACAGAAGAAAATTTTTACGCTCGGTTGCTCTAACAGGTGCTGCTCTTACAACTTTGAAAGAAGCTGATGCTATGAGTATTTTAACTCAATCGTTTCAAACAACTAATGCTGCATCTAATTATGATTTGGTAGCTGTTCTTGGTGGTGAACCTGAAGAGATGTTCAGAAAAGCAATTGCCGAGATGGGAGGAATGAGCAAATTCATAAAAAAAGGAGATAAAGTTTGTGTGAAACCTAATATTGGTTGGGATCAGCCTATAGAAATGGCAGCAAACACAAACCCTAAACTAGTTGCAGAGATTGTTAAACAATGCTTTGAGGCAGGAGCATCTCAAGTAAAAGTGTTTGATCATACTTGCGATGACTGGCGCAAATCTTATGTAAACAGTGGTATACAAGAGGCTGCGAAGAGTGCTGGGGCTGAAATTGTTCCGGCTCATCAGGAGTCTTATTACAGATCTGTATCTTTACCAAAAGGAAAAAGCCTTAAAAGTACAATGATTCATCAAGCTATATTAGACAGCGATAAATGGATTAATGTACCTGTATTAAAAAATCATGGTGGTGCACAATTGACAATATCTATGAAAAACTATATGGGTATTGTTTGGGATAGAGGATTTTTTCATGCAAACGACCTTCAGCAATGTATAGCTGATGTTTGCACTTATGAAAAGAAACCTGTTCTGAATATTGTTGATGCCTACAGATTGATGAAGACAAGTGGTCCTCGTGGAAAATCACTATCTGACGTGGTTCTATCAAAAGGATTGTTTATTTCTGCTGATATTGTAGCTGCTGATACTGCTGCAGCTAACTTCTTTAACCAGGCAAGAGAGATGCCTCTAGAAAACGTGTCTCATATAGCTAAAGGTCAAGAACTTGGGATTGGCTCTATGAATCTTGACAAAATGAATATCAAGAGAGTTAAAATCTAATCTATCTCTTTATTTATACAGTTTCATTAAAAGAATCGGAGAAGATTAATTATAAAAGATTAATTATTGTAGTCGTTTATTTATCGGCTAAATGAAAACACTATGTTAAAGAAGATACGTGTATCACTTTCAGTTGTAATATTTGCAATTATTACGCTATACTTTCTTGATTTCAGAGAGATGCTTCCTGAATGGCTCAATTTTTTCACTAAAATTCAGTTTATTCCGGCACTTTTATCACTGAATATTATCATACTTATTTCTTTGGTATTGCTAACACTGCTTTTTGGCAGAATCTACTGCTCTTCAATCTGTCCAATGGGTATTTATCAGGATGTGGTAGCATGGTTGTCAAAAAAACAGAACAAGAAAAAGAGGTATAATTATAGCAAAGCAAAAACTGTTCTCAGATGGAGTTTACTTGGATCGACTGTTGTTGCATTTATTGTTGGTTTTAATTTCCTGGTGGGTCTGCTAGATCCTTATGGTGCATATGGCAGAGTTGCAACTCACCTTTTCAGACCTGTCTATTTGCAGGGTAACAATATTTTAGCATCAATATTTACATCCTTAAATAACTATACATTTTACAATGTAGGTATTTATCTGTTAAGTGTTTCGTCGACTGTAATTGCACTTATCACTTTTGTTTTTATAGGATTTCTGGCTTGGCGTGGGGGTAGAACATACTGTAACACTGTTTGTCCGGTTGGAACATTTCTTGGATTTTTAAGCAAGTTCTCTCTCTTTAAAATTCAGTTTGTTGATGAGAAGTGTAATATGTGCGGACTTTGCTCTATGAAGTGTAAAGCCTCTTGTATTGATTCGAAGAACAAAAAGATTGATCATAGCAGATGTGTTACATGCTTTAATTGCATTGAAGTTTGTAATCGCAGTGCGATGAGATATTCAATTTGTAAATTTGGCAACTCGCTTGTAACTAAAAGAGATGTAGCTGATATTAAAGTCGACAATGAGATAGTTAAGGAGTTAAATATTGCTTCAGCAAATCAGATAAATGAGTCGAAACGAAGATTCCTTTCTGCCTCTCTTATTACCGGTTTAGCTGCCGGTAGAGTTCTGGCACAGGAGGTTTCTGAAAATATATACTCACTGGATGATGATGTTAATGGTAAAAAGCCGGTGAAACGTACAACTCCAATTGCACCTCCCGGAGCTTTGTCGTTCGATCATCTTAGGGAGAAATGTATCTCATGCCATTTATGTGTGAGCAAATGTCCTAGCCATGTTATAAAACCTGCCTTTTTGGAGTATGGTCTTGGTGGTGTAATGCAGCCAAAACTCTATTTTGATAATGGATTTTGCAACTATAATTGTACAGTTTGTGGAGATGTATGCCCTACCGGAGCACTTATCCCACTAACTGTAGAAGAGAAAAATCATACTCAGATGGGAAAGGTTAACTTTATTATAGAAAACTGTATTGTTTACTATGATGAAACAAGCTGTGGCGCATGTTCTGAGCACTGTCCTACTCAGGCTGTTCATATGGTTCCATATAAAGATAATCTGACTATTCCAGAAACGGATCCATCTATTTGTGTTGGATGTGGTGGTTGCGAGTATGTATGCCCTGCAATTCCATATAAAGCGATTTATATTGAAGGGTTAGCTCAACAGAACACTATTGAAATTGAGCATGCAGAAGTTGAAGAGGTTACAATTGATGGTTTTGGTTTTTAATTTGAACTGGCACTTTTAATTCAGAATTAGCTTATTGTTGTTAAATAAAAATGAATAAAGGGAAGAAATCGATAATTTCTTCCCTTTATTCATTTTACATCTTTGATATTCTATAAAATCATATCTTTAAAAGGCTATTTTTACAGAGATTCCTTCTGGTGAATTATCAAATCCCAAGAATAGAGTTTTACTTTCGTTATCGTAATTTGAAACAGATTCTACTGTTTCGTTATTTGCATTTGTTACGCTAACATTAGAAGGTTTGTTTGGTAATAAGATGCGCATCACATTTGTGGTGTTAACAGGACTTTTTGCAACAAATGAATAGTTGCTTTTATCAGTCTTCTCATCGCTTACACGTGCTGCTGTGGCAATCACCTGTGGTGTATCTTTTTTACTAATATGGTCTAAATTATAAAGAAGTGCCTGTCTTCCGGGGTTTACAATCTTTTCTTTTAAGACTGGAATTTCAGGATCAAAAAGATCCACAAAATTACCCTTTGCAATAAATGGTGTAGAATCTACCGACTCTTCCATTACAGAGATTAATCTATAAGGTCCTCTCTCCAGATTGAAATTATTTTTGAATGTTATCTCTTTTTCTGAAACTTCGTTATAAAGTTTTACAACTGTATCTATATATGTTTTATCTCCACCCGAATTGAGAATAAACTCCTTAGGATCATTGCGCAAAATATATAGTTTTCCTTTACCAACTTTGTACTCTCCCTCTGAATAGGGCTTTTTAATTCCCATCTGTTCAAATAGATGCTCAGATGGTGATTTGTAGCTGTTGCCATCTTTGTTCCACCACTCCTGTACTTTTTGAAATGGATCGTTGTCTCTTGCACTATAAATAACTACACCTCCATTTTTCACCCACTCTGAAAGATGTTTATGCGCCTCTTTTTCCATTGGTTTCATACCTGAATATGAAGCAACAAGAACTTTAATATCTTCTAAAGATTTCGAATATGAAAGGTTTTCTATATGAACGGTTGATACTGGAATACCTCGTTTTAATAAGGGAAGAGCCTGTCCATAGAAGTTAGACAATTGAGGATCTTCATATCCATCATGTACTGGGTAACTCTGGAACATCAGTGAGTTGGCCATAAGAACACCAATTCCTTGAGAACCACTAACTTTGTTATCTGTTTTGGGCATATGATTAAGTGTATTAATCATCACCTGCATTTGAGTTGAGTAGTGACGAGGGATTCTTGCTCTCTCTTCGCTATTTTTACTAACTCTGTAAAATCCTTCATAAATACGTTCCGGCCATGGCATTACCTCATATTTATTTATACCGGAATAGAAGAGTTGAGCAGAGAATGTTGCTTCATAATTTATTTTATAATCTTCCCAATCTTGCGCTCTGTCTTCTATAGGATCTGTAAGAAAAAACATCTCTCTGCCTGTGGGAGCAGTCATTGATTCCATTGAGCCATATTCAAGAAACGCTGTTTCGAACACTCTTTCTTTTACTACACCATTATAGTAGTTTGGTTCTCTTGATGTTCCTGTCCAAATTTGTGCGATATATCCATCAACAGATTTAAGTGAGGCCAAACTTGCTTCAGGACTAACTATCCTCCACTGCGAATAATTTACAAGTGAGTGTGTAGGTATATAACATTTAATATCCTTTCCTTTGCTCTTGCCATACTCTTTTGCAAATGTAAACACCTCATCTATAGCCCTATAATAAAGATAATATTTGAGCTTATTCGACAAATATGTATTTTCAGGGGATTCATGCTGAGGTCTCCAATCGAATCCATAATAATCTTTCCACTCCTGTTTGAAAGCTTCACTATAACCGGCACGAGACCAAAACTCAGGCTCTTCCATAAATATATTTTCTATACCTTCATCTATGGCTTTTTTAACATGCATCTCTTTTAAATACTTTAAGAAGTTGGCCGTAGGAACAATATATGGCACCATATGTCCATGCCAGATTGTATCTCCATTTTGTTGTACCTGACCCTCATCGAGGTGCATCTTACCATCCCATTCACCTGTAAAATAGTCCTGATACTCACCCCAAGCTATTCCTGTCATGTAGTGTGTAGTGTAACCTTTATCTCTCCATGATTTTACTCTCTCTTCAAAAGTAAGGCCACGGTCTTTATCCGATGGATTGCCATTAACTCCATAAACCATTACAGCATCTGCTCTCACATCAATTGTTGGCCTCCACTCTCTTGATGTTTGAAAGGTTGTTCTTACATCAGATTTTTCCTGTGCATTTAGTTGATATACAACAGCAATTAATATAATTAGTAAAATTCTTTTCATCTGTTTTAGGTCTAGATAGTTACTTAATTATTATAACTTTAATTATTTATTACTTTGTTAGATTATACCTATATAAAACAGCATATTCGGCAGCGAAAGTGAAACTAAACATACCCTCTGTATTATTTTCTTCTTCATTTTGTTTCCATCCGGTTAGCAGGTTTGTTGGAAGAAAACCTTTATAGAGGAAGTTATCATAACCATAATCTAGATTGCGTTGGAAAGATTGAATATAGATGCTGCATTTATTATATGCAGGATAAAAGTCGACAAAGGCTCTCATTAATACTCCGTTGAACCAGTTTCTGAATCCTTCAATATTGTATGTATAATATCCAGAAACATCCTTTCCCTCTTTAGCAAAGTAGTTAAAACTTGCATCTGAAAGATCTGTTCCCTCTCTTAGATATTTAGCTTCTCCAGTTGCTCTGTATAAATCAGCTGCACCCGACAACATCGTTCCGCTATTATAAGTGTAGGGAGGTCCTACTCTATCTTTACAAATAACTCCTTTGCGATAAGTTACTCCATCAACAACTTCATATTCAGGCTTTCCTGGAGTGCAACCACCCATCATGTCATTATAAACACCCTCTTCACCAAGTAGATGGTTATACTGAAACTCATAAATCTTTTTAGCAAACATTAAATAGTAGTCACTTTTAAGTTTCTGCTCTTTAACTCTTGTCTTTCTGTCACTGGGATCTATGTATCTGTATGTTATTTCATCTTTTTTATCTTTGTATATTTCATGTAACCATACAAGAGGGCTGACCATTGGACCGTTGCTGCATGAGTGTTTACTTACATAACCGGGTCCCCAAGGTATTCCACCAACTTCATTTCCTTCATCATCATAAGTGCAATCCCATCCATCTAACACATAGTCTGTGAGATATTCTGCCATTTCCAGGTATCTATTGTTACCTGTAACTTTATATGATTCGAGATATTCTCTAACCAACCACATCTGATCGTCATATACATTCATTATTCCTTCTACCTCTGCACTTCCTTTAGATGATCCACGATTAACACCATATACTGTCCACTCTTTTGTTTGAGTGTAAGAAGTTAAAGTAAATGTGCCCAAATAGAAGTCTGCATTATTATATAGTTGCTCAAGCAGTTGTACATATCTTTCAAAATTTTCATCATATAGCTTACCATCGCCTAGCTCCTTTTCGGTTTTAAGTGCATGTAAAACAGCATTTACTGCTTCAATTGCACTTGAGTACATCCAGACACTTCCGGTTTCTTTTGGATGTGTATCTGTATATGGGTTGTAGAATCTGGCCATTTTCATCTCATTGCCAATAAAATGAGCAGAAACTGCATTATCTAAAATCTCCATAGATCTGATCAAATTAGTTTTTGATAGATCAGCTTTTTCCTGATTAGGTCCTTTTTTAAATGTAGCATTAGCTTTGTTTCCATAAGTCGTTAAACAGATAAGACTTACTAGCAAAATGGTTGTTACCTTTTTCATTATTATAATATTAAATTAGTTTAGTTCGATTTTTAGTTTTGTTATTTTAATAAAAAGCAATTCATTTCAACATTATTCAATTATTCGAAAAGTTGTTGATACACATAATAGTATGTTTATTGTTCTGTATTTGTTATTATTTCGAAATAATTATAAACCAGCCATATAAGACAAATAAAAGTTTAATATGGTGATTTTTGGGAAAAATAAGATGTACAAAACTATAATAAAATATCTAATATTAAAAGGAACTCATTTAATAGTGGAGTATCTTTCTTTTAATTGAATAGTATTTGTTTTGAATAGTAACATATATTCTATACTTTTGTAACAAAGTAATATAAGATGAAGAGATTTTTAGCAATATTTTCACTTGTCGTAATGATGATAGCAGCAGTAAAACCTGTGTTTGCTATGCATTATTGTGGAAATAAATTTAGCTCTCTTCAAATTTACAATACTACAGGAATAGGCGACTCCTGTTGCGATGATAAGGTTAATCACGATGTTGCAATTTCTGACAATTTATGTTGTGAAACAGAGATGATGAAGTTGTCGACAGATGAGTTTCAGACAAAAACAATTCAGCAAGATGTGAGGATATTACTTCCTTCATTCGATTTATTGGGTTATACTCAATTTGATAAGATGAGTAGTTCCAAATTAGATTCAAACAGACTATTATATTCCTTTAAATTTCCTTCTAAGGGTCTTCAATTTGATGATGTAGGTATTCTAACTTACATCTGTATCTACCGTATTTGATTTACACAATTATTGCTTATAGTTGTAGGTAACTTTTATTTATCTACTATAAAACTGTATGCAATATAATCAGCAATGTATATAATTTTTATACAGTCTATAAACCAATTTAAGCAATAGTATTGTTTAGATTTCTGGTACTAAATAATTAATAAAATTTTATTTAACAATATATTCTATGATCAATAAAATCATAAAGTATTTTCTGACTAACAGGATGGTTACTATCCTATTACTGTCGGTAATCATAATATGGGGAATATCTTCAGCTCCATTTAACTGGCATAGTATTTTACCAAGAGACCCTGTACCTGTAGATGCTATACCTGATATTGGTGACAATCAACAGATAATATCTACAGAGTGGATGGGCCGTTCTCCTAAAGATATTCAGGAACAGATAACTTATCCACTTACAACTTCGCTTCTTGGGATTCCGGGTGTTAAGACTATTCGAAGTTCTTCAATGTTTGGGATGTCTTTCATTTATATAATTTTTGAAGATGATGTTGAGTTTTACTGGAGTCGCTCGAGGATATTAGAAAAATTGAATTCACTCCCTGCAGGAACATTACCAGAAGGAGTACAACCTAGTCTGGGACCTGATGCTACTGCTTTGGGACAAATATTTTGGTATACTCTTGAAGGTCGTAATCCAGTTACAGGAGAACCAACAGGTGGCTGGGATCCAGCAGAACTCAGATCTATTCAGGATTATCAGGTTAGATATAGTCTTTCATCAGCCGGAGGAGTAGCAGAAGTAGCATCAATTGGAGGTTTCATTAAAGAGTATCAGGTTGAAGCTAATCCTGATGCAATGAGGGCATATAATCTTAATTTGATGGATCTGATGTATGCAATCCAGAACAGTAATCTTGATATTGGAGCAGAAACTGTTGAGATTAACAGAGTTGAATATCTAGTTCGTGGATTGGGATATATTAAAAGCGTTTCTGATTTAGAAGAAGCCGTAGTTACAGTTCGTGAAGGTGTTCCCGTAAAACTTAAAGATGTTGCTTTTATAAATCTTGGCCCTGCAACACGTCGTGGAGGACTAGATAAAGAGGGTGTTGAAGCAGTGGGAGGAGTTGTTGTGGCACGATATGGTTCAAATCCTCTTGATGTAATTAATAATGTTAAAGATCAGATTAAAGAACTTGAATCGGGACTTCCTCATAAAACGCTTGAAGATGGAACGATTTCAAAGGTTACTGTAGTTCCATTCTATGATAGAACAGGATTGATTCAAGAAACAATTGGAACTCTTGAAAGCTCGCTGACTCACGAGATACTTATAACAATTATTGTAGTAATCGTTTTAGTATTAAATCTCAGGGCTTCTGTTATAATTTCAAGTGTTCTGCCTGTAGGTGTACTATTTACATTCATCGTAATGCGCAAAATGGGTATAGATGCAAATATTGTTGCTCTTTCAGGTATTGCAATTGCTATTGGTGTGATGATAGATATAGGGGTAGTGTTTGTAGAGAGTACAATCCGGAATATGGAGATGGAGGAAAACAGAGATAAATTAAAGGGCAAACCATTTATCAACCTGATCCATAAAAGCATAAGTGAAGTTTCAAGTGCAATACTTGTTGGATTTTTGACCACAATAATTAGCTTCTTGCCTGTATTTTTTCTGGAAGCTCAGGAAGGTAAAATGTTTAGTCCTCTTGCTTATACAAAGACAATTGCAATAATAACATCATTTATTCTTGGAATTACAGTTATACCGACTCTCATATACTACTTCTTCTCATTTAAGATTACCTCTGAGAAGGTTAAAAAAGTGAGCAATATTATTCTTATTGCAGGCAGTATAGCCCTGATTTTTATTACAGGTAATGTATTATTTATTGCCTTACTGCTTTTTGGAATAAACAATCTCTTGTCACATAAATGGAGAAGTAAGAATACTGGTAATATTATAAATATTGCTATTGCAATAGCAGCAGTATCTTATCTGCTTACTTTTGAATGGCTTCCTTTGGGAACTGAAATAGGAATACTAACCAATTACTTTTTTGTGGTTTTTGTTATTTCTGCTCTATTGGGACTTCTCTGGTTGCTTGTTTTTTATTATGAAACTATTCTCAGATGGAGTCTTGCCAACAGATGGAAATTTATGGCTATTCCTGTTGTAACGGTTTTATTTGGTATTGTTATCTGGCTTGGGTTTGATAAAACATTTACTCTTGTTGCAAATGGATTTGAAACTGTTGGGTGGACCACTTTCAGACAGACCTCTTTTTGGCAAACAGCCTCTAAAAAATTCCCTGGAATGGGTAAAGAGTTCATGCCGAGTCTCAATGAAGGATCATTCCTTTTAATGCCAACCACGATGCCACATACAGGTATTGAACAAAATGTTGATTATATAGCTCTGTTGGATAAAAGAATCTCAAATATACCTGAGGTAGAATCGATTGTTGGAAAGTGGGGAAGGGTGAACTCAGCTCTTGACCCGGCACCTTCTCAGATGTTTGAGAATACAATCAACTATATTCCTGAATATATACTTGATGATGATGGCCACCGTTTACGGTTTAAAACTAATAGGAAAGGTGAGTTTATTCTTATTGACGGAACAACATACAACCCTGAAGAGGATGCTTTCAGAGTGATACCTGCTGACAGTTTGACAATGTCAAGATATGGCAAGTACTTCAGACAGTGGCGTCCTCATATAAAAAATCCTGATGATATCTGGCAGGAAATTGTGAACTATTCACATCTGCCGGGTATGACTTCAGCTCCAAAGTTACAGCCAATAGATGCACGTTTGGTTATGTTATCTACAGGAATGAGAGCTCCGATGGGACTTAAAGTGTACGGTCCAAATCTTGAATCAATAGAAGAGGCGGGTAAAATACTTGAAGATGCACTTAAAGACGTACCTTCTATTTTACCATCTACTGTATTCTATGACAGAGCAGTAGGTGCCCCATATATTGAGATTAAGCTTAATAGAGAAAATATGGCTCGATATGGAATTACTGTTGCAAATCTTCAGGAAGTCATAAGCACTGCAGTAGGAGGAATGGCATTAACTACTACTGTTGAGGGTCTTGAGCGTTATCCGGTAAGATTAAGATATCCACGTGAATTGAGAGAGAGCCCGGAAGAACTTGCTAAGCTAGTAATTCCGACTGCTACTGGTACACAGATACCTCTTGGTGATGTTGCTGAGATAGAATACACAAGAGGTGCACAAATGATTCAGAGTGAGAACACTTTTCTTTTGGGATATGTGATTTTTGACAAAATTGCAGGTAAAGCTGAAGTTGATGTTGTACATGATGCAGAAAAAGTATTACAAGATAAAATTAAGATTGGTGAAATTAGTCTGCCGAAAGGTGTATCATATGCTTTTGCCGGTAATTATGAACAGCAAGCTCGTGCTGCGCAGCGTCTTTTAATAATAATCCCAATAAGTTTAATATCAATCTTACTTATTCTCTTCTTCCAATTTAAATCAGTAACAGCTTCACTTATTCATTTCTCTGGTGTATTTGTAGCGCTATCCGGTGGATTTATACTGTTATGGCTCTACGGTGAGCCTTGGTTTATGAACTTCTCTGTTGCAGGAACAAATTTCAGGGATATATTTCAAATGCATCAAGTCAACCTAAGTATTGCAGTCTGGGTAGGTTTTATTGCTCTGTTTGGTATAGCTACAGATGACGGTGTATTAATGGGAACATTTATTCATAATACATTCATGGAGAGAGATCCTCAAACAAAAGATGAAATTAGAGAAGCTGTTGTATATGCAGGATTAAAAAGAGTAAGACCTGCAGTTATGACTACAGCTTCAACATTAATAGCATTACTACCGGTGCTCACATCAACTGGGAAAGGCTCGGATATTATGGTTCCTATGGCAATACCTACATTTGGAGGTATGATAATACAGTCTATGACAATGTTTGTGGTACCTATTCTTCAATGTTGGTGGAGAGAGGGTGTTGTTAAAAGAAAACAGAAATCAGAACAAAAAATATAAGCAATTATGAAACAGTTTAATTTTAAAAATATATTAATGTTACTGATAACGTTACTTTTATCAGTAACTGCAAAAGGACAGGAAACTGCCATTGTAAAAGGAATTAATAGCGATTCATTGGATCATTACCTCAAAATGGCTGCTATTAATAATCCTGGATTGAACGCTGACTTCTTAGCATATAAAGCATCATTAGAGAGAGTGTCGCAGGCAGGTGCATGGTCTGATCCCCAACTCGATATGGGATTTTTTCTTAAACCTATGGATATTGTTGGAGGGCAACAATTAGCAGATTTCACTCTAATGCAGATGTTCCCTTGGTTTGGAACAAAAAAGGCTGCTCAGAATGAAGCCACCCACATGGCTAAAATGGCCTATGAGAAGTTCAGAGAGACAAGAGACAATCTCTACTTGGAAGTTTATTCACAATGGTATCTACTTTCTACACTGGAAGAACAGGTAAAATACAATCGTGAAAATCTTAAACTTCTAAAGCAACTAGAAGAACTTGCAATTCGCAAAATTTCAGCTTCTAGTGGAAACTCATCAAGCTATTCACTCCCCACCCTTCCACCTGCTAAACAAAACAATAGATCATCTTCCACCGGCAAGGAAATGGCAGGAATGGGTTCGATGGGAGGAGGAGGAACTTCTAACAGTGGTAATTCTTCTATGTCAGGCGGCAGTTCCTCAATGGCAGGAATGAGTAGTTCAGGAGGAAATATGTCTTCTGAAATGGGCAACGGTAGTGCCGGCATGTCTGATGTACTTCGTATTCAATTGGAAATGATTGAAATTGAAAATAACATTGAAACACTATTGTCTGAATTATCAGCTGAGAAGGCTAATTTTAATTCATTGCTTAATCGCCCTGTTGAAAATGAAGTTATTTTACCAGACACAATAACTAAAGTACCATTTATTTTCGACAATCATATTTCAATAAGCGAGATAGAAAAACTAAATCCTATGTTAGTTATGTTGGATTATGAAGAGCGTGCATATCGTGCAAAACAGGAGATGGATAAAAAGATGAGTTATCCAATGTTAGGTATTGGACTGCAATATATGCTTATCGGTAAGAACAAAGTTACATCGATGGATCAGGAGATGACACCAGAGATGGGTGGAATGGATATGGTTATGCCCATGTTCTCAATATCTATACCTATTTACAGGAATAAATATAAAGCACAGCAACGAGAGAGTCGTTTAATGCAGGAATCTGCAAAAGAGAAGTATAATAATACACTGAATATCCTTCAATCCGACATGTTCAAGCTAAAGCAACAGCTTGATAATGCAGAAAGAAAGATCGCATTATATCAAAAACAAGCAGATTTAGCAAATGTAACCTATCAACTTATAGTAAAGGAATTTGTGACTGCAAAAAGCGACCTAACTAATGTGCTGCAAGTTCAGCGTCAGTTATTAGACTATCAACTAAGAGAAGCAGAATCTATAGCAAAATACAACATAATGGTGGCTTCTATCCTTAAACTGGTCTCTTTCAATTCTCTAAACAATTAACACAGCAATAATAATATGAATACGATAAAAGATATTGTAAAACATCCATTATTCAGAAATGGATTAATTTTAATTGCAGGAATATTTCTTGGATGGCTTTTGTTCTCTGGAAATAACAGGGCCCATAAATTGAAACAAACTGAAGTGTTGGAAGATGCTAATGATCATGATCATAGTGCTGATCACACTGTTTGGACCTGCTCAATGCATCCACAAATAAAAATGGAAGAACCGGGACTTTGTCCTTTATGCGCGATGGATCTCATCCCTCTTAAATCAACAAGTTCAGGTAACCCTACAATTGATCCGGATGCAATTCAGATAAGTAATGAAGCAATTGCACTGGCAAACATTCAAACAACCAAAGTAAACCGACAGAACGCTGTTAAAGATGTTAGATTATACGGAACAATTCAAGTAGATGAGAGACTTTCGCAATCTCAAACCTCACATGTAAGCGGGCGCATAGAAAAGCTGTTTGTTACATTTACAGGAGAAAAAGTTGAGCAAGGACAAACAATTGCAACGATCTATTCTCCGGAGTTACTAAATGCTCAGCAAGAACTTATTGAAGCAGTGAAGATGAAAGACTTGCAACCTGCACTACTGCAGGCTGTAAGAGATAAGCTTCGACTATGGAAACTTAATGATGAACAGATTGCAAGTATCGAAAGTTCAGGTGTTGTATCACCATTAATTGATATTAAAGCCAACACAAGTGGAATAGTTATTTCAAAAAATGTAAATCAGGGTGACTATATCAATACAGGTACAGTACTTTTTGATATAGCAAACCTAACAAAAGTATGGGCAGTGTTCGATGCTTATGAGTCGGACCTACCCTTCATAAATGTTGGCGACCCTTTGGAATATACACTTCAATCGCTGCCAGGTAAAACATTCTCAGGAAATATCTCTTTTATAAATCCAATTCTCGATCCTGTTACACGAACCGTAAAGATTAGAGTAGAATCAACAAATCCACGTGGAGAACTGATGCCAGAAATGTATGCCAGTGCAAATGTAAGTGCTAAATTAAAACAATATAATAATGAACTTGTTATTCCTAAATCAGCTATTCTATGGACCGGAAAGCGTTCTATTATTTATGTAAAACAGCAAAATACAGAAACCCCTGCATTTATGCTTAGAGAGGTAGAACTTGGACCATCACTTGGAGATTCATACGTAATACTTTCAGGACTGTCTGATGGTGAAGAGATTGTGACAAATGGTACATATATAATAGATGCGAGTGCACAACTATCAGGTAAGCAAAGTATGATGAACGAAACTGCCGGCAGTATTGTTACAGGTCATGAAGCACATACTATGAATGGAAACAACAGTTCAGTTGCTTGGAGTCACGATGAACATAATATGAAGTCTTCAACAGCAAAAGGAGAACATGCTATGTTAACAGTTCAGGGATTATGTGAGATGTGTAAAGACCGAATAGAAAAAACGGTTAAATCTGAGGCAGGAGTAATTTCTGTAAGTTGGGATTCAAGTACAAAAAAGTTGCATTTCGATTTCGATCCTTCAAAAACAACAGTTGATAAAGTAGCAAAAGCTTTAGCAAAGGTAGGGCATGACAATGAGAAATATAAAACAGATCAGGCTACATACGATTCGTTGCCTGCATGCTGTAAATACAGAGATTAAATCATTCAATTATTTCTAATTTAATAAGTAACGAAAATGAAAAAAGTAATTTTAGGGACATTTACAATTTTTGCATTGTTGTTAATTTCCTGCAATTCAGGTTCATCTGACAAGAACAAATCGGCAACAAAGAGTGAAACCGAACAAGTGACAAAAGAAGTTGCTCAAGAAGAGCATGCTTTACTGAGTGTAAAAGGTAGTTGTGAAATGTGTAAAGAGCGTATCGAAAAAACAGCTATTGAGGCGAAAGGGGTTACATTAGCTAGTTGGGATCAGGATAGACAGCAATTGCATCTGCATTTTGATTCCAACACAACAAATATTGATGAGATATCTAAAGCACTTGCTGCAGTTGGACATGATACAGATCTATATAAAGCAGAACAAGCCACATACGATGCATTGCCTGGATGTTGCAAATACAGGGAATTATAAATTTAAGGAGTAATAAAAATAGAGATTAATAATAACTGGTATTATCAATTTTAAAGAAAAGGGGAAGTATTGAACTAATATATTTCCCCTTATTTTATATTAATAAGAGAATCTAAATCAAAAAAACCTTTATAAAAAGGTTTATATATATCAGAGATTTATCATGGTCAAAATCTAAGTCAACTATCAGATTTACATCTTCGTCCATAATCAATTTTAGTCCAAAAAAGAAACCTATACCATGATATAATTGAACATCAGTCCCTAGTGATATAGTTAAATTCTAAATCGTATAAAACAATAAAAAAAATATCTTTGTTATATCAACTAGTCTATTGTTTTAGGCATCAAATACTATTATGTCTTACATTTAGCAATATTAAATATCTTAACATATGTGTGGAATAGTTGGTTATATTGGGAATAGGCAAGCATATCCTATTCTGATAAAAGGTTTACAACGTTTAGAGTACAGGGGTTATGATAGTGCAGGAATTGCATTAATAAGTGATGAATTCAAGCTTAATTTATATAAGTCGAAAGGAAAAGTAGCAGACCTAGTTCAATTTGCAGAAAAGAACGATATATCCGGAACAATTGGAATAGCACATACTCGCTGGGCAACCCATGGAGAACCAAATCAAATAAATGCACATCCACACTATTCGCAGTCAGAAGAATTGGTTATTATTCACAACGGAATTATTGAAAACTATGCTGTTCTTAAGAAGGGACTTCAAGAACATGGATTTAAATTTCAGAGTCAGACTGATACCGAAGTACTAATTCAATTAATTGAGTATGTAAAAAAATCAAAGAACTTAAGTCTCCCAGAAGCCGTTCAACTCGCACTAAATGAAGTTGTTGGCGCATATGCAATTGCTGTAATAGAAAAAGGCAACCCAAACTGTATTGTAGCAGCACGAAATGGCAGTCCCCTGGTCATTGGTATTGGTGAAGATGAGTATTTCCTAGCTTCAGATGCTACACCCATTGTTGAATATACAGATAAAGTTATCTATATTGATAATGAAGATATAGTTACAATAAACAGAGGTAACAATTTAATAATAAAGACTATATCAAATACAAAAAAGACCCCGGAGATAAAAAAACTAGAAATGACTATTAGTCAGCTCGAAAAAAATGGCTATCCTCATTTTATGTTGAAAGAGATATTTGAACAACCAAACACTCTAGCCGACAGTATGAAAGGTAGAGTGAATGTAGAAGCTAATAATATTACACTAGCAGGATTTATTGATAACAAAGATAGATTCTTAAATGCAAAGAGAATTATAATTACAGCATGTGGCACATCATGGCACTCAGCAAATATTGGTAAATACTTGTTTGAAGAATTTTCCCGTATTCCGGTAGAAATTGAATATTCATCAGAGTTCAGATATCGCGATCCTGTAATTTATAAAGATGATATAATAATCGCCATATCACAATCTGGAGAAACCGCCGACACACTAGCTGCTGTTGAACTTGCCAAGAAACAAGGAGCTTTTATATTCGGCATTTGCAATGTAGTAGGTTCATCAATTCCCCGAAACAGCGATTCAGGATGTTATACACATGTCGGTCCTGAAATTGGTGTCGCTTCAACTAAAGCATTTACAGCACAAGTTACAGTTCTAACAATGTTGGCACTAAATATAGGGAAAGAAAAAGGCACCATTAGTTATGAAAAATATCTCAGTATAATAGGTGAATTGCATCAAATACCAAATAAAATATCATCAATATTAGAGAAAGATAACGAGATAGCTGAATTAGCAAAAACATTCACTTATGCACAAAATTTCATCTATTTAGGAAGAGGGTATAACTTTCCGGTAGCATTAGAAGGAGCATTAAAACTAAAAGAGATCTCATATATACATGCTGAGGGCTACCCTGCTGCAGAAATGAAACATGGCCCAATTGCCTTAATTAATCAAGAGATGCCAGTAGTAGTAATTGCTACAAATTCCTCTACATATGAAAAAGTGGTAAGTAATATTCAAGAGATAAAAGCTCGAAAAGGTAGAATTATATCAATTGTTACCGAAGGAGATGTCACAGTTAAGAATCTATCACATTTTACCATAGAAGTGCCAAATACAGAAGAGTGTTTAACCCCATTGCTTTCTGTAATTCCTCTGCAACTCTTGGCTTACCATATAGCAGTTGAAAAAGGATGCAATGTAGATCAACCCAGGAATTTAGCTAAATCAGTAACAGTAGAATAAAGCAAATTAAATTATTTCAAATATCTTTGCATTAAAGCACTTAATAAAATCTAAACACAAAATTAAATTTAAACACAATTACAACTATTAACTATGAAAAAGATTAATCTAATTCTATCATTTATGATTATTGTATTTACTGCAATGGGTAAACCTCATCTACCCGAAATCTTAAGCGATGGAATGGTACTTCAGCAAAAGAGCAAAGTTAAGATATGGGGAAAAGCAGAAAAGGGAAAAACAGTTAATATAACCACCTCATGGAATGGTAATAAAGAGAGTACTGTTGCCGATGAAAATGGAAATTGGCTAGTTAAAGTTGAAACTCCTGAAGCAAGCTACACCCCTTATACAATTAAAATATCAGATGGCGAAGAGGTAGTACTTAACAATATATTAATTGGTGAAGTATGGTTAGCTTCTGGTCAAAGCAACATGGAGATGCCACTAAATGGATTTTGGCATAATCCTATAAAAGGAGCAAATGAAGTTATTGCCAATGCCGGTCAATATCCAGCAATCAGATTTGTAACCATTCAAAGAGCTCAGTCATTTGAACCTCAAGAATCAGCCAAAGGTAAATGGCAAGTTTGCAATACAAATACAGCACCTCAGTTCAGTGCCACAGCATTCTTTTTTGCAGAAACATTACATAAAACATTAAATGTTCCTGTGGGAATAATCGTATCTGCATGGGGCGGCTCAAGAGTAGAAGCATGGACAAACAGAGAAATTCTAAATAGTTATCCTGATATAAATCTTGATGAAGAGACTATTAACAAGATGAATGAAGCATCTCGTCCCCTTATGATGTATAACGCTATGATCCATCCAATTACAAATTATAAGGTAAATGGATTCATCTGGTATCAGGGAGAATCAAATATTGGCGCATATAAACTATATGCCGAAAGATTAAAAAACATGGTTACTTTATGGCGAGAGATGTGGGAAGATGAAAACCTTCCATTCTATTATACAGAGATTGCTCCATTTGAGTATGGTGCAGGCGATTTGGCAGCCTATCTAAGAGAAGCGCAATGCGATGCACAGAAGATTATAAGTAATAGTGGCATGATATGTACAAACGACTTGGTAGAAGAGTATGAGAGAAACAATATACATCCTCGCAATAAAACAGATGTAGGTAAAAGACTTGCATACTTTGCACTAAATCGCAATTACAATTTTACGAATATTGAAGCGAACGGACCTGAATATGAATCTATGGAGATAGTAGATAACAAGGCACTTATTACCTTTAAATATGCAAATACAGGTTTTAATAGATACGATAATATTATCGGTTTTGAGATAGCAGGAGAAGATGGTGTTTTTGTTCCTGCACAAGCAAAAGTAAAAAACTCTCAGGTTGAAGTCTATAACGATGATATAGTTAAACCAACAGCAGTTAGATATTGTTTTAGGAATTTCATGATTGGTAATCTGGCCAATACACGCGAACTACCAGTAGTTCCATTCAGAACAGACAGACCTAATAATTAATACAATATATTGTTGAGGTTTAAATCACTATAATAAAAGTCTGATTTAAACCTCAACTATTCTCAGCAATTACAATAATTGGTAAATAGATCCACATAAATTACTAAAATATTTTTATCATGAGACTCAGGCTTTTTTTATTATCACTACTATCAGTTATCTCATTTAATGTAGATAAAATCTATTCTCAGGAGAATAATATAAATTATGATGAGGATAAAATATTACCTTATTCACTGCCATCAATATTAACCTCAAATGGGGGTTTTATTATTAGTAATATAGACGACTGGGAAAAATATAGAAAGTCAGAGATCATAAATAGTTTCAGCGATGAGGTATATGGCAATATACCCGGAGAGTTAGATACAGTAATTGCTAAAGTAGTTGAACAGGGCGATTATTTAAATGGAGCAGCAACGCGAATGCAGGTGACACTCACATTTATCAAAAATGATAAAGAGTTAAGTACCGATTTACTAATATATCTACCTAAAAACAGGGAGAAATCACCGTTGTTTCTAGGTATCAATTTTCAGGGAAATCATACTGTTGCCAATGATGACAAAATATTTATAACCAAATCATGGGTACCTAAAAATAAAGAAATCGGAGTAGAATCTAATGTTGCTGTTGAGCAATCGAGAGGTACAATGAGCAGAAGATGGCCGGTTGATCTTATAATTGAATCGGGTTATGGTGTTGCAACCCTCTACAGAGGAGATATCGACCCCGATAAAGATGATTTTACAGATGGAATACATAAACTATTTTATAGTGAGGGACAATCAAGGCCAAAAAATGATGAATGGGGCACCATAGCTGCCTGGAGCTGGTCGCTGTCGCGTGTAATGGATTATCTCGAAACAGTAGATAAGATAGATAGTGAAAAAGTTATCGTTGTGGGGCACTCCCGATTAGGGAAAGTCGCTCTTTGGGCAGCGGCAAATGACAACAGATTTGCAGCCAGTATCTCAAATGACTCGGGTGCGATGGGTGCTGCAATTTCAAGAAGAAAGTTTGGAGAGACTGTTGAGGCTATAAATAGAAATTTCCCTTATTGGTTTTGCGATAACTTTAAAAAGTACTCCAATAACGAGCACCTATTACCAGTCGATCAGCATATGTTAATCTCTTTAATAGCTCCGCGGCCGGTTTATGTTGCAAGTGCAACAGAAGATTTATGGGCAGATCCTAAAGGAGAGTTTTTATCTGCTAAAGAGGCTTCAAAAATATACAATATGTATGGTATTGAGGGATTATCATCAGCAACAATGCCTCAACCCGATTCACCAATTATAGGAGCAGTTAGTTATCATATAAGAACCGGCAAACATGATATTACCAGATATGACTGGGACCAATATATCAAGTTTGCCAGTTTCAATAACATTAAGTAATTAATGATCCTCCATTAAAAATGAAATAGGATCCTGTAGATATTCCATTACTTTATAGATAAAACGAGTAGCTTCACCACCATCCACAATTCGATGGTCAACAGTAAGTGAAAGCGGCATAATGTTTCCTATAACTATCTGATCGTCTCTTACAACCGGGGTTTTAAGTATACGTCCAACACCTAATATTCCTGCCTGAGGATAATTTAAAACCGGTGTTGCGTAAATACCTCCAATTGAACCAAAACTGGTGATACTGAACGTACCATCTTTCATCTCTTCCAGTGAGAGTTTTCTTGTTCTTGCCTTCTGAGCTAACTCAGCAATCTTTTTGGCGATTTGGAAAATTGAGAGTTTATCTGCATCTCTTATCACAGGAACCACCAATCCATCTGGAGCATCTACTGCGATACCAATATGATACCTGTTGCGGTAAATCATTCTGTTATTCTCAGTATCAATCTGTGAATTTAACTGCCTGTGATATTTAAGAGCCTGAGCTACAGCTTTTACAATAAACGATAAATATGTAAGATTTACATCCTTATTGGCAAACTTCTGTTTATATCTGTTGCGAACTTGCATAAGTTCATATATATCAAACTCTTCAAATACCGACATTTGTGCAGTACTGTTTATCGATTGCAGCATATTTTTGGCAATTGCTTTTCTAATCTGCGAAAGAGGTTCATAAGTTACATCTTCATTTATAGAATTCAGATCTTTAGCACTTTTGCCAGTAATTGATTTGCTATCAATTACTGAAGATTTATAATTCTCAATATCAGAAGTTTTAACTCTTCCTGAAGGACCACTTCCGGGAACATCATTTATATCTACACCCAAATGTTTCGCCATTGCACGTGCAACAGGGGTAGCTAATGCTTTTCTCTTTTCCTCATTTTCTCTTGTTGATACAATCTCAGCCTCATTGCTTGATGGTAATATTGAATCATTACCCGCAACTTCAATAGTTCCTACTACAGACCCTGCATCTTCATCAGACTCTGCAATTGGCTCATTTACAGTCTTTTCAGCCGATGACTCAGTATTCTTCTCTGCATGCTCCTTTGAAATATGTGTCTCTTTATTTCTATTATCTGAAGAATGCATAGTTTCTGATCCTTCAATTTCTATCTCCACAAGAGGAGTGCCTACTTTAATTATATCTCCTACCTCACCATAAGTTTTTACCACAACACCATCTTTGGGTGATGGGATGTCGGCTACAACCTTATCGGTCTCCATCTGCACTAAAGAATCACCAACTTTAACTTGCTGTCCAGATTTTACATACCACTCAATTACTGTTCCCTCTTCTAATCCTTCTCCTAAATCTGGAAAATTAAATATAAACTTCATATTGGCTATTTTATAATTGATGTTTTATTAGCTAAAGTATTAAAAATTAAAGGTCTTTACTATCTCATAAAAGATGCGATCGGGAGAAATAATATAATATTTCTCTCCTTGAGCCAAAGGAACAATTGTATCATACCCCATAACCCTTCTAGGAGGTGCTTCCAAATATAGAAAAGCCTCTTCATTGGCAATGGTAATCAACTCAGAGCCAACGCTAACCGACTCATGCGCTTCTGCTACTACAATAAATCGTCCGGTCTTTCTGATAGATTCCCCTACTGTCTCTCTATCAATTGGATAAATACTTCTTAAATCTATCAGCTCAACAGATATACCTGCTTCCTGTGCCATTGCAATAGCTTTCTGACACTCTCTAACCATTGCTCCATACGCAACAACTGTAATATCGCTTCCCTCTTGAACAACTTTAGCCTTTCCTAATGGCAAACTATATTTTTCTTCTGTAACCTCCTGTTTTATTGCACGATATATTCGTTTAGGCTCCATAAATATAATAGGGTCTTCGCTCTCAATTGCTGATATCATCATCCCTTTTGCATCATAAGGTGTTGATGGGATAATAACCTTCAATCCCGGTAAATGAGCAAAAAGAGCCTCGGGACTATCAGAGTGCAGTTCAAGTGCATTTACACCTCCGCCATATGGAAATCGAACCACCATTGGCATTTTGTACTTACCTCTAGATTTATGCTGCATACGCGATACACTTGTTGCCAATTGATTGAAAGCTGGATATGTAAAACCCTCAAATTGTAGTTCCACTACCGGTCTTAATCCCGAAACAGCCATACCTAATGCAGTTCCTACAATACCCGATTCAGCCAAAGGAGAGTCAAATACTCTGCCAACACCATATTTTTTCTGCAACCCTTCAGTTACACGAAATACTCCACCTTCAACTCCAACATCTTCGCCATAAACAACCACTCTCTTATCCTCATTCAGCTTTATATCAAGAGCATTGTTTATCGCCTTAACCATTGTCATTACACTCATTTCCTATTCTCCTTCCAGCTTAAAAATTGTTTATAATCACTCTTTTGCCTAATCAATTCATTGGGCATATCGCTATACATGTAATCAAAAACATCATCAAGCGGATATGATTTATTCTTTTCTGCGTCGAGAAACTGAGCATCAATCTCTTTTCTATATTTTTCTTTTAATTCCTCTTTGTCGATATTCCAAATATTTTTACTCTTCATATATTTCTCTAAACGCAACAAAGGATCAACCAAAGACCACTCAACCTCTTCCTCTTTTTTGCGATATTTTGAGGGATCATCTGAAGTTGTATGTGCACCTAATCTATATGTAAAAGCCTCAATTAAAACAGGTCCTTTTCCTGCAAGTGCGTGCTCTGAAGCAGTTTTATAGGCAAGATACATTGCAAAGAAATCGTTTCCATCAACCTTTATTCCGGGAATTCCGAAAGCCACCGATTTTACTGCTAAATTTAGAGATCTTGTTTGCGATGTAACAGGCACAGATATAGCATATTGGTTATTTTGTACTGTGAAAATTACCGGAGCCTGCCATACTCCTGCAAAATTTAGAGACTCACTAAAATCACCTTCCGAAGTACCACCGTCGCCAATGAATGTGTAAACAGCTTCGTTCTTCTCCTGTAATTTAATTGAGTAACCAATTCCTGTTGCATGATGAAATTGTGTCCCTATTGAAATTGCAATTGGCAGAGTATTATGAGCATTCTTAAAACTACCTCCATTCTCATTCCCCAAGTAAAAGAGAAACATATCCTTCATTGTCACACCTTTTGAAAGAAGAACACCCATTTCACGAAAGGCAGGTACCAGCCAATCGTCGTGTCTAATATTCAAGCCTGCCGCTATATGAATTGCTTCCTGACCGAGATTAGGAGTGTATGTAAACATTCTTCCCTGCCGTTGATAAGAGATAGCCATCTCATCAGCAACCCTCTCATAAAACATTAATTTGTATGCATTTATAATAAAGTCGTCTTCAAACGCAGGCATCATTTTTTTATTCACTACCTGTCCCTCGTTATCGATGAGACGTAGCATTTTATCTTCTATTGGATTAAAATCACGAAAAAGTTCAGGTAAATCTTTTTGAATCATTTATCTGTTAATAATTTGTATTTGTAAGCCGTGTATTAAGCTGAGTATATAACAGCTTTGTATATAAATAGTTCTTGAAAAGATTACAATTTATATAAACAGTAATAACACCAATTATCACAGATTCTCTATCTAATATCCTTATTTACTTGATTTTATTTATTTGAAATGTAAATTATTCAGATTAAACAAAACATAAGGCACATGCACCTAAAACACCCATTATTTGAATGTCAGACGTTAATATCTTAATTTTTTCGACTGATTTAGGGTATGGGAAGTCCTTTAAATTATCATACATTGATTGTTCAAATAGGTCGAATGACTTTGCTATTGAACCTCCGAAAATAATAGCTTCAGGGTCTAGTATAAGCATTACAATTTTCACAAGTTTAGAGATGTGAGAACCATACTCTTTGTAAATATTAATTGCTTCAACATCACCCTGCTTTGCCAGTAAAGCCAATTCATATGCAGATTTGCCCGTTTCTCTGGTAAAGAAGCGACTACCGCAATACTCTTCAAGAATTGAATCGCGATAGGGTAATTCTCCAAATTCTCCTGAACTGCAATTTGAATCGAGTAATAGATAGTTATTTTGAATAATACCACCCCCAACACCGGTTCCCAGAGTAATACCTACA
The DNA here is from genome assembly GCA_964384545.1 of uncultured Proteiniphilum sp. Classification (GTDB taxonomy): domain Bacteria; phylum Bacteroidota; class Bacteroidia; order Bacteroidales; family Dysgonomonadaceae; genus Proteiniphilum. The sequence goes on from CAYLKV010000011.1 coordinate 57,948, forward strand.
AAATTTTTGAACTCCTTACCCTTTCCAAATATTTTCTCCCCATAAGCAAAGCAGTTTGCGTCATTATCTATATAAACAGGAATTCCAAATTCAACCTCAAGTAATTCTTTTAAATGCACCTCATCCCAGTCTCTAATGTTCTGAACATTATATACTATACCCTTATTTTTATCAACAACACTTGGCACACCTATACCTATACCCACGGTCTCTTTATCCTTTAAACTTCGAATCAAATCTTTTAAAATATTTAAAGTCACCTCTCCACCTTCATCTGCTCTTGTATCTACAGTAGTATGTTTTATAATATGATCATCTTCAACTAAACCTCCCGTAATAGTTGTTCCACCCATATCTATACCAATCAAATTTCCCATAAAGTATATTATTTATTTAGTTTTTTAAATTCTTCGATCATCAACTTCACAGTTTTCACATCTCCACCTATTTTATTATTCTCACTACCAGCAATAGTGTTAGAATTATTAGAAGATTCAGATTTATAATATTCTCTTAAGAAGGATTCTGTTCCGGTCCAAACAGTTGTAATAATACCTTTAAAACGATTAGACATTGTTCGGTTCGACTGTCTTCGAAAATCTATCATATCTTTAATTTGAACAGCTGCAGCTTCAGGATTATTCCAGGGGGATGTCACCACATCAAACCCTTTCATGGCAAAACCTACACTGGTAAGTTCGGCTCTGTCGTAATGCCAATCGCAGATAAAAACAGATTTAGGAATCATATCAATAGCACGATAAGTATTGTTATAACTGCCTTCCCATAGACCAACACCCGTTGTCTTACCATCAATCAATCTGTCACCCCAAATCATTAGCTTTCTTCCATTTACAGCCAGATGATTATGAACTTTTGTAACCTCACCTGCAAATAGTTCCGCTTTATCTCTCCCACTACATCTTGGACACTTGTCATCTCCAATATAAAAAACTTCGTCCATTCCTGCATGAAAATACTCTGCCTCAAAAACATCCATTAATTCATCTACCAATGCAAAAACTACATCATGAACTTCAGGATGAAGTGGGCAATAACTTTTACAATATAGACCGACTGCATTTGGCCACTGCACATAATCTGTCTCTGTATTTATATGTGGTGTTTCATCAAATTGCGGATATACTCTCAATAGGTTATGTGTTGTTTTTGCCCATGACTGATGTCCTAACAGATTAATCTGAGGTGCAATTTTTATATTATGTTTTTTACAAATATCAACTATTTTTTTTACATCTTCTTTTGTTAGAGGATTATGATCTCTAAGTTCTGGGTGACTTTCATAACTATAGTTCCAGTCAACTCTAAGAACCAACATGTTAAAATGAGCAGGGGCCAACTCCTCATCTATGAACTTCACAAAGTTATCTATACCTTTTACTGATGGTGCAGGAATTGCCAAGCCTCGTATCGGTAATATTTCATCAATTTTATCTTGAGTATTGTTTTGTCCAAAGGAGCTATGTGAAAAAACCAAACATAAAAAAATTATGATTATATTCTTCATATCTAATGATTTATAGTTATTAATTCTATTTATTTGCAGAAAGCCACTTTTCTATTAACTCCTTACGAGTTTGAAACATATATGTTTATATAAATATTATGATTATACAAATATAAATTAAAAAAAGTCATTAAAGCCTATTACTATTAAATCTAATATTTAATGGTGATGCATTTTATTCTGTTGTTAAAAATGATTCAATGTTTCATACTGATTACAACATATATAAAACTATAAATAGTACTGATTTTAACCTAACCAAACCCCTACATAAATCTTATTAAGCCCCTACCTCGCTCTTTTAAATAGGGAGTTAATAGAACTCAGGTTAGGCTCAGCTAACAATTATCTCTACACTTGAAGCGATTAGTGTGCGTTTTATGAGTATTTTGTTAAAATTCATATTTTATACTCTTTACTATCATTAAAGCTTTCTTCTTAGAATATCCAATATCTGCAAAAAGTGTAAATATCAATAAATTGCCTGAACAAAAGCAACATTCAATCGGTTTTATCATAAACTAATACTCTTGTTAAAATACTTTAATAATAGATCGTATGGAAAAAGAAATATTAATAAATCAGACTCCTCAGAAAGTATGGAAAGCACTTACTCTACCTGAGAGAATGAAAGAATGGTACTTCAATATTTCACACTTCGAAGCAAAAGAAGGTGAAATATTTGATTTTATTGTAACTATAACAGATGAAGATGGAGAACACGATTTCCGCCATCTATTTAAGATAGTTGAGGTTATACCTAATAAAAAGTTAGTTCACACATGGGAATATCCAGGATATAGTAGCGGTACTTCAACTTTAACATGGAAACTTTCACCGGAAGGAACCTCAACCAAAGTAGTTCTCTCTCACGAAGGAGTTAAAAATATTGCAGATGAAAACAGCAGATATTTCTCAGAAGCTAGTTTTAATAGAGGATGGAGCGATATTTTGCAAAAGATGAAGGAATATTTGTAAAAAAATAATTCTAAGATAATTTATTACTATATTTATACTCGTATTACATTCTAAATACCAATATACAATATGATTATGAAATTTTTCTGTCCTTCGCTTCTACTTTTTGCAGTGATTTTCTCCTCATATGGTCGAGCTGAGACGAAACCCGACTCTACAACTGAAGATAAAAAAGAGATGAGAGATTTAGTTATCCGACTATTAAAGTGGCACGAAAACAACGATGTTTTTGAAGGATTTGTACCAATTTATAATGAAACTAGTAGATTGGCAATAGGTATGGATTTAAAAGCACTTCAAGAGGCATTAGATAACCTAACTGAATCTAATTTTTTTGACCAAGAGTTTATTAATAATTACAGTAATATTGTAACCAATATTGATAAAGAGATTAAAAACAAAAAGATTGTTTTTGTGGAAGGAGATATGCCCCCATATGCAGGTGCTGATCCTTGGTGTAACTGTCAGGATTATCCTTACGAAAATCCTTGGGATAAGATTGATATTGACTTCATAAGCATTGATAAAAGCAGCGCGGTTTTAACATGGACTTGGGGAGATTCTGATTGGAGTAAATATTTTAAATATAAAGTTAGAGCTAAAAAGAAAAATGGTGAATGGAGAATATCCTATTTAGAAGGATTTGATTTTAATGATTTGACAAAATAATTTAATGGTATGATAAACAGAAAGGTGAAAGAAATAAGAGATTTTTGTGAAAGAAACTCTGATCCTATTATCATTAAGAAATACCAGCGTTTTTTCAAGGAGGGGTATGACGGGTATGGAATTGACGATAATTTGTTTAAGCAACAGATTAATATCTGACTCGAACAATGGAAAGATGAAATGACAATTGACAGTTACTTGACTCTGGGTGATGAGTTGATGAAAAATGGCAGATATGACGAAAAACATATTGCTATAAGTTTCATAAACTCTTTTAGGAAAGATTTCTCGAAGGATACATTTAACAGAATTGGCAATTGGTTCGATTATGGAATTAATAATTGGGCAACAACTGATGTTATTTGCATGCTAGTTATTTCGAAGTTATTATTCGATAAGGTTGTATATTTTAAAGATTTAGGTACTTGGATTGAGTCTGATTCGGAATGGAAACGAAGGGCTGTTCCAGTTGCGCTTTTTGAAGTTGACAAATTAACAAAAGAGCTGAAACCTTCGGAAGCGATAGAGTTAATTGAACCGCTAATGCTTGATGATTCTGAATATGTTCAAAAAGGGATAGGTACGTTATTGCGTGGTTTATGGAAAAGATACGCTTCTGAAATTGAAGATTTTCTAATGAAATGGAAAGACAGATGTGGTAGATTGATCATACAATACTCAACTGAAAAGATGGATAAAGAGTACAGAAAGAAATTTAGAAAAAGAAAATAAAGCACGACGGAACTACATGCGGCATAAATAATTATATCAAATTAATGATTAACAATTGAAACACATTATGCTCATGGAAATAGAGTTAAGAGTAGAAAGTCTAAGAAAAAAAAGATAACTTTGTCAAATTGATATTTTAATCAATTAGTGGGTAGTCAAATACATTTATTTTTAGTTTTTAAATTTTGATTCTATGAAAAGATCTCTGTTCATTATCTCTTTTATCATCATCTCTATTAACCTTTTAGCACAACATAGAGCCGACAGGCAAAGTCTAACAGATCAGGATGCATTTACAATGATTCTTTTAGGTGATCCTCAGGGTTATATTAAATATGACTTAAATCAACCAATCTTTGATCTTTGTACTGCCTGGATTTCTGATAATATCGACAATTTAAATATTAAAGCGGTTTTATGTACCGGTGATTTGGTGGAACAGAACGAAAATATTGTTCGAAATAGAAACATGTTAAATCAGACGAGCAGAGAAATGTGGGAGGCTGTTTCTAAAAGTTTTTCCAGACTTGACAATAAAGTTCCATATTTGAGTTCGCTTGGAAATCATGATTATGGATATAAAAGTTCAGAAAATGGAATGACTAGATTTAATGATTATTTCCCGTTTGAGAGAAATAGCGCATGGCGAGAAATAGTTGTTGATGCAATACCAAATAGAAATGGCATCCCTACTCTTGAGAATGCAGCATTTGAAATCACAGGCCCCAATTGGGATAAAATTCTTGTTATTACTTCTGAATATCAACCAAGAGATGTGGTTTTAGAATGGGCTAAGAATTTATCGGGAAGTGAAAAATATAAGAATCATAAGATAATATTTATGACTCATGCTTTTTTGGGAAGCGGTCAGGGTGAAAATGCCAAAAGATTAGATAGTGGAAGTAAAACACTTGAAGGAAATACCGGTGTTCAGATTTGGGATAAGCTGCTGAAAGACTCTAACAATATTCATTTGGTAATTTGCGGACATGTTGCAAATGGGAATGGAGAGTTTGCTGATAATGTAGGATATAGATCAGACAGAAGTAATACAAACACAACTATACATCAAATGATGTTTAACGTTCAGACTCTTGGAGGTGGATGGGAAGGCAATGGTGGTGATGGTTGGCTTAGAATACTGGAGTTTATGCCTGATGGTAAGACTATTAAAGTTAGAACTTATTCTCCATTTTTTGGAATTTCCCCTTCGACAAAACATTTAGCTAAAAGGGAAGCTCCATTTGATCAATTTGATATAGTTTTAGATGATAACAACAATTAATGAAATATGAGATTAACTATTTTTATAGCAATATTTTTATTCTCTTGCTACTTAGAGGCGCAGAATACAAGCAACCTAACCCTTGCTACTGAAGACATTAACATAAGAGATCCATATATCTTTGCCGATAATAATAGTAAGAGTTACTATATGTATGCTCAAACGCATAGAAAAATTAGGGTTGGCAATGAAGAGAAAGTTATTAAAGGGGTTCAAGCTTATGTAAGCAGTGATTTAAAGAGTTGGGCGTTACCTCAACATGTGCTTATTTTAGAAGATGATTCATGGGCCTCAAATATGGTTTGGGCACCGGAGATGCATGAGTATAATGGAAAGTATTATATGTTTGTAACTCTTACTTCTACTGAAATTCATGAGAATATGAAAAAGCCGGAAGGTGAAGAGAACTGGCCTCCTCATTATAGAAGGGGTACGCAAATATTTGTTTCCGACTCTCCACTAGGTCCTTTTAAAAGATTTGACAACAAGCCTCAAACTCCCGAGAACTGGATGGCTTTAGACGGAACACTGTATGTTGAAGATGATATACCTTATATGATTTTTTGCCACGAGTGGGTAGAAATTGTAGATGGTTCAATCGATTATGTTCAACTTACATCCGACTTATCAAAACCGGTGGGTGCTCCGAAATTAATGTTTCATGCATCTGATGCAAAATGGTCGACAAGCAAAAACAGCAAAGTAACTGATGGCTGTTTCATGTATAAGACTAAATGGAATAAACTATTAATGATCTGGTCGAGTTTTGGAACAAAAGGCTATGCAATTGGTATTGCAGAATCGGAGAGTGGAAAGTTGGCCGGTCCATGGAAACAGCAGGATAATTTACTTTTTGCGGAAGATGGTGGACATGGAATGATTTTTAAAACCTTCGAGGGTAAAATATTACTTGCTTTCCATCAACCTAATAGTCCCGGTGGTGCAGAAAGATTAAAACTATATGAGATAGTAGATACCGGTGATACTCTTAAATTGAAATAGATAAAAATAAGACCGGGACTTTAAAATTTCTGATCAATTCAGTCTGTTTTTTGTTTATCGACCTGTTTAATAGTTTTGATTGATGATTAGAGGCTGACTTGATTATTAATTATATATAAGTCTACTAATTAATCTGTTTTATGGTTTTACCGTCAGGAGAAGTGAACTTGTATGTTTTTCCCTTTTCTGTTGAAATTTTTATTGTAGTTGATCGATATTTAACAACAAGATTATTGCCCAGATTGGAATAGACAGTCAGATTTTTTAATATTCCATTCTCCCAAGTGATATCGGTTTCGAAGCCTCCACGAGCTAATAGTCCTTTTACACTACCGCTTTCCCATGCCTTTGGTAGTGAAGGTAATATTGTTATGTTGGATGTATGCGACTGCAGTAACATTTCGGCTATACCTGCGGTTCCTCCAAAGTTACCATCTATCTGAAACGGTGGGTGGGTATCAAAAAGGTTGGGGAGTGTTGACTTGCGCAACAACTCATTTATATGAAAATGGGCGCTTTCGCCATCTAGCATACGTGCATAAAAATTAACTATCCAAGCGCGACTCCAACCTGTGTGTCCTCCTCCATTTTCCAAACGGTTGGATAAAGTCTTTTTTGCTGCTTCAAATAGCTCCGGGGTCTCTGTAGTGATCTGGGTTCCTGGGTGCAAACCTAGCAGATGCGACACATGTCTGTGACCCGGTTCGGCCTCCTCATAATCTTTAATCCATTCCTGAATTCCTCCATTTCGTTCTGAGACTTTTACTGTAGGCAATTCTTGAAGAACGCGAGTTAAAGAGTCGGCAAACTGTGTATCCATATTAAGTATCTTGGAGGCTGAGATGCAATTATTAAATAACTCTGTGATAATCTGAATGTCCATTGTTGCAGCATATGTGACTTTTGAGTGAACACCTGTTTCGGAATCAATAAAGGTATTCTCTGGAGAATTGGAAGGTGCTGTAACCCATTGTCCCTCTTTATCGCGAATAAGAAAATCGAGAACAAACTGCGCAGATCCCTTCATTATAGGGTATATTTTCTCTTTTAGAATTATTTCATCTCCCGTAAAGGCATAATAGTCATACAATTGAAAAGCCATCCAGGGTCCTCCCATAGGAAAACATCCCCAAACTCCATCCATAATGGCAGTTCGCCCAAAAGCATCAGTGAGGTGATGAACAGTCCAACCATCTGAACCATAAGTCTCACGGGCTGTAACTGAACCCGGATTCTGCAGCTGTTCAATGAAATGGATTAATGGTAGTTTTGTTTCCGGCAGGTTACATACTACAGCCGGCCAATAATTCATCTGTAAATTGATATTTGTATGAAAATCAGCATTCCACGGAGCCTCAAACGAATCGTTCCATACTCCCTGTAAATTTGCCGGAAGTACACCCGGTGCGCGAGAGCTTCCCATTAACAGATAACGGCCATATTGAAAATATAGAGCAATTAGACCCGGATCCTCTATACCCTGCTGCATATATTTTAGTCGAACATCTGTAGGTAAAACCTCTTGCTGAGGATTCTGACCAAGGTCTAACTCCACCCTGTTAAACAGTTCGGTATACTCTTTAAGATGCTCTTTTAATAGCTGTTTATATGATTTTGATTGGGCTACAGAAATGATATTTTTACAAATCTGTTCAGGATCAATTGATCTGTCGAAATTTAATAAAGAGATATTATAATCAGTCGCTGCGGTTAACAATATCATTGCTTCGTCGGCTCCTTCAATTACAACTGTATCTCCTTCATACTTTACTTTCCCACCCTTTGGAACGACCTCCATTACAGTAGAGAAACGCATATGCTCACCACCTGGGCCACTATTTGAGTCCTCTTTATCGATAATCTGACCATTCATTTTTAATCCACTACTCCAAGCTTCTGTTACTGCATCTCTCTTGCGTTTGAGTTGAAGTTTAGTTGTTAATGCGGACTTACGCTCTGGTTTCAAATGAATTACAATAAGATTTCCGGGGGCTGAAGCAAACACTTCTTGTACCATTTTAACATCACCCAGAGAGAATATTGTTCTGCTAATACCTGTTGTAAGATCTAGTTCTCGAAAATATCCTGTAGTATCACCTTTTGGATATTCTATAAGCAAATCACCCATCGTTTGGTTTGAACGAATTCTTGGAGGTGTACTTAACATTGTGTTACCTATCAATTTAGTAGCCTCTTCAAGTTTATTGTCGAGTATCAACTGCTGAACTTTCGATAAATTTTCTAATGCTTTGGGGTTATTACTGTTTAATTGTGATCCTGCCCAAAGGCTTTCTTCATTTAACTGAATTGTCTCATTGAAGGGATTGCCATAAATCATAGCTCCTAAACGTCCATTACCAACCGGTAATGCCTCAGTCCATTTTTCTGCAGGTTGCTGGTACCATAATCTAAGTTGTGAAGTCTCATATTCTTGCTTACACCCAATTAATGAGAGTAGTGCAATTGAGATTAGTAGATAAAAACTACTTTTCATGTATTATATATTTTGATTTGCCGGGTTAATATACTATTTTACTAAATATATGAATATGCTTTTTAATGAAGTATTAAATATCATTTCAAATTAAAGATCCATGGCAATATAAATACAACAAAAAATACCCACAAAGCATAAATAGGCAAGAATTTGGCAATTGTGAGTTCAACAATTTTAAGCTCTTTCTTTAATAAATTCACTTTTAACAAATCGACTGATACTAAAATCAGATTAATAAAAATCAAAATATTTGATCCCAGAACAGCTACTCTGTTAGGAGATAATCCATATTCACCCAATCTGTAGAGTATGGCAGATAAAGTAATTATATTAATTATAAGAGTAATTACTGTTAAGGCAAGAAGTATAAGCTCATTAAATTTTTGCTTCTTGTAATTAGAAGTTCCTGTAATTGAAAACAGTACTAATGCTGTTACTAATAATAGAACAAAATTGAACACAATTAGAAATGTTCTATCACTAAATGGATTTCTATATGTTCTTGAAGAAACAGTTATCAGATAGAAAATTAGAGTTATAAAAATTAGAGGTGTAAAAATATTTGCAATTATTGGAGCAATTTTATTTGCTATGATAGGATATTTACGGATGATGTAAGTTGCTACAATAGGAGCACAAACCAATCCTGTTACTACAATATATTTAAAGTAAAAATCCTCAATTCTAATATCTATAGCCTCAAATAAACCTATTGTTAAAGCTGTCAATATTCCTCCAGTTATTAAAATGATTGCTGATAATATAGCTAAGTCTCCATTATATTTTAAATAGTCGATTCTTTTTAATTTTTCAGTAGTGTTAAAGTCTATGAATATGAGACCATAAAGGCTCCAAAGCATCAGAGGTAAATGAATATATACTAAAAGTACTGTTTGACTTTCAGCATCATTAGGGAGAAGATTTACATAAATAGCAGATATTATAAATATAAAAGCAGATATTATAAAATGCTTCAGTTTGAATGATTCTTTTGAAAAGAATGAATAGATTGATAGTCCTAATAAGAATATTAGTCCGGCATTTCTCTGATAGAATATATCATCACTTAAATTAATATCAAATAAATGAGGAATTTGAATTAGAAAACCAGATATTAAACATGATAAAATCAAAAATAATATATCATTCTTCTTTGATTTAACCATTACATCTTTATATGTTACAATATTTACTGATGCATTAGATTCATTCACATCTGTGATATTCAATGAGTCTTTTTTAATATCATACTCTATTCGTGTTTTCCAGAAGTCAGCAATCTTATTTTCTGAGATATCATCATAAATATCTAAAAACGCTTTTGCAAATTCATCTCTGTCTGCTCTATAAAGCTCCTCAAGCTTCTCAGAGCTATTAATATTCACTTTTATCTTAGTTTTCATATTATAAGGAGTTATAGGTTATTCTAAGAATACTATCTTTAAATTAACATTGTAAATGTACAATATTAGTGAATATAAAAAATAAAAAAGTCAATTATCATTGAAATAATGAATTTATATATATAGAACTTTAGCACATTAATCCTAACAAATCTTGAGTCTTAGGAAAAGTGTTTTATATATTTCATATTGGTGTTAATGTAAGTTGATTGTAGTTTAATACGGCTGATTACTAACTACCTCTAAAGAATAGTTAACCAAATTCAATAACTTAAAGTTAAAGAACATCGCTTAATAAATGAGGAATATTAGGAATATGATTAAATGCTTTTATCTACTTACTTTCCGATACAATATCTTTTCAATACCTGTATATCAATTAGTTACGGTTGATTAGCGACAGGTTAGCAACAAGAAGTGTTGATATTAGGCTAATTAAGGACTATAGAAAGGAAAATCGAAACGTGCGGGCATAAAAAAACCGCTCCACAAAGGAAGCGGTTTTTAAGGAAAACACCAATTGCTTTACGCAACTGTTACAGAGCCTAAATAAGAGCTGTTAGCGACTTTAGTTCCGTCTTCTGACACAAACCCTAAGAAGACTTCAACGTCTTCTCCTGAGTACTCAGAAGGCACTGGAATGGTCGCTGATCCGGCTGACCTTACTGGTCCAGCTGTGGTGAATACTGCTTCTTGGCGTGTGGTGTTCAAAAGAACAATCAGAGCTTTGTCTGTTGCCTGTGCGCTACCACTTCCTGAGTTATCTGTCCAGGTCACTTCCACTGATCCAGCACTTGGAGAAGTGGCAGCACCGTTGGCAGCTCCTGTGAGATTTCCACGAGTAACCAATGCACTTGCATAGTCAATCATGAAGTTTGGATAAGCTCCGGTAACTGCATTGTTCAGGTTGTAAGACATGGCCGCATTGAATTGGGTCATACGGTTTGCATACAACTTGAAACCGACTCTCAAGAAATGTATATATTAATTAAATAATACCCCACATTCTACTCGAAAAGTATACCACTT
>CAYLKV010000012.1:0-60300 GCA_964384545.1 uncultured Proteiniphilum sp.
AATATCAATTGAAGAAACTCCAACAAAACATATAACAATTAATTAAATTAATAATTTTATAAAGAATTATGAGGAGATTAAAATTCAACTTTGTCCAACTCTTGAAGGTATTTCTCTAAGTTATAACCCGCAGGTAGATTTAACTTTTTTCTTAATCTGCTTTTTTTAGTCTGTACTGATCTATGTTCTACAAAAGTAAAATTAGCAATATCTTTAGTAGAAAATTTCAAATAAATTAAAGCACATAATGTAAGCTCAGAATTGGTTAAGTTAGGATGCATCTGAAGTAAGATGTTTGAATGTTCTGGGTAGACTTCCTGAAATCTTTTCAAAAAGGCTGGATCGTTGTTTTTAGCTATATTTATTACCTCTTTAAATGATTCATTAACTTTTTTTTCTAATATCTGTGACTCTTTCTCTATCTCCTCTATCTCTTTAATAGTATTAACTAGCTGTACATCTAATTTATTCTTTCTTTCTAAATACTTTCTTTTAGTAATAATCCAAACAATTACGGTAATACATAATACTATAATTGATATGATTGATATTACTATTAATAATTTCTTATTATGTTGTTGATGCATTTTTCTCTCTTCATTTAGAAATACAGAAAGTGCCTCACCTATACTTTTCTCTCGTTCTTTTAATAACTCAGATTCAATTAAATTCTTTTTTTCTCTGTAAATTATTACAGAATCCGCTTCACCTAAACTCTCATATATTGAAGATAATTTATAATAAACAATGCCAAGCTCTCCTTTTATTTTTGTCGACTCTAAATTATCTAATGCTTTATTATAATAATATAATGCAGAATCTTGATTTTCATTTTTTACATACATATCACCCATATATGTATATGTTCTCGATAGATATGGATACTGATATTTTTCTGCAATTTTTAACGCTTTATTTAGATTATCTTTTGTTAAATCATATTCACCTGCTTTTATAAACCAGTCACCTAATGTAGAATATAGATTAACAAGACTTCTGTATATATAAGATTCATCCATTGATTCCAGGACTTCTTTATTCTTATTTATAAAGTAGAATGCAGAATCAGTTTTATCAATTTTAGTATATACTACAGTTAGATTTTCATATGACATGCTTAAGCCATAGTTGATTTTCTGTTTATCATCTAACTTTTCTGCTAATGAAATACATTTATGAAATTCACGTATTGCTTGTCCATCGAGGTTCATATATGAAAAAATCTGACCTCTTATCCTACTTATTTCATATAAGATTCTTTTTTCATTAGTAGAGTATGGTTCTTTTTCGGCAAGAGAAAGATATTCTAAAGTTTTTTCGTAGTTACCGAGATAATTAAGTGCTTGAGCTAAATTTAAATATGCTATCGCTTTTCCTTGCGAGTAATCTGTTTCAGCACTTTCTGAAAGTGCAATAAATGCAGTCTCAAATGCAGGTTCAATCTCAACATTGTTAATATGTTCTTTACTTACTTGTAGTAGACTGTCAATTTTCTTAAATACATTCTCTTTTAAAATATTCTCATTTGCCTTTAATAAAAATGGCAATAAACAAAATATGAATAAAAGCGTTTGTCTTTTCATTAAAGCTATAATATTTAATATGCTGAAAAGTTTATTAGTGTTTTTAATGAGAGAAAATGCAACATTAATAGAAATTTCTATAGTAATAGAAGTAAAAAAGTAGCACGACAGGGAATCGAACCCTGATCTAAAGTTTAGGAAACTTCCGTTCTATCCATTGAACTATCGCGCCAGAATTATATGCAAAAGTAGCATTTTTTATCATTATATTCAAAGTATTTATAAATAGGATACAACAAAAAAACATTTTAATAAAATAACTGTTTAGTAGTTGTAGAGTTTATAGCTCATAGTATTAAATATTAAAAACAGAATAAAAATAAAAATGAATAATATTGCCATATTATATGGTACTTCAGGAGGTAGCGTAGAGACTGTAGCAAAACAGCTTCAAGATCTATTCGAAGGCAGTGCCGATATCTATAACGTATTAGATATATCAATTAATGATATTAAAGACTATAAGTATTTAATTGTAGGTACCTCAACAACAGGAATAGGTGATTTGCAAGATGATTGGGAAGGATTTTTACCCTCTTTTTCTAAAATTGACTTCACAGGAAAGAAGGTCGCAATTTTTGCATTGGGCGACAGTGCATCATACTCAACAAGTTTTGCAGAATCTATGAAAGTTGTATACGATGAGATTTACGATAAGGTAGAGGTTGTTGGCCAAGTTCCTGATGAGGGATATACTTATGACGACTCAACTGCTGTTGAAGAAGGTATGTGGGTGGGGTTACCTATTGATGAGGATAATGAATATGATATGACTGAAGAACGACTGGTTAGATGGGTTGATATATTAAAAAAGGAATTTATTTAAAATAAAAGGGGGAAGAGTTTTACTCTTCCCTCCCCACACAAATCTTTAGGTAGTTGTATTACTAAAATGACTAAACCTCTAATTTATTCAATAAAACGGTCTTACAATTATCTGAACAACATCCATTAAACACTTCTGCACATTTTTCACATTGAATTACCAGATCATGACACTCCTGATTAGCACAGTTTGTATGCCTGTCACTTGGTAATCCACATTGATAACATTTTGCAATAACATCATCAGTTACACGTTCTCCTAAACGTTCATCGAATACAAAATTCTTTCCTATAAACTTGACGGGAAGTTCTTTTTGTCTTGCTTTTCTTACATACTCAATTATGCCTCCCTCAACATGATAAACTTTTTTAAATCCGTTATGTATCATATATGCACTTGCCTTTTCACATCTAATGCCACCTGTGCAATACATAACAATATTCTTGTCTTTATGATCTTTAAGCATTTCGACAGCCATTGGTAACTGCTCACGGAAGTTATCTGACGGCACCTCAAGTGCATTCATAAAATGACCTACCTCATATTCATAACTATTTCGCATATCTACCACGATGGTATCATTTTGCTCGCTTAGTTTATTATACTCTTCTGCCGTTAAATATTTCCCTGTATTTGAGGGATTGAAGGTAGGATCATCAATACCATCTGCTACTATCTTATTACGAACCTTAATTCGAAGCACCCAAAATGATTTACAATCATTATCTAATGCCTCATTTATCCTTATGCCATTAAGTTCGGGATGTACAGCATAAAGTACTTTTATAAAAAGTTCTTTTTTATTTTGAGGAACAGAAATCTGTCCATTTATCCCTTCAGAAGCTATATAAACTCTTCCGAAAACATCAATTTCGACAAACTTTAAATAAAGCTCATTTCTAAATTGTAATGGATCGCTGATATGAAAATATTTATAAAAAGAGATTGTAGCTCTTGGCTCTTTCTCTTCAAGCATACGTTTTTTAAGCTCTTTATTAGAGATTTTGTTATGTAGAACTTGCATAACTAATGAGTGACTATTTCTTTATGTTAAACATTAAATGAGTTATTACTCAACCTGCAAAAATAGATAAGATTTATGATTAATTGGATGATTTTGCAGTTTTTGTATCGATTTAATGATTAAATCTATCAAAGATAACAGATATCTATAGCGTTGTAATTCAATAAAAAAGGAGAATAGCTTTTAACTATTCTCCTAAATATAGTTGTTTCACGAAATTATATTATTCCAATTCTTTAATTTTAATGTTTTGGAACCATACTTCATCACCATGGTCTTGCAATAGAATCAGACCCTCTTCTGCATTACCGAAATTTGGCCAATCTTTATATTTACTTGTATCAACAAGATTATTCCACTCTTCGTTGTTACGTTCATACTCTACTATTTTAACTCCATTTAGCCAATGTTCTACATGATTTCCTTGTACTACTACCATTGCTGTATTGAAGAAACCTCCACGATATGGTTTATTTTCAGGTGCAGCAATCAGGTCATATAAAGAACCTAAAGTTCTGTTTCCTGCAATTCCAAGTTTTGCATCAGGATGATTTTTATCATCAAGAATCTGAAATTCACAGCCTATCGCAGATCCTTCACCTTTATTAAGATTTGTATCTACAAAGTATTTAATTCCACTATTAGCTCCTTCTGTAATTTTGAAATCAACCTTCAGAATGAAATTTTTATATGGTCTTGTAGTAACAATATCTCCACCATTAGTTGATTCACCACCATCTCCTTTTTGAACTTTTAGAATACCTTCATCGATATTCCAACCTTGTGCAGGGAATTCATCAAGTTTGGCTCCACGCCAACCTTCTGACGTTTTACCATCCCATAATAGTTTCCAACCATCAGCTGCTTCACGTTCAGAAATTGTATTAGCTATATGATTAAGCTGCTCAACATTAAGATTATCAGGAGTTCTATATTTATCAAGCTCTTCTGTTAAAATACGAATATTTCGCCATGAAACAGTCTTTCCAGCTAAATCTTTATTATCACCTATTGAATGAACTTGTAGTGCAATGAATCCGGTTGCTGTTACATCATCAAGCAGATTTGCACATTCTACACCGTTAACCCAAGTACGAATTGAAGTTCCAATCGCCTCAATTCTTGCATTGTTCCACTCTTCGCGCTTAAAAGCTTTTTGTCCTTCTGGATTAATGTTTACAGGGTATAACCATCCTCTTCTTGCTTCATCATATACACCACCTGTCCAAGAACGATCTGCAGGGTCAATTTCAAATTGGTAGCCATGAACACGTCCATTATTGTATTCAGGTATGCTAAGGCTTCTGAACTGAACACCAGAGTTTAGACCATTATCCACTTTAAAGTCAAATTCTAAAATAAAGTCTCCAAAACTTTCTGTTGTAGCCAAGAATGTATTTGGTGTATTCATTTCTGATATACCAACAATGGTATTATCTACCACTTTATATTCGGCAGTTCCGTTCAATTTTTCCCATCCATCCAAATTCTTGCCATTAAAGAGGGGCTTCCAATTTGGACCTTGCTGAGCACATGACGCAAGAATCATTGTAATAGCTATTAAAAATAAAAATTTCTGTCTCATAATTATTAATTTTAGATTATATCTTATAAAAATCTTCCCACCCTTTTCTTGGTGGTTCACCTACAAGAAACGCATCGGCAAAAGGATCATTTGTTACACGTTTGGTATCTCTATCGAGAACTATCTTTCTATTTAATCTCTGTGCTGCAACACCGAGAGAGAATACCTGACTCAATGGTCCTGAAATTTCAAATGGAGAGCGTGTTTTTTCTTTTCCCTGACATGCAAGCAGGAAGTTGGCATAGTGATTAGAACTTCCTTTTGGAACTTCAGGAAGATGTTTTTGTATATCCTTAGCTTTCTCTTCAGGAATAATGCTGAGTGTGCTACCATGTGACCCACCTTTGAATGTGAGCTCTTTACTATAAATCTCCTTACCAGGATTGAGTTTTGCAGGTTGTATCTGACCACCAGCAACTGTTGGAATATTAGGATCGAGTTCAGATACCCCATAACCTTCAGGTACTGTTGGAATGTTATCAACCCCATCATACCAAGTTACAACAACAGGAGGCATATTTCCTCGTGCTGGAAATTTAAACTCAATTGTACTTGACATTGGATAGAAGAAATCGTTATGACCAGATAACCTTAATGGTGTTATTTCAGTTGGTAATCCCAAGTCAAGAAACTCATGAGCTGTATCTAAAATATGAGCACCCCAATCTCCAAGTGCACCCATTCCAAAATCATACCAGCAACGCCACTGTCCGTTATGGAAATCCTTATTATAGTCGTGATAATCACTTGCCATCAGCCAAACATCCCAATCTAATGTTTCCGGTATTGGTTCAGCAGATGGAAACTTAGTTATATTAGGATCCCATCCATGCCAGCGACGAGGATTATTCATATGTGCAGTAATGGCTGTTACATCCTTTATAATACCGGCCTCTTTCCAAGCTTTAAATTGAAAATAATTTGCTTCTGAATGCCCCTGATTACCCATTTGTGTAACTATATTAGGATATTTTTGAGCAGCCTTGATAAGTAGTTCTGACTCATAGAATGTTCTTGCCAGTGGTTTCTCTACGAAAACATGTTTTCCCTCTTTTATTGCCATCATAGTTGATGGAAAGTGTGCAAAGTCGGGTGTACAAATTGCAACAGCCTCAATTTCATTACCCATACTTTCAAACATCTTTCTGAAATCCTTAAACCTTTTAGCGTTAGGATACATTCCAAGGGCCTCTTTAGTTTGAGGTGCTCCAAGATCTACATCACAAAGCGCAACAACATTTGCCAAATCTGTTCCGTGAAATGTCTTAATTACTTCCAAACCTCTGTTTCCAATTCCAATATAAGCCAGATTTACCTTATTATTTGCACCGACAATTCTATTGTAACTGGCAGCACTCATTTTAGTTGAGATACCCCCAAATGCCATTCCAGCGGTTGCAAGAGCAGCACCTTTTAAAAATTCTCTTCTTGTTTTCATTCCCTATAATTAATTGATATTTATATTTAAGTACAATTTTCAGATATAATCAAACCTGTCTTTGTACGCCCAAAGACCAAGTGCAGGGCTAGAGATATAATAAATTTCTTCTCCGTCGGTCAGAATATTAAATCCCTCTTTCAGATTATTGACATCATATTTACTTAGCATCTCATCCAGATCACCCCAGCTAAACCCAACGCTTTCTACCTCCTCCTTTGTTAAGTTCTCTGTCTCTTTACCCGGACAATAAGTTACTGTAAAACGCCCTTCCGAGGAACCATGTATAAGATGTGCTGCAGCACTAAGATTATTTTTTAATTCAGTGTCAATTTCAACCGCCTCAAGCGTTTTAGGAGTGCCAAAATAACCAAACTTTCTAATAAGTCTATCAATCTCTTTATCCTCGCCAAACTCCTTCAGTGCAGGTGCAAGAACAATAAGTTCTCCATCATCAGCAATAGCCATTCTTGTGCGATATATCGATTTATTACCAAGCCAAGTACTCTTAAACTCAGTCGGATCGAGCCATACTACCACCTTTTTGAGAGGCTTCTCGACCATTACAAAATTGACCTCCAACGACAACTTTGCTGCTATGTCGAACACCTCAATATCATCCCCAACATAAAGACCATATATCTGTTGTTCACCTTTTTCGTTTATACCAACAACTGTCAGTACATATATAATTGGAAGTTGACTTAAATATTTATCTGAGGCATAATTAAAAACTTTTCTCACAGGTGTGTCCGCACGACCCATCATTCGTTCCATTCCATAAACAGCTCCGATATAATGACTCTTGTTTATTCCTTCACTTCCCCCTGTTCCTACAAGAATATTTTTGTTGTAGTTTGCCATTCCTACCACTTCGTGAGGAACAACCTGCCCTATTGATAATATCAAATCATAATTGCCTTCAACAAGCATTTTATTGACTTGTGCAGGCCATGTAAAATCTACCTTCCCCTCAGATATCTCGTGAATATATTCAGCAGGAACTTCACCAAGTGTTATAACATCATTTCTCCAGTCGTGATTACGAAACAACTCTCTTGGAGTTTTCCCAAACATATGGTTTATTTGATGATCTGTCATTGGAGTATGTGTACCAAGTGCAGGAAGAATATCCTTTAGTTTATCACCATAAAACTCCCATACAATTTCGGTTAATTCTCCTGCTTTACTCGGAAGACGGGTATAATCGGGAGGAACGACAAGAACCTTATGCCGTTCACCCAATTTAACCAACGCTTCATTTAGTCCTCTCCTGATATCATCGTAAGATAAACTTGTTTGTCGAGAACCAATTTCGTAATATATCATTACAATATTTTATTTATACATCGTAAGTTGTTGATGCAGTGTTCCCTCCACGACCTGTCCAATCAGTATGGAAAAATTCTCCACGTGGCTTGTCAAGTCTTTCATATTGATGTGCACCAAAATAATCTCTCTGAGCCTGTAACAGGTTAGCAGGAAGACGTTCACTTCTGAATCCGTCGTAATAAGCCAGTGCTGATGCAATAGCAGGTACTGGAATACCATTCATAATTGCAGTTGCACATACCCTGCGCCAACTATCTTCTGCCGATTGAACAGCTTCAGTAAAGAAAAGATCTAATAGAAGATTCTCCAGTTTAGGATTATTATCGAATGCTTTCTTAATATCACCGAGGAAGCGAGAACGAATAATACATCCTCCACGCCACATTAGAGCAATTCCACCATAGTTTAAATTCCACTTATACTCTTTCGCTGCCTCCATCATAAGATCATAGCCTTGAGCATAAGAGATAATCTTAGCACCATATATAGCATTTTCCAAATCATTCACAAACTGTTCCTTGTCTCCCTTAAATTCGGGTTTCTTTCCTGTAAGAGTTTTTGATGCTTTTACTCTCAAATCTTTTTGAGCAGATAAACATCTTGAAAATACAGACTCTCCTATCAGAGTTAATGGAATTCCAAGATCCAATGCAGAAACTGCAGTCCATTTACCAGTTCCTTTCTGACCTGCAGTATCTAGTATCTTTTCCACCAAAGGAGTTTCATCTTCATCTTTATAGGCAAGAATATCCCTTGTAATCTCAATCAGATATGAATCTAAGACCCCTTCATTCCATTTTTTGAAAACATCATGTTGTTCAAAGGCATCCATTCCCAATAGTTCTTTCATCAAATAATATGCTTCATTAATAATCTGCATATCACCATACTCGATACCGTTATGAACCATCTTAACAAAATGACCTGCACCATTCTCACCTACCCAGTCGCAGCAAGGTACTCCATCTTCAACCTTTGCAGATACTGCCTGAAATATCTCTTTTACATGTGGCCAAGCTGCTGGAGAACCCCCTGGCATCATTGAAGGACCTTTTAATGCTCCCTCTTCACCACCAGAAACACCAGAGCCCACATAAAGCAGACCTTTACTTTCTACATATTTTGTTCTGCGAATTGTATCTGGAAAATGACTATTCCCACCATCAATTATTATATCTCCTTCTTCTAGCAAAGGGAGTAGACTTTCAATAAAATCGTCTACAGGTTTACCCGCTTTAACCAACAACATCACTTTGCGAGGTCTCTTTATAGATGCAACAAACTCTTCAAGAGAAGTAGCTCCAATAAAGTTTTTACCTTTACCTCTACCTTCTATAAAGCTATTTACTTTCTCAACTGTTCTGTTAAATACAGCCACAGTATAACCTTTGCTCTCCATATTAAGCACAAGGTTTTCGCCCATCACGGCTAACCCAATCAATCCTATATCTGCTTTTGATTTCATTATATATATTTATTTTTATCTTTTTACTCTTGCGTTACCCTCCCAAATACTCCAGATAACCTCTTCATCAGCCGGTTGAGCATAATCGGTAAGGAATGTTGTAGCAAGTGCTCCACTTGCCCATGCAAATTTAATCCATTTTTCAGATTCCATACCTTTTAATATACTATATAACAGTCCACCTACAAAACCATCACCTCCGCCAATTCTATCAATAACATTAATAGTGCGTAATGGTGCTAAGTGCCATGTTTTATTCTCATAAACTATTGCTCCCCAAAGATGCTCATTTGTACTGATAACCTCACGTAGAGTATTTGCAAAGACTGAAACATTAGGGAAAGCTTTACTTGCATTAAGTATCATACCTTTAAAAGCTTCAATCGCATCCTCAATATTTTCACCTCCGGCAGCCGGACCCTCAATTCCTAAACAAAGCTGATAATCCTCTTCGTTACCAATAAGAATATCAGACAGAGATGCAATTTCGGTAAATGCCTCTTTAAGCTCCTTCTCTCTACCTTTCCAGAAAGTAGCTCTATGATTCAGGTCGAATGATATTAGAGTTCCATTCTTCTTTGCATATCTTGCAATTTCGAGGCAGAACTCACTCGTTTGAGGTGACAACGCTGCTATTAATCCCGATAAGTGAACAATCTGAACACCCTCTTCTACAAATATCTTTTCAAGATCGAAATCCTTAACACTTAAAATTCTACCCACTTCACCTGCACGGTCATTCTGCACTCTTGGACCTCTTAAACCAAAGCCACTATCAGCAATATTAAACTGATGCCTGTAGCCCCATGGTCCACCCTGAGGCACTTCCGGACCTTCATATTCCATATTTCTTGCACGAAGATCAGCTTTAATAAAAGCCGCAATAGGACTACCCTCTACAAAGTTGGTCAGCACTTTTACAGGCAAACCAAGGTATGAAGAAATACTTGCAACATTAGTCTCAGCACTTGTTGCCTGCATTTGAAACATATTTGAGCTTTGAACCGGTTGTCCATTAATTGGAGTTATTCTAACCCCCATACTTGTAGGTACAATCAACGAATATTTATATTCCTTTTTTAATTCCAGTGACATAACTAACTAATTACTAAACATTAAATACTGAAAGCATCAAAACCACCATCAACAATGGCAACTGTACCTGTTACAAATTTAGAGGCATCACTTACAAGATAGTGAAGAGTACCTAACAGATCTTCCGGATTACCAAATCTACTAAATGGAGTATGTGCAATAATAGTGTTACCTCTATCGGTATATGATCCATCTGAATTGGTTAACAATGTACGATTTTGTTCCGTAATAAAGAACCCCGGACAAATTGCATTAACTCTGAAATCTTCTCCAAACTTAGAAGCCAGTTCACCTGCCATATATTTTGTAAAGTTAGAGACAGCAGCTTTTGCTGCACCATAACCGGCAACTCTGGTCAAAGGTCTGAGTGCAGAAGCTGAAGAAATATTAATGATATTCCCTTTTTTCCCCTCCACCATATATTTTGCAAAAACAATAGTCGGAATTACTGTTCCCATTAAGTTAAGATCAACCACTTTTCGGAAATCATCAATCTTTAAATCAAAAACAGTGTTCTTTGGTCCTATTGTAGCGCCAGGCATATTACCACCTGCACCATTAATTAGGATATCTATTTTGCCATATTTAGCAATTATATCCTCTGCATTTTTTTTAAGGATATTCTCATCAGCCACATCAGTCTTAAGAAATATAGCATCTCCGCCATTACCCGCTATCTTATCAATAAGAGCATTCCCCTTCTCCTCGTTTCTTGCCAATACAGCAACTTTAGCACCATGAGCAGCTAAATATTCAACCATTGATGATCCAAGAACACCTGTTCCACCGGTGATTACAATTACCCTATCTTTAATGTTAAATAATTCGTACATAATATTTCTTTTTGTCAGATTTGCAAAATTCGATTTCTCTAGTTTATATATTGATTAGAATTTAAAATACTCTTTAGCATTATAATAGCAAATATCCTCAACCATCCTTCCCAAGAATTTAAGTTCAGATTCCGGAAGAAGTCCATTTTCCACATCATCACCAATAAGATTACATAAAATCCTTCTGAAATATTCATGACGCGGATAAGATACAAAGCTACGAGAATCAGTCAACATACCAACAAATCTACTCAATAACCCCTGAGTAGACAATATATTCATCTGATCTTCCATTCCATCCTTCTGATCCAAAAACCACCATCCGGAGCCAAATTGAATCTTTCCCGGAACTGATCCATCTTGAAAATTAGCCATCATAGAAGCGATTAAATAGTTATCGTTTGGATTCAGATTATATATTATAGATTTTGTAAGTTTATCTTCTACAACCAGTTTATCGAAGAAGCGAGACATATTTTTTGCAACATATAAAACATCATTCATTGAGTCGTAACCTGCGTCAGGACCAAGCTTTTTAAACATAGTACTATTATTATTCCTAATAGCTCCATAATGAAACTGCTGAACCCAACCCTTACCATGATTAAGAACAGCATTTTCGTGCAACATCTTAGATTTAAACTTCAAAACCTCCTCTTCTGTAAGATGTTCTTTTTTATTATTTACTTTATCAAATATCGCTATGGCCTCTTCAAATGTACAATCTTCAGAGTAAAAATTATCTATACCATGATCTGCAAGTTTGCACCCATTTGCCTGAAAAAATGCATGTCTATTTGTTATTGCTGTAACATAATCATCAAAACAAGATATCTTAACACCGGTTATTGTGCTTAAATTCTCAACATATGCTCTGAAATTTTCACCATTCTCAACAGCCATCGACTTGTCGGGACGCCATGTTGGCAACACTTTTACTTCAAATCCACTCTCTTTAATCTGTTTATGATATTCTAGTGAATCCAAAGGATCATCTGTTGTACACACAACCTCAACTTTAAATCTCTTCATTAAAGCTCTTGCAGAATATTCAGGCTTTTGTAACATCTCGTTAGCCTTTTCATAAATCTCAAGAGCTGTATCTGGATTTAATAATTCATTAATACCAAAAACCCTTTTCAGTTCTAGGTGAGTCCAATGATACATTGGATTTCTCATTGTATATGGAATAGTTTCGGCCCATTTTTTGAACTTCTCCCAATCAGATGCATTACCTGTTATATATCTTTCGTCTACGCCATTAGCTCTAAGTAATCTCCATTTATAATGATCTCCACCAAGCCAAAGCTCTGTTATCGATCTAAACCTATGATCATCAGCTATCTCTTTTGGATTGAGATGACAGTGATAATCAATAATCGGCAACTCTTCAGCATGATTGTGAAAAAGATTTCTTGCTGTCTCTGTTTGAAGTAAAAAATCTTTGTATATAAAATTTTTCATGATGGTAAATTATTTAAAATTTATTTGTCCGTTATTCCATTTGTTTACGTACACGGCCTCTTTCAATGCAATAGAATTCTTACTATTCTATTTCTTATACTTTACTGCAATAAAAAATTAAAATATCTATAACTTTTATTTTTTAAATGAAAAAAAAACTATATTTTTGTGCACGTACACAAAAGTACAAATATTTTGAATAATACAAAACCTATTACTTAAAAATTCTACTAGAATGTTCATTTTGAGTAATTTTAAGTTAAATGCCTATTATTTCTATATAAAATCTCTGCCTGAATGGATAAAAAGATAAGAATTAAAGATATTGCGCGTATGGCCGGAGTATCTGCCGGAACTGTTGACAGAGTTTTGCACAACCGTGGTAATGTTTCTGATGATGCTCGTAAAGCAGTAGAAAAAGTTATAGAGCAAGTTGATTACAAACCTAATATGCATGTTTCTTCACTATCTCTAAAACGAAGATATAAAATTGCAGTAACAACTCCACAATATTCAAGTGGTGCATATTGGGAAAGTATTCATTATGGCATAAAACATGCACTAGATGAATATGAAAATATAAAAGTGGAGTCTCATGTATTTACATACAACCAGTATGATATATATTCATGCCGTGAAATTTTTGAAAAGATTTCCCGTTTTGAAATGGATGCCCTAATAATTGGCCCCACGTTTCAAGATGAAACAATTAAACTGTGTAATAGATTAGATGAAAGAGATATTCCATATATTTTCGTGGACTCCTCAATTGAAGTGTGCAACCCAATAGCATTCTTTTCAGTCGATCATTATATTGTAGGGCGATTAATTGCAAGTTTAATTACATCAATAATCCCCAAGGGTTCTAATATAGGTCTGCTACAGGCAGTAAGAACAGGCGACAGCAGTGCGAATACCACCATCCTGAGAAAAAAGGGATTCACCGATTACCTCACAGAAGAGAACTGTACAAATCAGGTGCTTCAAATTCCATTTATTGTATCACGTCCTGAAGAGAATGAAAAGCATCTTTCGCAATTTTTCCAAAAACATGACAATGTACCAGGAGTAGTAGTGATGAACTCCAGAGGTAGTATTGTATCAGATTATCTTTATGAAAATAATATTAAAGATGTAAAGATGATCTGTATGGACTTAACAACACAAAATATAGAAGCGCTCAAGAAGGGGCAAATCGACTTCCTAATCGGTCAGGGTCCGGAGTATCAAGGTTTTTATGCGATGAAAACGTTGCTCGAATATTTAATATTTAAGAAGCCTGTCAATCATCAAAACTTTGTACAGCTCGATATTGTAACAAAAGAGACAATAGACTACTACAGAAGATTTAGTTATCTATTGCAATAATATTAAATATCTACTTTACAGAAATAGAAGATGTTTATTAAGATTAAAATTTACATCTTTTCAAAAAATTATTATTTTATTTGCCCAATTAAGAATAATTCGTATTTTTGTGCACGTACACATATAATACCCAATAAATTTAAATAAAGGCACAACTTAAATCATTATTGATATATTAAATATAGATCTAAATGAAAACAAATTATCAACTACGTTATGCTTCAAATCCCAGAGATGCAAAATCCTATGATACAGAGAGATTAAGAAATGATTTCTTAATTGAAAAGCTTTTTGCTGAGGATGAAGTAAATATGGTATATTCCATGTACGATCGTTTAGTTGTAGGTGGTGCAATGCCTGTAAATGAAGCACTTCAACTTGAAGCAATAGACCCACTAAAACAACCCATTTTTCTCAGAAGCAGAGAGATCGGCATTTTTAATGTTGGTGGAAATGGGTGTGTAAAAGTGGGAGAAGATCTATTTGAATTAGAATATAAAGAAGCATTATACCTGGGAAGTGGCGATAGAGAGGTCTATTTTGAAAGTGCTGACCCAAATAATCCGGCAAAATTCTATTTCAACTCTGCTACAGCACATCGCAACTACCCTGATAAGAAAGTTACTAAGTCGGATGCCATTGTTGCAGAAATGGGATCACTTGAATCTTCTAACCACAGAAATATAAATAAGATGATTGTTAATCAGGTTCTTCCAACATGCCAACTACAGATGGGAATGACTGAACTTGCACCCGGCAGCATATGGAATACTATGCCTGCTCACACTCATACTCGCAGAATGGAGGCTTATTTCTACTTCGAAGTACCTGAAGATCAGGCTATATGCCACTTCATGGGTGAACCACAGGAAACACGACATATTTGGATGAAGGGCGATGAGGCTGTACTATCTCCAGAATGGTCTATTCATGCAGGCGCAGGTACATGTAATTACACTTTTATTTGGGGAATGGCTGGAGAAAATCTCGATTATGGCGATCAGGATTTCTCAAAAATCACCGACCTCAAATAGAATGATAATATAAATCGAGATAATTTATTGTAAAATGAATAACTTTTCACTCGAAAATAAAACAGCCTTAATTACAGGTGCAGCTCATGGAATAGGGTTCTCAATGGCTGTTTCACTTTCTAAGGCAGGTGCAAAAATTGCCTTTAACAGTTCAAATGAAGCCTCAATGCAAAAAGGATTGGCCGAATACTCCAAGCTTGGAGTTACAGCAAGAGGTTTTGTTTGCGATGTAAGAGATGAAAAGGCTGTCAATCAAATGATTGAAACAATAAATAATGAGATAGGAGAGATTGATATTCTTGTTAATAATGCCGGAATAATTAAACGTATACCAGCAATCGATATGGAGCTTGACCAGTTTAAAGAGGTTATAGATATCGATCTTGTAGCACCATTTATTTTATCAAAGGCTGCTGCACCCACAATGATTAAACGTGGGAGTGGAAAAATAATAAACATCTGCTCCCTTATGAGTGAGTTGGGTAGGGAAACAGTTTCAGCATATGCAGCAGCAAAAGGTGGATTAAAAATGCTCACCAGAACACTAGCTTCAGAATGGGGAAAATATAATATCCAAGTTAATGGAATTGGTCCCGGCTATATCGCTACATCTCAAACTGCACCATTGAGAGAGGTTCAAGAAGATGGCACTCCTCACCCATTCGACTCATTTATTATCTCTAAAACACCTGCCGGAAGATGGGGAAAACCGGAAGATCTGTCTGGCCCTGTTGTATTCTTGGCATCAAATGCATCAGACTTTGTAAATGGACAAATATTATATGTAGATGGAGGAATCCTCGCATATATTGGTAAACAACCATAGTGTAATAATATTTAAACAAATGACAATAATATTGTTTATTTCTCTTTTAGCAGTTCTAAGCGGTTGTGCTGCAACTGCTAATGAAGTCCTGATTACAGTCTCAAACCCAACCGATATCGACAGAAACAATGAAATTGTAGAGTTGGAATGGCAGTCAATTCAAGAAAAACTTAATCTGCAGGAAGGTGAAAGTTTTATTATTACTGCCAACAACATTCAAACACCCTATCAATTGGTAACGAACAGTTACACCAATAGTGAAAAAATAATATTTCTCTCCTCGGTTGAAGCCAATAAAGATGTAGTATACACAATATCCAATGGTATTCCAGAACCATTTAAACCACTGGTATATGGTAGATTGGTGCCTGAAAGAAAAGATGACTTTGCCTGGGAGAATAATCGTACTGCCTTCAGAATTTATGGTCCAGCATTAAAAGCGACCGGTGAAATAAGTAATGGTATGGATTATTGGGCTAAAAAGACCGAGGAACTAATAATTGATAAATGGTATAAAAATGATCTCTCAAATGTTGCATCATACCACACCGATAACGGAGAGGGTTTAGATTTTTATAAAGTGGGCAGAACCCTGGGATTAGGGATGACAGCACCTTATGTCAATGATACAATTTGTCTGGGTGATAATTTTGTGAATGCAGAAATAATAGATAATGGTCCTTTACGAATCACTTTCAAGCTGACTTATGATCCATATTTCGCAGGTGAATTTGAAGTTTATGAAACTCGTATAATTTCACTCGATGCATTTTCATTTTTCAACAGAGTGACAAACATATTTAAAACTGATGCTTCTAATTTTACGGTTGCTACAGGAATAGTGATGCCGGTTGATAACCCTGAAGAGGATGTAGATAACAAAACATTTGGAGACAAGATAGGAATTATTGCTTACGAAACTCCAACAGATAAAGTTAACGGCACCATCTACACTGCAGCTATAAATCCAAACGGATTTAATTCTATAACAATATCAGAAGGTCACTTCTTAGGATTAAACAGTTATGAATCTGGCAAAGAGTATACCTATTATGCAGGAGGAGGATGGAGTAAAGCAGCTATTAAAGATTTTGATTCATGGATAGAGTTTATAAAGACACAAAAAGAGATTATAGATAACCCATTAATAGTCAAGATTAAATAAAATGCAAAAGGTTGTAACATTTGGAGAAATTATGTTGCGCTTAGCAACAACAGACTATAAAAGATTTATACAATCTGATAGTCTCTCTTCTACTTTTGGAGGTGGCGAGGCAAATGTTGCAGTATCTCTTGCAAACTACGGAATAGCGGTCGATTTTATTTCCCGATTACCCGAAAATGAAATTGCAGAATGGTCTATTTCTGAACTTCGAAAATATAATGTTGGAACCTCAAAAATATTGCGTGGAGGAGAAAGATTAGGTATTTATTTTCTTGAAACTGGAGCTGTATCACGACCATCAAAAGTAATTTATGATAGAGATCATTCTTCATTTGCAGATATTCAAAAAGGGATGTTCAATTGGAAAGATATACTTAAAGACGCGACATGGTTTCACTGGACGGGAATCACTCCTGCAGTGTCTCAAGGAGCTGCAGATGCTTGCCTCGAAGCAATTAAAACTGCTAATGAGATGGGTATAACTGTCTCATGCGACCTCAATTATCGTAAGAACCTATGGAAATATGGTAAATCTGCCAGAGAGATAATGCCTCAGCTTGTTGAAGGATGTGATATTATTCTTGGCAACGAAGAGGATGCAGAAAAAGTTTTTGGTATTAAACCAGAAGGATTTAATGCTGAATATGCAGGAGGTGAGATTGAAGTAGTAAAATTTGAATCGGTGTGCAAACAGATTATGCAAAAATTTCCTCGAGCAAATAAAGTAATTATAACATTAAGAGGATCAATTAATGCCAATCATAACAGATGGGGAGGCTGTTTATTTTCCGACAAGTTTTATCAATCAAAGCAATATGATATTACACATATTGTAGACCGTGTTGGTGGAGGCGACTCATTTATGGGTGGTTTAATTTATGGATTACTAAACTATAATGATGATCAGAAGGCTCTCGACTTTGCAGCCGCCGCTTCTTGTTTAAAACATACTGTTTATGGGGACTTCAATTTAGTAAAAATTTCAGAGGTTGAAACATTAATGAAAGGTGATGGCTCAGGAAGAGTTGTCAGATAACAAATTAATTATGGCAAAGTTTTCAAGATTAAAAGTATATCAAACAATAGAGGAGACAGGTATCATACCACTCTTTTATCACCCTGACATTGAAACAGTTCAGAATGTTGTTGCAGCCTGTTACAGTGGAGGAATAAGAGTTTTTGAGTTAACAAACAGAAATGCTTTTGCCCACAAAGTTTTTGGCAAACTTATAAAATGGGCTGATGTAAATTGCCCCGAAATGATAATAGGAATTGGATCTGTTGTTGATGCTCCAACAGCAGCTTTATATATACAAATGGGAGCAAATTTTATTGTTGGTCCATTATTAAATCCTGAGATCTCTAAAATTTGTAACCGTAGACTTATTCCATATACCCCCGGCTGTGCAACTACTACAGAAATAGGCTATGCACAAGAGTTAGGAACTGAAATAGTTAAAGTATTCCCCGGTGGAAGCGTAGGAGGTCCCTCTTTTATTAAGAGCATAAAAGGACCAATGCCTTGGAGTAAATTAATGGCAACAGGTGGAGTAGAACCCACAAAAGAGAGTATAACAGAGTGGTTTAAGGCTGGTGTAACCTGTGTTGGTATTGGATCTAACCTGTTTCCCGATGCAGTAATAAATGAGGGTAACTGGATTAAAATAACTGAAAAATGCAAAGAGTGTATTTCAATAATAAGAGAGTTTAAAGCATGAAAAATATAACATTGTACAATAAATATAATTTAAATCATGAGTAATCTACAACAAGAAAAAGCAAAAATGACCAATCAGCGATGGACAATATGTCTGATGCTGTTTTTAGCTACAACCATCAACTATCTCGATAGACAGGTTTTGTCGCTCACATGGGCCGACTTTATAGCTCCGGAATTTCATTGGACTAATACCGATTATGGTATGATAGCCGGATTATTCTCACTCTTCTATGCAATTTCTATGTTATTTGCAGGTAAGTTTGTTGATAGGCTTGATACAAAAAAAGGTTATCTGTGGGCCATTGGAGTTTGGTCGGTAGGAGCTGTAATACACGCATTTTGCGGTTTAGCCACAGCTGGAATTGTTGCAGGTGAATGGACCATGAGTTTTATTGGTGCTCGCGAAGCTATTGGAACAGTGGGCAACGTTTCATTGATAGTCTCGGTAAGTGTTACTCTATTTATTTTCGCGCGACTAGTTCTTGCAATTGGAGAAGCGGGTAACTTTCCTGCAGCAATAAAAGCAACAGCTGAATATTTTCCTAAAAAAGATAGAGCATATGCTACAAGCTTATTCAATGCAGGAGCTCAAATTGGAGCTTTAGTTGCACCTCTTACAATACCTTTTATTGCCAGAGCCTGGGGATGGGAGATGGCATTTATAGTTATTGGACTACTTGGTTTTGTATGGATGGGATTATGGATATTTATCTATGAAAAGCCAGAAAAAAACAAAAAAGTAAATGCAGCAGAACTTGCCTATATTCATCAAGATGATAAGACAGATGGAACAGATTCAAATAAACCATACGAAGGAAAGAAAGTTACATTTAAGCAAGCCTTCAGTCACAGACAAACATGGTCTTTTGCAATTGGTAAATTTCTGACAGACGGTGTATGGTGGTTCCTATTGTTCTGGATTCCTGCTTATTTAAAGTCGGTTTATGATTTAGATTCTACTGAAAGTGCCACACATGTATTCCTTGTATATGCTATCTCAATGATATCTGTATTTGCAGCCGGATACTTCCCTGCATATTTTATGCAAAAGAAGAAAATGGATCCCTATCAGGGTAGAATGAGAGCTATGCTCCTTTTCGCTATGTTCCCCGTTTTAGTACTTTTTGCACAACCATTAGGTACAATTTCTGTATGGCTTCCCGTAATAATTATTGGTATTGCTGCTGCTGCCCATCAATCGTGGTCGGCAAATATTTTCACAACCACAAGTGATATGTTTCCTAAATATGCAGTAGGAACAATTACTGGAATAGGAGGTATGGCCGGAGGTATTGGTTCCTATCTAATTAACCAGGGATCAGGTATTCTTTTCGATTTTACAACAAATAAAAACGTTAAGTTTATGGGCTTTGAAGGTATCGAATCGGGTTACTTTATTATCTTCTGCGTATGTGCATTTGCTTATCTGATTGGCTGGTCGGTAATGAAGACTCTTGTTCCTAAATACAAATTAATAACAGAGATGTAAAAAAATAAGCTTGTTTATATGTTTTCAAAGAACAGGAGATGATTAAGCAATTTATATCATCTCCTGTTTTTATTTATTGACAATTAAATATCAGGTATTTTCATCTATCGAAAAATGGTATTTTAAGAAGTTCC
This sequence comes from uncultured Proteiniphilum sp., assembly GCA_964384545.1. GTDB lineage: Bacteria > Bacteroidota > Bacteroidia > Bacteroidales > Dysgonomonadaceae > Proteiniphilum. The sequence continues at coordinate 20,382 of CAYLKV010000012.1, forward strand.
CCTCCCTTCATGGCTGATTCATGTGCAATAATGCCGGGAGCTGTCATTGCAAGAGCCTGATAAATATCTACCTCCGGTTTGCGATCCTTTATTATAGCATCAATAAATTCATGAGTGATAAATGTATGTGAACCTTCATGACCACTATCATGTTGCAAAGATTCGGGCAGCATATTTGTTTGCCACCAGTTAGGGGCATAAAATTCTTCGACTGAACTTTCTGACACATCAAACCCCCCATCATCCTTAACTCTCTTGGTTCCTGCTTTTACCAAAACATCACTCGACATTGCACCATGAGACATAATGAAACTCATTTTATCACCATGCCATTCGGCACGTTCTGAAGGCCTTAATGCTCCTTTCCAATTTACTTCAACCGAAAAAGGCAGACCACTTCTTGTCTTAAAAAATGCTGATTCATTCCAGAATGGATTATTATATCTGTTATCCCGGAGGATAGGATCGTTATCGCCCCAACCAATACAACTAACTTCTGTTAACCGCTCTTTGTTTAGTCCAACCACAAAACCTGTACAGTGTGTAGGATATAACATTGGAGGCAATCCGTGGCGCCATGTTTTTTGTCCGTTTTCAAAATAGAGAACCTCCAAACCAGGATGATTATATTGAGCAGCAAAGCCTATAAAGTTACCAAAAGCACCCTCTTTATAAAACTGTTTCACCGATATCATCCTCTGCCTCCAAACACTGGTTTCGGCCATCATATATTTAAGACCAGTCTTTTTTACTGTATCTAATATTTCATAACATTCATCAATTGTCATTGCTGCAGGCACAGCACATAGCACATGCTTTCCTGCATTTAATGAATCAATTACATGTTTGGCATGGTCAGGTGCTCCGGTTGCTATAAATACTGCCTCTACCTTAGGGTCCTTAAGAAGTTTTTCTAGTGAGTCGTAACTTTTTGAACAGTTGTATGTTTTCATCAAATCATTCCTGCGTTCCGTAATTAGATCACTCACTGCCTCAACAATACAATCGGGATGATTCTGAAATTGGAAGGTCAAACCAAATCGCCCTCCGATAATTCCAATTCTTACTTTTCTCTCTTGATTCATATTCCTAGAAAAAAGAATATCCGGTTTCAATACCAGTGCTGTAGCTCCTATTCCAGCAGTTTTAATAAACTCTCTTCGATTGACATTTATTTCTTTAGATTTCAGATTCATATGTTTATTAGATTTTAAATATTAATAATTTTTATGGAGGTTACCGAGTAGGGGCACTATATTTACAAAAATAAAGATGGTTGTAATAAGAATGGAGTAATAGTAATCAAGTCACTCATAATAGGTTCGGATTTGTTTGAGTAAGAATCAACAGCCGTTACTCACAATTTTATTACCAATAGGAAAATCAGAATAAGCAGACAAATAGCTCTGAATGAATATCTAATTATGTTCATAATATTAATTTAACAATATATCTTATGCCAAATTTAAACAACGGTAACAATATCTCAATTTGCTCAATAATAGTTCAGCAAATATAAAAAAAAAGGAACCAACTTTTTCGTCGATTCCTTTTATAAAAACTTTTGTGGTCCCAACTGGGCTTGAACCAGTGACTCCCTGATTATGAGTCAGGTGCTCTAACCAACTGAGCTATGGGACCTAAACCTTAACGCTTCTTCAAGAGTAATAATCATAGACTTAATCCATCAAAAGCGGGTGCAATATTACTACTTTTTCATTAAAACACCAAATTTAACGAAACAATTATTTTTATAAAAAGCTATTTTATATGATATCCCAAGCGTATATTTGCCAACCGGTAAAATATTAAATTTCAAAGTAACCACAATATGTTTAAGAAGCTTGTTGCCATAGAACCTGTCGGCTTGATACCCTCGGCAGAAGAAAAGTTATTCTCATTTGCAGAAGATGTGATAATGCACCACGATATTCCAGCAGATGATAGCGAGATAACCCGCAGGATTGGTGATGCAGACGCAATTCTTCTGAGCTATACAACTCAACTGGGGAAGGAGGCAATTGAACAGTGCCCTAATCTAAAGTATATTGGGATGTGCAACTCTCTCTACACCCCTGAGAGTGCTAATGTAGATATTTATTATGCAAATAGCAGAGGAATTAGTGTAACCGGAATTAGAGATTATGGCGATGAGGGTGTTGTGGAGTATGTTATTTATGAGTTGGTGCGCTGTTTGCACGGCTTTCGGCAAAAACCTTGGGATGGTGCTGCAAGAGAGATTACCGGGATAAGAGCAGGTATTGTAGGTTTAGGTAAATTGGGAGGAATGATAGCCGATGCATTACACTTTTTTGGTGCAGATATTAGCTATTTTGCCAGAAGCGAAAAAGAGGATGCAAAGTCGAAAGGATATCGTTATCTCCCATTAGACAGACTCCTCGCAGAGTGTGAAGTAATATGCTGCTGCCTAAACAGAAACACAGTACTTATTCATAAAGATCAGTTTGAGATTATGGGTGAGAGAAAAATATTATTCAATACAGGCCTTTCTCCGGCATGGGATGAAGAGCCATTCTTAAAATGGCTTGAAGGTGATAATATATGTTTTTGCGACTCAGTTGGTGCTTTAGGAGGCAAGCATCTTCTTGATCATCCAAAAGTAAGATGTGTGGGCATATCGACAGGAAAAACTGTTCAGGCTTCTCACCGATTAAGCGAGAAGGTCCTGAATAATTTATCTGAGTTTACAGGAATTTATATTTAACCAATAAATAATTTTTTGGTCGGAAAATACCCTTAACAGGCTATTAATTCAGTCTAACCTTGCCCTTACCTTCTCCTTTTAAATAGGGATCAGGTAAGAGTAGTTTAAGAAATAGGTAAAGGGTAAATAATATTTATAACACTATGAAGGCTCTACCCAATCGCCATTATCCTTAATAAGTTGAATCAGTTTATCAACAGCTTCTGCTTGTGGTATATTCTTTTCAACAAGAAGTTTCTTTCTATAGAGTGATATCTTTCCATGTTCGGCACCAACATAACCATAGTCGGCATCTGCCATCTCACCCACCCCATTTACTATACATCCCATCACACCAATCTTAAGATGCTTTAAATGTGAGAAGTGCTTCTGAATTAGAGCAACAGTTGTTTGAAGATCAAACAGAGTTCTGCCACATCCGGGGCATGAGATAAATTCTGTCTTACTTGTTCTTGCTCTTGCAGCCTGCAACATACCAAATGAATATGCATCCATATCATTTATATCTATTTTGCCCTCATTGCTCATCATTATTCCATTACCGAAGCCATCCAAAAGAAGTGTTCCGAAGTCTACCCCTCCCTTTATTTGAATATCTTCAGCCTCATCTTCATTGTAGCTTTGATGCAGAACAACAGGTATGTTGCAACCTTCATTTAACAAAGTATGAAAAAATGCTCTCTGCTCACCAACTCTGTTAAGATGATTGGTGGTAAGTATAACTACTACATCGCTGCTCTCTTTTATGAATGAGATTATATTTTCTGTAAGCTGTGGATATGACAGCTTTAGAAACTTAGCTCTGGCATTGCATTTCTTTATCTCCTCGATTGAATCGATGGTAAACATTGGGAAATTATCAACTTTTTCTTCCCAGTTTGCATAATCTACAATAGACTTCATCCCTTTCTGGAAGTTATCGGGAACTCTTTCTCCGACATATATATAATCTGGTATGAAGTGTGGATTGATGGACATGTCGCTAATTTTGCTTCTATCTGAAATTACAATTGGCAGATGATCGCCTCCTACATTCCAAACAGCTTTTGTTTCACGCTTATCCATAGAAAATGGAGAGAAACCGGGATAGGCTTTTGCATTTATAACTTCGTGACCTTCGCGTTGAGCAACATAATCGACAAGTTTTTTTGCTACGGGTACCTCTGCTTCAGGATCTTCGCTAAGTGAAACACGAATAGTATCACCCATACCGTCACTTAAAAGTGCACCAATTCCAACAGCAGATTTCATTCTGCCATCATCTCCATTGCCTGCCTCTGTTACTCCAAGATGAAGTGGAAAATGAATATTCTCTTTATCCATGGTGTCGACAAGCAATCTAACTGCCTTTGTCATTAGCACTGTATTTGATGCCTTCATCGAAATTACTATATCGGTGAAGTTCTCATCAATTGCTATACGAAGAAATTCCATACACGATTCAACCATTCCGGCCGGAGTATCACCGTATCGGGTCATTATACGGTCGGAAAGTGAACCATGATTCACTCCTATTCTCACAGCAGTGCCATGCTCTTTGCATATATCTAGAAAAGGAATTACCTTCTCTTTTATCTTTTCTAGCTCTAAAGAATACTCTTCATCGCTATATTCAATCTCGGCAAATGTTTTTTGCTTATCTACATAATTGCCTGGATTGATTCTTACTTTTTCAGCAATTGTTGCCGCAACATGTGCAGCTCGTGGATTAAAATGTATATCGGCAGAAAGTGGAGTAGTATAGCCTTTGTCTCTTAATTGCTTATGTATTACACGAAGATTGTTGGCTTCGCGTACTCCCTGTGTTGTTAATCTTATGAGATCTGCTCCCGACTCAATAATTCTTTCGCATTGAGCAACACTTGCTTCAGTATCTAAAGTATTGGTGTTAGTCATTGTTTGAATAACAACAGGATAGTTGCCACCCATATAAATATTTCCAACGCGAACATTTATAGTGGGGCGACGCTTATAATTAAAATAATTCATACAACTGCTTACTTTCTTTTATTTACGTAAAGGTAGTATTTCTATCCAATATCCGTCGGGATCGTTTATGAAATAGAGTCCCATATCATGGTTCTCATAACATACACATCCCATCTCTTTATGATATTCTCTCACTGCATCATAATCGCCCTCTACTCTAAGGCACATATGCTGTTCGTTATCACCTAAGTTATAGGCTCTGTGCCAATCTCTCAACCAGGTAAGTTCGAGTGTAAAACCTGTAACCTCTTCTCCCATATATACCAAGATGAATGATCCATCGCTAGAATCTTTTCTGCGTACCTCTTTTAGGCCTAATGCTGTTTCGTAGAATTTAATACTTTTCTGCAGATCAAAAACGTTGATATTATAATGGTCGAATCTTGCTTTAATTTCCATTTTCTTTATTTATTATTTATTTGTGTTATGATTATTTTACTATTAAAATCAATATGTAGATAAAAATAGCAAATTTTGTTGAGATATCAGAGTTTGAATGATTGCCCTCTATTATGTATTGGCAGATAGATGCAATCATTTTTAGCTGCTATCGTTTCAAACTGATTTACTGATTCGTAGTCTTCTCCAAAGTGCATAGGAAGCAGATAGTCTGTCTTGATACGCGATACAAATTGCTCGGCTCCACGCATGAAATCCTTTCCTAAACGTGGGTCAATAGGGAACATTGCTAAATTAATAAATTCCGACTTTTCTGCAAGAAGCTCCAATTCACAAAGAAAATTATTCTCATAAGTGAGAGCCTCATCGGCGCTAACCTCATCTCTCCAGTGCCAGTTATTCAGGTCGCCCGAGTGAAAAATTAACTGGTTATTATAGTTTACCAAAAATGATCCTCCTATATCTGTAGAGCCAAATGCCTTAACTTTAATTCTGTGATCTTTAAAGGTTTCCTCTTTTTTTAGGTAAATAACATCAATTTCTTCAGTACATCTGCTTTGAATCAGTTCGCTGGAAAAAATGAAGCGAATATTCGATTTCCTTTCTCTCCAGGACAATATTTCCGGATTATAATGATCGGCATGAGAGTGAGTGCAGAAAACATAAAGATCTTCCTCTTTATTTAACAAATAATCTGTAATCCAGAGATTACCATCTTCTCTAAGAGCATCTTGATAATAGTCGAATAGGATTGAAAACTCTTCAAATTCTATTAAATAACAACTATGATATATATATGTGATTGTCATAATAACATTTTAGATACAGTTTAAACAACTTTAGGACTAAATGTTCAAATTGTTTGACATAAAAATTTTTAAAACAGGACAAAATAGTGAAATAAAAGGAGTTCCCATTAAAGTTAAAATTTTGATCATTATCCATATTAAGAACTAAAATAATTGTTTTTGTAAATAATTATATTTTCTTTGGATATTGTTATTCTATCAAAGCATGAGAATAATAAGTGAGAGATGCTTTATTATTTTATGTTTCATTTTTTAATCATTAAGTCATGAATAAATATTTAGCAGAATTAATCGGTACTATGGTACTAGTGCTTATGGGTTGTGGTGCAGCAGTTTTTGCCGGAGCAGAACAACCTTTTCTATCTGTCGGCACACTTGGTGTAGCATTTGCTTTTGGTTTATCGGTAGTTGCAATGGCATATACTATTGGCAGTATTTCGGGCTGTCATATAAATCCGGCAATTACTTTAGGAGTTTTTCTATCGGGTAGAATGAGTGGTAAAGATGCCGTAATGTATATGATTTTTCAGGTGATTGGTGCTATTATTGGCTCATCAATTCTTTGGTTTTTAGCAAAAGAATCAGGATCTACAACAACTCTTACTGGCGCAAATGGCTTCCCAGAAGGAATGTTGTCGGTTGCCTTTGTGGCAGAAACTGTATTCACATTTATATTTGTGTTAGTAGTACTTGGCGTAACAGCTAAGAATGGACTAAACAAATTTGCCGGACTGGCAATAGGTTTGTCTCTAGTATTAGTTCATATAGTTTGTATACCAATTACAGGAACTTCGGTGAATCCGGCAAGAAGTATAGGACCTGCTATTTTTGAAGGGGGCGCAGCACTTTCTCAACTGTGGTTATTTATCGTAGCTCCATTTCTTGGTGCAGCAATTGCATCTCTTGTTTGGACCGGAATTACAGTTGAAAAAGAAAAATAGATTTTTGTTGAGAACATAATTCAAGATTATACGTTTATATATTGCACATTTTTTGTACATTTGCGCAATTTTAAAATATTTGCGCAATTTTATTACGCAAATATAATCACAGATAATATTGAAAATTATGAGTCACAATTTATTAAAAGGCAAGAGAGGAATTATTTTTGGAGCATTAAACGATAAGTCTATCGCATGGAAGGTAGCAGAGAAAGCTGTTGAAGAGGGTGCAATTATCACACTTTCAAATACACCTGTTGCAGTTCGTATGGGTGACACCGAAGTGCTTGGGAAAAAGCTTAATGCTGAAATTCTTCCTGCTGATGCAACTAATGTTGAAGATCTTGAAATGGTCTTCACAAAATCGATGGAAATTCTTGGAGGTAAGATAGATTTTGTTCTTCACTCAATTGGTATGTCGCCAAACGTAAGGAAGAAAAGAACTTATGATGATCTAGACTATGATTTGTTTCATAAAACATTAGATATATCGGCAATTTCATTTCACAAAATGTTACAAGTTGCCCGTAAATTAGATGCAATTGAGAGAGGTGGATCTGTTCTTGCTCTTACTTATGTGGCAGCTCAGAGAGTATTTTATGGCTATAACGACATGTCAGATGCAAAAGCTCTGCTAGAGTCGATTACACGTAGTTTCGGCTATATTTACGGTCGCGACAAAGGTGTACGTATTAATACAATTTCTCAATCGCCTACAATAACAACTGCAGGTAGCGGTGTTAAAGGTATGATGGAACTTTTAGACTTCTCTGAGAGAATGGCTCCTATTGGTAATGCAGATGCAGATGATGCTGCCGATTACTGTGTTGTTATGTTCTCTGATCTGACACGCAAGGTTACTATGCAAAATCTGTTTAATGATGGTGGATTCTCTAGTATGGGTATGAGCCTTAAAGCGATGAAACAATATACTAATGAGGAAGATGAAAGTAATCTGACCGACTAATTTTGTAATTTGATTTAGTTTAATCTATAATTTTATAAAAATAGCTTCTATCATACGATGGAAGCTATTTATTTATATATTTGCATAATATGTTATTGAAGTTGTATAATGATAATCCAAATCCTCGGGAAATAGAAAAAATTGTTTCTGTTCTCAGAGATGGAGGTACTGTAATTTATCCTACCGATACCCTTTATGCAATTGGCTGTGATGCTCTTAATGTTCGTGCTGTAGAGAAAATATGCAATCTAAAGGGCATTGATCCACAGAAAAGCAATCTTTCTATAATATGTAATGATTTAAGTATCATAAGTGAATATGCCAAAGTAAGTAATCCTACATTTAAACTGATGAAGAGAAATTTACCAGGCCCATTCACTTTTATTTTGTCAACTACATCGTCGCTCCCTAAAATCTATAAAAAGAAGAAAACTGTCGGAATTCGTATCCCCGACAATAACATTATTCGTGAAATTGTAGCTCAACTTGGTAACCCTGTTTTAAGTACTACGATAAAGGATGTTGATGAAGAAATTGAATACACAACAGACCCTGAACTTATACATGAAAAATGGATTAATATAGCCGATATTGTTATTGATGGTGGCATCGGAGGTATTGAACCATCTACTGTTGTAGACTGCACTTCTGACGAACCTGTTATAACTAGACAAGGTAAAGGAGAGTTAAATTTCTGATTTTTACATACATCAATTAAATTATTTAATACTTTAGCAGTCTTAAAAATATCTACTATTATTTTTATTTCAAAAAACCATTCAACTATTAATCATCATAATGAAAAAGATTTTATACTCACTCTTTACTATAACTCTCATTCTTGCTATTACTACATCTTGTGAGAAAGATGATCCAATTATTAAAGATAAAGGAGAGCTTGTTTCAGCAACGTATCACGCAACATACAAGACGTTTACTCTAACTTATAGCAATGGACAAACAGAAACCGTAAATGCTATCATAAATAATAACACTACACCACCTACAGCTTCTGCAAAATTGGATGATGGGACAAATATTTATGTAAAAAACGCATCTCAATCTGGCAAAGCTGAAATTGGAGATTTACCTGCTCAGGAAATAAATTTGGTTTCCCAATTTGTATATGATGGAATGTCGATGTATTATTTATGGTCTAATGAGTTAGTAAATAAAAAACCTACTATAAGCGACTCAGACCCTGAAGAATATTTCTATAGCATATTAAATAGTGTAGATACAGAAAATGGCTGGTCGTGGATAACTGATGATGTTGATGCTTTACTGGCTGGCTTTGAAGGTGAATCGACAGATGCTTATGGATTTCAACCATTACCACTTTATTATGAAAGCAATAGTGACAGGGTGGTTGGCTTTGTAAGATATGTATATCCAAATACACCTGCTGAAAGAGCAGGAATAAAAAGAGGTGAAGTTATTACTCATGCAAACGGTAATCTGATTACAGATAAAAATTACTCAATAATGTATGGTGCAAATGCAAAAACTACATTTACAGTATTAGATCAAAATTGGGAAAATCCTCGTGAGGTAGAAATAACTCCTGCAAAGATAAGCACAGACCCTGTTCTATTTTCAAAAGTTTATGAAGGAGAGGGCTTTGATGGTCATAAAATAGGCTATCTTTTTTATACTAACTTTTACGATAACTACAATCAAAGTCTTTATAACACTTTTTCTCAGTTTAAAAGTGCAGGTATCACAGATCTGGTAATCGACCTAAGATATAATCCAGGTGGTAAAATATCTGCAGCTACATATTTAGCATCACTAATTGCACCCGTATCAGAAGTTCAGAAAAAAAGTGTATTTTCTGTAATGAGCTACAATGATTATATAAACGATGCTTACGACAAAAACAAATGGGATAGAAAAGATTATCTTGGTGAATATAGTAACAGTTATTCTAACCCTGTAACGGCTAATGTTAATAACGGAAATCTTAAACTTTATATAATTACTACGAGTAGCTCTGCTTCTGCTTCTGAACTACTTACGTTCTGCTTGAGACCTTACATGCAAATAGAGCAAATAGGTGAAAAGACAAGTGGAAAATATACTGCTTCATGGACTTTACACGCTTATGACAACTTTGGTGGTGGTATTCAGCCTGTGTATAAGGAATCTAGTCTTTCAGCAAAAGAGAAAAGTGAACTGAAGAACTGGGCTATGCAGCCAATTGTTGGAAAATATACAGATAAAAATAATAATGATTTTATTTTGACTAACGGCTTAATACCTAATCATATTATAGCTGGAACAGATGTAAATGAACGCAATACTGCTAAATGGAAACCGATAGGTGATACTGATGATTATCTGTTTGCAAAAGCAATATCTCTAATTACCGGCAAGCCATATACTGTAGCCCAGACTAGAAGTGCATTGGATAATAAATTTCGTAATGCTGAACTTTACTCAAAAATTGAGTCAATATTTAGAGAGGCAGTTATAATTGACAATCCTAAACTATTGCCTCCAACAGTTTTAGAATAATTTATTGAAGCCACAACTGATTGTCTTTGTTTAGAAGATCATTTTCAATTGAGTAATATTTGAGATATTGATCTCTTGGTAATATATCCTGCAGTTTCTCCTCACGGAAAGACTGCAGTTTTTTTATCTTTCTTTTTTTTCTGCAAAGGAAAGAGGTCTCAGCTTTCTGTACATCTAAAAGATATTTTAATTCGACTTCTTTTAACTGTTTAGCTTTTTCATCTTCAAAGCCTATTAACTTTTGCATAGAATTGACCTTCTGCTCTACACTATTACGCAGTACCTGTTCTATTATTCCCTTTTCTTGAGCAGTTGAATTTGCTACAGTAGTTAAAAATAGAACTCCTAAAATGATTATTATATTATTCATAAGTTTTCTCTTTATTTATTTGACTCTTAAAATAGAAAAAGTATTAACCTGTCTTTAATTATTTTTATGTGACTAGTAATTATCGTAAAGTAAATTTAATTCTTGTCATTAGTTTATAAAAAGGCAATAAAATGAAATGTTGTGGTGAGAGCGATGTCATAGATATAGAGCAATTAACAGTACGTTTAAAAGAGAACCACCTGCCACTCCAGACACCTGGTGGTCGTTTTTTAGGGGCATAATATCGTCCAAAATGACATCCTCCTAACAGATCTTTAACAACTATATCTACATATCTATTACCTAAATCAGCTAATGGGATTGGGGAAATTTCGGGGGTGATACCAAGATGTTTTACTGCTGCTGCTGCAAATATTGCTGCCGGTCTTCGTAATGCCAATCTATTAAATAGTCTCTCTGTTTCAGCATAATTAATTTTATCTCTATTATTTAAGAGTAGAAGAATCCAATCGCTAAATTGCCGAACACTTACTCCAGAATGTATTAAATGGTGGAAAAGATGAATAAAAATGTAACAGGCATTAAATGTTGATGGTAGTAAAACAACTTCGAGTCCATTAAATATTACCTTTTCCCATCTGTTTTCATAAATAAGCCTTTTCTCCTCTTCAAGATAAATGTAATTATACTTACTTCGCTCAAAGGTAGCCATTATCCTGTGATTTTCTATATGAACGTTTTGCCAGTCTAACCCCAAATGCTTTTTTGATTCTGGTTCTGTTGGAATGTCTTGCTCCCTCACCCATTGATTTGCCTTATAATAGTCTTCTTCTTTTAAAAAAAATAGATCTATATCACCGGGTGTACGATAAAGTGGTGATGGATAATTAAGGGCAACCCCCTGTCCTTTCAATAGTATTGTGTCTAAATTTATAGACTTATAAATTTTAGTTATTTCAGAGAGTACTTTGTTTAACGTCTCATTTTTCGCTTTTATCTGTTCCTGTTGCAGAACTAATTTCATTTTCAATGAGCTAGGAGGTAATAAATCATTTGGTAAAGTTAAAATACTATCTGCAATAACAGCGCTAGTTCGTTGTTTATCTGAAAGATCACAAACCTCTTTCCAGAGATAATCTGACATGTCTGCAAAAAGATGTTCGTTTAATGATCGATTTAACAGGGCGGCACTGAGCAACTCAAGATATATTATCTCACTTTTATTCATTCTATGAATTAATATGTGTTATCCTAATTTTTCTATATCTCCCCGGGGGAATTCCATTCTTTTTTACAAATGCTCTATAAAAAGAGCTGTTACTAGAAAATCCTGAATAGCTGCCAATCTCTTCTAATGAAAGAATAGGTTCTTTGGTTGAAGACAGTAATTCTTCTGCATGTTTTACTCTATATTCATTCACAAAATCACAAAAATTCAAGTTTGTGTGATTATGAATCACTCTTGAAATATATGTACGATTAGTTCCAAGGTGTAATGCAATATCAGTAATTTTCAATTCATGATCTTTATAAAGTTTCATTGAATCAAATAATTCCTTGATTCTTATAAAGAGACTGTCATACTCCAAGTCCACCATGAGATCATTATCTGTATTTTCTGCGCTACTAACGGGTTCTTCTATTGAAGGCTCTTTAATGAGTTCTCTTATCGAAAAGCTCAGTTTATATCCCACATAACTAATTCCAAAAAGTACAGTTGAATGAGCTAAAGAAACGATTAACAATAGAAAAGGACGATTAGTAAAATAATCTTTGCCAAATAAATTTGAAATACTAGATATGAAAGATGCTAAAACAAAAAATATCAGAATCTTTTTAATCTTACTCAACTCTCTATTTTCAACATTTGAATAGAAAGCATAAACCTTTTGATTAAAACTTTTTATTAACTTAAGGCCAAAAAATAGAGTAAGAATAACTTCAATAGTAAAAATTATTTTAAAGAGGTTGATTCTAAATATTTGTAGTTTTATCAGGAGGGTATTTTCTGCTACTGATTCTTTATTTTGATATAAATTACCGTAAATGAAAGCTTCAACCTCATCGGGTTTCATGAGCTCATAAAGAGTAAAGGTGAAAGCAGAAAGAATTGCTGCTGGTAGAATAATCCATATCCAATTATAATTTATTCTTCTATCAACTGTTAGAAGTCGAATATAATAGTAATAAAGTGGATAAACTGAAAGAGATGTAAAGACCCAAACAAATTCTAATTTCCTATAGACTTCATAATAGTGATTAAAATAGAACCAATGAATCACATAATTGACAAAAGCAATTCCCAAAAAAACAATCAGAAATCGTTTATGTAAATTATATGCTTTGCTATCTACAAAAAATAAAATAAGCCAGAATAGAATAACAAAAGAAGGCAGTATTGTATAAATTTGGTATAACATATCTACACTCGAATAGATTTACAACAAACATATTTGTAAAAATAGCGTTTTTTTACGTTTTCAGAAATTTAAATCCACTTAACAAAGTAGCATTTAACATAAAACAGTTTAACTCCTTAACTTTTTTAAGTTTAGAGTATTAAATAAGCGAATAATTTGATAGATAATCTTTCATGGTTTAAAATATAGTAGCTTAAACTACTATTTTGTGACATTAAAATTCTCTTCTATATATTCATCAAATTTTAAAGGGATCTCATCTAAAATAGTGAAAAGGTCCTCTAGAGTATTGGCTCGAAGCATAGCTATTCGCGTGGGCTTAAAGTCTGGTATTCCTTTAAACAGTGGGGTAGCGGCAAGATGTCTACGCATATGGAGTATACCTCTCACTTCATCGAGCCTTTCTATGCTACCTTGAACCTGCTGTTTAAGTATATTTAGATACCACATAAATGGCTTCATCTGTAACTCTTCACCTGTGTTCATATAATGTTTTATCTCTTCAAAAATCCATGGTGCACCAATACTACCTCTGCCAATCATAATGGCATCAACCCCAGTTTCATCGAAACGTTTCTTTGTGATTTCAGGCGAAGTTACGTCTCCATTACCAATAATTGGTATATGCATACGAGGATTATTCTTTACCTCTCCTATTAATGTCCAGTCGGCATCTCCTTTATACATCTGTGAGCGAGTGCGACCATGTATCGTGAGCGCTACAATACCACAATCCTGAAGTTTTTCTGCAAGAGGAACTATTATTTTTGAATCTTCATCCCAACCAAGACGGGTTTTCACTGAAACAGGTTTATTTACTGCTTTGACTACCTTCTCAGTAATTTCAAGCATTAGATCAGGGGTGCGCATAACACCGGAACCGGCACCTTTACCCGCTATTTTTCTAACGGGGCAGCCAAAATTTATATCAATAATATTGGGATTTGCATCCTCACATATTTTGGCAGCTTCTACCATTGTATCAGGATCGCTACCATAAATTTGTATTCCTAATGGACGCTCATCTTCACTGAAGTGTATCTTCTGCTTTGTCTTTTTAATCTCTCTTATTAAAGCATCGCTTGAGATAAACTCCGTATAAACCATATCAGCCCCGAACTGTCTGCATAACAGTCGAAATCCTACGTCAGTAACATCTTCCATAGGCGCCAGAAAAACAGGCCTTTCAGGGAACTCAATATTGGCTATCTTCATAAAATTTCAATTAGGAATAAATTAATTTTCAAAATGTGGAAACCAGTTATATTATACTTACACTAATTTCTCTTTCCACTCTTTTTCGTTGAACCCCACTAGAACGAAATCGTCTGAAACAATAATCGGTCGTTTTACTATCATACCATTTGATGATAATATATCGAGCAACTCATCTTTGGAAGCTGTTTTCACTTTTTCCTTAAGATTCTGTTCACGATAGATAATTCCTGATGTATTGAAAAACCTGCTTATTGGTAATCCGCTTTTATCAATCCAATTGGTAAGCTCCTCTTTACTAGGATTAGCTTCAACAATGTGTCTTGATTCAACATCAACACCATTTTCTTCGAGCCATTTGGTTGCTTTTCTACAGGTTCCACATTTGGGATATTGTACAAATAGTGATTTCATACTTATTCTGTTTTGATAATTTTGCTTAAGAGCTGCAGTTGCATTACATAAACTTTACTTCCCCTATTTATTAATCAGAGAATATAGCTATGATTTTTTTTACGCTACAAAGATAATCAATGAGTTGGAATAAATAAAATGATGAAAACTATAAGCTTATTGTGATATTGTTCATTTTTAATGGTGAAACACGCGAAACAGCATCATTAGATCTAATTGAAACATTATGAACTTTGCTCTTATCTATCTTTAATGCTGGAAGTTTAACACTATATTGCTGCCACTCTTCAAGTGGGGTTATACTATATGAAAACTCTTTGTTATAACCATTATAGTACTTAACGATTAACTGATTTGATCCTTTATTTAATTGAAGTAATACTACTTCCTCCTGATCAGGAACTCTGTCAGGTGAGAAATGGGCAGTTATATATTCTCCATTTAATAATATGTAAACAGCATTTCCACTTTTTATCTTAACTGCTGCTGTTTGTGAGATAGTTGATTCTATTTCTTGTAGAAAAACAACGCTTTCTCGTTCTGTTATAGCCTCATTATAAACCTCGCCAAGTTTAAAATTGTCTATCTGTTCCCATCTGGAATCACTACTGTTTGGATTTACATTCGTAACTCCTTCTTCGTCAGTGAATCCAAAAACACCTCTTCCCGGTTTGCGATATATATTACCCCATTTTATTGAATTTTTAGCCACTTTAACACTCTTCATGTTTAGTGAATCGAGTTTAATAGAATGGGTCTCATTGCCCATTTGGAGTTGAATCTGTCGTCCTATCTCGCTCTCTGTATATGTTATTTCGGGTGTAACTGAACTTTTGCGACTATTTACCGCCCAATCATATCCAATTAAGCTCTTGTAACCAGCATAGTAATTAAGACTTGAGTGTCCAAACAAAGGTGTTGCATTATTTGCTTTAAGGATTCCATTTGAAACAATAGTGGTTGGATTTATGCTGTAACCGTTATCAATATTGATTTTAACAACAGGGGCGAAAAGATCTTCAGAGATTTTTGAAATGTTAATTTCTATATCATCTTTATTTTGTGTGAATGGTATCTTTTCGCTATTTGACAACAAACTTACACTGCTTACTTTTCCTGATAGACCCTTAATATTAATTATTTGTGATTGAGGTCTATTTGTGATAAAGGCATATAGTGCATTATTTGTGGAAGTTATATCCCCCCAGATAACAGAGCCTGATAATGGATTTGCCTTTGTACTATAAATTGCTTCACTATTTTGATCTACCCATTTACCAATTTCAAGTAATACATCCCTTTCGAATTCAACGACTGAGCCATCACCTCGAGGTCCAATATTAAGTAAGAAATTACCTCCTCTGCTTATTACTTTTATTAGGCTTAATATTTTTTCTTTTACTTTATCTTTAGCATCTCCTCTTTCTTGCCATGAACGATATCCCCAAGTTTCATCGAACATAGAGGCTGCAGTTTGCCAAGGAATACCCATCTTGTATTCGGGGTACTCATTATCTGCCATAACTGCAAAATCAACGAAATCATTGCCTAATCTTCCGCTAATCATACAATTTGGCTGGAGTCTGTCTACCAGTTCATATAAACCTTTACTCTGGCTGGGTGTAAGTGATCCCATATCAAACCATATCTCTGAGATATTACCATAATTTTGCATTATCTCCTCAACCTGCTTTAAGTTGTGTTGGTAATGATGCTCAGTTAATGGATCGGCGTTATGACTTGAAATTGGATATCCATGTGGATAATGCCAGTCGATTAGAGAAAAGTATACACCGAAATCTATTCCTCCTCTTTTGCATGCATCTGACAACTCTTTCATCAAATCTTTGCCGTAAGGGGTAGAATCAACGATATTAAAATCTGTATATCGAGAGTGATACATACAAAAACCATCGTGGTGCTTAGATGTAAACACAATTGATTTCATGCCGGCTTTCTTTGCCATTTCCACTACTGCATCAGGGTTCCAATCTACAGGATTGAAATAGTTTGCACTATTTGCATACCAGTCGCTAAAAATACCTGCAAAAGATTGTATCTGTTCACTATATCCAAGCCTAACTGGTTTTCCATTATAAACTCCTCCGTATGCAGAATATAGACCAAAGTGGATAAACATAGAGAATTTCTGTTCTATCCACTTTTGCGATGGCTTTTGTTGTGCAGCCACCATTGTAGAAATTAAAATAAGTGTGATTAGAGTCTTAAGACGCATAATTGTATGATTTTCTAATTTAAAATCAAAAATACAATTATTTAAATGCTTGTGCAACCTCGTCTATCATAATATTTAAAGACGTAATACCACCACCTATAAGGTACCACACTTCAGGATTTAAATAGTAAATTTTACCATTCTTTGCAGCATTTGTCTGTTGAACCAGTTTGTTCTCCACCTCAGCTTTATCAAGAACAACCTTATCTACAACCAAGCTTCTATCAACAATAAAAAGTATATCTGGGTTAGCTTTCTGAACAAATTCACTTGATACAGGATTGCCATGGCGATGAACTTCAAGTCCCTCTACAGACTCTTTTACACCAAATACATCAAAAATCATCCCGAAGCGTGAACCACTGCCATAAGCACTGAATCTGCCCCTGTTGTGTAATAAAACAAGTGCTTTTTCTTCTGAATAAGATGTGAGCTCTTTTACTTCATTTATTTTGTTATTTATGTTTTCTAATGCGCTTTCCACCTCATCCTGTTTATCATAAAGCATAGCTAGATCATTTAGGTTTTTCTCAAAAGCTGTCTTGAAATCATCGACTTCTGTGAATTGAGGATATATAACAGGAGCAATTGCCGATAGTTGATCATAGAGATCAATTATTCTTGCTCCAATGATAATAAGATCAGGATTTGCCTCGTTTACCTTTTCAAGATTTACTTCTGTTAAACTGCCAACATCAACAATAGATGGATCTTCTCCATATTTTCTCAAATGTTGAGGCAAGTTAGATTTTGGCATAGCTACAGGCTTTATTCCAAGATAATCGAGATTCTCTAAAGCTGAGTAGTCGAGAACAACAACTCTTTGAGGGTTCTTTACAACTTCAACTGTCCCTAAACTGTTAGTCATTGTAATTGTTTCTCCGTTAGAGGCGCTTTCATTTTGCTGATTAACACATCCTGCTAATAGCAAATAAATGATTGTTACTATAATTAGTTTATTCATATGATCAATTTTATTTAGTTATCAGTAATTATTTTGGTAATTTTAAATGAAGTGATATTTTATCTTTATTCATTACCAGAGTTAAATTCATATTAATTAAAATAGTTACATATTCTTTTCTTATCTACCTCGCAGATAGTAATATTTAAGCCAAATACATCTTTCAACACACTCTCATTTATGATATTTTCAGTCTCATCGTGATAAATAATCTTACCGTTTTTTAGTGCAACGATATAGTCTGAATAATGAGATGCAAAATTTATATCATGCAGTACAATAATTATTGTTTTTCCCCACTCATCAGCAAGTCTTCGCAATGTCTTCATTGTCTGAACAGAATGCTTCATATCTAAATTATTTAAAGGCTCATCGAGCAATACATATTCTGTATCTTGAGCAACCACCATTGCCATGTATGCTCTTTGCTTCTGCCCCCCACTCAGCTCATCGATATATGAGTTCTCAATATCCTTTAAATCCATAAACTC
This sequence comes from uncultured Proteiniphilum sp., assembly GCA_964384545.1. Classification (GTDB taxonomy): domain Bacteria; phylum Bacteroidota; class Bacteroidia; order Bacteroidales; family Dysgonomonadaceae; genus Proteiniphilum. Next base: position 38,800 of record CAYLKV010000012.1, read on the forward strand.
AATAGCTCTGTCTATCATATTATAGTCGCTATCTGAAAGTTTATCTTGTGAGTATGGGAAACGGCCAAAAGACACTAACTCACGAACTGTAAGTTTTAATTTTATATGATTAGACTGTTTAAGAATAGATAATCTTTGAGCTAGCATTTTATTCTTATATTCGGTAATATTTTTATCATCAACAATTACTATTCCACCATCTTGCGATAATAGTCTGCTGATTATAGATAAAAGGGTGCTTTTACCGGCACCGTTACTACCAATAAGAGAAGTTATTTTTCCTTTGTGAAACTTCATGCCCACACTATCGAGAACCACTTTCTCACCATATTGCTTTGTAATATCTTTAACTTCAATCATAACTTTTTTACCTTAAGTAGTAAATATAAAAAATATAAACCTCCAACCATATTTATAATTGCACTCAATGGTGTAGAGAGATTCAGGATTCTCTCCATAATGAATTGTCCTGCAAACAAGGCAATTGCAGAAATAATGCTGCATGCGGTTATAATTATGCTGTGTTTATGTGTTTTAAACAGCTCATAAGTAAGATTTGTTACTAATAGACCAAGAAAAGTTATCGGTCCCACTAAAGCTGTAGAAATTGAGACAAGTATTGCAATAAACACTAAAAATAGTTTTACCAAACTATTATATTTCAACCCCAGATTAATTGAGTGTTCTCTGCCAAGAGCCATTACATCGAGATATTTTGTTGTTCTGAATCCAAGAAATAGTACAACGATTAGAATTATAGATGAAGGTAACAGCAAACTTTTATTGATTTTATTGAATGTTGCAAACATTTTACCTTGTACAATAAAGAAATCGTTAGGATCTATCAACAGTTGCATAAAAGAGCTTAAACTCGAGAAAAGAGTTCCTAAAATTATACCAACTAATAGCAGTAGATAAATATTACTCTTACCTTTTTTGTATATCATAAAATAGAGTAATAAACCAAATCCAATCATCCCAATTACTGAGATAAGAAAATTATCCATACCACTTAAAACCTTATAAGTCTTATCTCCATAAAAATAGACTATAATAGTCTGTATAAGAAGATATAGAGACTCAAATCCCATTATTGAAGGTGTTAAAATCCTATTATTTGTCAAAGTTTGAAAAGCAACTGATGAATATGCAACACTTGATGCAACAATCAATATTGCAATTACTTTTATAGACCTTAATTGAATTGAAAACTCCCAATTATTACCTAAACTATATAACAAATATAGAGCTATTACACTCAGCATAATTAGCACTGATATCAATAGATTCCTTTTTATATTTATCGATTTTTCCATAGCAATAATGATAGAAAGATAATGGAACCTGTTATACTCACCATAACACCAATTGGTATTTCATAGGGATAGATAACTACTCTGCCTACAATATCACAGATTAAAAGAAATATTGCCCCTGAAAGCGCAACTAACGGCAAAGTTTTTTTAAGATTGTCCCCAAATATCATACTTACGACATTAGGGATAATAAGACCCAAAAAGGGAATAGCTCCAGCAGTTATAACCACAGAACTGACTGTTAGCGAAACGCAAAAGAGCCCTATATTTATAATAGCATTGTAATTGAGGCCCAAATTCTTGGAGAAATCTTCACCCATCCCTATTACTGTAAATTTATTAGCATACAGATAGGTTATAAATATTGCAGGTAAAGTTAAGTAGATCAACTCATACCTTCCTTGAAGTATACCAGAAAAATCGCCCATCATCCAGGCATTTGTATCCTGAACAATATTAAGCTGAACAGCAAAAAAGGTTGATATAGAACCAATTATCCCACCAAATATAAGTCCCACCAATGGAACAAATATTACATTTCTATGCTTTATTTTTCTTACAATAGTAAGGAATAGTATGCTCGCCAGAAAAGTAAAGAGGAAAGCTGAGAGCATTTTTAAGGTTGTACTCCCCATTGGTGTTAAAATAGTAAACAAAAGCAAGCCCATTTTTGCAGCTTCTAGAGTACCTGCAGTAGTTGGAGATACAAATTTGTTTTGTGTAATTTGCTGCATGATTACACCCGAAACACTCATTCCTACTCCGGCTAAAATAAGAGCAGCAGTACGGGGAAACCGACTTATTGAAATCAATTCAATTTTTTCAATTTCCCAATTTAACAAGTCAGCAAAAACAATATCAGCAACACCTACAAAAAGAGATACTATAGATAGTGCAATTAATATAAAAGTTAGAACAAGAGCTCTCAAATTTCAGCATTTTAATATGATAGCAAACATTAGAAATAAAAAGACCGATAAATGTTTTACCGGTCTCGATGTTTGCGGTTTAGCTATTTAATTTCAAGTAGCAAAGTTATATAATAACAAGTTACTATTCTATCCCTTAAAATTGTTACTATCCCCTATTTTATCTCATAAAATATAACTATAAATAGGTATTAATTCTTTCTACTGCCTCAACTGTTTTTTCGTAACTATTAAATGCAGTCAATCTGAAATAGCCCTCTCCATTTGATCCAAAACCAACACCAGGTGTCCCTACAATATGGCATTTTTCTAGTAATAGATTAAAGAACGACCATGAATCATTTCCGTCAGGACATTTTAGCCAAATATACGGAGCATTTTCTCCACCATAAACAGTCCAACCTTTATTTAACAAACTATTTCTAATAAGAGAGGCATTATTCATATAGTACGAAACTAATTCCGCTACCTCTTTCTGGCCTTCAGGAGAATAAACAGCCTCAGCAGCACGTTGAACAATATATGGAGTACCGTTAAATTTAGTCGACTGTCTTCTACTCCATAATAGATTCAGACTCTCCTCAATTCCATTTGAAGTAATAGTTTTTAATGCTTTTGGCACAACCGTATAGCTACATCGAAGACCTGTAAAACCTGCATTTTTTGAAAAAGAGCGAAACTCGATAGCGCATTTATCTGCATTTTCTATTTCGAATATACTTCTCGGAACATCTTTATCCATTATATAAGCCTCATATGCAGCATCAAAAAGTATCAGACTATTGTTACTTAAAGCCCAGTCTACCCATTGCTTTAGCTTTTCCCTCTTCATAACTGTTCCTGTTGGATTATTAGGATAGCATAGAAATACCACATCTATTGGCTCTGATGGAATTTCTGGAAGAAATCCATTCTCTTCATTACACTCAAGCAGATATAGTTTATCAGTTTTGCCCATTCGCATTATTGTAGTATCTAAATAAACTGGATAAACTGGATTTGTTATAGCTATTGTGTTATTATCGCCTAAAATATCTCCTATATTACCTGTATCACTTTTAGACCCGTCACTGATAAAGATCTCTTCTGCATCAACGTTTATATCTCTTTTCTGAAAATCAATTTCCGCAATCTTTTCAGTTAAGAAACTGTAACCTTTCTCAGGACCATACCCTCTGAAAGTCTCTTTTATACTCATTTCTCCTACAGATTTATGCATTGAATCGATAACAGAAGCAGGCAATGGAAGCGTAACATCTCCAATGCCTAATCTAATTATATCAGCATTTGGATTTACATGAGTAAACTCTTCTATTTTTTTTGATATTGTGCTAAAAAGATAATTACGATTTAAATGAAGATAGTTTTCGTTTATTTTAAACATATATTATTTTACTATTATTTTAAAATTCTCCTTTAAAAACAAATTGAGCATCACCTGTTAAATATACTTTGTCGCTGTTTTTATCCCATTCAATTTCAAGAATACCCCCTTTAACTATTACAGAAGCTTTCGGTTTACATCTCCCTGTAATAGCACCTGCTACAACTGCTGCACATGCTCCACTGCCACAAGCAAGAGTTTCTCCGCTGCCACGCTCCCAAACCCTTAAATTCAATTGCTTAGAATTAATTACCTCTACAAACTCTACATTAGTACGTTGGGGAAAATGTTCTAAATGCTCAATCCTTGTTCCAATATTTTGAATATCCAGTTTTTTAATATCGTTCATGAAAATCACTGCATGAGGATTTCCCATCGACACAAAAGTTATCCTATACTTCTGTTCATCAAACTGTACCGGATAATCGATCATTTTATTCAGTGATAAATGGAAGAAATCCATCGGTCCTTTGTCATCTGAAGAGATTATAGCTCTTCCCATATTCACTTTAACTAATTCTACTTTATTGCTATTCTTATTTACCTTCAATGATAAATGCTTTAAACCAGAGCGAGTTTCTAAAACGATTTCAGTCTTGTTGGTCAACCCCCTCTCATAGACATATTTACCTACACAACGGGCCGCATTGCCACACATCATACCTTCACTTCCATCAGCATTATACATATGCATAAAGAAGTCCCCATTATTTGAAGGTCCAATTAGTACAAGGCCATCACTGCCTACACCAAAGTTACGATTACTAATTTTACGTGATAAGAGTTCCGGATTATCTACTTTCTCTTCAAATAGATTCACATATATGTAATCATTGCCGGCTCCGTGCATTTTTTCGAATTTCATAACTAATATCTTTCTATAAAAAAACACTTGCGTGATTCCATAGAATCAGGGCAAGTGTTTTAAGATTATTTAATGCAAACTGCGTCAAACTAGACAAATGCTTTTATTCCCGCAAATTTACATCTTTTTGTTTACTTTTTTACATTTTTGTGTCAAAAAGTTTATTATTTATATGTAACCCATTTCATCATCTCCTTAATGCTTGGCTTTTTACCATACATTAAAATACCAACTCTATATATTTTAGCGGCAAATATTGAGATTACTATAAAAGTACCATATAATAGTATAAGTGAAATAATTATCTCCCAGAAAGGAATTCCGAATGGAATTCTAACCATCATAACAATAGGAGCTGTAAAAGGAATAAGAGATGTCCAGAATGCAAGTGGTCCATCCGGGTTGTTTACACTATAGAAACCTGCGATAAAAGCAAAAACGATAATTAGTGTAACAGGAGTCAAGAACTGAGTAGTATCCTCCTCACTATCAACCGCTGATGCAAACATTGCAAAAATAGAGGCATATAATACATAGCCACCAATAAAAAAGAGAACGAAATAGAGAATAATCTCAATCCAGTTAACACTCATTACAGTCGTCATTACCTTTTCAATATTAAAGCCTCCCATACCTGAAGACATCGCTACAGCTTGTTCGGGATTAGAGATGAAAAGAGATACTCCAGACATTAACACTGTTGTCATCACAATCCAGACTGCCAATTGAGTAAGACCAACCAAACCAATTCCTATTATTTTACCAACAAGCAGATTTACAGGCTTAACAGAAGAAACCATAACCTCAACCACACGACTCTTTTTCTCTTCAAGAACTGCCTGCATAACCATATTACCATACATTAAAATAAACATATAGATAATCATTGTAAACAACATTCCAATAATAGAAGCAAGTTCTGTTGAGGACTCTTTTACACTACCATCATCACTCATTTTTAATGTTTTGAGAGAAACCTTAGAGCCAGACTCAATAATACTTCTCACTTTACTTATGGATTCATTATCCACACTACCCGATTCAGTTAGCTCATCAAGTCTTTGTTCTGTTACCTTATCATTCAAAGTCCTTTGAATCAGAGTCTGCAAATCGAGCGGTGTTTGCTTTTCAGAAGTAATAGTAACAGCATTTGGATTTTTACTTAAATCATCTGTTATCTGTAAAATTGCAAATAGCTCTCCTCCAACCTTAGACTCAGTTTCTTGCATGTCGGCATCTCTAACTATCTGAAACTGATAAAGCTCTGAAGATTTCAAAAGTGGAGCATAGATCCCTGTATTATCAATTACTGCAACATTTTTTAGATTCCCATCATTCAGCGTTGATAGCCATAAAGGAAAAATTGACAATGATACTATTAAAAAAGGCATCAAAATAGTGAGTATGATAAATGATTTCTTTCTTACTCTTGTAAGATACTCTCTTTGTATAACTAAATTTAATCTATTCATATCACTAATTTGTTACAGTTTTAATAAAGACATCATTCATAGTAGGCAACTCCTCGTCATAGCTAACAACCTCATATTTATCAAATATCAGTTGTGCCAATTCATTATTAGTAATCCCATCTAACTTTCTAATTCTAAGATCTATATACTCATGATAAATCTCTTTAGAAAGCAGCTCAAATGAAGGGTGATTAAAATCAAAATCATTCCCGATTAATCTAAATCTGAAAATATTAGGTCTATGATCTTTTCTTATTTTATAAACATTACCCTTCAACACAACCTGCGATTTATGAATTAAGGCAATATTATCACAAAGCTCTTCAACCGATTCCATATTATGAGTAGAAAGAATAATAGTTTTACCCTCATCCTTTAAACGCAACATCTCATTCTTTACAATATCAGCATTCACCGGATCAAAACCACTAAAAGGCTCATCAAAAATGAGAAGATCAGGATTATGAATTATAGTGGAAATAAATTGTACTTTTTGCTGCATACCTTTCGATAGCTCTTCAACTTTACGGTTATACCAATCCATAATATTAAAACGTTTAAACCATATCATCAATTGAGTATGAGCATCTTTTTTCGACATCCCCCTAAGTTGAGCCATGTACATAGCCTGTTCGCCAACCTTCATCTTTCTATACAAGCCTCTCTCTTCGGGTAAATAGCCAATATTATAAATATCTTCTTTCCTATATGGTTTCCCATCAATCAAAACTTCACCACTGTCAGGAGCAGTTATGCGAGTAATAACACGAATAAGAGTGGTCTTGCCAGCACCATTGGGCCCAAGTAACCCGAAAACAGTACCACTCGGCACCTCAATGCTTACACGGTTTAAAGCCAAATGGTTAGCATATTGTTTAACAACATCTTTTGTTTCTAAATACATAATTTAATATTTTAGTACTATTCTTTCTCCAAGCTCTTTTGCAAGCACTTTTTTAATCTCCTGAAGCTGTTTCAACTGTGTAATAAGCTCAGTATAATTATCATTAATACAATTTTTCAGTTCCTCTTTTACCTCCTTAATTTTTTGCATCACATATGCGTTCTTCAACTCTGTGGTAGCCCTGGGAACAAGATTGATTAAATGATTTTGTTCAAGTAAACGTGAACTCTTATCCCCTACCTCTTCACCCAAAATCTTAGAATGTATAGTGCTCAACTGATATCTATCACTAAGCATATCAGAGGCAAGTTCACTAACTTTGCTGTTTGGATAATTAAGAAAATATTGACCCGAGTTGAAATCCTTATCACCTATTTTTTCGACAGCCTTATCAAAAATCAGCCGGTAGAGATCATTCGAAAAGGTCAAATCATCTCGTTCAAGATCGAACTGGACAAACTCTGTAACTCCTGGACCTTCCTCTGTTAATACTTGCTCTTCTATAACATTTTTTCCCTCTTTTCGTTTGCGAGTTTCAAATTTTTGATAAATTGGAGAATTTCCATACCTAACTATATACCTGATTATCTGACGCTCAAACTTATCAAAAGGTGCGATATCTCTTATTTTAGTATTTGATTCAGTCTTTGCAACACCATTTACATCTGTCGACACACTACTGCTGAAAGATAATCTTATTTCCTCCCTATCGTTCTTCTGTTTTTTCGCATCCCACTCTTTTAAACGAATCTTATTTATTTCAGAAATAAGAACATTCTCTGCAATTTTAAGCGATAGAGCGCACTCCTGAATATATACAGAACGAGTAATTGCGTTAGGGATAATGGCAATACTTTTAACGATGTTGGATATCATCCCCGATCTCTTAATAGGATCATCTCCAACCTCATCAATAAGCAGATTTGTTTTAAAACGAATAAAATCTGTCTCGTTTTCAAATATAAATCTATGGAAACTCTCTGAATTCTGTTTTCTGGCAAATGAATCAGGATCCTCACCATCAGGAAGAAGAACAACCTTCACATTCATACCATCTTCCAGCAGCAAATCAATTCCTCTCAAAGCCGCATTAATTCCGGCTCTGTCGCCATCATAAAGAACTGTAATATTTTCTGTGAATCTATGAATCATACGAATCTGCCCATGAGTTAGAGCTGTGCCTGAAGATGCAACAACATTTTCAATACCAGCCTGATGCATTGAAATTACATCAGTGTATCCCTCTACCAGAAAACATTTATCCTTTTTTACGATAGCATTTTTCGCGAAATATATCCCATAAAGTTCCTTACTTTTTGAATATATATCGCTCTCAGGAGAATTCAAATACTTACCAACATTCTCAACCTTCTTTAGAATTCGGCCTCCAAATGCAACTACTTTACCAGAAATAGAATGTACAGGAAATAAAACACGCCCTCTAAAACGATCAACAAAAGGTTTATTATGTTCACCACCAAGAGAGAGTCCTGTTTTTATAAGATAATCAATTTTATAGCCCGCTTTTTGAGCTTCAACAGTAAATGCGTTACGCTCTTCGAGGCTATAGCCCAATTGGAATTTCTTAATAATATCCTCTCTTACACCCCTCTCTTTAAAATAGGTGAGTCCCACCGAAATACCTTCGGTATGAGTATGTAATGTTTTCACAAAATAGTTGCATGCAAACTCATTAAGAATAAGCATACTCTCTCTATCACTCTGCTGCTGTTTCTCCTCATTCGTAAGCTCCTTCTCTACAATTTCAATGTTATACTTACGAGCCAAATATTTCAAAGCCTCGTAATAAGACATTTGCTCATGTACCATTACAAAATGAATAGGAGATCCACCCTCACCACAAGAGAAGCACTTACAAATATTTTTTGAGGGAGAAACATAAAAGGAGGGCGTTCTATCATCATGAAATGGGCAAAGTCCCACCATGTTCACACCTCTCTTGCGAAGTGTGACAAAATCAGATACCACATCAGCTATTTGAGCGGTATCCTGAATACGTACAATAGTATTATGATCAATCATTTCAGAATTCGAAATTACTTATTTATATTGTTAAAAAAGTGATAATAGCAAATATATTCTTACTTTTGCAGTAAACAAGTTTAATTCAAATACTATAAATTTTGCAAGATGAGCACAGTAGATTGGTCGAGACTATCATTCGGCTATATTAAAACAGACTACAATATAAGAAGTCATTACAGAGATGGCAAATGGTGTGAACCTGAAGCAGAAACTTCAGAGTATATTAATCTTCATATGGCAGCCACTACACTGCATTACGGGCAGGAAGTATTTGAGGGATTAAAAGCATTCAGAGGAAAAGATGGAAAGATACGAGTTTTCAGAATGCGTGAAAATGCCTTGCGTTTGCAATCATCGTGCAGAGGTATAATGATGGCTGAACTGCCAATTGAAATGTTTGAGGAGATGGTACTTCTTGCTATCAAGAAAAACGAACGTTTTGTGCCACCTTACGAAAGCGGAGCCTCATTATATATCCGTCCGCTTATGATTGGCACAAGTGCTCAGGTAGGTGTAAAACCATCTGCTGAATACACATTCCTAATCTTTGTAACCCCTGTAGGACCCTACTTCAAAGAGGGATTTAAGCCAACACCAATGGTAATCTTGAGAGAGTATGACCGTGCTGCACCACTCGGAACAGGAACATATAAAGTAGGAGGTAATTATGCAGCAAGTCTTGTTGCAGGAGAAAAAGCGCACGAATTGGGCTACTCGGCAGTACTATATCTTGATGCAAAAGAGAAGAAATATATAGATGAGTGTGGTCCAGCCAACTTCTTCGCAATCAAAGATAACACATATATCACACCTAAATCAACCTCAATTCTCCCATCAATAACCAACAAAAGCTTAATGCAGTTGGCTGAAGATATGGGTTTAAAGGTTGAGAGACGCCCTATTTTGGAAGAAGAACTTGCAACGTTTGAAGAGGCAGGGGCATGTGGAACCGCAGCCGTAATTAGTCCAATTCTCCGAATTGATGATATAAACGAGAACAAGACATATCATTTTTGTAAAGATGGAGAAGCCGGACCAATAAGTAAAAACCTTTATAATCAGCTTCGCGCTATACAGTATGGTGATGAACCTGATAAATATGGATGGGTAACGATAGTTGAATAATTAAAATTAATCGTTCAAACTATTCCACGTTTTAAAAGGATGAATGGAGAGGAATGAGTTATAGTATCTAACATTACTTGTAACTTCCTCTCCTAACCATTCGGGTTTATCAAAAGCCTCATCCTCATGATTAAGCTCAATTTCAGCAATCTGTAACCCCTCGTTATCTCCAAAAAACTCATCTACTTCATAAACATGGTTTCCCGCTTTTACCATATAACGCATTTTATCAATTAAGCCATCTTCGCATAGTTTGAGCATCTCTTCAGCATCAACCACTGGCACCTCATATTCCCACTCATTTCGTTTTATTGTTCCCGAAACAACAGAACTCTTTACTGTAAGATATGCTTTTTCTCCTTTAACACGTATACGTACAACGCTAATACCCGAAAGTGACAGATAACCCTGTTTTATAGCGTAAGATTTAAAGGACTTCGACTTAAAGTCTCCTTTTACAAGAAATTTTCTCTCAATTTCGTATCCCATGTTCAATGATTTTTTTCAGTTTTCAGTTTTAACAAATGTAATACTATAATAAGGAAGAATCAGTTTTTATTAGATTAATTTATTTCGCAAAAGGGCATAAAAAAAACTATGCTTCATATTCCTGCGTAATCACTACGAAAAAAGATAAAAACATAGTTAAGGTTTTGTTGGATTAAAATAAAATCAATGCGCGTAATTCTCTTTATTTTTGAAATCCACATCAAAGATAATATTCTTGTAATTAATGTCAAAATTTATGTAACTATAGTGAGGATTTTATCCACACTTTTTTTTACAAATAAATAAAATCTGTCAATAGATACATTAAAGATTAAGATAAAAGTAACTATATTTGATAATTAATTAATTTTTTACGATAAATGGAATCATTTATTTTTATTATTTAAATAGTCTCAACAATGAAAAGAATAGCCACAAGCATATTGGTTGGATCTGCAGTAGCAACATTAAGTTCTCAACAAAAGCCTAATGTGGTATTCATTGTAACAGATGATTTGGGTTATGGAGATTTGAGTTGTTTTGGTCAGGAGAAGTTTCTAACTCCAAATATTGATCAACTAGCCTTAAATGGAATACGTTTTACAAATAGCTATTCAGGAACAACAGTCAGCGCACCTTCACGTGCCAGTCTATTAACTGGGTTGCATACAGGTCACACTCCGATAAGAGGAAACAAAGAGATCCAACCAGAAGGTCAGATGCCACTTCCATCAAATATATATACGATCTTCACACTATTCAAAAATGCCGGATACACAACGGGTGCTTTCGGGAAATGGGGATTAGGCTATCCCGGTTCTTCAGGCGATCCGATAAATCAAAATGTAGATCATTTCTTTGGATATAATTGTCAAAGAATGGCACACAATTACTATCCAAGTCACCTTTGGGACAATAACACACGAGTGGATTTTCCAGAAAACGACAATGGCAATTTTGGTACATTCTCTCAAGATTTAATACAAGAAAAAACCCTACAATTCATAGAAGATCAAAGTAATAAACCATTTTTCCTATTTGTGCCAATTGTACTGCCACACGCTGAATTGGTGGTTCCCGAAGATAGTATAATTATTAATCTAAGAGGAAAATATCCCGAAACACCCTACAAAGGAGTTGATGAGGGCCCCGATTTCCGTAAAGGTGGATATATGTCACAAGATCAACCTCGTGCAACTCATGCAGCTATGGTCAAAAGAATTGATACTTATGTTGCTCAGATAGTTGATAAACTTAAAGAAGAAGGAGTTCTGGAAAACAGCATAATAATCTTCACAAGCGACAACGGCCCTCATAGAGAAGGGGGAGCCGACCCTGACTTTTTTAATAGCAACAGTATTTACAGAGGTTATAAGCGCGATCTTTATGAAGGTGGTATTCGAGTGCCAACAATTATCTCATGGCAAGCCAAAATTGATGAAGGAAAAGAGAGTAATTACCCATTCGCATTCTGGGATTGGTTGCCAACATTTGCTGATATCCTAAACACCGAATTAAAATCAGAGACCGATGGAATAAGTATTCTTCCTACCCTCACTGGTGAGGGTGAGCAATCACAAAGAGACTTTTTTTATTTCGAGTTTCAGGAGATGGGTGGAAAACAAGCAGTTATAAAAGGAAACTGGAAGCTGTTGCATCTTGATATAAGAAATGGTGGAAGGTATGAACTATACAATATCGCATCAGACCCATCTGAAAACCATAACGTTATAGATAAGTTTCCTAAAAAGGCCAAAGAACTTAAGGCGATAATTAAAAGGGCAAGAACGGAAGATCCGGAGTGGCCTCTTTACTAGTTTATTATATCTTATGCTAAATTTTTAAGAACCTCATAAACTAAAATTGCGGGCCAAACAAATGCTTTCAATATTCCAACCACACCCATCCAAAAACTTGTTGCAGCTGAAATAAAATAGATAGCTGCACCTATAATTCCCAATGCATAAACAGCATCACCTGCAGAACCACTCGACTTGCTTCCCATAATTAAATATATTTAATATTTGTCTTAAATTATCAAAGATATTAAAAGTTGTAAAATCTATATACTTTTGATAAAGTTTTAACCAAAAATAAAAAAAGGTCCAATTTATTTATAACTTTATAAATGATATTTTGTTCCAAAATGTATTGATTCTTTTTGGTAAAGTTTCAAGTGATATAGGAGTTCTAAAAATTGAAAAGAAAAAAGAATGAGAATAATAACATTTATATTCATACTATTAATTTCTGCACAATTTACTATGGCATTTACAGAAAGAGAAATAGAGATAATTCGAAATGGAGATATAGAAACCAGATTTAGGGTATTATTAACGACAGACGCAATAGATTCATTCGTACTCAGAATGAAATCTTCTGATGTAAATATAGATTCCATTACGACTGACGAGGATTTACAACTATTAATAAAACGATTGATCGTAACAATGAAAGAAGCCGGTGGTGTTGGAATAGCTGCACCACAGGTTGGGGTACTGAAAAATATCTTTATATTTATGAGGATCGACAAACCCGGTTTTCCAATTCAAGTTGCAATAAATCCTAGAATCGTTAATCACCCCAACGAAACTGTCTGTTTCGAAGGAGATGGATGTCTATCAATTCCAAATATAAGTGCAAATTCCATAAGATATCCATGGGTAGAAGTTGAGTATTGGGACGAAAACGGAGACTTTCACAAGGAAAAGCTTATGGGATATAGTCGTGAATATGATTTCACTTCAATAATATTTCAGCATGAGTTTGATCACCTCAACGGAGTTCTTTTTACAGATAAAATATATACAAGTTCCGATAAAGAAACTGGTGCCGATCAATTTGAGGAGGCTGAATAATCAGCTTAGTGAATAATTGACTATATTTGTAGTAATGAATAACTACGATACTTATATTTTCGATTTCGATTACACCCTGGCAGATTCATCTAAAGGAATTGTTCTCTGTTTTAAACATATTCTCACACAACATGGATTTACGAATGTAAATGATGATGAGATAAAGCGTACAATTGGAATGACATTAGAGAATTCCTTTAAAGAACTGACCGGCGAGAATCATAGAGAGAAACTGGCTGTTTATGTAAAGGAATATGTAAAAAAGGCTGATGTATGTATGACAGACAATACTGTGTTGTTTCCAGAAACTCACAACGTTTTGACGTCTCTAAAAATAAAAGGCGCAAAACTTGGTATTGTCTCCACAAAATTTCGATATCGCATAAAAGAGGTTATTGAAAGAGATTTTAATGAAAATCTTATTGATGTAATTATTGGAGGAGAAGATGTAACCAAGCACAAACCCTCACCCGAGGGCTTATTGTTAGCCGTTGAGCAGTTAAACTCAGATAGAAACAGCTGCCTTTATATTGGCGACAGTACTATCGACGCCGAAACTGCAGAAGCTGCAGGAATTGATTTTTATGGTGTACTTAACGGAGCAACAACACGAGAAGAGTTAAGCAAATACCCAAATATAACAATAGCTAATAATCTTAGTGATCTATTGACAATCAGTGACTATATATTCGAAGGCACTAAATAACAACTCGAAATAAAATAATATTATGTGCTTCACTGTTTCATTCGAAGGCAAAGCAATTAAGGCTGTAAAAGAGCATCTTAAAGCTTACCCCAAACTAAAAATGGAGAGCGAATTCAACGACCTATACTATTTAGTATCAGGATATACTCATCCAAAACTACCTGTATTTAAGAATGAGTCAGTTGAGATTTCTGAGTGGGGTTTAATACCCTCTTTTGCTGCAAATGAAGAAAAAGCAAATGAAATTGCAAATATGACTTTAAATGCAAGAAGCGACACTATTCGCCAAAAACCATCTTTTAAAAACTCTATCATAAGAAATAGATGCATCCTTCCTATCGATGGATTTTATGAATGGCAACATAATGGAAAAAACAAACAGCCCTATTATATTTACCCAGCAGATGAGACAGTTTTCTATTTGGGATGCATTTTTAACAAATGGGTAAACAAACTGACAGGGGAAATTCGCGATACGTTCTCAATCATCACCACAGATGCCAACCCACTAATGGCAGAAATTCACAACAGTAAGAAACGGATGCCATTAATTTTGTCTAAAAACTCTATTGAAACCTGGACCGATCCTAAAACTGATATTGCATTGATAGACATATTGATGCAACCCCACTCCACCGAATTGATGAGTGCATATACAATAAGTGGCGATGCAGGAAATCCAAGGATTAATAGGAATGTACCAGAGATAAAGAAGAGAGTAGATGTAATTGGGACTCTTTTCTGAACTACCACATAAAAGCCATTTTCATCAATGGTAAATTCAAAACACATTAGAACATATTTGAGTATTTCCACCTTAAATTTGTTGGTCTTCACGATTAATACTCATATATTTGAACTTTCCGGAAATTCTATAGGAAACACTATTCTACTATTTATATTATAATCCAAATGAAAAGGTCGGCTTTAATTACAATATTATTAATACCATTAATCGCAGCGGATCAGCTAAAAGCGATTGACATCCACAATATATCACTGGAAAACAGTTTCAATCAATTACCTTATCAGAAGTCAATACAGATTCCTGATTCTGTGAAAAACCGATTAGAAGAAGAAATTAAAAAGTCAATAGATAAAGAGACAACCGATTTCGATTCTGATGCATTCTTTAGTACTGAACCGGCTCGTCTGGTCGGTTTTATACGAGGTTACTCAAGCGACACCATCAAGTCACAAATTATTTACACTCGTAGCATAAACAGCGTGTTGTCTCCATTTACACTGACGCTGTTTGAAGACGGTTATTTCGAAGCCGACATTAAATTAGAACACCCAAAAATGATTTCTTTGTCATTATTGAAATCAGGTGAAGTAAGCTTTTATATCGAACCAGGTCATACCTTAGCAATGATATTGAACTGGGAGGATGTTTTAAATAGCGATCCTTACCGAAACAGTCAATATATATTCACCAATACTGAGTTTGCAGGTTCCTTGGCAGATGTGAACCAAGATCTCTTAAAACGCAAAATCTATAAACCTGGTTGGCATGAAATAGAAAATAGAATGAATAGCATGAGCCCAACCGAACTCCTTAAAGATATAGAAGATCGTATCAACAATAACCTTGAAGCACTCAGGAAAATAGAGGCTGATTGCCCACTTCATCCTAAGGCAAAACGTCTGATTGAAAATGAAATCAAAGCAGATGCCCTGTCTGAACTGCTTGATTTTGACATGAACTATCTAAGGCGTGTTGAAAAAGGAGAACCACCTATCACTAACGACTACTATGGTCCACTCAGCTTGCTTACAGATGACAGGGGTCTGCTGGTGGTATTATCGGGAGACCGACTGATATCTTCTTTAAACAGCGCAAGTATATTTTTTAGACCTGGAAACCTTTATCGCCCGGAATTTAAACCTGATGAAACGTTTGGCGAATACCTCGAAACCGAAGGAAAAGTTGTATCTGAAGAATTAACCAAATACCTTCCAGTAATCCAAGAAACTTTAGAAGCACCTGATGGTGAGGTAAGCGAAGATGTAAAGAAAACATTGAGAGAGAAAAGCGAAATCATTCAACAGTTGCTTCAAGATCATATCAATGAGTTTATGGACTATCAAAACAGATACACAAAGCAGGACCTCTTCAAAAATTATACAATCAATCTTCAGAAAAAAAACAACATATTAAAAGACTCCTTGGGTATAGACGGAATATTGAAAGATGTTACATTATTACATAACCACCTCATGTGGCAAAACACTTTTCAAGACCTTCCCGAAGAAGATGTAAGATCAATGACTGAAGAACTTATGGACCTAATAACCAACTTATTCATTAAAAGGTATGTCTCAGAAAAACACCTTAAGAGGTTTTAATCTTTTTATTCATATATAGAAATATTTACCGGCCCTATAAGTCCAGCGACAGGATCACCTTTGTATGGAGTAGGAATGGTTTGATAATGGTTTGATAAAGTACTATATACCAACACTTCAATATTTATTTCATCTACATGAGCAAATTGTGAGATGTCTACTTTATAAGGAGGAGCTATGAGTATTCCTACCGACTGACCGTTTATCTTAACCTCGCACGTAGCTACCACTTCTCCTAAATGTAAAATCATTTTATCTCCATTTTCTTTAGGAAGTTGAACAGTTTTTTTATAAAGCATTCCTCCCGAATAATAACGGAGTGATCCTTTTTTCGACCAATCGCCTGTCTCTAATTTGCCGGTTGTAGTTTTGAATTGTACAGGTTCTCTAAATATTGCTGACCCTTGATAACCAATTTCAGACCTAACTGAAAGAGCTACCTGCCCTATTCTCTCGATCTTAGAATTGAATTTTACAAGATATTTATTCCAGGTGCTATTACTTTCTATTACAGATATCTCTTTAGGGTCTACTTCTTTTCCATCTAACCAAATCTTCAATACTTCACCATTGACTGAAAAGAGCATATTTTCAGTTCCCGGTGCTGTAGTAAAACGGAAATTCCATTCTCTATGTTTACCTCCAAAAGGGTCATACATCAAATGATCACTTTCATTCCATCGCGAAGAAACTTCATCAGAATAGAGAGTCTTCTTTTCCGATAAAGGAGTCTCTTGCTTGTAAAGAACTAAAAAACTTCGTTTTCGTCTATCTTCTGCGTGACCTGTAGGCAATGTGAAATCGACCTTTTCAGATCCGGAATAAGCTGTCTCTAAAAGATGCCACCCTTTTGACAACGTAATATTTTTCTCTCTTTTTTCACCATCAATTTTCACAAAGTCAGGATTAACACCTACAGTTTCAATACGATAAGACCCATCTTCCGGTGCATACACATTTGTTCTGAACTGCTGATTTTTTCCTTTATCTAAAATGAAAAACCTATCCTCTACTTTTCCTTTCAACCCATGATATCCTTGCGATCCGGGATGATTCCAAACACCATACTGCCATGAAAAAGATATAGGTTCCCACTCTGAAATTCCTTCGGCTTTTGTCTCTGCCTGTGGACCATAGCCATAGATTTCTTCTTTCCACATTTTATCATCAAATTCAGGATCTGTCCAGCTTATGTCTGATGTCAAATTAGGAGAATATTTGAAAGAGCGAGCCTCTGCCCCAATAAGACCATCAAATGCAGGGAAACGATAATCTCCCCATTTGTTATTTAATGTAGGAATCAATTCAACTTCCCATACTCCATCCAATGGTATATTAAATTGTGGTAACGCTGCTTCAGTAACCCTTTTCACCGTTTCAGGTTCTCCTGGTGAAAAAACAATCAGATATGAATTGTCCGATTCTTTATCCATTCGCAACCAGGTCCCATCTTCCGTCTGTCTTTGAATAGGATATAATTCCGTTTTACCGGTATTAGCATCCCACAATTCCACTTTCCCTTTTGCTCGAAAGAAACATTCTGAACCTTTTTCAACATCGGTTACCATATACACATCTCTTTCTCCTATTTTTCTGTGCAAAACTTTACCCACTCTGTTTTCCGACAGAAAGTCGGGAGTAATGATTTCAGGAATATACTTTTCCACAGATAGAGGGATATACCAACCTATACCTCCTGCTCGGTTTATCTGTTTACTACTGTTTCCAGAAGCATTTTCTACATTTAAATCAAGTCCTTTTTTATTTATATCATTGGCGGAAATTCCGAATAATTCTTTTAAGATATTATCTACTTCCCAATCATTCTCACCTTTCCTGCTACTAGTTTTAGGAAGTTTACCGGTAGCCAATACAATTCCTCCTGATCGATAGAAATCCACTATTTTTTGAAGAGAGGAGAAATGGATTGCCTCCATATCAGCTAAAATAATGATTTTGTATTGCTCATCAGCTATTTTCAAGACCTGATCAGTTATTTCTGCATTTCTCAAAGAGCGGAAGTCGACAAAATCATAATCAAGACCCGAATTACTAAGCTTAAGTGCAGTATTAAATACTCCATCCGTTTTCGATTCCGGATAGGCTTGTATCAGTTCAGTTGGATAGAGTATTGCAATATCACATACATGTGAGCCTTGACTCAACAGATAACTCATTCTTTCGGTATAACTAAACCACTGCTTCATATGTGGCCAGTATGGCATTCTGAAATGAAAATCGGGTGGAGCCCATTCCCACCATCCCCCATGAGTTGTATAGTAAAGTCCATGCATACATACCAAGTTTCCTCCAGCTATAAAATGGTGGTCAATTTGACGTGTAAGCCAAGCACCAGAGCTACCCCACCCCATACTATGAAAGGCTTCAAGCCAAGTTCTTGGGCGTTGATACATATGAGTGATTGAGCTGGATACTTTCGTTTCTAGAAAACTTGACCCCCTTGCAGGAGCATCGTTCCCAGGTGCTGTATACCATGAGTTTGCTCTAAAATAATCAATATAAGCAGCCGGATTTCTTCCGCGACTCAGATTATCGGCTCCATAAATTAACCCTCTTTCTGCATGCCAGTTATATATTGGTTTATAATATCTTTCTTCCGACAGATCCATTAACACTTCGCAGTAATCGAGTCGAATCTTAGTTGTTTCTGATCCTATATCCTCTTTTAATGCAGGCAGATATGGGACGACATCATATCCTTTTCGTTTTAAAAACTCTTCCTTGAAATCATCCGACCAAGTAAGAATCTTTATAGGATAAGCTAATTCATCCTGAAAGAAATAATTCATTCCATCTCTACCAACTTTATCCATACGCTCCTCAAATCGGTTGAAATAGACATCTACCAATTTATTCCCATGTTCAGGATGTATCACGTATCCCGTGTGGGTGGTTATTGTATAAATTACATAATCTTTTCCTTTTGGTGCTTTCCAACTAATTTTACCATTTTTAACTTTGTCTGTTAATACAATTTTACCCGGCCATACTACAATAGCAAGTAAATTTTCCGGAACTACAGAATTAAAGCTACTTCCACCTAAAACTGTCTCTTTTGAAATTATCAATTCACCTTTATATCCTTGAAATATTGACATAGTATCAAGCTCATCAGGATAAAATCCATTACCTGTCCAGCCCATTGTATAATCATCTATACCCGCACCAAGTCCTCTTTTAGCCGATTCACCTGAAAACCAATTCCATATTTTCCACCAATCTTCGGAGTATACCTTTGGAACACCAGGCTCAGTCATGCCATACAATCCATATCCATTTTTGTTTTCTATGGTATCTACACGAGGACTTGTATGTATATAACTCACAGCAAAACCATCTGTTGCTGAAGCTGCCAAAATATCCAACTGCTCCCTTAATCTCTCTTTCTTCAAAGTATCACCGTTCCACCAATAAAAAGGAATATTTCCGTATCCTTTTGGGGGATTGACAAATCCCGGCAATACATCCCAATTGTTGTTTTTTTGTGGATACCCTTTATTCTTCTGAGTTTGAGAATATCCAGTTGTATACGAAAATAATGTAAAAAGTATACAAAAGATTATTTTAGAAGTATCTTTCATCTCGAACCACTTTTTTATTTGAAACCTGAATTATTTACAGTTCTATAAAAAATTCTTTTACAATACTGTTTAACAAGGCATTGAGTATGGTTGTAATATAAACAAAGAACTAATACTCAAAAGAACTTTTCTATTTTCAAATATACTTAAATTCAGTGCGTAAAACCTATTATTACCTGATTTATTTTAAATCTCTCTTATTGGCAATTGCTGCACCATAAGTTGAACCAAATCAAGACCAAATCTTTATCAACTCTCTATTATCACTGTATCAACACTGTATCAACACTGTTAAAATAGAGGGATAATTAAGAACTTGTAAGGACCAAGTAAGCACTTTCTCATTTGCTTTTATCAACAATAATTGTTAAGTTTACGATTAATGCAAATATTAATATCATGGGTAATATAGATTTGACAAAGATGGGATTTTCAGGTAAAATGGGTCCCATTGTGGCATATGTAGTAAATGGACGGCAAAGATTCAGAACATACACAGAACCACGAAATCCAAAAACGGCAAAGCAAACAGCACATCGGTCCAGATTTGGTTTTGTGAGTCGAATGGTTTCTCCTCTATTTTCTCAAATTAAAATTGGCCATAAAAATGATAAACTTACATTTGGAACTGTATGCGGAAAAGTAAATAGGGAGGCAGTAAGTGGTACACATCCTGATCTTAAAATTGATTACAGCAAAATTCAAATTTCAGAGGGTAAAATACATCCACTTTCAGTAGTAACATTAAAAATTGACGAAATAGCTAATACTGCAAATCTTAATTGGAGCAATGATTTTGACTCTAAATCAAAATTTTCAAAGGCAAATGATAGAGTAAATATTGTTTGTTTTAATGAGGCACATCCGAGTGAAATTTATATAATGAATCACTTTTTGAGAGATGAGTGTAAAGCTACTATTGAGCTTCCTAAAGATTGGGAAGCAGTTGAAACTCATTTTTGGTTATATACATCTTCTTGGGATATGACGCACAACTCAGACTGTGTTTATGTAAAATGCACTATTATATGATGTGATAAAATTTTATTTATGCAACTCCTTTTTCGGTTGTATGATCATCGCAAATGATATTGCAAAGGTAACCGATCAAAAACTTGCTATTAAGTAAGATATACTGATCAATCCTTCAAAAATTCTATAAGTGGATTTATAAATAAATCAAATGCTTCGATATGTGGTAGATGCCCAATATTATCTAACTCAACTAATATAGAGCCTGGTATTCTATTTTTGGGGTTTTTTCCTAAAAATTGATATAGGCCCATTTTCTCTCGTATAGATTCATCTTTTACTTTATTCTTACCAATTGCAGTGCGATCTCTTGTACCTATTATAAGTAATGTTGGAGATTTAATATTACTAAATTCATACAAAACAGGTTGCGTAAAGATCATATCTGCTGTTTGGCCATTGTTCCATGCAACGGTTGGATATT
>CAYLKV010000012.1:60400-64333 GCA_964384545.1 uncultured Proteiniphilum sp.
TTTCAATTCTATTGATCGCATCACTTTCCATGAAGTCTTTCTCTCAAAACGATTCGTTACGTAATCAGATATTGAATTACGAGCAATCGAGCCATGAATTATTAGACAAAGGACGGCGTTTGCTGATGGATTATTTTGTTAAGAGCGATTTGTTTAAGGCAAAAGAGGTTAAGGATCTTTTACTTAAAGAGAACGACGGTAATGTCTACAATACGTTTTATCCTATTGAGTATATTTATATTCTTTACTGGACGGAGGAGTATAATGAGTTGCTTGATTTTATTAAACAGGTAGATTTTAGACATCCTGTTTCAAGCTCAGTTAGGATTCTCGCACAAACTGATAATATGTTTTCTACTTTGTTTCAAAAAACAGCTGAAAATAAAGATTTACTGCTTGTGTTCATAGAAGAAAGCGATGTTTCTGAAATGGATAAGGAGTTTCTGGTTCTGCAACTTGAAGATATTTTGAGAGCAGGACAAAGTGATGGTAGAATGTACTTTGAATCTGAACAAACTGCTTATATTAATGAACTATCCGACAAGTTTCTCGAAAAATACCCCGACAGCCCGTACGAAACAATTATTCGTGAGACAATTAGGTTTAAGTTTGCACCTTCTCTATGGGCATTTTATTGGGACATGTTTGGTCTTGGTGTAGTGGTTCCTACAGGCAATTTAGGTGATTACTTTAATACCGGTGGCGGCATGGAAATGGCTTTTGATATAAGGTATAAGAAGTTGGTTGGTATCTTGGGATTTGGATTTTCAGGTCATAGTCTTAATAAGGACATAAATATAAATAACAGGGTTTGGACAGAAGAGTCTTCTGCAACCCTTGGCGTTGGTTATTTAAATGCCGGCTATCTGCTGCTTGACACCAAACGTTTCTCTATTTATCCATATATTGGAGGTGGCTATAGCGGTTTTTCTGCGTCTGAAGATGTAACGAAAGAGATACCTGAACTCAAGAAACTTAAGTTTAACTCATGGTTTCCACAAGCAGGCATTGGTTTTGATTATAAGTTTAATATATCTATGCCCTCTTATTATGGAACGGGATCTGATGATAATTGGAGTAGGATAAGTGTAAGGTATACTTATCGCATGCCAAATTTTGGTAGAAGTCTGGAGGGAAGAGGAGATGTATCACAGCCAATGGACGGATTTATTCATAGCATTATGGTTTCGTGGGGGCTTGGAGGTAGAGGTACTGAAAGAGTGAGATAGTGAAGTTATTTCATATATTAAATCAAATTTTTACTCATTTTTAAACTATTCAATTTCATGAAACAAAAACTAATTTTATTATCGATACTGATAACTATTTTCACATTTGCTGTATCAGCTCAAACTGAAAAAGGTAGTATCTCTATTTCGGGGCGATCTTCGTTTGAAGGAGCTTATTTTTCTAATCGCATTAAAGGTGCTAATATAAATATTAGCGACAGGTATGCAATGAGTGTGGATGGATATTCTATTACAATCACTCCAAGCATTGG
Organism: uncultured Proteiniphilum sp.; assembly: GCA_964384545.1. Lineage (GTDB taxonomy): Bacteria > Bacteroidota > Bacteroidia > Bacteroidales > Dysgonomonadaceae > Proteiniphilum. The sequence continues at coordinate 61,902 of CAYLKV010000012.1, forward strand.
ATATTTTGTAATTGATAATTTATCTGTAGGCGCTCAGTCATCATTCTCTATTACAGATGGTGATTATCAAAGTAAAACATCGCAGTTCGTTCTAATGCCAACGGTAGCATATTATTTTCCTACAAAAGGACCTGTAAAACCTTTTGTTGCTATTGGTGCTGGATATACTAATATTTCAATGGAGTTGAGTCTTCAGGGTTCTAATGTTGATAATATGTCATTTGGAGGGTTTGCCTTTGCGGGTGGAGCAGGAGCTGCTTTCTTTGTTAGAAACAATATTTCTATTGATTTGATGTTGGAGTATGCTGAGGTTAGTGCAAAATACTCAAAAGATTCTTCATATAAATATTCGACCAAAGGTTTAGGTGGATCAATTGGATTTTCTTTATATTTATAGCTGCTTTTTTTAATATTATTAGCTTGCTCAATTCGAATAGTTTATGAAGCAACTTCTGCTATTTATATTAGGATTCCTATTTATTCAATCAAATCTTCAGTCTCAGCAACTGCAGGGAATAATTACCAATAAAAAGGGTGAGCCAATACCTAATTCTACTATCTATATAAAGGAAACTGTTAAAGGTATTGCTGCTGATAATAGAGGTGAATTTGTAACTGCTCTTTCTCCGGGCATTTATACTCTTGAATTTAGATCGCTTGGGTATGAAAGTATTCAGAGAAGTATTTCAATTGATGAGGAGGATCAGTTTTTACGTATTGTGCTGGAGGAAGCTACATACTCATTGAATGAAGTTGTGATATATGCAGGTGATGAGGATCCTGCACTTCGAATAATGCGAAAAGCTATCGCTAATGCTCCTTTTTACCGGTATCAGATTAAAGAGTATCATTCTGAAGCTTATATCAAGGGGAGCTTAACAATAGAGAAGATTCCCAAAATATTAAAAAAAGCTACGAAAGTGAATTCTTCTGATATCGATATTAGTTCTCTTATTGGTAAACCGCTTGTAATGGAGTCGCAAAGCAACATACACTTTATCTCCCCGGAATCCTACAATCAGAATGTGGTGGCTCTAAAAAGCTCTATCCCTAAAGAATTTAATATTAGTAAAGGGTTGAGTATAATGACATCTAGCATTTATAACAGTGAACTTGATGGCAGAATTTCTCCTCTTGCACCTACGGCATTTAGGTATTATACTTTTAAATTGGAGAGTGTAGACTATCAACCTGAATTTACAGTTAACAAGATTAGGGTGATTCCTCTTAAAAAGAATCCTAAACTTTTTTCAGGTTATCTATATATTCTTGATAACAGCTGGAACGTTTATATTGCTGATCTTATGACTAGTGAAATGGGTACTAGTATGCATTATCGGATTAACTTCCATCAGGTTAAGTTGTCGGTTTATATGCCAATTACATATGATGTTACGCTTTCGATGAATACTATGGGTGTTAAAGCATCGGGTAAATATTATGCTTCTATGAAATATAATTCGGTTGAAGTTGGTGAAAATCGCCCTTCTGATAGTGTGACTGATATTGTTTTATCTGAAGCACTGGCGGAAAAAAGGCTATCACCTAAACAACAAAAGATTGCATCAGAATTAGAGAAACTGTCTCAAAAAGAAGAGATTTCGAATAGAGAAGCATATAAAATGTCGAAGTTGATGAACGAGATGGTGGAACCGGAAAAGGTTAAAGAGCAACAGAGATCGCTTGAGATAAAAGACATTGAGAGGGTTAAGATGGAAGTGGATACTCTTGCTTGGAAAAGAGACTCTGTTTTCTGGAATAATATACGCGAACTGCCGCTTCATATTGATGAGGTGAAAAGTTACCAATGGAGAGATTCTATTTCGGGAAATGACTATGAGGTTGCAAATGAGGATGTGAGGGATGGGGTTGTTTTGTATATTGAAGAGAACCCGAAGACTGTGGCCGGGAGGGTTATTCAAGGTGGTTTATGGAAAATGAACAGCGATTTAACTCTTCGATATGGAGGATTGATGGGTGCGTTGAAAGAGTATAACTTTGTTGATGGTTTTTGGCTTGGTCAAACATTATCAATGAATTATGCTATTGACAAATACAAATCTTTCTCATTTTCTCCATCTTTTTATTACACTACTGCGCGCGAAAAGTGGCTATGGAATATGTCTGCATCGATTAGTTATTCTCCTATGTCTCTTGGAAAATTTAATATTTCCGCCGGGCATATTTCTCGCGATATTAACAGAGTAAATGGGGAGTCGAGGCTAATGAATACTATATCATCGCTCGATCTGGGACAAAGTTTTATTCGTTTTTATGATAGTCATTATGTGAAGACGAGTAATATAATTTATGTTGCCAATGGGTTGCAACTCTATACGGGAATTGAGATTGACAAAAGATCGGCTTTGACCAATAATACCTCTTTTAATATTGTGGGCAGAGTGGTTTCACCAAATACTCCATCTGATATA
>CAYLKV010000013.1:0-6268 GCA_964384545.1 uncultured Proteiniphilum sp.
AAGCCGAACTGACAGGAGAGGTAATTCATGAACTTAAGAATATCAATTATGTAGCTGGCTTCTTGCCAAATACTGCTAACCCTCAACCATTACATGAGTCGGAGGTTAAGCGTATTTTGGGCACAATGGATGAATTGGAAGAAGCTGGTGATGATATGGATATGAAGTACTACGTTGGTGAAAACGTGAAAGTGATTAGCGGTCCTTTCAGTAGTTTTTCTGGTGTAGTAGAAGAGATCAATGAAGAGAGAAAGAAACTCAAAGTGATGGTTAAAATTTTCGGAAGGAAACAACTTCTGGAATTAAGCTATATGCAAGTAGAGAAAGAATAATCAGTTATTTGGTTACGCAGATTCTGTTAATTCTACAAAGTGTTTCGAAAACCAATTAATTAAAATCAAGAAAATGGCTAAAGAAGTTGCCGGACAACTAAAATTACAAATCAAAGGAGGTGCCGCAAATCCATCGCCCCCAGTAGGACCTGCATTAGGTTCAAAAGGGATCAATATTATGGATTTTTGCAAGCAATTCAATGCCAGGACTCAAGACAAAGCCGGTAAAGTGTTGCCAGTGGTAATCACTTACTATGCCGACAAGTCATTTGATTTTATTGTTAAAACTCCTCCGGTTGCAATTCAACTATTAGAAGCAAGTAAACAAAAAGGTGGTTCAGCAGAACCTAACCGCATTAAGATTGCTGCTGTAACTTGGGAACAAGTTCAAGCAATAGCAGAAGAAAAAATGACGGACCTTAACTGCTTCACACTTGAATCAGCAATGAAAATGGTAGCTGGAACGGCTCGAAGCATGGGTATCACAGTTAAAGGAAAATTTCCTGAAAATATTAAAAATTAAAACTTCAATTGAGACATGAGTAAACTGACAAAAAATCAAAAGTTGGCTTTGAGCAAGATTGAGGTGGGAAAAGCCTATACACTGAAAGAAGCATCTGAACTGGTAAAAGAAATAACTACAACCAAGTTTGACGCTTCAGTAGATATCGATGTACGCCTAGGTGTAGATCCGCGAAAAGCTAATCAAATGGTAAGAGGTGTAGTATCTCTTCCACACGGAACAGGTAAACAAGTAAGAGTTCTAGTATTGTGTTCTCCAGAAGTTGAAACCGAAGCTAAAGAAGCTGGTGCAGACTATGTAGGACTAGATGAATATATCGATAAAATTAAAGCTGGTTGGACCGATATTGATGTTATCATCACTCAACCGCAAATAATGGGTAAAATTGGTGCTTTAGGACGAGTTTTAGGACCACGTGGATTGATGCCAAACCCAAAGAGCGGAACAGTTACAACTGACGTAGCAAAAGCTGTGAAGGAAGTAAAACAAGGTAAGATCGACTTTAAAGTTGACAAAGCTGGTATTATTCATACATCTGTGGGAAAAGTATCATTCGCACCTGAACAATTAAGAGATAACGTAAGAGAATTTATTCAAACGTTAATCAAATTAAAACCAAGTGCAGCAAAAGGTACTTATATTAAGAGTATTTATCTTTCTAGTACAATGAGCCCAGGTATTAAGCTGGATACTAAAGCATTAGAAGAATCAAATTAATAAAAGGAATCAATGAAACGGGAAGATAAACAACAAATAATAGAACAGCTGTCAGCTGATATTAAAGAATACGAAAACTTCTACCTTACAGATATTGCTACACTAAACGCAGCAAAAACAAGTAAGCTAAGAAGTGAATGTTTCAAAGAAGATATCAAGCTGGTTGTAGTAAAAAACACATTACTTCAAAAAGCATTAGAGTCGCTGGAAGGAAATTATGAAGAGCTATACCCAGTTTTAAAGGGAAATACAGCAATCATGTTTTCAAACTCAGCAAATGCTCCTGCAAAACTTATTGATAAATACAAAGCTGATAAGATACCTTCACTAAAAGGTGCTTATGTACAGGAAAGTTTCTTTGTTGGTGCTGAAACACTAAAAGATCTTGTAAATATCAAGAGTAAACCAGAGCTTATCGGAGATGTTATTGCTCTATTGCAATCTCCTGCTAAGAATGTTATCTCTGCACTCCAATCCGGTGGTACAACTATTCATGGTGTATTAAAAACACTATCGGAAAGAGAACAATAATTGTAAAAACAAACAGAATTAGTAATCAATAATTAAACAAATACAAAAATGGCAGACTTAAAAAAATTTGCTGAAGACTTGGTTAACTTAACAGTAAAAGAAGTTAACGAACTTGCTGAAATTTTAAAAACAGAGTACGGTATTGAACCGGCTGCTGCAGCTGTTGCAGTTGCTGCAGGTCCTGCTGCTGGCGGTGAAGCTGTTGCTGAGGAAAAAAACTCTTTCGACGTAATTCTTAAGAGCGCAGGATCAGCTAAACTTGCTGTAGTAAAAGCAGTTAAAGAACTAACTGGCCTAGGTCTTAAAGAAGCTAAAGATGTAGTTGACGCTGCTCCAAGTGAATTGAAAAAAGGTATAACAAAAGACGAAGCGGAAGCTTTGAAAAAACAACTTGAAGAGGCTGGAGCGGAAGTTGAACTTAAATAGCATTTACCTAAATTAGGTTAATTCGGTTAGGAATCTTCAATCCTGAAGATTCTTAACCTTTTCTGTCAATATATATTAGGTTCAAAAACTCATTCCTATGTCTTCAAAAAAAGCCAATCAAAGAATAAATTTTGCGTCGATTAAAAATCCGCTTGACTTCCCAGATTTTCTAGAAGTACAGTTACAATCTTTTCAGGATTTTATACAGCTCGACACACCCCCTGAAAACAGGAAAAAGGAAGGATTGTACAAGGTTTTCACTGAAAATTTCCCTATCACTGACACTCGTAACAATTTTGTCCTAGAATTTTTAGACTACTATGTAGATCCTCCTAGATATTCAATTGATGAATGTGTGGATAGAGGATTAACATACAGTGTTCCTCTAAAAGCAAAACTCTATCTCTATTGTACTGACCCCGATCACGAAGACTTTACACCTGTAATACAGGATGTATACCTTGGCACTATTCCTTACATGACCGAAAAAGGTACATTTGTAATTAATGGTGCAGAACGTGTTATTGTATCTCAACTTCATAGATCGCCAGGTGTATTCTTTGGACAAAGCACACATTCTAATGGTACAGTACTTTATTCTGCCCGTGTAATCCCTTTCAGAGGATCATGGATAGAATTTGCTACTGACATTAATAATGTAATGTATGCCTACATCGATCGTAAGAAAAAATTACCTGTTACTACACTGCTTCGTGCCATAGGTTTCGAGAATGATAAGGATATTCTTGAAATTTTTGACCTGGCAGAAGAGGTTAAATCAAATAAATCAAATCTCAAAAAAGTAATAGGTCGTAAACTAGCTGCCAGAGTACTAAAATCTTGGATGGAAGATTTTGTTGATGAAGACACTGGCGAAGTAACTTCAATTGAGAGAAATGAAGTTATTATTGAACGTGAAACTATACTTGAACAAGATCATATTGATGAAATTTTAGAATCGGGTGTTGCATCTATTCTCCTTCATAAGGAAACTGACAATACAATCGATTACTCAATAATTTACAACACTTTACAAAAAGATCCGAGTAACTCGGAGATTGATGCAATTCGTCATATTTATCGTTTATTACGTAGTGCAGAACCAGCGGATGATTCAAGTGCACGTGACGTTATAAACAATCTGTTTTTCTCTGAAAAGAGATATGACTTAGGAGATGTAGGTCGTTACAGAATAAACAAAAAACTAAATCTTGAAATCGCAGATGATATTCGTGTATTAACTAAAGAGGATATCATTGAGATTATTAAATATTTAATTGAGCTGATTAACTCTAAAACGGTAGTTGATGATATTGACCACCTAAGTAACAGGCGTGTTCGTACTGTAGGAGAACAGCTTTATACACAATTTGGTATTGGGTTAACTCGTATGGCTCGTATTATCCGTGAAAGGATGAACGTTAGAGACAACGAAGTATTTACTCCAATTGATCTTATAAATGCAAAAACCATTTCTTCTGTTATAAACACATTCTTCGGAACAAATGCTTTATCGCAATTTATGGATCAGACAAATCCACTTGCAGAAATTACACATAAACGTCGTTTATCTGCATTAGGACCCGGTGGTCTTTCTCGTGAACGTGCCGGATTTGAAGTTCGTGACGTTCACTTTACTCATTATGGTCGCTTATGTCCTATTGAAACTCCTGAAGGACCAAACATCGGATTGATTTCATCACTTTGCGTATATGCAAAAATAAACGATCTTGGATTTATTGAAACTCCATATCGTAAAGCAGAAAACGGAGTAGTTAATATTAAAAATGATGAAGTAATCTATCTTGCAGCTGAAGAGGAAGAAGATAGAATAATTGCACAGGGTAATGCTCCTCTAGATGAAAATGGAAAATTCATTAACCCTCGTGTTAAATCGAGAAGAGATGCTGATTATCCTGTAGTAGCACCAGAAGAGATTGAACTTATGGATGTGTCTCCAATGCAAATTGCTTCTATAGCTGCATCACTTATTCCTTTCCTAGAACATGATGATGCTAACCGTGCATTGATGGGATCTAACATGATGAGACAGGCAGTACCTCTTATCAGAGCTGAATCTCCAATTGTAGGAACAGGAATAGAAGGACAAGTAATACAGGACTCACGCACACAAGTTGTTGCAGAGGGTGCCGGAGAAATAACTTATGTGGATGCAACCACAATAAAGATCAAATACGAAAGAACTGAAGAAGAAGAATTCACAAGTTTTGAGGACTCTGAGAAAACATATAATATACCTAAATTCCGCAAAACAAACCAAAACACTACTGTAGACCTTAGACCAATTTGTAGAGTTGGTCAAAAAGTTATTAAAGGTTCAATTCTTACTGAAGGTTATGCAACCGAGGATGGAGAATTGGCACTTGGAAAAAACCTTAAAGTGGCTTTCATGCCTTGGAAAGGATATAACTTTGAGGATGCTATTGTATTGAATGAGAGGTTAGTTAGTGAAGATATTTTCACATCAGTTCACGTAGAGGAATTTTCTTTAGAGGTTCGTGAAACAAAACGAGGAATGGAAGAATTAACTTCTGATATTCCTAACGTAAGTGAAGAAGCTACTAAAGATCTTGATGAAAGAGGTATTGTAAGAGTAGGTGCTCGTATTAAACCTGGAGATATTTTAATTGGTAAAATTACTCCTAAGGGTGAATCAGATCCTTCTCCTGAAGAAAAGTTGTTACGTGCAATTTTCGGTGACAAGGCAGGTGATGTAAAGGATGCTTCTCTTAAAGCTTCGCCATCACTAAAAGGTGTTGTAATTCAAACCAACCTATTCTCTAAAGCAGCTAAAAAAGGTAAAACAAAACTTTCAAATAAAGCAATTCTTCCAAAACTTGATGAAGAGTATGAGTGTAAACTTGATGAGTTAAGAAAGATTCTAATTGATAAACTTCTTAAGCTCACTGATGGTAAAACCTCTGCTGGAGTAAAAGATTATACAAATATCGATATAGTACCAAAAGGAGCTAAATTTACTCAAAAGGTGCTTACAGATATTGACTACCAGTCGGTTCAGTTAAATAAATGGACTACCGATTCTCATAAGAATAATCTTATACGTACCACTGTTATAAATTATCTGCGTCGTTTTAAAGAAATTGATGCTGAATTGAAACGTAAACGTTTTGATCTTACTATTGGAGATGAGTTACCTTCAGGCATTATGCAAAGTGCAAAAGTGTATGTTGCTAAAAAACGCAAAATCCAGGTAGGAGATAAGATGGCAGGACGTCACGGTAACAAAGGTATTGTATCTAAAATTGTACGTCAGGAAGATATGCCTTTCTTAGCAGATGGCACACCGGTAGATATAGTTTTGAACCCACTGGGTGTACCTTCTCGTATGAACCTTGGACAGATTTTCGAAACTGTTCTTGGATGGGCAGGTAAGCAAATGGGACTTAAATTTGCTACTCCTATTTTCGATGGAGCACAGTTAGAGGAATTAAATGAATGGACTGAGAAAGCTGGTGTTCCCAATTACGGAAAAGCATATCTGTATGATGGAGGAACAGGTGAACGCTTCGACCAGCCGGCAACTGTAGGTATTATCTACATGCTTAAGCTTGGACATATGGTGGAAGATAAAATGCATGCTCGTTCTATTGGACCTTATTCACTTATTACACAACAACCATTGGGTGGTAAAGCTCAGTTTGGTGGTCAGCGTTTTGGAGAGATGGAGGTTTGGGCACTTGAAGCATTTGGAGCGGCT
>CAYLKV010000013.1:6278-62296 GCA_964384545.1 uncultured Proteiniphilum sp.
CATATACTACAGGAAATTCTTACTGTTAAGTCTGATGATGTAGTGGGTCGTTCTAAAGCATATGAAGCAATTGTTAAGGGAGAGGCAATGCCACAACCAGGAATTCCTGAATCTCTAAACGTGCTTATTCATGAACTTCAGGGATTAGGTCTTAGCATCACTCTCGATTAATTACAATATCTATCATAACTCTTTATAAAGTTAATTATGGCATATAGAAAAGAGAATAAAATAAAGAGTAACTTTTCAAAAATTACTATCAGTCTGGCTTCACCGGAACAGGTTCTTGAGAACTCATTTGGTGAAGTATTAAAGCCTGAGACAATAAATTACCGAACATATAAACCGGAACGCGATGGTCTGTTTTGCGAACGTATTTTCGGACCGGTTAAAGATTACGAATGTCATTGTGGTAAATACAAACGTATTCGCTATAAAGGCATCGTATGCGACCGTTGTGGTGTAGAAGTTACAGAGAAAAAAGTTCGTCGTGAACGAACCGGACATATTCATTTGGTTGTACCGGTAGCTCATATATGGTATTTCAGATCATTACCTAATAAAATTGGTTATTTGCTTGGAATACCAACAAAAAAATTGGATACTATCATATACTATGAGAGATATGTAGTTATTCAATCAGGTATTCTTGAAGATAAAGTAGCTGAAAAAGATCTTCTTACAGAAGATGAATATTTAGAACTGCTTGATACTCTTCCAAAAGAAAACCAATTGCTAGAAGATTCAGACCCAAATAAGTTTATTGCAAAAATGGGTGCTGAAGCACTTCTCGATTTATTGGAAAGAATAAATCTTGATAAACTTGCAAACCACTTACGTCATAAAGCAGATAACGAAACATCTCAACAACGTAAGAATGAAGCATTGAAACAACTTCAAGTAGTTGAAGCTTTCCGTGGATCTAAAAATATAAATAAACCTGAGTGGATGATTCTGAAGGTAATACCTGTTATTCCTCCAGATTTAAGACCTCTAGTTCCATTGGATGGTGGACGTTTTGCAACATCTGACCTAAATGATCTTTATCGTCGAGTTATTATTCGTAATAATCGTCTAAAGAGACTTATTGATATTAAAGCCCCTGATGTTATTCTTAGAAATGAGAAACGTATGCTTCAGGAATCGGTAGATTCACTGTTTGATAATTCACGTAAATCAAGTGCAATTAAAACAGAATCTAACCGTCCTTTAAAATCATTATCCGACAGTTTAAAGGGTAAACAGGGACGTTTCCGTCAGAACTTACTTGGTAAACGTGTTGACTATTCAGCTCGTTCAGTAATTGTTGTAGGACCTGAACTTAAGATGCATGAGTGCGGTCTGCCAAAAGATATGGCTGCTGAACTTTACAAACCATTTATTATACGTAAACTCATTGAAAGAGGTATTGTAAAGACTGTAAAATCGGCTAAGAAAATTGTTGATAGAAAAGAGCCTGTAGTATATGATATCCTGGAATATGTAATGAAAGGTCACCCAGTTCTATTAAACCGTGCCCCTACTCTACACCGTTTAGGTATCCAAGCATTTCAACCAAAGCTAATTGAAGGTAAAGCAATTCAGCTGCACCCACTATCATGTACAGCTTTTAACGCTGACTTCGATGGTGACCAGATGGCTGTTCACCTTCCACTTGGTAATGAAGCAATTCTTGAAGCACAACTTCTGATGCTTGCATCACACAATATCCTTAACCCTGCAAATGGTGCACCTATCACAGTTCCTTCTCAGGACATGGTTCTAGGTCTTTACTATATCACTAAAATTAGACCCGGTGCTAAAGGTGAAGGTATGATATTCTATGGTGAAGAAGAGGCTATTATCGCTTACAATGAAGGAGTTGTAGATGTACACGCATTAGTTAAAGTTATAGTTGACGACATTGATGAAGAGGGTAGCCCAATTCGTAAAATGCATGAAACAACTGTTGGACGTGTAATAACAAATGAAGCTATTCCAAAAGAAGTAGGTTATATAAACGAGCTATTATCTAAAAAATCACTACGTGATATTATCGGTAAAGTTATTAAGACTTGTGGGGTAGCCCGTACAGCTCAATATCTTGATGATATTAAAGATTTAGGATATAAAATGGCTTTCAAAGGAGGTCTTTCATTTAACTTGGAAGATGTAATTATTCCTAAAGAAAAAGAGGAACTGATCCAACAGGGTTATAACGAAGTTGAACAAATAATGGACAACTATAATATGGGATTCATTACCTACAACGAACGTTATAATCAGATAATTGACACATGGACACATATCAACTCTAAGCTATCTAATATTCTTATGAAGCAGTTGTCGGAAGACGATCAAGGATTCAACTCTGTTTATATGATGTTAGATTCAGGAGCTCGCGGTTCTAGAGAACAGATTCGTCAGCTTTCGGGTATGCGTGGATTGATGGCTAAACCTCAAAAAAGTGGTGCCGAAGGTGCACAGATTATTGAGAACCCAATTCTTGCTAACTTTAAAGAGGGGTTATCAGTTCTTGAGTACTTTATATCTACTCACGGTGCTCGTAAAGGTTTGGCCGATACTGCGCTAAAAACTGCCGACGCCGGATATCTGACTCGTAGATTAGTTGACGTTTCACAAGATGTTATTGTAAATGAAGTAGACTGCGGTACACTTCGTGGACTAACAGCTTCTGCAATAAAAAACAACGATGAAGTTATTGCTTCTTTATACGAAAGAATACTTGGTCGTGTTTCAGTTCATGATATTCAACACCCGCATACAGGAGAAATACTTGTAAATTCAGGTGAAGAAATTACAGAAGATATTGCAGAAAAAATTGAAAATTCTCCTATAGAACGTGTTGAGATAAGATCTGTACTTACTTGCGAATCATCTCAAGGTGTTTGCGCTAAATGTTACGGAAGAAATTTGGCATCAGGTAAATTAGTACAGAGAGGTGAAGCAGTTGGTGTAATTGCAGCTCAATCTATTGGTGAACCAGGTACTCAGCTTACATTACGTACATTCCACGTTGGGGGTATTGCATCTAACATAGCAGCAGAAAATAGTGTAGTTGCTAAATATGAAGGTATTGTTGAGTTTGATGAACTTCGTTATGTTGATGCAACTGATGCTGAAGGTAAGCCATATAAGGTTGTAGTAAGCCGTTTATGTGAAATGCGTATTATAGATCCTAATACTAAGATTGTACTTGTAACTCACAATGTTCCTTATGGTTCGAAAGTATATTTCAGCCAAAACGACAAAGTTAACAAGGGTGATTTGATTTGTGATTGGGATCCATTTAATGCTGTAATTGTATCAGAAGTTACAGGTAAGATTCAATTTGAAAATCTGACTGAGAACTTGACATATAAGATAGAATCTGACGAACAGACAGGTTTGAAGGAGAAAGTTATTATCGAATCTCGCGATAAGACAAAAGCTCCATCTGCACATATAGTAGATGATAACGACGATGTACTCAGAACTTATACTTTACCAATTGGATCACACATTGTGAAAAATGAAGGTGATAAAATTAAGGCAGGAGATATTCTTGTTAAGATTCCAAGAGCAATTGGTAAATCTGGTGACATCACCGGAGGTCTTCCTAGAGTAACTGAGCTATTTGAAGCTCGTAATCCTTCTAACCCTGCAATTGTAACTGAGATAGACGGTGAAGTATCATTTGGGAAAATTAAACGTGGTAACCAGGAAATTACTGTTACTTCTAAATCAGGAGAACAGAAAAAATATATGGTTCCACTATCTAAACAGATACTTGTTCAGGAAAATGACTATATCCGTGCAGGTATGGCACTTTCTGATGGAGCAATAACACCAGCTGATATTTTAGCAATCAAAGGACCTACTGCAGTTCAGGAATATATTGTAAATGAAGTTCAGGATGTTTACCGTCTACAGGGTGTGAAGATTAATGATAAACATTTCGAAGTTATTGTACGTCAGATGATGCGTAAAGTTGAAGTTGTTGATCCGGGTGACACTAGATTCCTTGAACAGCAACTTGCTGATAAGCATGAAATGATGGAAGAAAACGATCGTATATGGGGTAAGAAGGTGATTGTTGATGCAGGAGATTCTCAAATATTTGAACCTGGTCAGATTGTTACTGTTCGTAAACTGCGTGATGAGAATAGCTCTCTAAAAAGACGCGACCTCAAATTGGTTGAAGCACGCGATGCAGTTCCGGCAACAGCTAATCAGGTGTTACAGGGAATTACTCGTGCAGCTCTTCAAACAACAAGCTTTATGTCAGCTGCTTCATTCCAGGAGACTACAAAAGTTCTTAATGATGCAGCAATACATGGGAAGAATGACTTACTTGAGGGTCTTAAAGAGAACGTTATTGTTGGTCATCTTATACCGGCTGGTACAGGTCAGAGAGAGTTCGACAAGTTAATTGTTGGTTCTCGAGATGATTTTGAAAAGTTAAACGCAAATAAACGTAACAATCTTTTTCAAGATGCATAAATGAAAAAATGAAAGTTACAAAGTAATATATGTAAAAACCCGTGACGGTATACCGAACACGGGTTTTTTTATAACAATTATCAAAGTAAATTTTCAAATAGTAAAAAACTTTATCTACAATAAAAATCTCACCTTACAGCTTTTTTATATATAAATATTTTAGTCAAAATATTACGCACTGGTATATCATAAATTTTAAGGAGAATAAATGCAAGCAAAATATTCCCAAACAGAAGTAATAATGCAATTGGCCATGTTTGGGTAAAGGTTAACTCATTCTTCCAAATCCATGAATAGAAAAGATACATAAATGGGTAATGAATCATATAAAGAGGATAAGAGATATCACCTAATAATTTACAAATATTTGATGAAACCTTACTATTCAAGACTCCACAAGCACCTATATATACAAGAATTGGGAAAACTATTATAGTGCAAATTGCATCATATAGACCATTTATCCATAATTTATCTCCAAAACCCACATAAGGCATAGATAGTAATACTATAATTATAATACTGCAAATTGAGAAAGCTCTTTTAATTGGTTTCAGTTTGAATATTCGCGACATTAGTAATCCTGCAGAAAAGGCGTATAATAATCTCAACATTCCACCAATAAAATTATTATCAGCAAGAGTCCAACCTACACCTAAATTTCCATAACCTGAGAAATTTCCAATAGCAAAAGTAGCTAAACCAATTGCAAAAATCACCACAACAACCTTAAGTGCTTTTGTCGACAATCTTCGTAGCAGTAATGCATAGAAAATATTTCCTATATATTCGAAGAAGAGTGACCAGCTTGGACCATTTAGCGGAAACATCTCTCCATTACCTCTTACTTCTGCACCACTACCGGGTGTAGATGGTATTAAAAACATGGAAAGTAATAATGATAAAATAATAAATGGAAATTGTACTTTAGTACCATCCCACATCTCACCACCTTGTATTAAATATGTTATAAATCCTAATATGGCCCCCATTATTACCATAGGTTGCAGACGTATCAATCGACGTTGGAAAAATTGTTTGACTGTCATATTTGGCCATCTGTTATCGTATGCATAACCAATTACAAAACCAGAAAGTACAAAGAAAAAATCTACAGCCAGATAACCATGATTAAACTTTTGATCAATAGGACTTGTTGCAAATGCTTCGAATATGTGATACCAAATCACCATAACAGCTGCAACACCACGCAACCCATTGAGTATATGATAATGAGGTTTTGAATCTGCGAAAGCAGAAGAAGAAAATTCAGACATCTATTATTAATTAAAATATATTACTGCAAATAAAACTATTTCTTTATCTAAGATTATTATTGACTCAAGGATTATTACTGGCCTTTAGATTTTTTCAAATATTCATAAATTGCACGCTGAGCTCGAACAGGTTTAGCCTCAGCTGGTGCTAAATCTCTCTTGAAAATATTATTTAAATTTTCATCTAACAACACAGCACTTCTATTATCTTCAAGCTGTAAATTAAGAATATAGATTATCTCCTGTTTTAAGGACTCATTATAGATAGGAAAAGCCACCTCAATACGACGATGTAAATTTCTCTGCATCCAGTCGGCAGAAGTAAGATAAATATCCTCATTCCCATTATTATAGAAGTACCACACGCGAGCATGCTCTAAATATGCACCAACAATTCGTGTTATTGTAATATTTCGACTATATGGCTGATTAGGTATCAAACAACATATACCTCGAATAATCAGATCTATTTTCACTCCGGCCTCACTAGCAGCATATAATGCATTAATCATCCCTTTATCTTCTATACTGTTCATTTTAAGAACAATATGACCAGCACCTCCATTTTTCACATTTTCAATCTCGCGATTTATCATTTTGTGAATTTCAGGAAGCATATTAAACTGTGTGACAAGAAGATGCTTAAAATTATGCATTTGAGGTTTTCCCTCAAGGACTCTAAACACCTCATCAATATCTTTAATTATCTCTCTGTTAGATGTAAGAAGACCCTTATCTGAATAGATTCTGGCCGTTTTTTCATTAAAATTCCCTGTTCCTAAATAAGCATACCCCTTTAAAGTTTCTTCAGAATCGTTACTCCTTTTACGAACATATGCTAACTTCGCATGAACTTTCAATCCTGGTAAGCTATATATAATTTTTATTCCTGCTTGTTGCATTAATTCAGATGACAGAAAGTTATTTTCTTCATCAAAACGAGCTTTAAGCTCAACAAAAACTGTAACTTTTTTACCATTCTTAGCAGCACTAATCAGACTATTAATCACTGCCGAATTCTCAGCAACTCTATATTGAGTTACTTTTATTTCGAGTACTTTTGGATCGAATGCTGCTTGAAGTAAAAATCTAAGCAGGTAATCGAATGACTGATACGGAAAATGCAACAAAACATCCTGCTTTCTCAACACTCTTAAAATTGAGCTGTTAGATTCAAGTTCAGGAGCTCTGAGAGGTTGAGGTAATTTCTGTTTTAATGAATCACCAACCGGGTTTGGTAATGTTGCAAGGTCTGCTAAATTGAGATATCGCCTCGAGGGAAGAAGCTCCTCCTCCTCAATCTCATATGCTTCGCATAGATATTCCAAGAAATAATCAGGCATTTCTCTGTCATACTGAAAACGAGTTACAGCTCCAATTTTTCTTTTTCTTACTTTCTTCAAGATCTCCTCTGCAATATCCTTCTTATCTTCATCTTCGAGTGAGAAGT
Organism: uncultured Proteiniphilum sp.; assembly: GCA_964384545.1. Lineage (GTDB taxonomy): Bacteria > Bacteroidota > Bacteroidia > Bacteroidales > Dysgonomonadaceae > Proteiniphilum. Next base: position 13,488 of record CAYLKV010000013.1, read on the forward strand.
CTGCGTCACGTGAAATCTTTATACTAAAGCAATCGATAATTTCGTATCCTGGAAATACACTGACCAAATTTGCCTTTATCACATCATCAATAAACATTATGTAATAATTTCCCTCATACGAAGGTAATTCTATAAACCTTGGTATTTTAGTGTAGGGGATCTTCATTATTGCATATGTATAATTAGAAGGATTATCCTCTATATTCTTCTTTTTCTTCAAAAGACTTATAGTTTGATATATTCGCCCGTCCTGTATAAATGAATGAATATCATCTTTCTGAATTACCATTGGTTGCAAATATGGAAAGACCTCTTCATTAAAATATTTCTCTACATATGCTTTGTGAAAAGGCTCTACATTCTCGGTCTGATAAAGAATTATATTATTCCTTCTCAGTTCAGGTATTATCATATTATTGAAAATATTGTAATACTCCTTTTCCTGAACAGTTACTTGATTATTTATCTGTACAATAGTTTTTAATGCTTCCTCCACCGATTCATCAAGCTTAATGCTTCCGAGTAAAGAACTATGGTATCCAGAAACCCTGATTTTATAAAATTCTTCTAGATTAGAGGAGTATATAGATAGAAATTTAATACGTTCATACACCGGAAGTCGATTATCCTTTGCCTCAAGCAGTACGCGATAATTAAAAGAGAGCCAACTAATATCTCTTTTAAAGTATGAGTATCTTTCTTTTTCCATTTTATTTAGTTTGCTTTTTATTTATCTTCAAAAATACAAAGTTTATTCGATTAAACTCTTTTAGTTAATATTTTAGATAAATAAAAATTGCTTTTCAGCAACATAAATCGATTAAATTGTACTTTTATGTACCACATAAAAACTTTTAATTAGACATTAGGATACTATTTTAAGTTAAAACAATAATCATATAATAATAAATAGTAATATTATCTTTGTCTATATCAAAACTATTGAGATGAAAAAAATTGGACTCCTCTCTGACACACATGGATATTGGGATGAAAAGTATAAGGCCTATTTTAATGAGTGCGATGAGATTTGGCATGCAGGTGATATTGGCTCGATGGAGATAGCCAATAAATTCGAGAAACTTAAGCCATTTAGAGCTGTTTATGGTAATATTGATGATTACAAAATACGTTTAGCTTATCCAGAGATATTAAGATTTGAGGTGGAGAATATTGATGTATTAATTGTACACATTGGTGGATACCCTGGTAAATATGACCCATCAATAAGTTCGAAATTGTTTTCTAATCCACCCAAGCTATTTATTTCAGGACACTCACATATCCTTAAAGTTATGTATGATGAGAAAATTAAGACTCTTCATATAAACCCGGGAGCTTCCGGAATATATGGATTTCATAAAGTTAGAACACTGGTACGGTTTGTACTTGATTGTGGAGATATAAAAGATCTTGAAGTAATTGAATTAGGTCAAAGGGGTTAAATTAAGTATTATTCCACCTAAACCAATTAAAATAAAGATTGAGCCAACAACCCTATTTAATAGAATCAACCCATTTCGTTTAAATTTTTTTCTAAATCTCGACACAATTGTTGTAAGCATAAACCACCAAAAAAGCGCTGCAATAAAAAATGAAAATAATGCTATTATTAAAGTTGTGATTCCTTCTGAAAAAGGATTGAAGGAGAATCGTGTATAAAGACCTATTAAAGCTAATATGATAGATGCATTTGAGAATGTAAGTAAAAATGCAGAAATAAAATCTTTAAAATAACGCGACTCCTTAAGCAAAACATCTGGTTGCCACCCTTTTAACGGATTTGAGTGAAATACAACTAATCCAAATAATATAAGTATAACACTTCCAAACAGAAGTAATTGCAACTCATATTCATTTAGCAATTGAGAGACAAAGCTTAATCCCAACAAAGTAAAAATTGTATATGTAAGATCTGAAAGCATCGCTCCTAAACCCGACACAAATCCATGCCACCTACCACGATTTAAAGTACGCTGAATAGTGAGCAGATTTATTGGTCCCATTGGTGATGAAACAAGAAGACCAATTAGAAATCCTTTAGCAATTGTTTCTAACATTTATTTCACAAAGATAACAACATAACGTTCCTATAAATATATATAATTCAAGATAAAATAAATTATATTTAAATATTTTAATGTTTAACTACCATTCAAACAAGTTTGTCAATCTAAATATAGACTTAACAAAAAAGTTCGTAACTTTGTATTTCATACAATCGATCTAAAAACAGAGATATGATTTTATTTTTCAGAACCCCTTCACAAACTATTATTGCAGTAGAATCAAATTCTACATTCACATCGGATACACTTCGTAAACTCACTTGGCTGTTTGGCGAAGCAGAACTGATAGATTCAGAAACAATTGAAAAAGCATATATTGGTCCTCGAAGAGAATTAATTACACCCTGGAGTACTTGTGCCGTAGAAATCACCCAAAATATGGGTATAGAGGGAATTAGTCGAATTGAGGAGTTTACTCCACAATTGGATGCTACATATTTCGATTTTGACCCGATGCTGCAACGTAAATATAAGCAACTCGACCAATCTATATTTACAATAGATCGTAGTCCTGAACCGATTGTATATATCGATAACATTTCAGCTTATAATGACTCTGAAGGTCTTGCAATGAGTCAGGATGAAATTGATTATCTTGAGTCAGTAAGCAAAAAGATGGGCAGAAAACTAACAGACAGCGAAGTATTTGGTTTCTCACAAGTAAATTCTGAGCACTGTCGACATAAAATATTTAATGGGAAATTTATTATAGATGGTGAGGAAAAAGAGATGACTCTGTTTCAGCTGATAAAGAAAACATCTACCGTAAATCCCAACTCATTAATATCTGCTTATAAAGATAATGTTGCTTTTATACAAGGTCCTATAATTGAGCAATTTATACCTGCTAGTGGGGATAAACCGGACTTCTATATTACAAAAGAGATTGAGAGTGTTCTTTCTATTAAAGCAGAAACGCATAATTTTCCTACAACTGTAGAACCTTTTAATGGTGCATCAACCGGTACCGGTGGTGAGATACGTGATAGATTAGCGGGAGGGAAGGGTTCAATTCCAATTGCAGGAACAGCTGTTTATATGACATCATACCCTCGTTTAGAAGAAGGCCGTCCGTGGGAACAGATTATATCTCCTCGAAAATGGTTATACCAAACACCTGAACAGATCTTGATTAAAGCATCAAATGGAGCATCAGATTTTGGGAATAAGTTTGGGCAACCTCTAATTTGTGGATCGTTACTTACTTTAGAGCATAGTGAAAACGACAAAATGTTTGGTTACGATAAAGTAATTATGCTTGCCGGAGGTATTGGATATGCAAATAAACGTGATGCAAAGAAAGGTGAACCAAAACCTGGAGAGAAGATTGTGGTAATGGGTGGCGATAACTACCGTATTGGTATGGGTGGTGGAGCTGTTTCGTCAGTTAATACCGGACTTTATTCAGAAGGTATTGAGCTAAATGCTATACAAAGAGCAAATCCTGAAATGCAAAAACGAGTTTCAAATGTAATACGTTCATTAGCTGAATCTGAAGAAAATCCAATTGTTTCTATTCATGACCATGGTGCTGGAGGTCACCTCAACTGTTTATCAGAGATTGTAGAAGACACAGGTGGTATAATTCATATCGACAAATTGCCTATTGGAGATAAAACACTCTCTGCAAAAGAGATAGTAGGGAATGAGAGTCAGGAGCGTATGGGCCTTTTGGTTGATGAAAAAGATATTGAAAGAATTAAACAAATATCATTGCGTGAACAGGCTCCACTTTATGTAGTTGGAGAAACTACAGGTGATATGAAATTAACTTTCAGTCAGCCCGACGGTTCTAAACCAATTGATTTGGAACTGGAAGATTTCTTTGGAAAAACTCCACAGACTGTAATGGAAGATAATACATTATATGAAGAGTTCTCTACTCTTGAGTATGATGCTGAAAAGATTGAAACATACATAAACAATATACTTAAACTTGAGTCTGTTGCTTCTAAAGATTGGTTGACAAATAAAGTAGACCGATCTGTAACGGGTAGAATTGCTCGTCAGCAGACACAAGGTGAAATTCAGTTGCCACTTAGCGATTTAGGTGCGATAGCATTAGACAATAGAGGTTTTGCCGGTATGGCAACTTCGATAGGACATGCGCCTCAGGTGGCAATGATTGACCCTGCAGCAGGCTCTGTAATGGCTGTTGCTGAAGCACTTACAAATATTGTTTTTGCTCCGTTAACAAATGGTCTTCAGAGTGTTTCATTAAGCGCCAACTGGATGTGGCCATGTAGAAATCCGGGAGAAGATTCTCGTCTGTATAAAGCAGTGGAAGCTTGTTCTGATTTCACTTGTGATCTTGGTATAAATATTCCTACAGGTAAAGATTCACTTTCGATGACTCAAAAGTACAGTGATGATAAAGTGTATTCACCCGGAACAGTAATTATTTCAGCAGCTGCTGAAGTAAAAAACATAAGAAAGATAGTTTCTCCTGTTTTAGCTTATATAAAAGGAACCTATCTCTACTATATAGACTTCTCTTTTGATACATTTAAGTTAGGCGGTTCTGCTTTTGCTCAAACGTTGGGTAAAATTGGAGATGAGGCTCCATCTGTAACTGATGCTGAGTACTTTAAAAATGCTTTTACAGCAGTACAGGAGCTTGTAAATAGAGGTTTGATTCTTGCTGGACATGATATATCAGAAGGAGGTATGGTTACAACCCTTTTAGAGATGTGTTTTGCGAATCCAGAGGGCGGACTAGATGTTAGGCTGGATAAAATTCATCATTCTGATTTAATAAAAATACTTTTCTCTGAAAACCCAGGTGTAATAATTCAAGTTAAACATCATCGTTTAGTTGAAAAAATATTACAAGATTACGGGTTGGGATTTGCTATTGTAGCTAGACCTATTGAAGATAGAAAGCTAATGATATCTAAAGGAGATTTTTATCGTGAGTTTAACATTAATGAACTTAGGGATGTATGGTTTAAATCATCTTATCTACTTGATAGAAAACAAAGTGGTGAAGTACATGCAGCTTTAAGATATAACAATTATAAAAAGCAACCTCTTCAATTTAATATTAATGAGAGCTTCACAGGCAAGATGGAAGATATGGGGCTCGATCCGCTTAGAAAAGAGAAAAATGGAATAAAAGCAGCCATTATACGTGAAAAAGGCACTAACGGTGAACGTGAGATGGCCTATTCGCTCTATTTAGCTGGATTTGATGTTAAAGATGTTCATATGACAGACTTAACTTCTGGAAGAGAAACACTTGAAGATGTTCAATTTGCTGTTTTCTGTGGCGGATTCTCTAACTCTGATGTTCTTGGATCTGCAAAAGGATGGGCAGGAGGTTTTAAATATAACGAAAAAGCCAAAGTCGCACTTCGAAACTTTTTTGCAAGAGATAATACTTTGAGTTTGGGTGTTTGCAATGGTTGCCAGTTATTAATGGAACTTGGGTTAATCTATCCCGAGTTGGAAGACAAACATCCTAAGATGCAACATAATTTGTCTCATAAATTTGAATCTACTTTTGTGAGTCTCGAAATTCTTGAGAATAATTCGGTGATGTTTAAATCACTGGAAGGAAGCAAACTAGGAATTTGGGTTGCACATGGAGAAGGTCGTTTTGATTTGCCAGAAGAAGAGTCGAAATATAGTATCGCTGCTAAATATGTTTATGATGAATATCCCGGAAATCCTAACGGATCGGATTATTCTGCTGCAGCAGTTTGCTCAAAAGATGGTCGACACTTAGCTATGATGCCTCATTTAGAGCGCACAATTTTCCCTTGGCAAAATGCATTCTATCCATTTGCTTATCGTAGACATGAAGTTACTCCATGGATGGAAGCATTTGTTAATGCAAGAGAATGGTTAAAGATGAGACCCTAATTTAACGACTTTATTTCTTATTGTTGCTTTAATTTTGTAACTTAGCAAATATACATAAATGTTATGAGGTGAATAAAATAATATTCACCTCATTATTATAACTATAAAAATTTATTCAGTGGCTGAACCTATTTTTACATATGATTTAAAAGTACGCGACTATGAGTGCGACACACAGGGTCATGTAAATAATGCTAACTACCAACACTACTTTGAGGTAGCACGTCATGAGTTTCTGGAAAAAGTAGGCCTCAATTTTCATGAATTACATCTTCAAGGAATAGATGCGGTTGTTTCTAGTGTACAAATCAGATATAAAATTCCATTGATTGGTATGGATAAATTTAAATGTACTATTTCAAAAATAGAAAAGGTGAGTATAAAATATATATTTCATCAGGAAATTATCCGAACAAAGGACAATGCTATTTGTGCAAAAGCAAAAATAGAAGTTGTTAATCTTATTAATGGTAAGCTATCAGAGCCTGTATTATTTAACGAAGCGTTTTCAAATTACATTTAACTTAAACCATCAAATATATTTCTTAAAGGTTTCTATGCCACTATCCCACTTGGGATATTTAAATATTAATAAATTGTCTAATAAATCATTATACCAAATTGCACTCACCTGTATTAAAGGTGTAGGAGTTGCACATGCCCGAAATCTAATAGAAATTATGGGTGATGAGGAGTCAGTTTTTAAAGGAGATATTGCAGATTTATTATCTATTCCGGGTATCTCAAGAAGACTTGTTAACGAAATAAGAGATTTGGAGGTTTTAAGAAGAGCCGAAAAGGAACTAAACTTCATTGAAAAAAACAATTTAGACTTTCACTTTTTTACAAACAACAGTTACCCTCAAAGACTCACAAATTGTATAGATGCCCCAATTGTGCTATATTCGAAAGGAAAAACAGACTTCAATCATGACAAAGTAATAAGTATAGTCGGTACACGCAATTCTACAAGATATGGGCATGACTTCTGTAATGATTTTATAGAAGATATATCACACAGAATACCAAATTTACAGATAGTGAGTGGATTGGCTTATGGTGTAGATATCTGCGCACATAAAGCAGCAATTAAAAATAATCTGTCGACGATTGCAGTTCTAGCTCACGGTTTAGATAGAATATATCCTTTTCCACATAGACAAACTGCAATTGAAATGTTAGAAAATGGAGCTCTGTTAACTGAGTTTAAAAGTAATACAAATCCTGATAAGCATAATTTCGTTAAACGTAACCGTATTGTAGCAGGTATGTCTGACGCAGTAATTGTGGTTGAATCGCCCTTAAAAGGAGGATCGCTTATTACTGCCGATATTGCAAATTCATATTTCAGAGAAGTTTTTGCTTTACCTGGTCGTTTTAAAGATAAAATGTCTGCAGGCTGCAATAAACTCATTTCAGACAATAAAGCTGTATTACTAGAAAGTACGGACCATTTTATTACGAATATGGGTTGGGGTGTTGACACAATTGAGGTTAATAAGCCAAGGCAGAATGAGTTATTCCAGGAATTGTCTACTGAAGAAGAGAAGATAGTTAATGTACTACATCAAAATGACACAATGCATGTTAATGCACTTTCGATAGAATTGAATATATCAGTAAAAGAACTTTTTATGACATTACTGGAGTTGGAAATGAAAAAAATAATTGAGGCACTTCCAGGTGGAAACTACCAATTAGTATAATATTTTTTCATATCTTTGATAGTAATTTTTTCTAATAAATTATTTATAAGGGGATAGTAAAAATGGCTGAAGAAAAACAAAACGCAAAAGAAAGCAAAGTTAACGAAAAGAGTAGCGAGAAATTGAAAGCACTACGTGCTGCAATGGACAAAATAGAAAAGACCTATGGCAAAGGATCTATAATGAAAATGGGTGATGAGAAAATTGAAGAGATTCCTGTTATATCATCCGGTTCAATAGGTCTAAATTTGGCATTAGGCGTAGGCGGTTACCCCCGAGGACGAGTAATTGAGATTTATGGACCCGAATCATCTGGTAAAACAACATTAGCAATTCATGCAATAGCTGAAGCTCAAAAAGTAGGAGGTGTGGCAGCATTTATTGATGCTGAGAATGCATTTGACCGCTTTTATGCCGATAAACTAGGTGTAAATACTGATGAGTTATTAATATCACAACCAAGTAGTGGTGAAGAGGCATTAGAGATTGCTGAACAGCTTATTAGATCTGCTGCAGTTGATATTGTAGTTATCGACTCGGTAGCTGCACTTACCCCTAAGAAAGAAATTGAAGGTGAAATGGGTGACTCAAATGTTGGGTTACAAGCTAGATTAATGTCTCAAGCTCTTAGAAAACTTACTTCCGCAATTAACAAAACAAATACTACATGTATATTCATTAATCAGTTGCGCGAAAAAATTGGAGTAATGTTTGGTAATCCTGAGACAACCACCGGTGGTAATGCACTTAAGTTTTATGCTTCAGTACGTCTAGATATCAGAAGTAATGGAACACCAATTAAAGATGGTGAAACACAGATTGGTAAACCTACTCGTGTCAGAGTGGTTAAAAACAAAGTTGCTCCACCATTTCGTAAAGCTGAATTTGACATAATGTATGGTGAAGGAATCTCAAGAACCGGTGAAATAATAGATCTTGGTTCTGAGTTAGAAATTATAAAAAAGAGTGGTTCTTGGTATAGTTATAAAGACACCAAGCTTGGCCAGGGTAGAGATGCAGCAAAATTGGCAGTTAAAGATAATCCTGAATTGTTTGAGGAATTAGAGAATAGAATTTATGAGGCTTTAAAAGATAAATAAATAAAAACTTTTAGAACGAGATTGCAAATAGGTAATCTCGTTCTTTTTTTATAAACAGATTTTACTGAAATGCTAACATACAGAAGATTAACTAAGGCAGAAATTAATATTCTTGTTGCAAATAGTTGTAGTTGCAATGATTGGCAATTAATTGCAGTGAAAGATGGATTTGACCCTCAATTTATAAAAAACACTCATTTTTCTGGTGAAATAAAACTTGGTGTACTCAAAAAAGAGTTCACACTTGCAGGAGGACTTACAAAACATTCATCTATTTCAAATGCAGTAATACATAACTGTATTATTGGTGATAATGTGGTAATTGAGAATATTCACAATTATATAGCAAATTATAAAATTGGAGATAATTGTTTTATTCAAAATGTAGATTTATTACTAGTAGAAGGTAAGACTTCGTTTGGTAATGGAGTAGAAGTTAATGTTTTAAATGAAACAGGAGGTAGAGAAGTACTTATAAATGATAAACTTTCTGCACATTTTGCATATATTTATTCTTTGTACCGCCATAGACCAAAATTAATTGAGAGGATGAAAGATATAACCCTTTTCTATTGCAATAAACATGCATCTGAGATGGGTGAAATTGGAAATGACTGTAAAATTCTTAACGTAGGATATATAAAAAATGTAAGAATTGGACCTTATTGTAATATTACAGGCGCCATGAAATTAAAAAATGGAAGCATTAATAGCAACAAGAATGCTCCAGTTTTGATTGGTCGAAATGTAATAGCAAATGATTTTATAATTTCCTCTGGCTCTACAGTTGGAGGAGGTTCTTTTATTACTCGCTGTTTTATAGGTCAAGCATGTTATATAGATCATGGTTATTCGGCATCAGACTCTCTCTTTTTTAGTAATTGCCATGGTGAAAATGGAGAAGCCTGTGCACTGTTTGCAGGCCCTTACACTGTAACACATCATAAATCTACCTTACTTATTGCCGGCATGTTCTCTTTTATGAATGCTGGATCTGGTTCAAACCAGAGCAATCATATGTATAAGTTAGGTCCCATTCATCAAGGAATTATTGAAAGAGGTGCTAAAACAACAAGTAATTCTTATATATTATGGCCTGCTAAAGTTGGAGCTTTTTCTTTAATACTTGGCCGACATTCACAACATGCCGACACCTCAAACTTACCATTCTCATATCTTATTGAAAAAGACAATAGCACTTACATTGCTCCAGGTATAAACCTTCGTAGTGTAGGTACGATTAGAGATGCTAAAAAATGGCCGGAGAGGGATATGAGAAAAGATCCAAACAAATTAGATTGTATAAATTTTAATCTACTAAGTCCTTATACAATACAAAAAGTATTTGCAGGTATAGACATACTTAGGAATCTGCAAGCCACTGCAGGAGAAACTTCTGAAATATATACATATCAAAGTTGTATAATTACAAACCATTCCCTAAAAAGAGGTTTGGAATTATATGACATAATTATTCACAAATTTCTTGGTAATTCAATAATTAAAAGACTCGAAAATATTAAGTTTAAGAGTAATGAAGAGATTAGAGACAGACTTAAAGTTGACACAAACATTGGATTGGGAGAATGGGTGGATCTGTCAGGACTTATTACTCCAAAATCGGAGGTGGACAATTTACTTTTGCAAATTGAAGAAGGTGAAATAACTAAATTGAAGGAAATAAATAGTATTTTCAACAAACTTCACAAAGAATACTATAAGAATGAATGGACATGGGCATGGGACAAAATACAATTATTTTATAATTTAAAGGCAGACGAGATAACTGCTTTAGACATTATTAGAATTGTAGAAAAATGGAAAGAGGCTGTTATTGGACTAGATGAATTAATTTATCAAGATGCAAAAAAAGAGTTTTCACTATCTTTTAAAACCGGTTTTGGTGCCGATGGAAATATTCAGGACAGAGCAATGGATTTTGAGTACGTAAGGGGAGCATTTGATAATAATCAATTTGTTATAACAACACTTAAGCATATTGATGAAAAAAGGCGATTGGGAAATGAGCTTATAGAGAGAATTAAAAGTGTAAAATAATTTGTACTTTTGATTAAAACTAAATGAAATATGACCGATAAAACAATTGAGCTAATAAATATTTTTAACCCTGAAACGGTTGATATTCCACTAAATAAATGTGAACTGGAAGAGGCTGTTGAAGCTATTTATACATGTATGTTCCCAGTTTGTGAGTGTGATGGAATTACTAAAGTTAGAAAGAATCTGTATAATGCTCTACAGATATTGCATAGAAACATTAGCAATAGAGCTGATGAATCTACAGCAGACTCAGTTGTGGAGAGTTTTATGGAATGTTTGCCTAAAATAAGACATAGACTATTAAAAGATGCTCAATGCTATTTAGCTTCTGATCCAGCAGCTAAATCAATTGAAGAAGTTATATTAACATACCCAGGTTTTTTTGCATTAAGTATTCATAGACTCGCTCACCAATTGCATATATTAGGAAAACCTCTGATTGCGAGATATTTCTCAGAGTATGCTCATTCTAAAGTAGGAATTGATATTCACCCTGCCGCTAAAATAGGTAAGAACCTTTTCATGGATCATGGTACTGGAATTGTTATTGGAGAGACTTGTGAAATTGGTGATAATGTGAAGATTTATCAGGGGGTGACTTTAGGTGCACTTTACGTAGAAAAGAAATTGTCGGATATAAAGAGGCATCCTACTGTTGAAGATAATGTAGTTATTTATGCTAATGCTACAATTTTAGGAGGTAAGACTGTTGTAGGACACGACTCTATTATAGGTGGTGGCGCATGGCTAACAAAGAGTGTTATACCTTATTCTAAAGTATACAATTCGGTAGATGTGAAAATACGTACAGCTAGAGACTTCGATAACACTTATGATTATGTAATATAGAAATTGAACCCGACTACAGATATTGGCTAATCAACTGTATTGAATTATAGATTAAATTAGTTGAAGCAGCCCAACAGCTGTTTCAACTGTATATACATTTTTAATTATAAGGGATCGTTTATTTCCTACTTCTCTCAATTTACAATTTCGCGAGTTAGACTGGACATAATTTAACAGTCTATCAAATGCAGACGACATGTAATAAGGAGAATCGACATCTGAAATGAGATTTAAAGTCATCTGTCCGTTTTTTAGAACAACCTTCTCAATTCCAAGAGGTTTAGCTAATCTTCTCAACCTCACAATTCTTATAAGTTCTTTACCTTGATGAGGTATCTTTCCGAATCTATCTTCAATACGTTTAGTAAATTCTAGAATTTCGATTTCCGACTCCATCTCATCAAGTTCTCTATAAATAGCTACCCTTTCTGCGTCATTTGGTATATAAGTAACTGGAAACATTAACTCCAGATCACTCTCTACATGAACATCATCAACAAACTCTTCTGTTTCATTTTTTGCAACCAATTCTTCTCTATACAAATCTGAGAACTCTTCTTTTCTGAGTTCCTGAACTGCTTCAGAAAGAATCTTTCTATAGGTTTCATATCCAAGGTCAGCTATAAATCCGCTCTGCTCTGCTCCTAATAGATTGCCAGCTCCACGAATATCTAAATCTTGCATAGCAATATTAAGCCCACTACCCAGTTCTGCAAAATTCTCAATTGCTTGCAATCTTCTTCTTGAGTCAGAGCTAAGCGAATACAGAGGTGGTGCCAGTAGGTAGCAAAAAGCTTTCCTATTACTTCTCCCTACTCTACCTCTTAATTGATGCAAATCGCTAAGACCAAAATTCTGAGCATCTATTACAATAATAGTATTAACATTTGGCATATCTATACCAGACTCGATTATTGTAGTAGCAATTAGCACATCTTGCTCGTGATTCATAAAATCAGTAATCACACCTTCCAATTTCTTTGGATCCAACTGACCATGTCCAACTGCTATCTTTATACCTGGAATTTCGCGTAATAACATAGCCTCCATCTCATAAATATTCTGAATCCTATTATTTACGATAAAAACCTGGCCGTTTCTGCTTAACTCGAAGTTAATAGCATCGCGTATAATTTCTATGTCAAAAGTATGTACTTCGGTTTGTATTGGGTAACGATTAGGTGGTGGAGTACTTATAATAGATAAATCTCTAGAGCCCATCAGTGAAAATTGCAAAGTACGAGGTATCGGCGTAGCAGTCATTGTTAATGTATCCACATTTACTTTCATCTGTTTTAATTTCTCTTTTGTAGAAACACCAAACTTTTGCTCCTCGTCAATAATAAGTAACCCTAAATCTTTAAATCGAACATCTTTGCTTACTAGTCTATGCGTACCAATTAGAATGTCAATTTTACCATTTTCTAAATCCTCGAGTATCTCTCTTTGCTCTTTTGAATTTCTTGTTCTGCTTAAATAATCAACTCTGACCGGGAAGTTCTCTAATCTTCCACTAAACGTATGATAGTGTTGTGTTGCTAAGACAGTTGTAGGCACAAGTACTGCAGTTTGCTTACCATCAGTTGCAGCCTTAAATGCAGCCCGAACAGCTATCTCAGTTTTCCCAAAACCTACATCTCCACAAACTAACCTATCCATTGGTCGTTCACTCTGCATATCAGTTTTAATATCACGAGTAGCTTTTACCTGATCTGGAGTATCTTCATACATGAAAGATGCTTCAAGTTCAGTTTGAAGGTATGTATCACTTGTAAAAGCAAAACCTTTCTCTTGTAGTCTCTCAGCATATAATTTTATTAGATCTCTGGCGATATCTTTTATTTTAGATTTAGTTTTTGCCTTAACACGCTCCCAAGCACCTGAACCTAATTTGTTTAACTTAGGCAACTCTCCCTCCTTACCTTTATACTTGGACACTTTATGTAGTGCGTGAATAGATACAAATACAGCATCGTTGTTATGATATATCAGCTTGATTACCTCTTGTACTTTATCTCCTATAGGTAATCTGACCAGTCCTGCAAACCTTCCAATTCCATGATCCATATGTACAACATAATCACCTGGTTGTAGCTGATTTATCTCCTTTAGAGTAAGAGCTACCTTTCCTGAACGTGTTCTATCGGACTTGAGGCTGTACTTATGAAATCTATCAAAAATCTGATGATCGGTGAAGCAACATATTTTTAAAGATGCATCAGAGAAACCTTCGTGTAATGTTTTATTAACGGGAATAAATGTGATTGGGTCATTTCTATCTTCAAAGATATGAAAGAGTCTTTTCTGCTGCTTTTCACTATCACTTAGAATATAAATAGTATAACCTTCAACTATAAACTGCTTAAGTGAATCAGATAGTAGATCGAAATTTTTATGGTAAAGGGGTTGAGGAGTGGTATTGAAATTAACCACAGCATTAGGTGTATCCAGAAACTTTGCATCAAATCTAAGTTGTTTAAACTTATTCAATGCAAAAACAAAGTCTTGTCTCGATAGTAAATCAGCTTTTGTAAACTCTACGTATTCACGATTTATATCTATATGGGGTTCATCTTCATTTAATGATTCTATACGACTCATTACCCATCGCATATCTTCTATGGCTACAATTGCATTGCTTGGTAATGATGAAAATAACGACGAATTCCTTGAACTAGTTTTTGATAACTCAGGAACAATTCGAATTTCATTAAATTTATCTATTGATAGCTGAGTCTCCATATCGAAGTTACGAATTGACTCAACCTCATCTCCAAAAAAGTCAATACGAAATGGGTATTCTGCTGAAAATGAAAAGAGATCGAGAATACTACCACGAGTAGCATACTGACCTGGCTCATAAACATAATCAACATATTGAAATCCATAATTATCTAGGACCTCACTTACAAAAGAAGTGTCAATTTGATTACCTACAGCTACTGATAAAGTATTCTCTTTTAACTGTTTACTTGAAACAGTCTTTTCGGCTAGAGCATCGGGATAACTTACAATTATAAGCGAGCTGTTAGTTTCTTGAAGACGACTTAATACTGCAGTTCTAAGAATTTCATTAGCAGGATCTATCTGCCCATATTTTGCTGCCCTTTTATAAGCCGATGGAAAGAATTGTACATCCTGAGATCCCATTATCTGTGTTAAATCATGGTAAAAATAACCAGCTGATTCGGCATCATTTAATATATAAAGATAGGTTTGCGGACTTTTTTTAATTAATGATGCTGCCAATAAAGAACGTGAAGATCCATGCAAACTCTTTACAGATAAAATATTCACTTTATTTAGCAAAGAGCTTACTGCTGATATATCAGGGTTTGACTCTACCCTCTCTTGCAGTTCTTTAATATCTATAACTTCAACCATTTATTTTGATATGTAAAGTTAGCCTATTTTTTTATTATCTTTGTGCGTTTGACATTAGAAAAATATTATTATGCAAATAGAAGCAAAGTTTACACCCGATTATATATTTGAAAGTAGTTGGGAAGTTTGCAATAAAGTTGGCGGCATTTACACAGTTTTATCTTCACGAGCTAACTCATTACAAAAAATTCATAAAGATCATATATTTTTTATAGGTCCCGATATTTGGACAAACAGAGAAAGCCCTTGGTTTAAAGAAGATAAAGATCTACATACGGATTGGATAAACTATGCTTTTCAAAATCAAAATTTGGAAATTCGCGCAGGTAGATGGGATGTACCCGGTGAACCAATAGTATTTCTTATTAAATTTGAGCAATTCATGGATAAGCATAATGAAATTTATTCTAAAATGTGGCAAGATTTTGGGGTAGACTCAATAGACTCATATGGTGATTATCATGAATCTACTGTTTTTGCATATGCTACCGGATTGCTTATAGAAAACTTCTACAGATTTTATCATTTAGAATCTTTCAATGTAATAGCCCATTTTAATGAATGGATGTTAGGAACAGGAGCACTTTATATTAAGAAACATGTGCCCAAAATTGCAACTATGTTTACAACACATGCAACTACCATTGGACGATCAATCGCAGGCAATAACCTACCATTATACAGCAACTTAATTGAATATAATGGAGATCAAATGGCACGTCAATTAAATGTTACAGCTAAACATTCTTTAGAAAAGGTTGCCGCAAAGAATGTAGATTGTTTTACCACTGTTAGCGACATTACTGCAGAAGAAAGTGCACAATTACTTCAAAAACGACCCGATATTGTAACACCAAATGGGTTTGAAAAGGATTTTATTCCTAAAGGATTAAAATATAATGAAGCTCATAAAAAAGCGAGGAAAGTTTTAATTAATATAGCAGAGAAGACATTTGGCCATTCAGTGCAAAGTGATGCATTATTAGTTGGTATTAGTGGAAGATATGAATACAAAAACAAAGGGCTCGATGTATTTATTGATTCTATGAAGCATCTTCAAACATTAACAGAACTCACAAGAGATGTTATTGCTTTTATTATGGTTCCTGCATGGATAAAAGGACCCAGAAAAGATTTACAACATTTGCTATTAAATAACGAATCTTTTAATCAAGAAGAATTATTAGACAAAAGTTATTCTAAAGCCTATCCTTTTGTAACTCATCAATTGTTCGATCCAGAACATGATCGAATTGTTAATCATATTAGACATTGTGGATTTAAGAACCAACCTACAAATAGGGTTAAGATTATTTTTGTACCCTCATATCTAAATGGAGATGATGGTATTTTCAATATGGATTATTATGATCTTTTAATTGGATTAGACATGTCAGTATTCCCTTCATATTATGAGCCATGGGGATATACTCCTCATGAAAGTGTTGCATTCGCTATTCCAACTATTACCACTACCCTTTCAGGATTTGGGGCATGGGCTCGTAAAGAAGGAGATTATAAATCGGGTTTGGATGATGGAATTGAAGTAATTTATAGAGATGACTACAATTACCATGAAGTTGTTGAAGAACTAGCATCACTGATATACGACTTCTCTTTAAAAAGTACTAAACAGGTGGAAATGTTAAAAGAGAAAGCAACTGAGTTATCAGATAAGGCAGATTGGGCTCATTTTATTAAGTACTACAGAGAAGCTTATGGCAAAGCATTGCATAACTCTTTTGTGAGATTATCTAATCCATATAAACTTAAGTCAGATTAAATCGTTATATTTGTCATGTTTATTGTTTTATTGTTTAGAGTGTTATCTCCTACAAGCATAAGAAATATAATATAAAAATTAAGTAATGATAATTAAATCGAGTTATTCAAATAACCCCGTTTGGAGGGATATAAACGTACATGCAGTACTTCCAAAAGAGCTACAACCTTTGGAAGAAATTTCGCAAAACCTTTGGTGGGTATGGAATGAAGAATTTAAAGCTGTTCTCGAAAAGTTGGATCCGGAAGAATGGGAAAAGGGGGAGAAAAACCCAGTTTTTATGTTAAACAATCTAAAGTCCGACATAAAAGACAAGATAATAAAAGACCCTGAACTCATGACTCTTATACAAAAAGTATATGATAAGTTCAAAAAATATATGAGTGAGCCTTTAGACAAAAAGCGTCCAAGTATTGCATACTTCAGTATGGAATATGGATTATCTCATGTTCTTAAGATTTATTCAGGTGGCCTAGGGGTATTAGCTGGGGACTACTTAAAAGAGGCAAGTGATAGCCATGTAGACATGACAGCAGTTGGATTTCTATATAGATATGGCTACTTTACTCAATCTCTTTCCGTTGATGGTCAGCAGATTGCCAACTATGAAGCTCAAAACTTTGGCAACCTCCCAATAATTCAAGTTAAGAATGATGATGGCACTCCAATGATACTTGATGTTCCATTTCACGATAGGTCTATTTACTCAAACATCTGGAAAGTTGCCATTGGACGTATTAATCTATATTTACTGGATACAGATATAGAAGCAAATAGCGAATTTGATCGTTCTATTACGCATCAACTTTACGGTGGTGATTGGGAGAATAGGATGAAACAAGAGTATATGTTAGGCATAGGGGGAATACTTTTACTTAATAAATTAGGTATAAAAAAAGATGTCTATCATATGAATGAAGGTCATGCTGCTTTTATAAATATTCAACGTCTGCTAGATTATGTAAATGAGAAAAATCTGCCATTTAATGTTGCTCTTGAGCTAGTTCGTTCTTCTTCGCTATATACAGTACATACACCTGTACCGGCTGGTCACGACTATTTTGACGAATCGCTAATGTCAAAATATCTTGCTCCAATTATTAATAAATTAGGTATCCCATGGCAACAATTTATGGATATGGGACGTGCTAATCCTGGCACAAACGAGAAATTCTCAATGAGTGTATTTGCTTTGAATACAGCACAAGAGGCTAATGGTGTAAGTAAACTTCATGGTTCTGTTTCTCAAAAGATGTTCCAACCGGTTTGGAAAGGCTATTTCCCTGAAGAGCTACATGTAAGTTATGTAACAAATGGGATACATCTTCCTACATGGGCGACTTCTTCAGTTAAGGATTTATATGAAAAGCATTTCGGAGAAAACTTTTTTCATGATCAGTCCAACAGTGAAATATGGAATAGGATTTATAATGTGAACGACGATGAGTTGTGGGCATTACGATGTCATTTAAAACAAAAACTTATAGACTATATTCACGTTGAGTTCAAAGAAGGTTGGTTAAAAAATCAAGCTGATCCATCTAGAATTATGACAATGCTAGAGGAGGTAAATCCTAATGCTCTTTTAATAGGCTTCTCTAGAAGGTTTGCTACCTATAAGCGTGCACATCTTTTATTTACTGATCTCGAACGTTTATCAAGAATTGTAAATAATCCAAAATATCCGGTACAATTTATTTTTGCAGGTAAAGCTCACCCAGCAGATGGTGGTGGACAAGGTCTTATTAAAC
Organism: uncultured Proteiniphilum sp.; assembly: GCA_964384545.1. Lineage (GTDB taxonomy): Bacteria > Bacteroidota > Bacteroidia > Bacteroidales > Dysgonomonadaceae > Proteiniphilum. The sequence continues at coordinate 32,055 of CAYLKV010000013.1, forward strand.
AAATAGTGGAGATTTCTCGTCGTCCTGAATTTTTAGGTAAAATTATATTTCTAGAAAATTACGATATGCGACTTGCTAAACGTTTAGTTTCTGGAGTTGACATTTGGCTGAATACACCTACTCGTGCACAAGAAGCATCAGGAACATCTGGAGAGAAAGCAGAAATGAATGGTGTATTAAACTTTTCGGTTTTAGATGGTTGGTGGTATGAAGGGTACAAAGAAGGTGCAGGATGGGCATTAACTGATAAAAAAACATATGATAATCAGGAGTATCAGGATGAACTTGACGCAACTACTATTTATTCTATGTTGGAAAATGAGATTATCCCACTTTATTATGCTAGAAATAGTAATGGTTATTCTCATGAATGGATACATTATATAAAAAAATCAATGTCTACAATTGCACCATTTTGCACCACTAAAAGAATGATGGACGACTATTTCGATCGATTTTACAATAAATTGGCAAATCGTTCAAAAATATTGCATGCTAATAATTATGCTAAAGCAAAGGAAATTGTAGAATGGAAGGAAGTAACAGCAGCAAAATGGAATTCATTCGAAGTTATAAAATTAGAGTTCAATTCTAATCATGACATTAATATTAGCAATAGTAATAACAAAGTTTATGCTACTGTTGTAATTGACAGAAAAGATCTGACTTGCGATTTGGCAGTTGAATGTGTTGTAGTTGATCATGATAATATGAATACCGATCCTCAATTTATTGAATCTTATGAGTTTGATCTAGTAAAAACAGAAGGATCAATACAATATTTTGAAACTAGTAAACGTCTAAACGACCCAGGAACTCACCAATATGGTCTTAGAGTATATCCTAAAAACTCTGATCTTCCTCATAGAATGGACTTTGCATATATGAGGTGGATATAAACAGTGTTGGATTTATTCAAATTATTGACTATTTCTAAATAACTGTTACAAGTATTTACAAAAATAGTTATTTTATCCACAAGTTTAAAGGTTAACCTTCAAACTTGTGGATTTCTTTATAGGTAAAAGTATGGTAGGACGAGACAAATAAAGAATTAAAAAGGAGCTGCCCTTTTGGAACAGCCCCTTTTCTTTAATAAACATTTTTAAAAACAAGGTATTGTGTTATGATTTAATGAAGATTGTTTTTATTTTAATAATAGCACAAATTAAATAGCATCTAATAACCTACTTTTATGTGGTGAATTACCAAAACGTTTAGTATACAAATTTACCAAATGTGATACACTCTTAAAATCATACATTTTTGCTATATCTGTTATGCTAATATCAGAATTCAATACTAATGATTGTACTTCTTCCATTTTTCTGTCTAGCATCCATTGATATGGTGTCTGTCCAAAACTCTTCTTAAAATGGCGTGTAAATGTTCTAACGCAATCGTACTTACACAACTCTGCAAGTTCAGTTACATTTTTTGTAGCCATATAGTTTTTTAAGACTTTATCCTCGAAAGTTTTAGATCTTGTTGAGTGAGGGATTAACTTAACAAGTACTATTTCGTGATCTGATGAAGACTTAACCTTACTTGTCATTCCATCTGAAAATGTAAATGTACATGACTTTACATCTGTAAGAAGATATTTGCGAATATTCTCCTTATTATCATAAATATCACCTCTTGGCTCCATAAACTTCTTTATTTATTTTTCCATTAAACACACTCGATCCAACTGTTATTCGAACATTATATTCGCTGGCTCCTAAACCAGATAAACCTATAACTTCAAAACCCATATCATAAACTTCAAAAGTTGATTGTTTAGCACCATTATCACCATAAATTTCAACCCAAACTGGTCCTCTGTAATTTTGAACTGAAATTTGAAGAACATTATCAGAAGAGTAAACTTCAACCTTAGGTTCTGCTGCTACTGACTGCATATTAAATGTACTTTGCTTTGCAACTCTAGTAGTTCCTCCCTGTCTTCCCAATTCAATTTTATCTTCCCAATCGTCATTTAATTTGTTGTTGTTATTTAGATTTGCGGGAATAGCAAGAGCACTACTTACTACAAATAATAATGAAATTATTGCTACCTTTTTCATACCGTTATATAAATTTAGTTTATAATATAATATTGACACAAAGTAACCTACTATTAATATAAAATACAATACCCAATCATTAATTTAACGGTGATAATATACCTATATGGCTGTTTTTCATTAGTATAAGTTTGTCCTTTTTAACGCTACTTATTCACCAAAAACTGACAAATCAAGCTTATTTTCGATCATTTTCTTCTTTAATTGAGACTTTCTTACCCGAATACTCTCAATTGTAGTGTTCATAAAAGTTGCCAATTCACGATTATCGGCATCACAAGATAAAAGCATCAACATTAATTTCTCATTATCATTTAGAATACCCGAATCGTCATTAATATTTGTATATGAATAAAAGGTGTTAGCATCTGGTGCAAGAGTTTTATTTATATCACGCAAGTCAGTATCTGTGTTTCTAAGAATCTCTTGCATATCTTTGTAAACTTTAGGTTGGCTTGAAACATATCGTTGTGTAAGTTTCTCAAATTCGTCCTGTAAAAAAGTAAGTCTATCTGAAATATTACTATACAACTGTAATAACCATTTACGTTTTCTGGCCTCCTCCTCCATTATCACTGCTTGCAACTCTTGTTGATGAAGTCTATTCTCTGCCACAAGTAGTTCCATTTTTGTATTTCTACGAACTCTATTGAAATTCATCAAGATTATTATGAGAATAATGATCAGTGTTAACGCACCAATTATAATTTTCATGCTCTGTTGATGTGCAAGCAGAGCCTTATTCTCGGCCTCAGTAAGATCATACTTCTTTTCAATCTCTGCAATTTGAGTATTAAGCCTGTCTTGAACAGAATTTTTATACAACTCAGCAGCTTGCTTTCTATAATTATTTGCAAGGAAATAATTTTCTTGTTTCTCTGCTATATTTGCAACATTTTGATAGTATAGATGATTTAACCTATAATTATTATCTTCAATTAAATCTATTGAGGTTTGAGCATATAACATTGCACTATCTAACTGACCTAGCCCAGAATATCTATCAGAAATATTGAAATACAGTCGAGATATATCAATCACCTCTTTCTGACTATGAAATATTTTTAATTGCTCCTTTTCTCTCTCCAATGCTTTTTCAGGTTCTCCAATTGCTTCATAGTATATTGACTGTGTATTTAAAATATAATAATCTTTTTCAGGTAGTTTATTATAAAAAGAAGACAAAGAGTCGAGGTAAAGTTTGCTCTTTTCCAGATTTTTGTGCTGCATTTCATTCCAAAATAAAGCTAAATATGTATCAAATAGATGAATCAAATTATCTTCCTTTTTAGCATAATCGAGTGTTGTCTGAAAATACTGTGAAGCATTTGTGTAATTTCTATTATTATAATGAACATTACCTAAGAAGTAATTAATTAAGTAACCTAAAGACGGATCACTTTCAGGCATTGAAAACAATAACCGATCTGCCTCCCGTAAAGGCTCATACACAGTACTATCTCTAATACCTAAACGTGTACGAACAATTCCCTGATATGCGAGAGCTCGTATATAGTTTCTATTTTGAGGATCATGACCTTTATAGTAAATAGCTACACTATTTATCGTAGAATCATTTGAAAAATTAACATAGGTTTTATCATCGGTAATAACCTTCAATAGATTATAATATGCCCTATTTGATCGACTTAATTTATTAACATCAATCAAAGCCAAACTGTCTGAAATCCTATAAGGAATAGTATCTATCATACTATCCCACGATGTTAGTTTGTCTAAAAGCATTCTATCTTCTGCTTTTTCACAAGAACTAATAAAGATAAGAGTTGCTAATATGATATTAAATAATAGAAATCTATGCATTGACAATCCGGACTTAATTATTGTATACAAATATACTATATTTTGAATTGTAAGTGCTTTTTTTAAACTTTGTATCGGTCATAATTAAATAAGTATAGTCTCTTTTTTCATACCTTAAGAGTTAACGATATATTACTAATGTATCTACATTATACACAGAATAATGTCTCGTTATTTTTTTATTATGATTTAAAAACAAAAAAAGCTATCAATATGTATTACATATTAATAGCCTTTATGTGTTGCACGTTAGTGACCCCGGAGGGACTCGAACCCTCGACCCATTGATTAAGAGTCAATTGCTCTACCAACTGAGCTACGGAGTCATTTTTTGCGGCACAAAGTTACTTATTTATTTGCTTTTTGAAAGCATTAATCATTGTTTTTTTAGTTTAAACCTATAAAACATAAATTTATAAATGGGTATTTGCTCCTGCTAATTTTAATTAAAGAACAATCTCTAAATAAAAAGGGAACAAACAACAGTTTGCTCCTTTTTTATTCTTTAGCTGAATTCCTTAAAGATTTGATAGTTCTGATCCTGCTTTGAATTTGGCAGCTTTTTTAGCTGGAATCTCAATTGCCTCTTTTGTACGTGGGTTGATACCCTTTCTAGAACTTCTTTCAGAAACAGAGAATGTTCCAAAACCTACTAAAACCACTTTTCCTCCAGCTTTTACTTCTTCTGCAATAGTTTCGAGTGTAGCGTCCAACGCTTTTTTTGAATCTACTTTGCTAAGACCAGATTTTTCGGCGATAGCGTTAATTAATTCTGATTTATTCATAAGAAAACATAAATAAAGAAATTAAACAATTTTAAAGTTCATGGCTAAGCCCTGATTTGGTGTCAAATATAGAAGTTTAATAGAAAACAATCAAGAAAAAACGTAAAAAGTATTTGATTTTCTTGAAAATTTATTATTTATATTGCATTAATTCTAATATGCTCCAAAATAATACGTAATTTTGCGCATCAACAGTAGATTTGAATAATGAATACATATAGAAATAGTTTTGGCGAATTGCCCGCAGTAACCAAAAACATCCTTATTATCAATGTGATTATATGGTTAGCTCAATTTGTTCTATTTAGAAGAACGGATATTGATTTAACGAATCAATTCGGCCTTCACTTCCCTGCATCCGATAGTTTTAGGATATATCAATTAGTAACATATATGTTCCTCCATGATCCTTACTCATTCTCGCACGTATTTTTTAATATGTTTGCGGTATTTATGTTTGGGCGCACTTTAGAGCAAGTTTGGGGAGCAAAGAGATTTTTAAGCTATTATATGATTACAGGTATAGGAGCAGGTTTGGTTCAAATATTAGTAATGTATATAAGATTAAGTGCACAAATTCCTCCTGAAATGTTTTCTATGGTAACTAGTATTACTGTTGGAGCCTCAGGTTCTGTATTTGGTATACTTTTAGCTTTCGGGATGTTATTCCCTAATGCACAACTATTTATAATACCATTCCCTTTCCCCATAAAAGCAAAGTGGTTTGTTGTAGGTTATGGATTATTAGAATTGGTTTTTGGAGTAGCCAATAGATCAGGTGACAATGTTGCTCATTTTGCTCATTTAGGAGGCATGATGTTCGGAATATTCATGATTCTATATTGGAGAAAAAAAGATAGGCGATATGGGAGATTTTATTGATAGGTTAAAATCTTTTTATAAAAATGGGAATGTACTAACTAGGCTCATTTTCATAAATGTGGCTATCTATGTTGTACTTAAAGTATTAGATGTAATTTTTACACTGTTCAATATTTATGCCCTCGATCTAGTAACAATTCTTGGGGTACCTTCTCATTTACCAATACTAGTTAATAGAATATGGACTCTTCTAACGTACATGTTTGTACATGAAGGGTTTTTACATATTCTTTTTAATATGTTGTGGCTCTATTGGTTTGGTAAGATATTCCTGCAATATTTTACAGGCAGGACTCTCGGAAGCCTGTATGTTTTAGGAGGAATAGCAGGTTCTATACTTTATATAATTGCTTTCAATACAATCCCCTATTATCTAGAAATGGAAAGATCATGGATGATAGGAGCTTCAGCAGCAGTAATGGCAATTGTGATGGGTGTATCTTTTTATAAACCCGAATTAAGATTAAATCTGCTTTTCATAGGTGAAATTAAAATAGTCTACATAGCTATATTTGCCTTTATCCTCGATTTTCTATCACTTGGTAGTCCAGTTAATCCAGGTGGACACGTAGCTCACATTGGAGGTGCACTCTTTGGATATATATTCGCCACTCGTTATCTAAACGGAAAAGATATAACAAAATGGATGAGCAATATTATAGATGGATTTGTTGCATTATTCAAACCAAGAAAAAAGAGAACTAAGATGAAGGTGACCCATTCAAGAAATGATACAGATTGGGATTATAATAAAAGAAAACATACTGAACAGGAAGAGATTGATTATATTTTAGACAAATTGAAAAAGTCAGGATATAGTGGATTGTCAAGTGACGAAAAAAGAAAGCTTTTTGATGCCAGCAAGAAATAAGAAATGGGAATTTAAAAGGTTTATTACCTTGATCATATTTGCTACAAACTTAGTGGCAATAGCGCTCTTATTCAGCTCATTTCTATCTTGGCGTGTATCACCACTAAAAACAAACCTGTTTTCATATATTGGTCTTGGCTTCAGTTTTATTTTTTTTCTTAATATAATTTACTTACTATTCTGGGCTTTCACAAGAAATTTGAAACTGTTTAGTATCTGTCTTTTATCATTGGTAATTTGCTATAAACCCATTACAACATTCTTTCCTTTACATTTCAACTTAACCCAGCCTCCCTCAAATGCAGTTAAAGTATTAACATATAATGTTCAAGGATTTATGGGTGAGAGACATAAAAAGTCAAAAGAACATCCAATACTCGAATATATTTCTAGCACAGATGCAGATATCGTATGCTTGCAAGAATACTTTGTAAGTAAAACCGGTCAAACTATCTTCTCTCAAAAAGATGTAAACAAGCTCCTGAAAAACTACCCATATCAATCTGTTACAGGGTTGGAGTCTTCAGGAAAATATCACACCTTCGGGTTGGCTTGCTTCTCTAAATATCCAATTGAAAAAACTAGAGAAATAGAATTTGAGTCGTCTTATAATGGTGCAGTCGTTTATACAATCAATATAGATGGCAAAAAATATAATGTAGCAAATGTTCATTTAGAATCTAACAGCATTAAGGCTGAAGATAAAGAATTGTATAGCAATTTTATTCTAAAATCAGAAGATGTCAAGCTCGAAACAGTTACAGAAAACATTCGTAAGCGTTTAGGCCGAGCATATCGAGCCAGAGCTGTTCAAGTAAAAAAGATAAAAGACTATTTAGAGACTCAAGATACCCAAGGTACAATTATTTGTGGAGATTTTAATGACACACCAATTTCATATTCATACTATCAAATGAAGAGAGGATTGAAAGATGCATATGTATCAACTGCTTTTGGTCCCGGTATCACATATAATGAATATCTGTTCCATTTTCGCATCGACTATATTATGCATAGTGAAAATATAAAAGCATACAGAACTAAAGTAGATAAGATAAAATATTCAGATCATTACCCCCTCAGAACTTGGCTAGAATTAGATTAAATTAAAACAGTTCTGATAATTCAAAATTCTATGTATAAAATAAGTAAACAGTTCTCATTTTCAGCTGCACATTCTCTTTATGGATTGCCAGATGATCACCCCTGCAGCAGATTACACGGACATAACTATGTTGTTACAATACATTTATGTTCCGAACGACTAAACCCTCAAGGTTTTGTTAGAGACTATAATGAGCTAAAAATAGTGAAACAATTTATCGACAATAAATTAGATCATCGCAACTTAAATGATATTCTTGCTCCTCTAAACTCCTCTGCCGAAAACATTGCAAAATACATATACGACGAGTTTATAAATCAACTGCCTGAATTATATGCTGTTGAAGTGAGCGAAACCCCTAAAACATCTGCTATTTATGAACCTAAACGTTAATGAGATATTCTATTCACTACAAGGTGAAGGGGGCAGAAGTGGACAAGCATCAATATTTATACGTCTGGCCAAATGCAATCTCGCATGCAGCTTTTGCGACACAGAATATGAACGCGGTGTTAAGATGACAATTGATGAGGTACTTGATGTAATCGGTAAATTTGGTTGTAAATGGATCATTTGGACTGGTGGAGAACCTACACTACAGCTAAATGATAAAATTGTAGCTCAATTCAAGGAGAGAGGATATCTTCAAGCTATTGAGACAAATGGAACAAAAAGAGTCCCAAAAGGTATTGATTACATAACATGTAGTCCTAAACAGAATTTCAAGATTATCAAAGAGTTAATTCCTGAAGTAGATGAGTTACGTTTCCCTATAATGAAAGGCGACCCACTTCCAGATATATCAATATTACCAAAAACAGATAGATATTTGCTCAGTCCAATTTTCAACGACTCAGAAATTATTCAGGAGAATGTAGATTATTGCATTGAATTAATTAAAGAAAATCCTACTTGGGCTCTTAGCCTTCAGACTCATAAACTGATTGGTATCCGATAATATGACAAAGTTTAAAGTTACAATTCTTGGATGTGGATCGGCAATGCCCACAACACTTCACAATCCACCTTCACAACTTGTAGAGATGAACGAAAAACTGTTCATGATTGATTGTGGAGAAGGTACTCAACTGCAAATGAGAAAGTTTAAAACAAGTATTGGCAAACTTCATTCTGTCTTCATTTCACACCTGCATGGCGATCATATTTTCGGATTACCTGGATTGATTTCAACCCTTAGTCTTCTGGGAAGAAAAAGCGATCTTAATATTTATGCACATAAAGAGATCGAATTCTTAATAAATCCTCTAAAAGAATATCTGGGAGGACATTTGACATTTAATGTAAATATCATCCCATTAAATCCGGAAAAGGAGGAGGTTATTTTTGAAAATCGCAATATAAAAATCTCCTCATTCCCAATGAATCACAGAATAGATACTAATGGATTCTTATTTGAAGAGAAGGCATCACTTCGTCATATTATACGCGAAATGATAGATTTTCATGAAATCCCGATTTCTCTTATCAATGATATTAAAAATGGAGCTGACTTTGTAAAGTCAAATGGGGAAATAATAAAAAATGAAATATTAACTTACGAAGGGAATCCTTCTAAAAAATACGCATATTGTTCCGATACTGCATATACGCCTGAAATGGCAAAATATATTTCAAAATCAGATATATTATATCACGAAGCAACTTTTGCAGAGAGTGAAATTAGCAGAGCTGCCGAAACGTATCACTCAACTGCACGTCAAGCAGCTGAGATTGCAAAAGTGGCACAGGTCAAAAAGTTAGTAATTGGGCACTACTCATCACGTTATAATGAATTAGGATTTCTATTAAAAGAGGCAGTTAACGTATTTCCAGATACAGAGCTTGCCTCTGAAGGTAAAATATTTGAACTATGATACTTCGAGCCATATTTATAGTTATACTTCTTTCAATGAGCATCTGCTCTTATGGGAGATATACTTTTTATGGCAATGATATACAGTTAGACCACAGCATCTCAAAAGTAACAAAACAAGACAGTTTAAAGGTTGTTTATACAGAGAACCGACTTGTTATTGAAAACCTTCAAAAGGATAATGTTCTCGAGATATATAATATTATGGGCGTTAAAGTGTTCACAAGGCGCTTAAAATCGGGAACCAACGAATATCAGATATCACTTCCCAAAGGATACTACATTATTAAAATTGGTGAATTCACAAAGAAAATTGCAATTAAATAAATGTAATTATATACATTTGTAAAATAAAAGAGTGTTAGGATATCAAAATGCAAGATAAATCCTCTTGAAAATTAACAATTAATTTAATTTCAATCATTATGAATGTAGCAATTGTAGGTATAAGCGGTGCCGTTGGGCAAGAGCTTTTATGCGTATTGGAAGAGAGAAATTTCCCGGTAGATAATTTGATTCTTTTTGGTTCATCAAGAAGTGCAGGAAAAGAATACAGTTTCAAGGGTAAACATATAACTGTTAAAGAACTTCTACACAATGATGATTTTAAAGGTATAGATATAGCATTTGTTTCAGCCGGAGCAAGTACTTCTAAAGAATTTGCAGAAACTATAACAAAGCATGGTACAATCATGATCGACAATTCAAGTGCTTTCCGAATGGATAATGATGTGCCTTTAGTGGTTCCTGAGATTAATGGTGCCGATGCATTTAACCGTCCAAGAAATATAATAGCAAATCCAAACTGTACAACAGCTCAATTGGTAGTTGCATTACAAGCAATTGAGTCAATTACACATATAAAGAAGGCTCATGTTGCCACGTATCAGGCAGCTTCAGGTGCAGGTGCAGCAGCAATGAAAGAGCTTGAAGATCAATACAAACAGATTGTAAATGAAGAAACTCCAAATGTTTCAAAGTTTGCTTATCAGCTAGCATACAATTTAATCCCTCAAATTGACGTGTTTACCGATAATGGATATACAAAAGAGGAGATGAAAATGTATTATGAGACACGTAAGATAATGCATTCCGATATAGAGGTAAGCTCAACATGTGTAAGAGTTCCGGTAATGAGAGCTCACTCTGAAGCAATATGGATTGAAACCGAACGTCCTGTATCAGTAGAAGAGGCAAAAGAAGCTTTTAGTAAAGCAAATGGAGTTGTACTTATTGATGTTCCAGCAGAAAAGAAATATCCTATGCCACTAGGATTAGAAGGAACCGATCCAGTTTATGTAGGACGAATCAGAAAAGATATTTCTAATGAAAACGGTTTAACATTCTGGACAGTATCCGATCAAATTCGTAAGGGAGCAGCATTAAATGCAGTTCAAATAGCAGAATATTTAATTAACAATTAATGTCTTCAGAAAGAAGAAGAAAATAAAACCAACTACAATTAGTTTTAATAAAAGGCCCACCAAATAACCTCCAAAAGCACCGGAGGCTTGTTTGGTGGCATTTATTAATCTATTTCCTGTAATCATTGCTCCCAGAAAAGCACCAATAAAAGGGCCAAAAATAATACCCCAGGGGCCAAGAAAAAAACCTATAAGCAGTCCAATTGTTGCACCCCACACTACCTGCTTATTTCCACCCATTTTTTTAGTACCCCATATAGGCAGCACATTGTCTAAAATTGTAATTACAATTGTTATAATTGCCAGAATAATAATTGTAGTCCAACTTATACCGTCCTGAGTTGAAGGTAGCAGTTTAAGAATAAATAATCCACCCCAACTAAGTGGTAGTCCGGGAATTACAGGTGCAATTGTACCTATTGCACCTGCTATCAGTAGAAGTACTGCGACAACTATCCAAATTATATTCACAATCTGTAAATAGGATTAATTAATTATTATCAGTTTTACTTTCTAAATGATCATGCTCTAGAAGCACTCTATGAGGAAATGATCCATGTCCTATCAACTCAATTGGACAAGATTGATATGCTGTTGAAAGCCATTCCTGCGATATATCGCTACCTGAATGATAATGCAATCCTAAGTTAACACAAGCTATATTTTTTACTAGCGAAATTATTGTTCCTACATCATGTGAAACAAGCATAATTGCAATATCTTTATTTATCTCTCCCAGCAGTTTGTAAAAATCGGTCTCAAAAAGCTTATCTACATAAGTACTTGGTTCATCAAGAATTATAAGCTTAGGATTATCTAAAATAGCTCTTCCCAAAAGCACTCGTTGAAGCTGACCACCCGAAAGTTCTCCAATTGCACGATTAAGTAACGGAGATATACCAAGCTGATCAGCTACATGTTTAACCCTTTTCTTCTCCTCTGTACTGTAGCGACTTAAAAAATTCTTTTTTGGAGTAATTCCCGAAAGTATAACTTCCGAAACAGAAATTGGGAACTTCTTATCTATCTGATTTATCTGAGGTAGGTAGCCAATATTTAAAGATGGTACACTTTTCCCATTATCGTAATATCTAATATTACCAGACTGTGGAGTAATAAGCCCCAAAATAGTTTTGAGCAAGGTGGTCTTCCCTCCTCCATTGGGTCCAATGACGCCTAAGAAATCATCGTCATAAATTGTCAATGAAACCTCATTTAGCACATTTGGTTTATTGTCGTACCCTACTGTAAGTCCTTCTATCTCTACGAGTTTATTCATCCAAATCAATCAGTTAAATTACTTACCCTCAACTCTGTCTCTCGTTAAAATTTCAGCAATTTTTATCAATTCTGTATCCCAGCTATATGTCAAAGGGTCAATTTCAAATATATCCGCTTTTATTTCCTTTGCAATCACCTCTGCATTTTTCTCATCAAAACCTTTCTGAATAAAAACAGTATTTATTTTGTCTTTTCCTGCTGTATCTATAAGAGTTTTGATTTGAGCAGGTGAAGGATTCTTACCTTCAAACTCAATACTATATTGATGTAAATCATAATGATTTGCAAAATACCCAAGAGAGGGATGAAAAATAATAAACGAACTTACAGGCGAATCAGTAAGTAGTTCATTTATAATACTATCTGTTCTATTTACCTTTTCTAAAAAACTTCTGTAATTTGAGATATATGTTGTCCTGTTTTCAGGATCAAAATCAATTATCGAATTAAGCATATTCTCTGCAATCATCTTTACAGCATCGGGTGATGTCCAAATATGTGGATCCATCTCCCCATGTACATGATTATGATCGAGATCTTCTTCATGATGATGTTCGACGCCCTCTATTAAATGAACTCCTTGAGAACAATCTACTATAGTTATTCCCTGATTGTTATCTATCAGCCTCTTACTCCATGCCTTCTCAAAACCTAAGTCCCCTACAATAAAGTACAATTCACTTTTACTCATGTCAACCATCAAAGAAGGGGCTGGTTCATAAGTCTCGGGACTTGTCCCAGGTGGCACCAATGTTTTAACTATAAAATTATCCCCAACAATCTGCTCCAAGAAGTAACGTAGGGGGTCAATTGTAACAGTTAAAATCGTCTTTTCATCTTTAATATCGGACTTCTTGCCTTGATTACAACCGATAATAAATATGGTGAATATTAAGGTTATTAACTGTGATATATATTTTAATTTCATTTTATAATCTTTTGATAACTAATTGAAAAGTCATTTGATAGACAAAAGTAATAATTTTAGACTGTTAGTGGAAATTGTAAACAAAGATTTCCTAATTTTGTTTACATCTACTTAATCAGTAAGTCTGCTATTTATTGAAACTATTTTTGCTATAAAATATGCAACATCAAATTATAACCACAAGCGATGGTTCTCATACACTTTTTGTACCTAAACTTAATGAACATTATCATTCGGTTAACGGTGCAATTCAAGAGTCACAACATATTTTTATTAATGCAGGACTAAAACATATATTAAATGATTTAGAAAGTAATAACTCAAGAAACAAACCGACAATAAACATTCTGGAAATTGGTTTCGGTACAGGATTAAATGCTCTGTTAACTTTACTAGAGACTGAATATAGTTCAATTAATATATTCTATAACAGCATAGAACTATTTCCAATCTCTTTAGAGGATGCCGAGAAATTAAACTACCCAATTCAACTAATTCAATTTCAACAAAAAGTTATTGAATTTAATGAATCTGATTTAGAGAAATCTGATTTAATAGAGTTTAAATCAATCGATTCAAAAAGAATAACTGAACTATTCCTAAAACTCCACAAAACACTATGGGAAGAAGAGATAGCGATAACAACTAACTTCTCTCTTCTAAAACAGAAGATTGATTTTAGCAACCCTTCACAATTCAAACCCGATAAATTATTCGATCTTATATATTTCGATGCATTTGCACCCGAAAAACAGCCAGAAATGTGGGCTAAAGCTGTATTTAATAAAATATACTCACTTTGCAACACAAACGCAGTATTTACAACCTATTGTGCAAAAGGTGTTATCAGGAGAATGCTTCAGGAGGAGGGGTTCAAGATGGAAAGACTCCCTGGACCTCCCGGTAAAAGGGAGATCTTAAGAGGCATAAAGTGAATAGGATAAAGAAAATGAAATCTGAAATTATTATTCTTTGGTTTATAGGATAAAACCACAAACCACAATTGCAAATAGTGCTACACCTTCAACAAGTGCTGCGGCAATAATCATTGTAGTGCGAATATCAGAACCTGCTGATGGCTGTCGTGCAATTCCATCTAAGGCCCCTTTACCAATTTCACCTATTCCAATTCCTGCACCTAAAACTGCAATTCCTGCACCTAATGCAGATCCTAATACTCCCAAAGAAGATGTTTCCAATAATAATGACATTAAACTCATATAATCTATTTATATTTAATATAATACTCCATTTTTAAATAAATATAGGTCTCCCATATCATACTGATCAGATAAAATATCAAGAAGACAAATATGAAGTTTCAAAAAACTTCTAGTCAGCTCTTTCATACAAATACATCAAAAAAAACTTTTCAAAGTAAAATATTTGATGCAGTATTTCAATAAAAATAGATACAGCAATAACACTATAATTGTAATACAAAACATACTACAAATTACATATACAATGCGTAAAAAAGACTCTACAGATGACCCTACAACCCCTTTATCAACATTGTATATATCAATATTTCAACGACTTAAAAAGATATAAAAACACGAAGATTATTTTAACTGTAATTTAATGGTTAAATGAGCGTATATAGTGATCCAGATTATAATCAGAAGATAAATTCATTTTTTTTCTTAAACGGCTCCTATTAGTTTGTACAGATCTGTGCTGTATAAATGTAAACTCTGCTATCTCTTTTGCAGAAAAATTGAGATAAATCATTGCACACAAGGTCAGTTCAGATTTTATTAGACCCGGATGTTTCTCTAAGATATTATGTATTATGTTTGGATATACAGATCTGAACTTAATGTAAAACAATGGATCATTCTTAATAACAAGTTCTCTCAACTCATCAAAGCGTACATCCTGAATAGGATTAACTTCTTGACCTTTAAACATATTACTATTTTCAATTAATTTACTCTTCTTCGATTTTTTCGTCGCACTATATATAAGAAGTAGTTTTGGTGTCAGAGTAACAATAATAATTATAAATGCGACAACTAATGAACTTATAATTTTTTTCTCTCTTTCATATGAATATTCTTTTGATTCCTGATTGATAGTATTATCAAAATTTTCATTTTGCAAAATTGTAGCTGATTGAACAGGACTTTCATCAAATATTATATCTTGATTTGCAAAAGCAGGTGCAGAAGAAAACAATAGAAAAGAAAAATATAGAATCAGAGAATAAAACATATACATTAAAGAGTTAAATCACAACTATTAAATTAAAATTTAGATACCTATTAAATTATAAAAGCAATTGAAAACTTGCAAAGGTGATAAAAATATTTTAGAATTGGATGCTATCCCATATAACACACTCATATTATATCTTAATAAACTGATCGAAATACTATATTATTACAATATTTGCAAGTTGTTCTACTTAAATTGTCAATGAACAACTATATTGTTTCACTTGTTTTTTATTTGATATATATGATTAATAATTACAACTTTAAATATTGAATATGAGACCTAAATATCTATTTTTAATTATAAGCCTAAATATCTCTCAGTTAATAATGGCACAAACTTTTGAAACAGATACTTTTAAAACAGCTAATAATAAGGATGTTGTAATAACATTCATAAAACATGGTTCACTAATGCTTTCATATGATGGTCTGATAATACAAGTCGATCCTGTTGGCATGTTTGCAGATTATAAGACCTTCCCAAAAGCTGATTTCATTTTAATTACTCATGAGCATGGCGATCACCTCGATTCTGTTGCAATTAATCAGTTAGAAAAAGAGAATACAAGAATTATCATTAATCAGTCGAGTTACAATATAATATCAAAAGGTGATGTAATGAAAAATGGTGATAATCTGAAATTGAGAGATGATATAAATATAAAAGCTGTTCCCGCCTATAACACAACTAAGGGCAGAGAAATGTATCATCCTCGCTATCGCGACAACGGTTATATATTATCAATAGACAATCTTAATGTTTATATTGCAGGTGATACAGAAGATATACCTGAGATGAGAAATCTAAAAAAAATTGACATAGCTTTTCTACCTATCAATCAACCCTATACAATGACAGTTGATCAGGCTATAAATGCAACTAAAATGTTCAATCCTAATATCCTATATCCCTATCACTTTGGCGATACAGATGTAAGCCAGCTAAAAACCAAATTACAAAATTCACAAACTGAAGTTAGATTAAGAAAAATGGAGTAACTATTTGTCAGTCTATCATAAATTAATTTCTTTTGTTGTCTAAATTAATATTATGGAAATTGCAGCGCGTCTAATAGATGCTGGGAAGGAATATAAAACAGGAGAATCAACAATTGTAGCATTACAGCCAACAACTATTGAATTCAGAACAGGCGAGATTACCTTACTAGTGGGTCCTTCCGGATCTGGTAAAACAACCCTTTTGTCACTTCTAGGATCTGTTATTTACCCTACAACAGGTAAAGTATTAGTGGGTGAGACTAGTGTAAATGATCTCTCTGAGAAAGAGTTATCAAATTTAAGACTTCAGCATATCGGATTTGTATTTCAAGGCTTTAATCTTCTTGCTCCACTTAATGCACTTGAAAATGTAATGGAACCTCTTTTACTGCAAGGAGTAAAACGTAAAGAGGCAAAAAGAAGAGCATTGGAGCTTATCAAGAGATTTGGCATGGAAGATCGAATAAACAATCTGCCTCGAAATCTGAGTGGAGGTCAACAACAAAGAATTGCAATTTCGAGATCACTTATTACCAATCCCAAACTTATTCTTTGTGATGAACCAACAGCCTCTCTCGACCATAAAAGCGCTAAGCTTGTAATGGAGATGCTCACTCAATTATCTCTTGATAATAAAGCTGTTGTTGTGGTTACACATGATGTGCGACTAAAGAAATATGCCAACCGCACAATCTATGTTTCCGAAGGTAGAATAAGTGAAACTATACTGGAAGATGAATTTCTATAAATAGAAAATAAAACTGTAAAACTATAATTATAACTGTAAACAAATTGAAAACCAGATATTAATGAAAAAACAAATTACCCTTTTTTTAATGTCTCTGCTTTTTATTGCATGCGGCAATAATCGGGAAAACACAACAGTTGAAACTCCCTACGTTAAACCGTCACAAGTTGTGGGTATTGGGAAAGTAATTCCTCAGGGTGGTATTATAAATCTTGCCTCTCCTTCTTCCGGAATTGTAAGCGAGATATTTATAAATGTTGGTGATAGTGTAAAGAAGGGCGATCTGATTCTGACACTAAACAGCTACGACGAGGAGTTATCGGCAAGAGAAGCAGATACAAGAATTAATTCTCAGGAACTTACAGTTAAATCAGCCAAAATTGCACTTAAACAGGAACGCATTTCCCATAAAGAGAAGCAGCGTCTTTTAAATGATGCAAAAGAATTGCTTAAGGCAGGAGCTACTACAGGTGAGAATGTAAGATCTTTGGAAAGTGAATTTAGCCAGATCGATGAGCAGTTAAAAAGAGCAGAAAACGATTTAAAACTACAAGAATCAAAACTCAATGAGTTGAAGATTCAACGAGCATCAAGTCAAAGCGATATTGAAAAGAAAAAATTCACTGCTCCAATCGATGGATTGTTATTAGATCTTAACCCAAAAGTTGGAGAGGCTCTAAATCTTCATCAGCAATATGCACGATTATCACCAAACAACCCATTAGTAGTCTTAGTTGAGATTGATGAACTATTTGCTGATCAACTACATTTCAATCAATCTTGTACAATTAAACTTCCAGGTACTACAGATGTAGCTGCAACCGGAATGATAACAAGAATATCACCCGATTTGAAAAAGAAATCACTCTTTTCAGATGGAGGTACAGATCTTGAAGATAGACGAATACGCGAAATTGAGGTCTCTATCAACGAAATAAGCAAACCTCTGTTTATCGAGTCTAAAGTAGAGTGCACAGTACAATTAAATTAAAAGATTATGCTCAGTACTGCCTTTAAGTTTGTACGTTACGAGAAGTCAAAAAGTATGGGTATTCTCACTGCAATTATAATCAGTATCTATCTGATAGGGATAGAGTTGGGAATGTTCTTTTATCTTGCTGATATAATTGGAGGTATTGTAGGAAATGCAAATCCCAAATATTCACAAATAATTGTTGTAAAGAAGCAAACTGAAAACATTAATCAGCTATCTCCTTTTGATGTACGGTGGGTAAATCAGTTAAGAAGCATAGATGACATTTCAGCCACACATGGTTTTATTCTAAACAATGTCTCGGTTAAATTTCCTAACGGTAAAGATGCATCTGCAATGATAATTGGTAGCGATTTCCCAACTCTTGCCGCCGGTCCTTACAGCGAACTAATAAATCAGGGAGAGATAGAGAGTCTGGCAGCACCTGAAGTTGTATCTATAGATTTTTACGACAAGAAGACATTAAGATATGACGTGAAATTAGGTACTCGTTTCGAGATTAACGGAAAGTCAGCAATTGTAGGTGTAATAACCAAAGATGCAAAAGGATTTACATCACCATTAATATATACAACAACCGATAAAGCTCGTCAATATTCAAGAATGTCTGCAACACAAGTTAGTGGTATCATTGTAACTGTTCCGGATGCAACAAAGATTAATTCTGTTGTTTCACAGATAAATAATATAGCACCCGATCTAAAAGCATGGCCGGCCGAAGAGATAAGAACCAGCACAATTGTAAATGTTATGACAGCAAACAATATGGGTATGAGCTTCGCAACATTGGTTCTATTTGGTATAATCAGTGGCTTTTTTATTATCGGTCTAACGATGTATTCATCTACTTACGACAGAATTAAAGATTATGGAACTCTAAAAGCAATTGGAGCATCAGGAGGTTATATAACCAGATTAGTTATTGCACAATCTTTTATATATGCCATTTTTGGATATATTGTTTCACTCGTTCTGCTATTTGTCTCGAAGATTGGGATGGCTAAGGGAGGACTTATCATTAATCTCTCTCCGGCACTATTAGGATTTTTGCTTCTGACTACAATTATAATTTCTGTTGGAAGCTCATATTTCTCTATACGAAAACTTAAATCAGTTGAGCCTTCATCTGTATTCAGATAAACAGAAAATAATTATTCAATGCGAAAAATAATATTCACAATAATTTTGCTCTATTCAGCATCTTCCTTTTCTCAAGAGATAAAAAGCTTATTAACTCTTGATGAGGCTGTTAAATATGCTATTGAAAACTCTCCTGTTCTCAATATTGAGAAAATGAAATTAGAGCAGGCAAATATCAAGGTGATAGAGAGTCAACTTGGTTTTATCCCAAACATCTATCTATCAGGAGATTTCAGACGAAACCTAATTATTCCTGAAACACCGGTTCCTGCAAACGTTTTCGATCCAACTGTACAAAATGACGAACTGATGTATCTTAAATTCAATACTAAGTGGAACACATCTGCCGGGATAAACATTAATTACGATTTATTCAACCCCGAAAAAATAAACCGAGTTGCAGAACAGAAACATCAATTGAAGATTCAGGAGTATGATGCTCAAATTACAGAGGATGATTTAAGAGAAAAGATAGCACTTGCTTATGCTGAGTGTGTTATCGCAAATGAACAAAAACTACTTCTAATCGGTGATACAGCATTTTACACTGCTCTTTTAAATAATTCGAATCAGCTTTTTCTCAAGGAAAAAATCAGTCTTGTCGAAAAGAATAATTCACAAAAAGCTTATAATGAATCTATAATCGACCTTCTTGAGGCTGAAAAAATTGCCAATGATAGAAAAGCTGAACTCCTCTACCTTATCGGGATGGAAGTTACCCTCCAAAATATTGAATCACTCTCATTGCAGGAAGATATCGAAACTCTTCTCAAAAAGATGGAACACAATTCTCTACCATCGTTCGATATAGAGAAAGCCAGACAACAGGAGGTGGTAGATCTGGCACAGTTGCGAATAAAAACTGCTTCATTGAAGTATGCCCCTACACTAACATTAAACGGATATTATGGTTCAAATTATTATAAAAACGATCTTACTCTATTTAATAATAATTTTTGGAGAGGCAACAGTTATGTGGGTCTATCTATAAAAGTCCCTATCACACAATCACTAAGCACTTCAAAAGAGGTGTCACGTTTGCGTTTGCAGAAACTTATGGAGAGCGAAAACTTGCGTGATTTACAAAACATTCGCAATAAAGATCGTCTAAATGATCTCTCTCAACTTCAAGTAAGAAAAGAGAACCATCGTCTTAACCATCAAAATTGGGAAATGAGCAGACAGAACTCACAAGCTGCTCAAGTCCAATTCGATAAGGGATATATTAAACAATCTGATCTATTGAATGAAATACAGAAGATGAAACAAAACCGACAGCTGTTTCTGCAGTCGGCTTACGACCTGTTTAACAGTTTGATAACCATGAAATAGACTGTTCTATTTCTTCAATGTCTTAAGTGCTTCATCTGTAGCTTTCAACAATGGCTCAATTGAGATAGAAGAGCCTACCGCATTCTTCATCCAAATCTGAGGTACGATACTACCTTGTGTATACATTCTATTCATCTCTTCGGCAAGATTCTTACCTTCCACCTGCTGTTCAATTTGAAAATTGATTAAATGCCCGATTGGATAATTTGGTAGATACAGAGGGTTATCTATCATATGTGAATATATTGCAAGAAGAGTCTGATCTTCACCGCCCAACACTTCAGCATAATATTTATTCCATACATCTTTTGCAATTGAGATGATGGATTCTTTCAACTCAGCTGCAGTTGCCGAAGGATTTGCATACAGCCACTCCCACACCTGAATATCAACAAGCGAAACACCCATAATTTCGTAGGTATTCCAGAAAGCATCCAATGCCTCATAATACTCATCTTCGGGATTTGGATTTTTTAGCCCTAACAGCTCAAGATCACGCTTCTGAAATAGGAAAGCTACCGCTTCTGTAAATGCGGTATTTGGTACTCCATTTAATGTGTAGAAATCAACATCGTTCATTGTAATTGTTTGCTCCACATTATGACCAAACTCATGAACAGCAATATTATAGCCCTTATAATCCATGCCTCCGTCGCCAATTCTTGTGCGAAGACGTGCTAAATCATTGCGCATCTCTGCACCCCAGGCATGACCGGCCCCACGTGAAGAATCTACAGTTATTAGAGAGCTTATCTCATTTGCTTTTTCGGTGCTCCAACCCAATTTCACAAGAATATTTGGTAAATCCTTTTCAAGAGCTTTTGCATTAGGATATTTTCTGGAAGTGATGGCTGTCAATTCATCTTCACTTATAGATTTGCCCGCTACAAAACCATTGTACCATATATCAAAAGGTTCAAGGTCGCGACCTAATCTCAGCTTTATTAGATTTGCAACCTCTTTAACCTGTGGAGAAGATACCAGTCCTACAAATAGCCCCTCAACATCTTTCTGTAGAATCTCCATCGTTCCATCAAATGCACGATCTAATTCAGTTTTATAGTATGGCGCATACTGATCTAACTGGCGAAGTGCAAGAAAATTATTAATAAACACATCATATCTACCTGTCTCTTCAGGAGTTATATCTTTCTTCTCGCCATTATTATTAATTTCGTTGTTGTAAGGATTCCAGTTATAGTCCCCATTATTAATCACCTCAGAAGGAATCGACTGATCAATAATACGTTCCATTACTTTATATATCATCCTCTGTTTCTCAAGCCCATTCTCACTATCAGCATAATTAGATTTCAATTCATCACGAAGTCCCCAATGAGAAATCAGTTTCATATTATCAGGAAAAATCTGAACATCATCATCACTCCTTAACTTATCCATAAAAATATTATAGCCAGATATATAAGCATCAGCCTCAGTCAAAGTTTTAGATATATGTTGCTGTATATTCGAAGGAACCCGGGTAGTAAATTTATCGCCCATTCGTGCATATGCCCACTCATTGCGACTCCAATTCACTCCAATCTCAGTCTTCTCATCCAATGAGTAGAAAGGAAAATTAAGTGCAGTAATAAATGCAATCTTATTATTATATAAATCATCAGTCAAATGAGATGAAGGACTATAACTTCCAAACATCATGTCTACTTCTGTGATATCCGGTCCAACAAGCTGTAATGGCATTTTCATCTCAACATCCATTTTATGATAATAACCTTTTATAATTTCGAAGTTGCGCTCCAGAGTATTGTAAAGCAACTCGAGGTTGTTCTCATCAGCGACAAACGAGCTTTTGCAAAATTGCAAAAACTCATCTTTAGTACCGTCCGATTCTCTCCAAAGGTTTGCAGTTTGTCTCACCCCACGTTCAATTCTGAATGTAAAACTATCTCCAAGTGAATCTTTCAGCTGTGATATCACCTCAAGTGCAACATCTTCACTAATATAACCCGATTCTTGTATATCACTTAAACCTTTGTTACTCGCATTGCATGCCATCATCAACCCTACTGTTAAAATTGATAATCCTATAAATTTAATTCTCCTCATACTATTGATTATATAACTGACGCAAAGATATAAAAATCAGAACTATTTACTATTATTACAAATTTTATAATTAAAACCTTTAAAAAGATTATATTTGCGATAACTACAACTATGAACTGTTTGAATAAAATGCAATTAATAATCCGAAACGAATCTTTCTTTACCCATATTCTGACAGAAATCAATGCTGGTCATAAAGTTGTTATTCCTTCAAAAGGAAACAGTATGCTGCCTTTTATTAGACCCAAAACCGATGAGATAGAGTTAAGTCCACTCGATGAAAAATCTATTCAAAAAGGAAATATTGTTTTAGCAAAAACTGAGGCAAACAGCTATGTTATTCATCGAATAGAAAGGATTGAAAAAGATACAATTACATTAAGAGGAGACGGCAATCTAAATACAAGAGAATATTGCAGTACAGGCCAAGTTATAGCAGAAGTAACAGCTATAATAAGAAGAAATAGAAAGATAACTAAAGATGATATTAACTGGAGTTTACATAGAAGTCTTTGGTTTTCAAATTCATTATTCAGAAGATTATACCTGGGTACTTTACGAAGACTCAGCTCTAAAATTTAATAGTTTTAAATATCATAATTATGAAAAGAATTACATTAACTTCCATATTTTTATCACTACTCACAATGATGGGATTATTTGCACAGAACAGAAATGAAAATAATGATATTGTGGCAAAAGACGCTGTTGTAGAGAAAATTGCAACAGGCTACTCTTTTACAGAAGGCTCAACTGCTAACTCAAAAGGTGATGTGTACTTTACAGATCAACCAAATGACAAAATATATGTCTGGAAAGAGGGAAAAGGAGTTTCGTTATGGTTAGATGGCACTGAACGCTCTAATGGAATGTATTTCAATAAAAAAAATCAACTGTTTTCTTGCGCCGATCAGTTTAACCGTATTATTGTTTTCGGAAAGAATAAAAAGCACAAGGTTGTCTTTGAGAATTATAATGGTAAACACCTTAATGGACCAAATGATTTATGGATCGCACCTAATGGCGGAATCTATTTTACCGATCCCTATTATCATAGAGAATATTGGAAAGAGGGTCATTCAGAAAAACAAGATGCTCGTGGTGTATACTTTATTTCTCCAAAAGGTGAGGTAAAATTAGTATCCGGCAACTACGTTCAGCCTAATGGTCTGGTTGGAACACCTGATGGTAAAATGCTTTATGTGGCTGATATAAACGACCGTAAGATTTGGAGATATGATATAATGGAAGATGGTAATCTTTCAAACAGAACTCTTTTTGCTAATGAGGGTTCAGATGGTATGACAATTGACAAACATGGCAATATATATCTGACAATGGGAAAGGTTTGGGTATACTCACCTGAAGGTCAACTTATAAAAGAGATTAATGTACCTGAGTCTCCCTCAAATCTATGTTTCGGAGGAAAAAAGAGAGATATACTTTTTATTACAGCAAGAACATCTGTATATTCCCTTAAAATGAATTTATAGGTTAAATAATTGATAATAAAATACAAATAATCATCTCTGACAAGAGGCTAAAAAAGAAGTTTTTTGTATGTTTGCTTTAATCAATAATTTAGAATTATAAACTTAAAATTAATATGGAAAAAATCAACAACTACGTTAAGACCCATGAAAATCGTTTTCTTGAAGAGCTATTTGAACTTATACGAATACCCTCAATTTCCTCTCTTCCTGATCATAAGGCTGAAATGTACAGAGCTGCAGAAAAATGGAAAGAGATTCTACTTGCTGCCGGAGCCGACAAAGCAGTAGTTATGGAAACCAAAGGCAACCCTGTAACATATGGTGAAAAGATAATTGATCCTAATGCGCCAACTGTAATGGTTTACGCACATATGGACGTAATGCCGGTTGACCCATTGAATTTATGGAATACAGAACCTTTTGAACCGGTTGTAAAAGATGGAAAAATATGGGCCCGTGGTGCTGACGACGATAAAGGTCAGTCGTTTATGCATGCTAAAGCATTTGAATATTTGGTTCAGTCGGGTGAATTAAAATGCAATGTAAAATTCCTAATTGAAGGAGAAGAGGAGATTGGCTCACCCAGTCTACCTGAGTTCTGTGAAGAAAACAAAGAACTTCTCAAGTCGGACATCATCTTAGTGTCAGATACATCTATGATTGCACCAGATGTGCCATCAATTACTACAGGGCTAAGAGGTCTGGCCTATTGGCAAGTAGAGGTAACCGGTCCAAATGTAGATCTTCACTCCGGTCTGTTTGGAGGTGCTGTTGCAAATCCAATAAATGTGCTTTCCAAGATGATTGCTCAAACAATGGATGAGAACGGTAAGATATTAATACCAGGTTTTTATGATGATGTTATTGAAGTTTCTCACACTGAACGAGAGATGATGGCAAAAGCTCCATTTTCACTCGAGAACTACAAAAAATCTATGAATATAGAGGAAGTTTCCGGTGAAAAGGGATATAGCACCAACGAACGTACAGGAATTAGACCTACATTTGATGTATGTGGCATCTGGGGAGGATATACAGGTGAAGGAGCAAAAACTGTACTACCTTCAAAAGCATATGCAAAAATAAGTACTAGACTAGTACCAAACCAGAAGCACAACAAAATAGCTGAGTTATTTGTTAAATACTTTGAGGAGATAGCGCCCAAATCTGTGAAAGTTAAGGTGGAATATTTACATGGCGGTCCTTCATATGTTTGCCCAATAGATTTACCTGCTTACAGAGCAGCTGAGAAAGCATTTGCAGATGTTTATGGTAAGGAGCCAATACCTGTTCGTTCGGGTGGCAGCATCCCTATTATTGCAACATTCGAAGAGATACTAGGAACAAAATCTGTGCTAATGGGCTTCGGTCTGGGATCAGATGCAATTCATTCACCCAATGAAAACTTCCCACTTGAACAGTTTTATAATGGAATAAGAACCATACCTCTGTTCTATAAATATTTTGCTGAAGAGTTCAAAAAATAATTTACATAAAAACCAGTAGTTATTAGAACCTATACAACTTAAACAGAAGTAATTAACTAGCTGACTAAAATAGGCTATTCATCTAATTTTAATATAAAGGAAGGACGTTTAGAGTGTTCAGAAAACATGTTGCTTCTCAAGCCCGATGAAATTGAAATTGATGAGGTGTATAGATTAATTCAAAAGATCAACTATTACAAAAGCTGAATAGTTGGTTGAAGGTGTAACGGGAGTTAACGCGAGATATCCGGAAATAATTTTTCCATTATTTATCAGAAGCGGTTTCTCCCGTTGCATTTTTTTATGGAAATCCAATGCAGAAGACTCTTCTTTGAAATATTCTACCGAGTAGCACCCCTGGCTTCCAAAATCAATAAATCTGTTATAAATCATATGTGATACAACTCCCATATTCATCCTCAAATTAATCTCAACGCAAGGGTGTAACTTATTAATGATTTTATCCTCAATAATCTCTTTACAAATCATCATATCCACACCAACATACCCTTCATAGTCAGAAAATCTGTCACATATTTTTTGCTGTAGAGCCTTACATATTTTATTTAATAAATTTTTAGGAATATATGACAATAACCTATGCTCAATCTCCTCATCCGACAATAACAAATTTCCGGAGTAAGCACCTGAATTGGCTGTCTTAAAAAGAGAGTATCCTACAAAATCTGCTCTACCCGAACGAATTTCGAATTCTAAAGCAAAATCCAGAATCTTCTCCAAAACAGGTTCAGCCACTACACCATCCTGTTTTTTAATCACCCGCCTGCACCAATCAGTCTGCTTATCTGTAATTTCTCCGAGTATCCATATCAAACCTCTTCCACTTCCCGAAACAGGCATTTTCAAAACTTTATTTCCTGGAGTGGATCTTAAATATTTAAGTAAATCATCCAACTCTGTGAAATAGTGAGATTCCCCGGTTAACAGATCATCTTCACCTCTCAACTCCTTTAGTATCTCAACAGCATTAAGCCTATTTGAATAGAGTCTCAGTTTCTCCAGATAATCTATTGAAGGAAGATTGTTCTGTTCTACACCCAAAGAAATTAACCTATTTCTGATTAAAGGATTCCAACCCCAAGGAATAAATGAAGTGTCTCCATAATCTTTAAGATCTGCACTACTGATGAGAGTCGACTCTAAAGGAAGCAATTTCTTTATATATTCAAAATAACTTGAACAATCTTTACTATCTACAACAACCTTAGCACCCATGGCATACCAGATTGGAAGAAGAGCTAAATCACTACTCATCTTTACAATAGATGCAGGAGGTGTATAATTAGGACTTAAGTCGCCTATTGCCAAATCATGTTCAGGATTAAATATATAAATCATTAACTATTTATAATCTTTAATTTCAATTTCACCCTCAAGCGCAAGTCTCGCATTTTCGGCCAATGCACCCATCTCATCCTCTCCAGGGTAAAGATGGACAGGAGCAATTCTGTAAACACGCTCACTAATCAGGTTACAAAACCACTTACTGTTTGCTATTCCTCCAGTAATCAGAATAGCATCAACCTTACCATTTAAAACAGTAGCCATAGCACCAATCTCTTTCGACACTTGATAAGCCATTGCTTGCAATACCAGCAATGCTTTATCATCACCATCTCTTGCAGAACGTTCAGCAATATAAGCATCATTAGTTCCGAGATATGCCATCATACCACCTTTTCCCAAAATCATCTCATTCATTTTGGCTTGACTGTATATACCACTGAATGCAACTTTAATTAGCTGACCAACCGGCAGTGTACCAGATCTCTCAGGAGAAAAAGGACCATCTCCGTCGAGTCCCTGATTAACATCTATAACTTTTCCTTTACGGTGAGCACCAACTGTTATACCTCCACCTAAATGGACAACGATAAGATTCAAATCTTCATATTTCTTCATTATCGATTTGGCATGAGAACGAGCAACGGCTTTCTGATTAAGGGCATGGAAAATAGATTTTCTTTCAAAAAGAGGGTGCCCCGAATAGCGTGCAAGAGGTTCTAGCTCATCAACAACCACAGGATCTGCAATAAACGCCTCTGCCGAAGGAAGTTGCTTAGCAATATCAGCTGCAATTAAACCTCCAAGATTGCTTGCATGCTCACCTCGTTTACACTCAAGCAAATCGGCTTTCATTGTCTCATTAACTCTGTAAACTCCGGAAGCAATGGGTTTAACTAGCCCTCCACGACCTATCACAGCTTCAATTGTCTCAACATGAACATCAGCTCCTTTTAGCTCATTAATGATAACATCTTTTCTAAACTCAAACTGATCTGTTATACGTTTATACATCCTCAATTCTTCAGGAGTATGTCTTATCGTTTTCAGAAAAACAACCCTTTCCTGCTGATATATTGCAATTTTTGTAGAGGTAGAGCCGGGATTAATAACTAAGATACTCATATATTAATACTTTTAAATTTTACATCAAACCAATAAAGAAGCAAGTGCTATTGAAAGTAATTTTGTCCTGTCATCATCAGAACGAGATGTTAATACAATCGGAACGGATGCTCCCGATATAATTGCAGCTGTATTTGCACCTCCAAGAAAGTTAAGAGTTTTATAAACCATATTACCTGCATTTATTTCAGGCATAACAACAATATCACAATCTCCTGCCACATCACTAACAATATTTTTGTGTGCAGCAGCATCTTTGTTAAAAGCAATATCAAATGCTAAAGGACCATCAACAATACAGCCAATAATTTCGCCATTCCCGTTCTTCTCTTTTATTAGTGAAGCATGTACAGTTGCCTCCATTTTAGGGTTTACTGTTTCAACAGCTGCTGCAACTGCAACTTTTGGATTCTCAACTCCCAACTGATGAAATACAGATACTGCATTATTCAGAATCTTAATTTTAGCTTCAAGATCGGGTGCAATATTCATTGCTACATCAGTTATACAAAAAACTTTATGATAATAAGGCGATTGAAATAGTGCAACATGACTAAGTAATCGCTCAACAGGAAGTCCGTTCTCCTTATCTAATACGGCTCTCAACAGATCACCTGTCTGTATTAACCCCTTCATTAAAATATCGGCCTGTCCACTCTTTATAAGTTGTATAGCTACGGTTGCAGAGTTCAAATCTGAATTGCTAATATCAATAATCTCCACACCTTTTAGGTCGAATCCTACCTTCTTAGCAATAGACTCAATATTCTCTCTGTTACCAACCAGAATTGGAACTATTATCTCCTCATTAATAGCATTCTGTAATGCTTTAAGTACATTATCATCTTCTGCGGAGGCAACGGCAATCCTTTTTTTAGGTTTCTGTTTTGACCTATCAATCAGTTCTGTTAAATCATGGATAATCATAAATGTTATTTTGAAGCTATTTACTTACAAAAGAACTAATTTTTTTGCAGTAAAAGGATAATATCGACCTTCAATTTAGCAAAAAGTAAAAAACGCGTTAATATACTTATCGATATAAAGCTGCTTGAATCTCGATTTATATTGCTGAATAAATCGAGGATGCTCAAGAGCTGTAAGCTTATCAAACATTTTTACTTCAGAATTTAGTTTAGCAATAAAATCGGCATTCTTCTTACCCAAAATAAAAACCTCAGAAGTTTTAAGTCCCAGATCGATATGCCTTTTTAAAGACTCAATCATAAAACCCTTCACCATCTTAAACAGTTTTGGATCGTCGTAATAATTAGCATTAAGCCATTTACCATCTTTAGTCTCCCTTAATATTGCAAGCGGAAAAGGTGAGTTAATATAAAAATCATTGTAAAACCTCGCCGTCCCTCCATAAGCCTCAATCATCTCATAAATAAAAACAGAAGAGACCTCATGAGTGTGAGACGACTTCATCTTAATATCACAAGCACTCTCAAGTCTTTTTGTGTCAGTAAAAGGTATACCGGTAACCCCTGCGCCATTGCGACTTGGATTTATTCCTATAATAAATCTTCTCCTGTTATTATCACTGTAGAATTTGTTGTAAAATTCCCTCATTACCTTAATAGTCTCAGGATTGTCTGTAAAGGGATTCATTACCTGAAAACCAGAAGGCAGATCTCCATTGTAAGCGAGGTTTCTGTTGAACTCAACAACTCTATCGGCAAATGTTTGCATAATACTAAATGTATCGATAATACTAATTCTCTCGATAAATAATACAACCAGGTTCTGAAGGATGATCAAGCACAGAGATATTCATGCTCTCTTTTCTTAAAATCCATACCACATAAAAATCACCGGCTGCAGCACTTATAAAAATAACCCCTAAAATTAACAGCATTAAGTTACCGTTTAAAATAGAAACTATTGCAGGTAAAAAACCTAAAATTAATGCAGGCATTAGAGCTCCTATAATATAATATTTTAGTTTAATGGGCTCATTACAATGACAATAAGGGGTGAAGTACGCCCACAATATACCAAATTTAATACTTTTAAACCGACTCTTTGCAAATAGTCCAAAAACAAACCCATGAATCAATTCATGGATAACTACACCAATGATTAAGAGTATTAGAAAAATTATAATACTTTGTATGGAAAACCCAATCACAGGCCTCCATAAGAGATAAAATGGCAGTCCAAAAAGCAGAGCAAAAACCACAAACAGTAAAATAGCCAGCTTGTTAGCTTTATAGATATCTATTGTTTTCTTTTCCATAACCAGAGACTATTATTTAAGTGCATGTTTTGCCATAAGTTAT